>NZ_JBHZCF010000001.1:345424-728848 GCF_042755225.1 Streptomyces sp. NPDC059169 | reverse complement strand
GTGACGGGCGAGGTCCCCGGGGCGTGTGACCTGTGCGCGGTCCGGGGACGGGCCGCCGTCGGAAAGGACCCCACCCCCCTCCTCTCCCCCCCCCCCAACCCCCAAAACAACCAACAACCCCCTCCCCTCCCCCCCCCTCGCCACCCCCGGAACGCCCGGAACCGCGTCGACGGCTCAGCGGTAGTTCACGAACTGGAGCGCGAAGTCGAAGTCCTTGCCCTTGAGGAGCGCGATCACGGTCTGCAGGTCGTCGCGGCTCTTCGAGCTGACCCGCAGCTCGTCGCCCTGGACCTGCGCCTTGACGCCCTTGGGTCCCTCGTCGCGGATGGCCTTCGCGACCTTCTTCGCGTTCTCCTGGGAGATGCCCTCCTGGATGGTCGCGAAGATCTTGTACTCCTTGCCGGAGAGTTGCGGCTCGCCCGCCTCCAACGCCTTCAGCGAGATGCCCCGCTTGATCAGCTTCGACTGGAAGATGTCGAGGACCGCCTTGACCCTCTCCTCGCCGCTCGCCTGCATGAGGATCTTGTCACCGGACCACTCGATCGTGGCGCCGGTGCCCTTGAAGTCGTAGCGCTGGGAGATCTCCTTGGCGGCCTGGTTGAGGGCGTTGTCGACCTCCTGCCGCTCGACCTTCGAGACGATGTCGAAACTGGAGTCGGCCATGTCCTGTGGCTCCTTGAGTGGGGTGGTTAGGGGTACGGCCGGGCTGCCCGGACCGCCACCGCAAAGCCTAGCCACACACCCCGGTCCCCACGCTGATCAATCCGGTGGCGGAGCACCCCCGGGCATCAGGTATCGTTTACGTCGTTGCCGGGGAGCACCGCGGAAAAGCGGCCATCCTGCAGCAACATCCCATGGCGGTGTGCCCGAGTGGCCAATGGGAGCGGACTGTAAATCCGTCGGCTTAGCCTACCCAGGTTCGAATCCTGGCGCCGCCACGCGTAGAGGACCCCCCTCTGAACTGCGGAAACGCAGGTTCGAGGGGGGTTCTGCGTTGGTGGGCGCATGCAGGGGGCCGATGGGCGAAAAGTAGCGGTTTGTCTCACCTTGATCCGGCTGTGTACCGCCGAGAGAGGACAGGGTGCGCGGCGGAAGTACCCGGTTGCATGTCCTGAGCAGGGTGCTCTCACACGCCACGATCGTCCCGCCGTCCAGCTCGCCGACCGACACCGCGGCAGCGGCCACGACCTCTTCGCTTGCTCCTGGGTCGGGCAAGCACCTTGGAGCCGGGGTGCCGTTGCCTCGCGGCCGAGCCGTCGTCCCGTACCCCGGGCCGGTTTCTCATGTGTGCCGGCTCCTTGACGGGCAATCAGGCGAGGGACGGGCCGGCCTGCCGAGCACCCGCCCCGCTCACTGCGGTGTGCGACTCGGTTGGCCGGCGCATCGTGTGGTCGACGCGGGGCGAGTTGTACGAGCGGGGGTCGACCCGTGGCCGTTGAGGCGTGTTGAGCGTGGCGGTGTCCTTGTCGTTGTTCCACACGCACCGGCCGCGCTCGTCACGCCCGTCGCAGCTGCGACTGGTCTTTGAGCACGGTCACCTGGTCCCCGCCGGCGCTGTAGGACACCACCCCGGACCACCGGCGGTCCGGCCCCATCCGCCACTGGGTGAGCAGCCCCGGTACCCAGCTGCCCTCCACGAGCACCTCGCAGGGTTTCGCGTCGGCACTGGGTCGGTAGGCCGGGAAGCACGGGATGCACGCACCGCGGCCGGCCGCCATCGCCACGGAGAGCGGGACCTGCTCCGGAGCGTGGGTGTCACGGCCGGAACGCCGGGCTTTGAGCTGCCCCTCGCGCAGTGCCGCGCAGTCAGCCGCGCGGTGGAACACCGATCCGCCGCCGGTGACGAGGACCCGGGAGGTGAGCCCCCGCGGCACGGGCGCGCACTCCGTGCACTGTCCGACCACCAGTTCGTGTACGCAGCGCTCATCGGGCATGCCTCGATGCTTCCGGCGGGTGGGCCGCCCCACAAGAGTGGATCACGCCGTTGTGGGAGCTCACGGCGCTGCTCCGCGGTCCGGGGGCCGGCTGGTCCCCTTCCCGGGCGGCCCCTGCGCGGGTTCGCCCCGGGCCGTCGGCCGACCTCCGGCGTCGGCCGACCCGCGGCCCCGGATCGGCCTCGCCCCGGGTGTGACGCAGCGCGAATCTCCCTCCGCATCGGCGGGTCCCAACAGGGCACCGAGTCGCCGGGGTGGTCCTGCGGGGCCACCATGGAGGAGCCGGCGCCCCCACGTCCCCGACGGCAGCAACCACGTCGGGAGCGGGGCCTCGAACCGTCCGCAGAGGACCTCCCGGCGGGAGACACCAGTGGTCGACACCGATGTACTGATCGTGGGCGCTGGTCCGGTGGGGTTGACCGCGGCCGCGGAACTGCGGCGGTACGGCGTCGACTGCCGTCTCATCGACAGGCTCCCGGCCCGGCTTCCGTACGCGAAGGCCGTGGGCGTACAGCCCAGGACCCTGGAGATCTGGGACCGGATGGGTCTGGTGAACGTCGCTCTGGAACGTGCCGTACCGATGCGCGGTCAGCTGATCTTCGTCAACGGGACCGAGCAGGCGCGCATCGACCTCAGGCTTCCGCCCGAGGTCCCCTACGGATTCGCCGCCCTGCCCCAGTACGAGACCGAGCGCATCATCGAGGAGCACCTCCTCCGCTTCGGGACCGTGATCGAGCGCGGTACGGAACTGCTGTCGTTCACGCAGGACGACGACGGCGTCCTGAGTCTGATCAGGACGTCCTCGGACGGGGGCCGGCTGGACCGCGACGTGCGCTCCCGCTACCTCATCGGCTGCGACGGAGCGCACAGCACGGTCCGCAAGGCGCTCGGCCTCAGTTTCGAGGGCGGTGCGTTCGCCGACGAGTACATGCTCGCGGACGTGGAGGTCGACTGGGGCTTGCCCCGCGGTTACGGCGTGCGGGCCACGCACAGGACCGATGGAAAGGTCGATGACCTGCTGGTCTGCATCCCCCTCCCGGGGCGCTGCCGCTACCGCATGTCCATGTTGGTCCCGCCCGAGCTCTCCACGACGGGCTCCCGGGGCGACGGGCGCGACGAGGTCGCCCACGGTCTCGAGGGTGGCCGCGCTCCGGGACTGGAGCACGTCCAGGCGGTCCTCGACCGGCTCTCGCCGCAGCCCACCACAGCCTCGGCCATGCGCTGGTCCTCCGTCTTCCGGATCAGCCACCGCCTGGTGAACCGCTACGGGGGCGGCCGGGCGTTCGTCGCGGGAGACGCCGCGCACATCCATCCGCCGACGGGCGCCCAGGGAATGAACACCGGGATCCAGGACGCCTACAACCTCGCCTGGAAGCTGGCCCTCACCCTCACGGGTGATGCTCACCCCCGGTTGCTCGACAGCTACGACGCCGAGCGCAGACCGGTCGGTGAGGAGGTGGTGGGACGTACCGTCCGGCACGCCACCGAAGGCGTCCAGGCGGACCCGGCCGATCCGGTCGTGCTCATGCTGCGGGAGGCGCAGTTGCTCGTCGGGTACCCCGACAGTCCCGTGGTGGGTCCGGGCTCCGCCGCACGCGTCGGCCCCGGTCCCGGTGAGCGGGCCCCGGACTGTGGTGGCTTGACCGGCACGATCGCCACGTTCCCTTCGCGCCTGTACGACGTGCTCCGGGGCCGCGGGCACGTGCTGTTGCTCTACGCGGACGCGGACGGGCAGGTCGCAGGCTTCGACGAGCCGGCTGTCGTGGCCCGGAACCTGACGCGCGGACAGGTGGAGGCCTGTGCGGTCCTCGCCCCCGATGTCGGCGACGCCGGGGAGACGCAGCTTCCGGTCTACCGGGACGGCCGCGGAGAGTTCCGGCGTGCGTACGCGGCTGTGGGGCCCACGGCCTTCCTCGTGCGCCCGGACGGTTACCTCGGGACGCGCCTCACACCCGCGACGGCCGACGGGCTGTCCGCGCACCTCCGTCGGGTGTTCCTTACCTGACCTGAACCCATCGCCTGCACGCTGTGACCCCGGCACGGGCGTCCGAGTTCGGCCGGCCGGGCGGCTCCTGCCCGCCCCTGCCACGGCGGCCCGCCGTCCGGGGCAGCCTGCCCGGTGGTGTTGCCGGGCGTTCAGGGCTCGTCCCGCACCGGTGGAGGAGGAGCCCTCAGCCGTGGGGCGACAGCGGCGTGCGGGGGGTGCTGTGCGCTGCGTCACGCATCACCAGGGAAAGGAAAAAGGGGAGGTTAAATCGGACAAATACGCCCCATGTGGGCTAATCAGTAGGGCCCGTTCACGTTGTCGATCGACCCGTAACGGTGCTTCGCGTAATTGCATGCGGCCACGATGTTGGCAATCGGATCATAAATGTCCCATGAGGTGTCATCTACGTGGTATGTCCGAAATGTAGGGTCAATGACCTGCATGAGTCCCTTGGAGGGAATTCCCGCTTTCGCGTTGGAATCCCACAGGTTGATGGCGAAGGGGTCGCCGCTCGACTCGCGCATGAGGTTGCGGTGGATCCCGTTGTAGCTGCCGGGGATCCCCTTCGCCTTCATGACCAGCAGTGAGTGCTTGATCCAGCCGTCAATCCGGTGTGCGCTCGCGGGAGTTGCCGATGCCGGGGTGGGGAGGACCGCAGTGCTCGCGCCGAGCAGCACCGCGGCGGCGGCGAGGCCACCGGTGCCGTACTTGAAGGCCTTGGAGGCTGCTCGCTTGGGGAGAACGGAAAGCCGCATGGCGCCGCCCTTTCGCGTATTTCTGTGGATGGTGATCCCGTAGAAGGCGGTTTTGATGAGTAATGACATTTCCGCCGGGGGTTTCTCAGGATCCGAGTGGAGGGCGTTCACGGCAAGGGGCAATTCTGTGATTGCTGCCACAAGGGGTGGGAATTGAGGGGAAAGCGGGACGTCAGCATGACTGCACGGCCGAACCGGGCCTGGCTCGCACGTGAGTCCAGAAAGTCGGAATTTTATTGATTTGGTGGACCTGTCCTCGAAGGGTCGGGAGGGCTGGGAGAGGGTTCGGTGGGACCCTCGGGAAGGCCCTTGAGGCTGTTGGTGCGGCGGGCGGGCGGCCAGATGCGCCGTGCGGTTCGGCTGGGCGCGCGGCCCCGGGTGCGGTGCCCTGTGTATGGGGGTCCGCCGCGGTGCAGGGCGATCCGAGCGGCGCAGATGACGCCGCAGCGGGGTGCGGGTGCACGGTGACGGCCGATGCGCAGGGGGGGTGGGTGTCTCGGTGGCGCTGTACACCGGCCGTACGCCTGGAACGTCCGGCTTCACGAGCCGCCCGAGGCCATCGCACGATGTGGAGACGGCAAGGTCAACAAGGGGCGTCGGTCGGAATTCTCGATCGCCGCGACGCCCTTATGTGTGCACGTGCTTCATTCGCGCAGTCCTGTGCGGGCGAGCAATTCCTCTTCTTATTCCCTGTGTTGACGCCGGGGATTTCCCGCCCTTGCCTGCCGCGCACAAATCCCCTTCCCGCCTTGGGGCATGGCAGGGCCGGAGTGCTCTCCGCACTGTCGGCCGCGCCCGTGCTGTGGCCCGGGAAACCAGTGGCCCGGGGAAGCCTCCGCAGTCAACTGCCGTCCGTCCGGCGGCCTTCCGTCCCGGTGCCCTCCGTCCGGCGGCCTCCTGGTGAGGAGCGCACCGGTCCCGACGGTCGCACCGGTCCCGGTCGTGTCGACGCCCCCAGCGGTCGACGCGCCTGGACGAGACTCCCGTCCTCGAAGCCCATGCCCTCGGCGGCCCGTTGCCGGGGTCGCCCGGAGTGCCTCCGGGACGTCGACGGGCGAGCGCCCAGGGAGGCCAAGCGGCCCGAGCTGCCGAAGCGGCCCAGATGGCCCCATCGGCTCAGTCGGCCAACCGGAAGGCCAGCTCCATCTCCCACTTGGACATGTCGGGCTCGACCCGCGGGTCCGTGAGGTACGACTCAAGCCGGCAGCCCCAGCGCTCCACTCCGCCCGGCTCGGTGATCAGGTCCCAGGCCAGCCCTCTTGCCGCCGCCCATTCGCGCAGCCGCCCGATGTTGTCGAGCAGTCCGTGCGGGTGTCCGGCGTGGACCAGGGTCGCGTAGCGGCCCGCGGGGATGGTGCCGACGACGATGTCGCCCTCCGGCTCGGGAGGGGCGCTGACGGGGACGCCTGCCTCGACCAGCGTGTCACCGCCCGTGTCGATGGCGTAGAAACGGAAGAACGGGGCTCCGACCGGGGCGGCGTCGTAGGACAGTAGCCATCCGAAGACCTCCGGGAACCGGTCGGCGACGAGGCCGAACCGGTCCATCCGCACGGACCTCCTGACGCCCACGTAGGTCTGTTCGGGGCGTTGCACGACGGTGGGTTGGTGCTCCACGTGTTCGCCGTGTCCCTTCATGGTGCCAAGGCCCCTTCCGGTGGACGGAATTCATCGCGCACGCCTGCGCCGGACGTCAGTTGCCCGCGACGTCCTTCACCGCGACCATGACCGGCACCGAGCCGCTGATGAGTTCCAGGACCAGTCCCGCGGTCGCGGACGTCTCGGTGAGTTCGGCGACGACCGCGGCCACGTCGTCCCGCGGTACCAGGCCCGGACCCGTCTCCGCCTCCAGCCGCACCAGCCCCGTCCCGGCGTCGTTCGTCAGCCTCCCGGGCTTCAGGATCGTCCAGTCGAGACCGCTCTTGGCCTGTACGTAGGCATCCGCCTCGCCCTTCGCGCGCAGGTACACGTCGAAGACGTCGTCGCCCTTGCGCGCGGGGTCGGCGCCCATGGCGGAGATGACGACGTGCCGGCGCACCCCCGCACGTTCGGCCGCGTCCGCGAACGCCATCGCCGCCCTTCTGTCCACGGTGTCCTTGCGGGCCGGACCGCTACCGGGGCCGGCTCCGGCGGCGAACACCGCCGCGTCCGCTCCCTGCAGCACCGCGGCCACCTGCTCCACCGAGGCCGACTCCAGGTCCAGCAGCACCGGCTCCGCACCGGCGGATCTCAGGTCGGCGCCCTGCTCCGATTTACGGATGATGCCCACCGGCTCGTGGCCGCCCGCCGAGAGCAACCGCTCCAGCCGCAGCGCGATCTGACCGTGTCCTCCAGCGATGACAATGCGCATGCTCACGACCGTACGCCGGTCCACTGCGGCCCGCGCGCGAGGCCCCGGACTGCGTGCGAGGGCCCGATCACGGGCGGGGGTCCGGCCGCCCCTGGCGCGGCAGTTCGAGCGCCACGGCCGCCGCCGAGTCGCAGTACTCGCGCACTGCGCTGGTGCGGGCCACCACGCGCCCCCGGTGCACGACGATGCGGCTGTACGCGAGGGACAGCACTCCGCTGAGCTGCTCACCGCGCAACGCGAGCAACTCGGCCGGGAAGCCCGCCTCCACCCGCACCTCGGAGAGCCCCATCACCTCCCGGGCCGCCGAGCTGACCGCGTCGTACGCCTCGGAAGCCGACAGCCCGCCCTGTGAGGTCAGGAGGAAGGCCGCCTCCAGCGGATCGCCGCGCCCCACCGGGTTGGCGACGTCGCGCATCGCCCCACTGCCGGCGGCCACCCGCACACCGGCCTGCCGCAGCAGGCGCACCGGCGCGACGCCGCGCAGTCCCGCCCCCGCGCAGCCGCCCTGCGGCAGGCAGACCACCGTCACTCCGGCCGCGGCGAGCTGGTCCGCAGTCCGGGACGCGACCTGGGCGGGCAGCCGGGCCAGCCCGGTGCAGGGGCCGACCGAAACTCCGGGCCGCAGCCCGCCCGCCATCGTGGCCAGGCGTGCCAGCCGGGCGGGGTCGTCGCCGTCGGTGTGCAGGTCCACGGGGCATCCGTGCTCGGCGGCGATCTCGAGCACGGCCTCCGTGTAGCCGGCGGGGTCGGGGTCCAGGTCCGGACTGCCGCCCACCGAAGCGCCCATCTTCGCGGCGTCCCGCAGCATGGCCAGTCCGTCCGCCCCGGCAACTCCGGTGAGCAGTCGGGGGGCTGCGACGGTGTTCAGCTCGGCCAGTCCGCGCAGCGACCGGCGTGCCTGCATGACCGCCTCCAGTGGGCCCAGCCCCTGCACGTCGCCGATCCGTACGTGGGAGCGCAGCGCGGTCGCGCCGTGCCCGAGCTGCAGCAGGGCGGCTTCGGTGGCGCGCCGCTGGACGTCCTCGGAGGCGTACGACACGGGTGATCCGGCGGTGAGTGCAGTGAGGGCGGTGTCGCTGTGGGCGTGGGGTTCGGCGGGGGCGGGGAGCAGGAGGTAGCCGCTGAGGTCCACCCGGGCGGAGTGGCCCTTCGGGGTCGCGCTGAGACTGCCTGCGGTGCCGACGGCCTCGATGCGTCCACCGCTGAGCCGGACGTCGACCGTGCGGCCGTCGGTGAGGCGCGCCCCGCACAGGAGCAACGCGGTGGTGTCTGCAGTGGCGCCGTCGGGCGGCTGCGCCTGGCTGTCGGGCATCGCGCTCCTGAGGGGCGGGGTGGGACGGCCTGCGACGGGGCGGGGGAGGCCGGCCGGCGGACGATCAAGATCACCCGGCGGGGCCGAGCCTAGGGGTGCCCTGAGCGTGCATCGAGGAGGCGGGCAGCAGCCGTGCCGGGGTGACCACGAGTGGCCTACGGGGCGGAGGCGGCGCACCGCCCGAGGCCGGTGTCACCACGGCGGTTAACGGATTTGGGCGATCGGCGACCGACCGTGTAATGTCTTCATCGCTCGCCCCAATAGCTCAGTCGGCAGAGCGTCTCCATGGTAAGGAGAAGGTCTACGGTTCGATTCCGTATTGGGGCTCTGATGCTGGGTGATCCTCGCCTTCGGGCGGGGGGATCCTGCATCGAAGCGGTGTAGCTCAGTCGGTAGAGCAAGCGGCTCATAATCGCTGTGTCACCGGTTCAAGTCCGGTCACCGCTACACACAGTAGCCGATTGTGGGGTCGGTCCTCCGATCGGCTACTCTTTTATGCGCCCCCGCTGCCAATTGGCACCGGCGGCGCCCCTGATCCGTCCATCCGTCCGTCAAGGAGCACTCACGTGGCTGCCACCGACGTCCGCCCGAAGATCACGCTGGCCTGCGTGGAGTGCAAGGAGCGGAACTACATCACCAAGAAGAACCGGCGCAACAACCCGGACCGTCTTGAGATGAAGAAGCACTGCCCGCGCTGCAACGCGCACACCGCGCACCGCGAGACGCGCTGAATCAGGCTCGAATGCGAGGCCGTCCCCACGAGGGGGCGGCCTCGTGTCGTTGTACCGGTGTTCTGCCAAGAATTCAGGAGGTAGCGCGTCCATGGCGCTCGACCAGTCCTTCGTCGGGCGGAGCTATCCGCCCACCCCGCCGTATGAGGTCGGCAGGGAAAAGATCCGCGAGTTCGCCGAAGCCGTGGGCGACGCGAATCCCGCGTACACCGATCCCGACGTCGCGAAGCAGCTCGGCCACTCCGATGTGATCGCGCCGCCGACTTTTGTGTTCGCCATCACGTTCAAGGCGGCGGGCGAGGTCATCGCCGACCCGCAACTGGGTCTGGACTACAGCCGAGTGGTGCACGGTGATCAGAAGTTCGCCTACCGGCGTCCGGTGCGGGCGGGCGACCGGCTCACGGTCACCTCGACCATCGAAGCGGTCAAGTCGATGGCCGGCAACGACATCCTCGACATCCGCGGTGAGGTGCACGACGAGGCCGGCGAGCTCGTGGTGACCGCGTGGACCAAGCTCGTGGCGCGCGGCGCCGAGGAGGCGTGATGGCAGCGAAGATCGCTTACGCGGACGTGGAGGTCGGCACGGAACTCCCCGCGCGGAGCTTCCCGGTGACCCGGGCCACGCTGGTGCAGTACGCGGGGGCCTCCGGCGACTTCAACCCGATCCACTGGAACGAGAAGTTCGCCAAGGAGGTCGGGCTGCCGGACGTCATCGCGCACGGCATGTTCACCATGGCCGAGGCGGCGCGCGTGGTGACGGACTGGGTGGGGGACCCGGGGGCGGTCGTCGAGTACGGGGTCCGCTTCACCAAGCCGGTGGTCGTGCCCAACGACGACAGCGGAGCCGTCATCGAGGTCAGCGGCAAGGTCGCCGCGAAACTGGACGACCACCAGGTGCGGGTGGACCTGACTGCGACGTCGGCGGGTCAGAAGGTGCTCGGCATGTCGCGGGCGGTCGTCCGGCTCGCCTGACGCACCTGCGCACGCCTGACGCATCCGGCTCGGCGTGCGGCCGGCCGGCGCCTTCGGGGTCGAGGGGCCGTGCCGTGCGGGCTGCCGAGCCGCTCGGGCGGGCTGGCAGGAGGCGGGGGAGCGACCTGTGGTCGCAGCCTCCGCCTTCGCGTTTCCGGCCCGTCCTGCTGGGTCGATCAGCGCGGCGCAAACCGTACAAGAGGGCGCGCGCACTGCTTGACCAAGTTAGTTATTGAGCACTAACTTTCTCTCCATGGTGCGGATGAGTGCAGAAGACCGGCGCGAGAGCGTCGTCCGTGCGGCGATGTCCGAGTTCGCCCACGGTGGCTACAGCGGTACGTCCACCGAGGCGATCGCCAAGCGGGTGGGCGTCTCGCAGCCGTACCTCTTCCGGCTCTTCCCGGGGAAGAGGGCCATCTTCCTCTCCGCGGTGGAGCGTTGCATGGCGGAGATGTGTCAGGTCTTCGAGGAGGCGAGCCGGGGGTTGGAGGGCGAGGAGGCCCTGCACGCCATGGCGGCGGCCTACACCCGGATCATCGACGAGCAGCCCGAGCGGCTGATGATGCAGATGCAGACCTACGTGGCCGTGGCCGCCGCCGAAGCGGCGGGGGACCACGAGTTCGGCGAGACCGTACGCGCCGCGTGGATGAGGCTGTGGGAGACGGTCCACCTCTCGCTCGGCGCGGACGTCGACGAAACCACGGTGTTCATGGCGTACGGCATGCTCATCAACACGCTCGTCTCGATGGGGTTCCCGGCGGGGCATCGGGTCTGGGAGGGGTTCTACACGTCCGCGCAGCGCCCGGCCCCGTAGTAGGGCGTAACCGTTCACGCTCCGGGTGGCGGGTTTTCCGCGCCCAGAGAAGTTAGTCAGCAATAACTAACCATCAGGGGGAAGGTCATGAACCAGCAAACGGCCCGTGCGGGCGGCTCCGCCGTCTGGGCCCTCGTCATCACCAGCGTCGCCAGCTTCATGGCGGCCCTCGACAACCTCGTCGTCACCACCGCCCTGCCCTCCATCCGGGCGGACCTCGGCGGCGCGCTCGAGGACCTGGAGTGGACCGTCAACGCGTACACGCTGACCTTCGCCGTGCTGCTGATGTTCGGGGCGGCGCTCGGGGACCGCTTCGGACGGCGCAGGCTCTTCATCGGAGGGCTGACGGTCTTCACGGCCGCCTCCGCCGCGGCAGCGCTCTCGCCCGGCATCAACGAGTTGATCGCCGCGCGCGCGGTGCAGGGCGTCGGCGCCGCGGTCATGATGCCGCTGACCCTCACCCTCCTCACCGCCGCCGTGCCCGCTGCCCGCCGCGGCACGGCCCTGGGCATCTTCGGTGCCGTCACGGGCCTGGCCGTCGCCAGCGGCCCGCTCATCGGCGGCACACTCACCGAACACCTGTCCTGGCAGTGGATCTTCTGGCTGAACGTGCCCGTCGGGGTGGCCCTGCTACCGCTCGCCAGGCTGCGGCTGGCCGAGTCCCGCGGTCCCGGTGCGCGGCTGGACGTCCTCGGCACGGTCCTGGTCAGCACGGGGCTCTTCGGGATCGTGTACGCCCTGGTCAGCACCCCTTCGCACGGCTGGACCAGCGGGCGCGTCCTGACCGGGCTGATCGTGGGCGGCCTGCTGACCGGGGCCTTCGTCCTGCACGGCAGCAAGGGCAGGCACCCCATGCTCCCCATGCGGCTCTTCCGCGACGGGGGGTTCTTCGGGATCAACATCGCCAGCCTGTTGATGTTCCTGGGTATGTTCGGCTCGATCTTCCTGCTGAGTCAGTTCCTCCAGTCGATCGTCGGCTACTCGCCCACCGAGGCCGGGCTGCGGATGCTGCCGTGGACCGGCATGCCGATGATCGTCGCGCCGATCGCGGGCTACCTCTCCGACCGGGTCGGCGGGCGGCCGGTCGTCGTGACGGGCCTCGCCCTGCAGGCCGTGGGCCTCGGGTACTTCGCCCTGGTCCTCGACCCCGACGTCTCGTACGCGGCCCAGCTGCCGGCCCTGATCATCAGCGGAATCGGCATGGCGATGTACTTCGCCCCCGCGGCCAGCCTCGTCATGTCCAGCGTGAAGCCCTCCGAGCAGGGCATCGCCTCCGGCGCGAACAACGCCCTGCGTGAGGTCGGCGGATCCCTCGGTGTGGCGATCCTCTCCTCCGTCTTCTCCGCCCAGGGCGGCTTCGAGTCCGCCGAGGCGTTCACCGACGGAACGGTCCCGGCGCTGTGGATCGGTGCGGCAGCGGTCGGGGTGGCTGCGGCGGTGGCCCTCCTCGTACCGCGCCGCAGGGCCGCGGCACCCGAAGGTGCCGCCGCGCTCTCGGAAGCCCCGGCCGCCGCTGAGGGACGCGAGCGGATCCCGGTCTGAACGGGGTCCCGGCAGGAACGTGCAGTCTCCGGCGCCCACCGGACCCGGGCCGACCCGACCGGGAGCCCGACGAAGGAGGCGCCGGCAACGCGCCGGCAGAGGACGCACCGGGGAAACGTCGCGGTCCACGGATACGTCGCAGCCCGCGGAAACCCGACGTACCGGAGGCGGACGCACCGGCCCGGGCCGCACGCGGCCCGGGCCCGCCCCTTCCGGAAGGCGCCCGGTGCTTACCCGACGCTCCTCCCGGGCGGGCTCGGGCCGTCAAGGCCCCGGACCGTACCCTTGTGCCCGTGCAGGAACTCCATGACGCCCCCCTCGCCCCCCTGACCACCTTCCGCCTCGGCGGACCTGCCGCCCGCCTGGTGACCGCCACCGGCGACGACGAGGTCGTCGCCGCCGTGCGGGAGGCGGACGCCACCGGGACGCCGCTGCTCGTCATCGGCGGCGGCAGCAACCTGGTGATCGGGGACAAGGGCTTCGACGGCACCGCCCTGAAGATCGCCACCACCGGATTCGTGCTCGACGGCACGAGGTTGGAACTGGCCGCGGGCGAGGTCTGGGACGACGCCGTGGCCCGAACCGTGGAGGCGGGCCTCGCCGGGCTGGAATGCATGTCCGGTGTTCCCGGTTCGGCGGGTGCCACCCCGATCCAGAACGTCGGGGCGTACGGGCAGGAGGTCTCCTCCACGATCACCGAGGTCGTGGCGTACGACCGCCGCGACGGCGAGACGGTCACGCTGCCGAACGCCGCGTGCGGCTTCTCCTACCGGCACAGCCGCTTCAAGGCCGACCCGGACCGCTACGTCGTCCTGCGCGTCCGGTTCGAACTGGAGGACGCGGGAGGCCTCTCCGCACCGATCAGATACCCGGAGACCGCCCGTGCCCTCGGCGTCGAGGCGGAGGACCGAGTGCCCGCGCAGGTCGCGCGCGAGGCGGTCCTGAAGCTGAGGGCGGGCAAGGGCATGGTCCTGGACGCAGAGGACCACGACACCTGGTCGGCCGGATCGTTCTTCACCAACCCGATCCTCACGGCGGCGGAGTACGAGAGCTTCGTCACCCGGGTGCGCGACCGGCTCGGCGACCGGGCCGTCCCGCCCGCCTATCCCGCGGGCGACGGTCGGACCAAGACCTCGGCCGCCTGGCTGATCGACAAGGCGGGATTCACGAAGGGGTACGGCAGCGGCCCGGCCCGGATCTCCACCAAGCACACGCTCGCGCTCACCAACCGTGGCGGAGCCACCACCGAGGACCTGCTGGCGCTCGCCCGCGAGGTCGTGGCCGGGGTCCACGAGGCATTCGGGGTCACCCTCGTCAATGAGCCGGTGACGGTGGGCGTCAGCCTCTGAGGAGCCCGGCACGGGCGGGCCGTCCCGTCCCTGCCCGCGTTCGGGGCGACCCGGAGGCCGACACCTCAGGCGAGGGGCAGCGGGTCGAGGACCGCCGTCGAAGCGCGCGGCGCGGGGCCTCGACGTGGTGAACCCCGGGGCCCTTGCGCACCCCGCCGTTCCGCCCGGCCACCGCCGCGGCGGCACCGGGACACCGCCCGGCACGCGCCTCCCGCCGCTTCAGGCCACCGGACCGGCCAGCCAGTCGTCGATGCCCGACAGCAGCTTCCCCCTGACGTCCTCCGGGGCCGCGGAGGCCCGCACCGACTGGCGTGCCAGCTCCGCGAGCTCGGCGTCCGTGAAGCCGTGGTGGCGCCGGGCGATCTCGTACTGGGCTGCCAGCCGGGAGCCGAACAGGAGCGGGTCGTCCGCGCCCAGCGCCATCGGGACGCCTGCGTTCCACAGCGTCCGCAACGGGACGTCCTCGGGCTTCTCGTAGACACCGAGTGCCACGTTGGACGCCGGGCACACCTCGCACGTCACCCCGCGGTCGGCGAGCTTGCGCAAAAGCCGGGGGTCTTCTGCCGCCCGTACTCCGTGGCCGATCCGGGAGGCGTCCAGATCGTCCAGGCAATCCCGCACCGACGACGGCCCGGTCAGTTCGCCGCCGTGCGGGGCCGCGAGCAGACCGCCCTCGCGGGCGATGGCGAAGGCCCGGTCGAAGTCGCGCGCCATACCGCGCCGCTCGTCGTTGGAGAGCCCGAAGCCGACGACTCCCCGGTGCGCGTACCGGACGGCCAGCCGGGCCAGGGTGCGGGCGTCCAGCGGGTGCTTCATGCGGTTGGCGGCGACCACTACGCGCATCCCGAGCCCGGTCCGGCGGGCCGCGTCGTCCACCGCGTCCAGGATGATCTCCAGCGCAGGGATCAGACCGCCCAGCAGTGGGGCGTACGACGTCGGGTCCACCTGGATCTCGAGCCAGCTCGATCCGTCCCGCACGTCTTCCTCGGCCGTCTCCCGCACCAGTCGCTGGATGTCCTCCGGCGCACGCAGGCACGAGCGGGCGATGTCGTACAGCCGTTGGAAGCGGAACCACCCTCGCTCGTCCGTCGCCCGGAGCTTCGGCGGTTCGCCGCCGGTGAGCGCGTCGGGGAGGTGGACGCCGTACTTGTCGGCGAGATCGAGGAGCGTGGCGGGCCGCATCGATCCGGTGAAGTGCAGGTGCAGATGGGCCTTGGGGAGCAAGGCCAGGTCTCGGACGTCCGCTGCGTTCGGGGGGCGTCCCCCTGATGGGTGGGGCATTTCAGGATCCTGCCGCACGCCCCGCCCGTACGGCACCCCCTTTCCCCGATCGGGTCCTTGCCCGAACGCGGGAACGGGCCCCGGCTCCGGAGCCGGGGCCCGTTCCCGCGAACGAGAAGCGGAACCTAGTCGCGCGCCTCGGCGAGCAGCTTCTGCATCCGCGAGACGCCCTCCACCAGGTCCTCGTCGCCCAGCGCGTACGACAGCCGCAGGTAGCCCGGTGTGCCGAAGGCCTCGCCGGGGACGACGGCGACCTCGGCCTCGTCCAGGATGAGCGCGGCGAGCTCCACGGACGTCTGCGGCCGCTTCCCGCGGATCTCCTTGCCGAGCAGGCCCTTCACCGACGGGTAGGCGTAGAAGGCGCCCTCGGGCTCGGGGCAGACCACCCCGTCGATCTCGTTGAGCATCCGCACGATGGTCTGGCGGCGGCGGTCGAACGCCTCACGCATCGCCGCGACCGCGTCCAGGTCGCCGGAGACCGCGGCGAGCGCCGCGACCTGCGCCACGTTGGACACGTTGGACGTGGCGTGCGACTGCAGGTTGGTCGCGGCCTTGACGACGTCCTTCGGGCCGACGATCCAGCCCACGCGCCAGCCGGTCATCGCGTACGTCTTCGCCACGCCGTTCACGACGATGCACTTCTCGCGGAGCTCGGGCACCAGCTTGGGGATCGAGGAGAACGCCGTGCCGCCGTAGACGAGGTGCTCGTAGATCTCGTCCGTCAGCACCCACAGGCCGTGTTCCAGCGCCCAGCGGCCGATCGCCTCGGTGTCGGCCTCGCTGTAGACCGCACCGGTCGGGTTGGACGGGGAGACGAAGAGGACCACCTTGGTCTTCTCCGTGCGGGCCGCCTCCAATTGCTCCACCGACACGCGGTAGCCGGTGGTCTCGTCGGCGACGACCTCCACCGGGACGCCGCCCGCGAGCCGGATCGACTCGGGGTACGTCGTCCAGTACGGCGCGGGGACGATGACCTCGTCGCCCGGGTCGAGGATCGCCGCGAAGGCCTCGTAGATCGCCTGCTTGCCGCCGTTGGTCACCAGCACCTGGGCGGGGTCGACCTCGTAGCCGGAGTCGCGCAGGGTCTTCTCGGCGATGGCCTTCTTCAGCTCGGGCAGGCCGCCGGCCGGCGTGTAGCGGTGGTACTTGGGGTTCTTGCAGGCCTCGATCGCCGCTTCGACGATGTAGTCGGGGGTCGGGAAGTCGGGCTCGCCGGCGCCGAAGCCGATCACCGGACGGCCGGCCGCCTTGAGGGCTTTGGCCTTGGCGTCGACGGCGAGGGTCGCGGACTCGGAGATCGCGCCGATGCGGGCGGAGACCCGGCGCTCGGTCGGAGGAGTTGCAGCGCTCATGGGGCCATGGTCCCAGACCCCGCCTGGGCGGGGCACACTCGTTTCGCGTCGCGGACGGGGTCTTCACGCCACCCGGACACGGTCCGTACAGAAGCCGGCACCACCCGGAGAGAACGCGGACAGGAACCGTCTCGGAGCTATCTGTTCGACGCACGGCTCCTGACCACGTACACTCACTCGTCGTTGGCCCTCACCGACCACCTCTACCGATGGGGTAGGTTTGGGGGGAACCACAAAGGGTCGTAGCTCAATTGGTAGAGCACTGGTCTCCAAAACCAGCGGTTGGGGGTTCAAGTCCCTCCGGCCCTGCTACACACTCCATCGCCAGGATGTGTGCGCATGTACGTACTTCGATGCATCGCCGTGCGGCTCGACCGGGCGCGGCACGGCCACGACCCGGAATCAGGTGAGAGACGTGACGGACGCCGTGGGCTCCATCGACATGCCTGATGCCGAGGACGAGGCGCCCGAGTCCCGCAAGAAGGCCCGGAAGGGCGGCAAGCGCGGAAAGAAGGGCCCGTTCGGCCGTCTCGCGCTCTTCTACCGCCAGATCGTCGCCGAGCTGCGCAAAGTCGTCTGGCCCACGCGCAGCCAGTTGACGACGTACACCACGGTGGTGATCGTCTTCGTTGTCATCATGATCGGCCTGGTGACCGTGATTGACTTTGGCTTCCAGCAAGCAGTCAAGTACGTCTTCGGCTGATCCTGCGGAGGGTGCCTTCACCGGCGCCCCTTTCGCCACGTTCCACCCCCTCTGTAATCCAGGAAGAAGCAGCCACCGTGTCTGACCCGAACCTGAACGACGCCGTTGAGCCGCGCGTAGGCGCAGCGGAGTCCGCTGAGGACGAGCTCGACATCGTCGAGGCGGCCGACGAGGACCAGGCGGAAGCTGCTGACGCCGCTGCGGGCGAGCCGGCCGAGGAAGCAGCGATGCACGTCGAGGGCGAGGCCGTCGCCGAGGTCGCCGAGGACGAGGAAGCCGCCGAGGAGGTCGTCGAGGCGGAGCCCGAGGCTCCCGCCGACCCGATCGCGGCCCTCCGTGACGAGCTGCGCGGCCTGCCCGGCGAGTGGTACGTGATCCACACGTATGCGGGCTACGAGAAGCGCGTGAAGGCCAACCTGGAGCAGCGTGCCGTCTCGCTGAACGTCGAGGACTTCATCTACCAGGCCGAGGTGCCCGAGGAAGAGATCGTCCAGATCAAGAACGGTGAGCGCAAGAACGTCCGGCAGAACAAGCTGCCCGGGTACGTGCTCGTCCGCATGGACCTGACGAACGAGTCCTGGGGCGTCGTCCGCAACACGCCCGGTGTCACCGGCTTCGTCGGCAACGCCTACGACCCGTATCCGCTGACCCTCGACGAGATCGTCAAGATGCTCGCTCCGGAGGCCGAGGAGAAGGCCGCCCGCGAGGCAGCCGAGGCCGAGGGCAAGCCTGCTCCGGCCCGCAAGGTCGAGGTCCAGGTGCTGGACTTCGAGGTCGGCGACTCCGTCACGGTGACCGACGGTCCGTTCGCCACCCTGCAGGCCACGATCAACGAGATCAACGCCGACTCGAAGAAGGTCAAGGGCCTCGTCGAGATCTTCGGTCGTGAGACCCCGGTCGAGCTGAGCTTCGACCAGATCCAGAAGAACTGAGCACCATCCGGAAGAGCCCCCGACCGCGGTCCACCGCCGGTCGGGGGCTCTTCCGCGTGTGGGCCCGCACGGGAGTCCGCACACGTCGGCCCCCGGACGGCCGCTCAGCCCGGGCTCGAGGGGAACCACAGGGCCTGTCCCGCCCGTCGGGACGGGCGGTGGGGCACGCGGAGACGGGGCGAGCACGCACGGAGGGACCGGTCGGGGGACCCTGGTGGGTACGGCCTCCGGGCTGCTCCCTCAGGGCACGGAACGCCCCGACGCCTCCCGGCCGGCGGGCGGACGGTGGACCGGCTGACGGAAACCCGGGGGCGCCGGTCCCGTCCCGCGTGGCAGGCTGGGGTTACCACGTTCCGTGGACCCGCACGCACCGGGGACCGCGAGCGGCCGGATCGGCCCTCGAACGCGTTCCGGGCGGTTCTGACCTGCTCGGTTTTTGGCCGCGCAGCCCGACCCGCTATCGTTGTGCGGTATGCCTCCATCCGGATGATCGGGTGGAAGGCGGAAACTCTCACTAGGACCCGGAGAGAGCACATGCCTCCCAAGAAGAAGAAGGTCACGGGGCTCATCAAGCTCCAGATCCAGGCCGGCGCCGCCAACCCGGCTCCGCCGGTCGGCCCCGCGCTGGGTCAGCACGGCGTCAACATCATGGAGTTCTGCAAGGCCTACAACGCCGCGACCGAGTCGCAGCGTGGCATGGTCGTGCCGGTGGAGATCACGGTCTACGAGGACCGTTCCTTCACCTTCATCACCAAGACTCCGCCGGCCGCCAAGCTGATCCTCAAGGCCGCGGGTGTGGAGTCGGGCTCCGGCGAGCCGCACAAGACCAAGGTCGCCAAGCTGACGCGCGACCAGGTCCGTGAGATCGCCTCGGTCAAGATGCCCGACCTGAACGCCAACGACCTGGAAGCCGCCGAGAAGATCATCGCCGGCACCGCCCGCTCCATGGGCATCACGGTCGAGGGCTGACAGCCCCGTAAGACCTCTGTGGTAGGGCCGGCGCTGGCCCGCACCACAACTCCACACCTGCCGTGCGGCGGAGCCGTACGGTGTCACTCCCACAGGAGAAGAAGTGAAGCGCAGCAAGGCTCTCCGCACCGCGGACGCCAAGGTCGACCGGGAGCGCAACTACGCCCCGCTCGAGGCCGTCCGTATTGCGAAGGACACCGCCACCACCAAGTTCGACGGCACCGTCGAGGTCGCCTTCCGCCTGGGCGTTGACCCACGCAAGGCCGACCAGATGGTCCGCGGCACCGTGAACCTCCCGCACGGTACCGGCAAGACCGCCCGGGTCCTGGTCTTCGCGACCGGTGACCGTGCTGCGGCCGCGGAAGCCGCTGGCGCCGACATCGTCGGCTCCGACGAACTGATCGACGAGGTCGCGAAGGGCCGTCTGGACTTCGACGCCGTCGTCGCCACCCCGGACCTCATGGGCAAGGTCGGCCGCCTCGGCCGCGTGCTCGGTCCCCGTGGTCTGATGCCGAACCCGAAGACCGGCACCGTGACCATGGACGTCACCAAGGCCGTCACCGACATCAAGGGCGGCAAGATCGAGTTCCGTGTCGACAAGCACGCGAACCTGCACTTCATCATCGGCAAGGTCTCCTTCGACGAGACCAAGCTGGTGGAGAACTACGCCGCGGCGCTGGAGGAGATCCTCCGTCTGAAGCCGTCCGCCGCGAAGGGCCGCTACATCAAGAAGGCGACCCTGACCACCACCATGGGTCCGGGCATCCCGCTGGACGCCAACCGCACCCGGAACCTCCTCGTCGAGGAGGACCCGGCAGCGGTCTGAGCCTGACGGCTCTCTTTCGTAAACCGGCCCCCGCACCTCTGACGAGGCGCGGGGGCCGGTTTATTCGTACGGCTGTGTCAGCACCCCGAGAGGGCACGCTGACCTTGGAGCAGATGGTCGACGCCGACAAGTCCTTCGACGCGCTCTTCCGAGGAGGAGCGCGAGCGCCTCGTCGCCAACGCCAAGAAGAGCGGTATCGAGGGGTCCACGCCGAGGCCTGGGCCAACGGGGACAACTACCCGGTGAAGGTGGTCGTCGGCATGAAGATGCCTCAGGACACCGTGCACATCACCGCCCACCACTCCGACAACGACGCCAAGGCCACCGTCGAGGCGCCGCCTGCCGAGGACACCTTCGACGTCTTCACGATGCTCGAGCAGCTCGGCAAGGGCTCGGTGAAGCCCGTCCAGGCCTGAGTCGTCCGGACGGATTTGCCTGTTGCCGACCGACTCCCGTACTCTTCCACGGAAGCCAAAGACCGCTGGTCGTTGCCGTGCCCCGTACGGGGTGCGGTGGCCGAAGGATCCGCTAGCTGCGGACGACCCGCGCAGGTGACTGTGGAAGAGAGCTCCCGGAATTTTCGGTCGAGCTTCACGCCCCGTGCGCCTGCGCCGGGGCGTTTCGTTTTGCCCAGCCCCTTCCGAGCGGTCCTCATCACCCGGAAGGAGGCCGACGCTCTATGGCAAGGCCCGACAAGGCTGCCGCGGTAGCCGAGCTCGCGGACCAGTTCCGCAGCTCGAACGCCGCTGTGCTGACCGAGTACCGGGGTCTCACCGTGGCCCAGCTCAAGCAGCTGCGCCGTTCCCTCGGTGAGAACGCCCAGTACGCCGTGGTGAAGAACACGCTGACCAAGATTGCGGCCAACGAGGCCGGGATCACTTCGCTCGACGACCAGTTCGCTGGTCCGACGGCGGTCGCCTTCATCACCGGTGACCCGGTGGAGTCGGCGAAGGGTCTTCGTGACTTCGCCAAGGACAACCCGAACCTCATCATCAAGGGCGGTGTCCTTGACGGCAAGGCGCTGTCCGCCGATGAGATCAAGAAGCTTGCGGACCTCGAGTCCCGCGAGGTTCTGCTCGCCAAGCTGGCGGGCGCCATGAAGGGCAAGCAGTCCCAGGCTGCCGCGCTCTTCCAGGCGCTCCCGTCGAAGCTCGTCCGCACCGTGGACGCGCTGCGTGCCAAGCAGGCCGAGCAGGGCGGTGCCGAGTAATTCGGCTCGCGCATTGAGCTGCGCCGCCTAGTGCGCGGCTCGTAGCGGGCCGTAACGCCCGCCGTTATGTACATCCCGGCACCAGCCGAATTAGTGGAAGGATCGCCCATCATGGCGAAGCTGTCTCAGGAAGACCTGCTCGCGCAGTTCGAGGAGATGACCCTCATCGAGCTCTCCGAGTTCGTGAAGGCGTTCGAGGACAAGTTCGACGTCACCGCTGCCGCCCCGGTCGCCGTTGCCGGTGCCGCCGTTCCGGGTGCCCCGGTCGAGGCTGCTGAGGAGAAGGACGAGTTCGACGTCATCCTCACCGGCGCCGGCGACAAGAAGATCCAGGTCATCAAGGTCGTGCGTGAGCTGACCTCCCTGGGCCTGAAGGAGGCCAAGGACCTCGTCGACGGCACCCCGAAGCCGGTCCTCGAGAAGGTCAACAAGGAGGCCGCTGACAAGGCCGCCGAGTCCCTCAAGGCTGCCGGTGCGGCCGTCGAGGTCAAGTGACCTCGCGAGTCTTCTGACTCCCGCGCTGTAACGCGCGCACACTGAAGGGCGATCACCCATGCGGGTGGTCGCCCTTCGGCGTCTCATGACGCGGCCGGGTGGTTGTGTTGCACTGTCCGCTGCGGAGAGTAGGGTGATCTTCGCCGTGCGCCAGGTGACGATCCCAGTAGCCAGGATTGGGCTGGGGGGCCTTGACGAACCGCACGCAGCGCGCAATTCTCAGGACGGGTCGTCACAACGGTCCAGGTTCGAGGCATGGATCGACGGCCGAACGGGCAGTATCGGTGTGCGCCTCCAGCGCACGGCATACGGCGGAGTTGAGAACAACGAGGGTCCTGAAAAACCCGCCCTGGACATCAGTGGGCCAAGTGGCTACACTGACCCTTTGCGCTGCCTGTTAGCTGCCCCCTGCCCGTCACCAGGGGCATACCCTCGCACGAGCATCGACGGCCGAAATAGCCCTGACCTGGGATTTCTGTCTCTGTGCCCGGCTTGGGACCGGTACGCGCGTAGTGAGTCCGAGCCCTCGGAAGGACCCCCTCTTGGCCGCCTCGCGCAACGCCTCGACCGCGAATACGAACAACGGTGCCAGCACCGCCCCGCTGCGCATCTCCTTTGCAAAGATCAAAGAGCCCCTCGAGGTTCCGAACCTCCTTGCGCTGCAGACCGAGAGCTTCGACTGGCTGCTCGGCAACGCGGCCTGGAAGGCTCGTGTCGAGGCGGCTCTGGAGAACGGACAGGACGTCCCCACCAAGTCCGGTCTGGAGGAGATCTTCGAGGAGATCTCCCCGATCGAGGACTTCTCCGGGTCGATGTCGCTGACCTTCCGCGATCACCGCTTCGAGCCCCCGAAGAACTCGATCGACGAGTGCAAGGAGCGCGACTTCACGTACGCCGCTCCGCTCTTCGTCACGGCCGAGTTCACCAACAACGAGACCGGTGAGATCAAGTCCCAGACGGTCTTCATGGGCGACTTCCCGCTCATGACCAACAAGGGCACCTTCGTCATCAACGGCACCGAGCGTGTCGTGGTGTCGCAGCTGGTCCGCTCGCCGGGTGTCTACTTCGACTCCTCCATCGACAAGACGTCCGACAAGGACATCTTCTCCGCCAAGATCATCCCTTCCCGGGGTGCCTGGCTGGAGATGGAGATCGACAAGCGCGACATGGTCGGCGTTCGCATCGACCGCAAGCGCAAGCAGTCCGTCACCGTCCTCCTGAAGGCGCTCGGCTGGACCACCGAGCAGATCCTGGAGGAGTTCGGCGAGTACGAGTCCATGCGCGCCACCCTGGAGAAGGACCACACCCAGGGCCAGGACGACGCGCTGCTGGACATCTACCGCAAGCTGCGCCCGGGCGAGCCCCCGACGCGTGAGGCCGCGCAGACCCTTCTCGAGAACCTCTACTTCAACCCGAAGCGCTACGACCTCGCCAAGGTCGGCCGCTACAAGGTCAACAAGAAGCTCGGCGCGGACGAGCCGCTGGACGCCGGCGTGCTCACCACCGACGATGTCATCGCGACCATCAAGTACCTGGTCAAGCTGCACGCCGGTGAGATCGAGACGGTCGGCGAGAGCGGTACGCAGATCGTCGTCGAGACCGACGACATCGACCACTTCGGCAACCGCCGTCTGCGGAACGTCGGCGAGCTCATCCAGAACCAGGTCCGTACGGGTCTGGCGCGTATGGAGCGCGTCGTGCGCGAGCGCATGACGACCCAGGACGTCGAAGCGATCACGCCGCAGACACTGATCAACATCCGGCCGGTCGTCGCCTCCATCAAGGAGTTCTTCGGCACCAGCCAGCTGTCCCAGTTCATGGACCAGAACAACCCGCTGTCGGGCCTGACCCACAAGCGCCGCCTGTCGGCGCTGGGCCCCGGCGGTCTGTCCCGTGAGCGGGCGGGCTTCGAGGTCCGCGACGTGCACCCGTCCCACTACGGACGCATGTGCCCGATCGAGACCCCCGAAGGCCCGAACATCGGTCTGATCGGTTCACTCGCCTCGTACGGCCGCGTCAACGCGTTCGGCTTCGTCGAGACGCCGTACCGCAAGGTCGTCGACGGCCAGGTCACCGACGAGGTGGACTACCTGACCGCCGACGAGGAGGACCGCTTCGTCATCGCGCAGGCCAACGCCGCGCTCAATGACGACCTGCGCTTCTCCGAGGCCCGGGTGCTCGTCCGCCGCCGCGGCGGCGAGGTCGACTACGTGTCGCCCTCGGACGTGGACTACATGGACGTCTCGCCGCGCCAGATGGTGTCGGTCGCGACCGCCATGATCCCGTTCCTCGAGCACGACGACGCCAACCGTGCCCTCATGGGCGCGAACATGATGCGCCAGGCCGTTCCGCTCATCAAGGCGGAGGCCCCGCTCGTCGGTACCGGCATGGAATACCGCTGTGCCACCGACGCCGGCGACGTCATCAAGGCGGAGAAGGACGGTGTGATCCAGGAGGTTTCGGCCGACTACGTCACCGTCGCCAACGACGACGGCACGTACACCACGTACCGCATCGCCAAGTTCTCCCGCTCCAACCAGGGCACCTCGGTCAACCAGAAGGTCGTCGTCTCCGAGGGCGACCGGGTCATCGAGGGCCAGGTCCTCGCCGACGGCCCGGCCACCGAGAACGGCGAGATGGCGCTCGGCAAGAACCTGCTCGTCGCGTTCATGCCGTGGGAGGGCCACAACTACGAGGACGCGATCATCCTGTCGCAGCGCCTCGTTCAGGACGACGTCCTCTCCTCGATCCACATCGAGGAGCACGAGGTCGACGCCCGTGACACCAAGTTGGGCCCCGAGGAGATCACCCGGGACATCCCGAACGTCTCCGAGGAGGTCCTCGCCGACCTCGACGAGCGCGGCATCATCCGCATCGGTGCCGAGGTCGTCGCCGGCGACATCCTGGTCGGCAAGGTCACCCCGAAGGGTGAGACCGAGCTGACCCCGGAGGAGCGCCTGCTCCGCGCGATCTTCGGTGAGAAGGCCCGTGAGGTCCGTGACACGTCGCTGAAGGTGCCGCACGGCGAGACCGGCAAGGTCATCGGCGTCCGCGTCTTCGACCGCGAGGAGGGCGACGAGCTTCCCCCCGGTGTGAACCAGCTGGTGCGCGTCTACGTCGCGCAGAAGCGCAAGATCACCGACGGTGACAAGCTCGCCGGCCGCCACGGCAACAAGGGTGTCATCTCCAAGATCCTGCCGATCGAGGACATGCCGTTCCTGGAGGACGGCACCCCGGTCGACATCATCCTCAACCCGCTGGGTGTCCCGTCCCGCATGAACCCGGGACAGGTCCTGGAGATCCACCTCGGCTGGCTCGCCAGCCGCGGTTGGGACGTGTCCGGTCTCGCCGACGAGTGGGCCCAGCGCCTGCAGGCCATCGGCGCGGACCAGGTCGCACCGGGCACCAACGTCGCGACCCCGGTCTTCGACGGTGCTCGCGAGGACGAGCTCGCGGGTCTGCTCCAGCACACCATCCCGAACCGCGACGGCGAGCGCATGGTGCTCCCGTCCGGCAAGGCCCGGCTGTTCGACGGCCGCTCCGGCGAGCCGTTCCCGGACCCGATCTCGGTCGGGTACATGTACATCCTCAAGCTGCACCACCTGGTCGACGACAAGCTGCACGCCCGGTCGACCGGTCCGTACTCGATGATCACCCAGCAGCCGCTGGGTGGTAAGGCTCAGTTCGGTGGCCAGCGGTTCGGCGAGATGGAGGTGTGGGCGCTGGAGGCGTACGGCGCCGCATACGCCCTCCAGGAGCTGCTGACCATCAAGTCCGACGACGTCACCGGCCGCGTGAAGGTCTACGAGGCCATCGTCAAGGGCGAGAACATCCCCGAGCCCGGCATCCCCGAGTCCTTCAAGGTGCTCATCAAGGAGATGCAGTCCCTGTGCCTCAACGTGGAGGTGCTGTCCTCGGACGGCATGTCCATCGAGATGCGCGACACCGACGAGGACGTCTTCCGCGCCGCGGAGGAGCTCGGCATCGACCTGTCCCGGCGCGAGCCGAGCAGCGTCGAAGAGGTCTGACGGGCCTGGCCGGGGCCCCACAAGGAGCCCCGGCCGTCGCCGGACCCTCCCCCTACGCCCCGGCGGGCGTGGAGGGGCCCCCATCAGACCATTGATTGAGACACGACCCTGAGAGGGATTGACGCATAGTGCTCGACGTCAACTTCTTCGACGAGCTGCGGATCGGCCTGGCCACTGCTGACGACATCCGTCAGTGGTCCCACGGCGAGGTCAAGAAGCCCGAGACCATCAACTACCGCACCCTGAAGCCCGAGAAGGACGGACTCTTCTGCGAGAAGATCTTCGGTCCTACCCGGGACTGGGAGTGCTACTGCGGCAAGTACAAGCGCGTCCGCTTCAAGGGCATCATCTGTGAGCGGTGCGGCGTCGAGGTCACCCGTGCCAAGGTGCGCCGCGAGCGGATGGGCCACATCGAGCTTGCCGCCCCCGTGACCCACATCTGGTACTTCAAGGGTGTTCCGTCGCGGCTGGGTTACCTGCTCGACCTCGCCCCGAAGGACCTGGAGAAGGTCATCTACTTCGCTGCGTACATGATCACGTACGTGGACGAGGAGCGCCGCACCCGCGACCTGCCCTCGCTGGAGGCCCACGTCTCCGTCGAGCGCCAGCAGATCGAGAACCGTCGCGACGCCGACCTGGAGGCCCGCGCCAAGAAGCTCGAGACCGACCTGGCCGAGCTCGAGGCCGAGGGTGCCAAGGCAGACGTGCGCCGCAAGGTGCGCGAAGGCGCCGAGCGGGAGATGAAGCAGCTGCGCGACCGTGCCCAGCGCGAGATCGACCGTCTCGACGAGGTGTGGAGCCGCTTCAAGAACCTCAAGGTCCAGGACCTGGAGGGCGACGAGCTGCTCTACCGCGAGCTGCGCGACCGCTTCGGCACGTACTTCGACGGCTCGATGGGCGCCGCGGCGCTGCAGAAGCGCCTGGAGTCCTTCGACCTGGACGAGGAGGCCGAGCGCCTCCGCGAGATCATCCGCACCGGCAAGGGCCAGAAGAAGACCCGTGCGCTCAAGCGCCTCAAGGTCGTCTCCGCCTTCCTGCAGACCAGCAACAGCCCCAGGGGCATGGTGCTGGACTGCGTCCCGGTGATCCCGCCGGACCTGCGTCCGATGGTGCAGCTGGACGGTGGCCGCTTCGCGACCTCCGACCTGAACGACCTGTACCGCCGGGTCATCAACCGGAACAACCGTCTGAAGCGTCTGCTCGACCTCGGTGCCCCCGAGATCATCGTGAACAACGAGAAGCGGATGCTCCAGGAGGCCGTCGACGCGCTGTTCGACAACGGTCGCCGCGGCCGTCCGGTCACCGGTCCCGGTAACCGCCCGCTGAAGTCCCTCAGCGACATGCTGAAGGGCAAGCAGGGTCGCTTCCGGCAGAACCTGCTCGGCAAGCGAGTCGACTACTCGGCGCGTTCCGTGATCGTCGTCGGCCCGCAGCTGAAGCTGCACCAGTGCGGTCTGCCCAAGGCCATGGCGCTGGAGCTCTTCAAGCCGTTCGTGATGAAGCGCCTGGTCGACCTGAACCACGCGCAGAACATCAAGTCGGCCAAGCGCATGGTCGAGCGCGGCCGCACCGTCGTGTATGACGTCCTCGAAGAGGTCATCGCCGAGCACCCGGTGCTGCTGAACCGTGCGCCCACGCTGCACCGCCTCGGCATCCAGGCCTTCGAGCCGCAGCTGGTCGAGGGCAAGGCCATCCAGATCCACCCGCTCGTCTGCACCGCGTTCAACGCGGACTTCGACGGTGACCAGATGGCCGTGCACCTGCCGCTGTCCGCGGAGGCGCAGGCTGAGGCCCGCATCCTGATGCTGTCCTCGAACAACATCCTCAAGCCGGCCGACGGCCGTCCGGTGACCATGCCGACCCAGGACATGGTGCTGGGCCTGTTCTTCCTCACCACGGACGAGGAGGAGCGCGAGGTCCGCGGCGAGGGTCGTTCGTTCAACTCCACCGCCGAGGCGATCATGGCCTTCGACGCCCGGGAGCTCTCGCTCCAGGCGAAGGTCGACATCCGCTTCCCGATCGGTACCGTCCCGCCGCGCGGCTGGACCCCGCCGGTCGCGGAGGAGGGCGACGAGTCCGTCGCGTGGCAGCAGGGCGACAGCTTCCGGCTGAAGACCACCCTGGGCCGGGCGCTCTTCAACGAGCTGCTGCCCGAGGACTACCCGTTCGTCGACTACTCGGTCGGCAAGAAGCAGCTCTCCGAGATCGTCAACGACCTCGCCGAGCGCTACCCGAAGGTCATCGTGGCGGCGACGCTCGACAACCTGAAGGCTGCCGGCTTCTACTGGGCGACCCGCTCCGGTGTCACCGTCGCCATCTCCGACGTCGTCGTGCCCGCGGCGAAGAAGGAGATCGTCGCGTCGTACGAGGCCAAGGACGAGAAGGTCCAGAAGCAGTACGAGCGCGGTCTGATCACCAAGGACGAGCGCACGCAGGAGCTCATCCAGATCTGGACCGAGGCGACCAACAAGGTCGCCGAGGCGATGAACGACAACTTCCCGAAGACCAACCCCATCTTCATGATGGTCAACTCGGGTGCTCGCGGAAACATGATGCAGATGCGTCAGATCGCGGGTATGCGTGGTCTGGTGTCGAACGCCAAGAACGAGACCATTCCGCGTCCGATCAAGGCGTCCTTCCGCGAGGGTCTGTCCGTGCTGGAGTACTTCATCTCCACGCACGGTGCCCGTAAGGGTCTCGCCGACACCGCTCTGCGTACCGCCGACTCGGGTTACCTGACCCGTCGTCTGGTGGACGTCTCGCAGGACGTCATCATCCGCGAGGAGGACTGCACCACCGACCGCGGTCTGAAGCTGCGGATCGCCGAGCGGGGTGCCGACGGCACGCTGCGCAAGGCGGACGACGTCGAGACGTCGGTGTACGCGCGGATGCTCGCCGAGGACGTCGTCGTGGACGGCAAGGTCATCGCGCCTGCTAACGTCGACCTCGGTGACGTGCTCATCGACGCCCTGGTGGCGGCCGGTGTCGAAGAGGTCAAGACCCGCTCGGTCCTGACCTGTGAGTCCGCGGTCGGTACCTGTGCGTACTGCTACGGCCGTTCGCTCGCCACCGGCAAGCTGGTCGACATCGGTGAGGCGGTCGGCATCATCGCCGCCCAGTCGATCGGTGAGCCCGGTACCCAGCTGACGATGCGTACCTTCCACACCGGTGGTGTGGCCGGTGACGACATCACCCAGGGTCTGCCGCGTGTCGTCGAGCTCTTCGAGGCGCGCACGCCGAAGGGTGTCGCCCCGATCTCCGAGGCCGCGGGCCGCGTTCGGATCGAGGAGACCGAGAAGACCAAGAAGATCGTCGTCACCCCGGACGACGGCAGCGACGAGACGGCCTACCCGATCTCGAAGCGCGCCAAGGTCCTGGTGCACGAGGGCGACCACGTCGAGGTGGGCCAGAAGCTCACCTTCGGTGCGACCAACCCGCACGACGTGCTGCGCATCCTCGGCCAGCGGGCCGTCCAGGTCCACCTGGTCGGCGAGGTCCAGAAGGTCTACAACTCGCAGGGCGTGTCGATCCACGACAAGCACATCGAGATCATCATCCGGCAGATGCTGCGCCGGGTGACGATCATCGAGTCCGGCGACGCGGAGTTGCTGCCGGGCGAGCTCGTCGAGCGCTCGAAGTTCGAGACCGAGAACCGTCGTGTGGTCACCGAGGGCGGTCACCCCGCCTCCGGCCGCCCGCAGCTGATGGGTATCACCAAGGCCTCGCTCGCCACCGAGTCGTGGCTGTCGGCGGCGTCCTTCCAGGAGACGACCAGGGTTCTGACCGACGCGGCGATCAACGCCAAGTCGGACTCCCTGATCGGCCTCAAGGAGAACGTCATCATCGGTAAGCTCATCCCGGCCGGTACGGGTCTGTCCCGCTACCGCAACATCCGGGTCGAGCCGACCGAGGAGGCCAAGGCCGCGATGTACTCGGCCGTGGGCTACGACGACATCGACTACTCGCCGTTCGGCACCGGCTCCGGCCAGGCCGTTCCGCTGGAGGACTACGACTACGGTCCGTACAACCAGTAAGGCGACAGCGTAGGGAGGGCGGCTACCCCGTGGGGGTGGCCGCCCTCCGGCGTCTTCCCGTGCGGCCGGGGAGCGGCGCGCCCCTACGCCGCGGAGCCTCGTCCCGGCTCTGAGTTCCCGTGAAGTCCCGTCTAGAAGGTGGAGACGTCCCAGGTCACGTTGAGCTCGCTGAGGCCGTGGTCGGAGATGAGCATCGAGCGCTGGAGCCGCCGTAGGGCAGGGGACGGCTCAAGTCCCAGTTCGCTCACCAAGGTGGCCCGCATGCGCTGGTAGACCTCCAGGGCTTCGGAGCGTCGGCCGGAGCGGTAGAGCGCGAGCATCAGGTGGGCGCACAGCCCTTCGTGGGTCGGATGGGCGGCGATGATGCTCCGCAGTTCGCTCAGGAGTTCGTGATGGCGGCCCAGCCGCAGATCGGACTCGATTCTGCGGTCCAGGACGTTGAGGCGGGCCTCTTCGATGCGCTCGACCTCCATCCGGAGGTGGGGGCCGACCTGGACGTCCGCGAGGGTGCGCCCGCGGCAGAGGCCGAGGGCTCTGGCGAAGTTCTCCGATGCGGCCTGGAAGTCGCCCTGTTCTCTGGCCCGGTGGCCTGCTGCCGCCAGGAGTTCGAAGTTGTCGAGGACCACGTGGTCGTCCGCTGCCTTGAGCAGATAGCCCCCTGGCATGGTCACCAGGACGTCCTTCGCCTCGGGCACCGAGCCGTCAGGACGCCTTTTCGAGCCTGCGGCGATCTTCTTGCGCAGGTGCAGGATGTAGCTCTGCATCGCGGTCCTGGCGCTGGGCGGTTTCTCGGCGATCCACAACTCGTCCATGAGGGACGACAAAGCGACGAAACGATTTGCCCGTACGGCGAGCAGAGCCAGCACGGTGCGGGGCTTGGAAGCGGTCGGAACGATCGAAGCTGATTCCTGCGAGACCGACAGCGGCCCCAGTACATCGACCTCCATGGAATTCCCCCGTTGCGGCGCACGAGCGGATGCCGCCCAAGGCGGTGTGCATCGCGCTCCCCAGTCTGGACATCACGCTCCCCGGGAATCAGAGAGATGGAACGGGTGCCGGATGCCGAACGGCGTTGTGGGCACGGGAGATCCTCGTGCCGCACAACGCCGTTCCGGCGGCTACGCCTCCAGATCAGCGACCCTGAGGACGAGCTGCTGCGCCACCTCGATGTGGCCCGCCTCGGAATCCTCAGCCGCCGCGGTCACCGCCAGGGCGGCGAATCGCAGCATGCCGACGAGCGCTCCTGGTGGATCGGGGATCTGCCGGAGGCAGTCCTTCAGTGACTCCTCGTCGTTCGCGAGGAAATGCGCGACCGCGGCGCCCGCCAGTTGCGTGGCGCGGACATTGCGCTCGCTTCGGCTCTCAGCGCTCATGTCACTCCATTGCCTTGCTGCGGAGAGGATCAGTCAACGATCTTTATGCCCATCGACCTGGCCGTGCCCCCGACGATCTTCTCGGCCTGCTCGACGGATTCCGCATTGAGGTCGGGCATCTTGATGGAGGCGATCTCGCGCAGTTGCGCCTTGGTCACCGTCCCGGCCGTCTCCGCGTGCGGGCGCGCGCTGCCCTTCTGCACGCCTGCCGCCTGGAGTAGCAGGCTCGCCGTGGCCGGGGTCTTGACGGCGACCTCGAAGGAGCGGTCTTCGTAGATCGTGATGTCCGCCGAGACGAGGAGGCCGCGGTGCGCCGCGGAGCCTTCGTTGAACTCCTTCATGACGCCGACGATGTTCACGCCGTAGGAGCCGAGGACCTGTCCGACCTTGGCGACGTTCGCGTTACCTCCTTCCTGGCTGATTCGCACCACGCCGGCGACTTTGCTCTTCTTCTTTTTTACCTGCTCCGACACGGGCAACTATCCCCCCAACTGCGAAAAGATTTCGCCTTCTGGTTCATGATTGCAGCCGCCGAGAGTACCCCAAGTGAATTGATCTTGTATTCATGTGTAGGGATAAGTGGCCACCTGCTCGTGACATGAAATGGATGGTGGAATTCCACATCCATGGGAAGTGTGCTCGGGTCGGCCCGGAGCGAATCCCGCAGCTAGGAGCGGGTTCATTAGGCCACCGGAAAAGATCCTTTTGGGGAATCCTGGTGCGGCCGTCGCCGGAACGCGCACTCCCGTGCGATGTCCGTGCTCTCGCACCGTATGCGGGCATGTGGGTTTTCTGGCTCAAAAGCGTTGGGCGTCGGCGAGTGTGGAAAGGACCGCCAGTGCATCCGTGCGGAAAATGGCCTCACACGCGCGACTGACCGAATAGCACAGGAAGTACCGCTCCGCCAGGCTGATTCCAGCACTATGCAGACAGGCGTAAAGGAGGCTGGTCAGCAGCCGGGTCGAGAGGAAAGAGGGTTCCCGGTCGAGGAAGTCGCGCAGTCCGTCCGAGGCGCTGACGATCCTGTGGAACGTGCTCCCGTCCAATGCATGAACGTCCGTCTCCGCAGGCTCCTCGGTCAGCACCAGGTCCGTGCCCGTCGCGAAGAGACCGGTCGCCACCGGCTTCGCCGCACGGACTGCCTCGTACCAGTCCCGTGCGGGCCGGGAGACCAGCGGCCCGCGCCCCTCGCACTGGGCCAGCACCGCGGCGACGGTCCGTTCCAGATCCGGTGCGACGCGCGCGTACTGGGCGTCCAGCGCCTTCCGGGCCCCCTCCGGGTCCCGGCTGCTCGCCACGAACGCCTCCGCGTGCGAGCGGTAGCTGAGGAAACCGAGCGGAACGCCCTCCCTGCCCTCCTCGTAGTCCTGCGCGGTCGGCGCCCCGGCGGCCGTCGCTCCGCGCAGATGCGCGGCCATGAGGTGGGCCGCGGAGGCCAGGAGGGCGGGCCGGCCCCGCTCGCCGGCCGTCACCAGTGACAGCACCGCGGGGGACGCTTCGGCCAGGAAGTCGCGGGTGACGGGTGCCAGGGCCCTGCCCCCGAAGGCCGAGCCGGCCAGCGGGACCAGCCGCGCCGGCCCCGTGGTGACCTCCACCCCGTCCAGGTGCGCGGCCAGCCGCGTCGCGCGCTCGGTGCACTCCGTTCCCCACACGCTGCGGGGCGGTTCCTGCGCGATCTGCACCGAGAGCAGCGGCTGGGCAGGACCCGTCCCGCGGAGGAAGAACGCATGCGGCGGTGCGGCACCGGACGGTGGCCCGGCGAGCAGCGGCCGGACGACCGAGCGCAGCAGGTCGGGCAGCGCCTTCGGCGGCGCGGACAGCGCGACCTCCAACCACTCCCGGCCGGAGCGGGCGACTGCGGTGCCGGTGGCCGTGTTCCGATCGTCGTCCGGCGCGGTGCCGGTGGCCGTCATACGAGCTCCGGCTGGGACATGGCCATCTCGAAGGCCAGCTCGATCAGGGTGAGTCCTGCCTTGTCGCGGGGCAGCCGGATGCCGTGCTCGTCCTCGACCAGCCCGCGTCCGCGCAGGAAGTCCGCGAGCGGCGCGATGGCGGGTCGGGCCAGGACGTCGGTCAGGTCCGTGCCCGTGCGGTAGGCCCAGTCCTTCCTCGGCACGCCGTCGAACATGGCGAGCCCGGCCTGCAGCAGGGAGACCAGCACCCTGTCCTGGCCCGCGGGGACGTCGATGTCGAAGCCGAGCGGGTCCGCGACGTAGGCGTGCAACAGGCCCTTCATGTGGGACTGGAACTGCTGGTTGACCAGGGAGATGGCGCCGGAGCCGAGTCCGACGGTGTCCGCCCGCAGTTGGAAGTACATGGCTGCGAACGGGGACACCTTCCCGAAGTAGCCGTTGGCGTACTCGGCCAGACCGGAGTCGTGGATGGCCCGCCGGGCCCGCGTGAACAGAACCTGCTGCCGGCGGAGGTAGTTCCGGCGTTCGGTGTCCGCCATCTTGCGGCGCATGAAGGTGCCGGGTGTGGGTCGGAACGAGTACAGGGACATGTGGTTGACGGGTAGTTGCAGCGCCTGGTCCACGGTCCTGGCGAGTTCGTCGGCCTGCTGGTCGGGAAAGCCCGACATGAGGTCGATGGACACGTCCTCGAATCCGGCCGCACGAGCGGCGTGGACGATTCGGATCGCCTGCGCCGCAGTGTGGCGACGGCCGAGACGCCGCAGCCGTGCGTCGTCGAAGGACTGCACTCCGCTGGAGACGCGGTTGAAGCCCAGGCCGCGGAAGAAGGTCAGCTTCTCCTCGTCCACCGTGTCCGGGCTGCACTCGATGGTGGCCTCCGCCACGCCGCTCAGGTCGAAGGAGGAGCGCAGCGCGTCCATGACGGCGGTGGCCTCGCGCTCGTCGAGGCTGCTGGCCGTGCCGCCGCCCCAGTAGACGACGTACGGCACGTCACCGGCCGCCCGGTGCGCCGCCCCGCGCATCTCTATTTCCCGGCAGAGTGCCGCGATGTAGTTCTGGCGGACCGAATCCTCCGGTTTGCGGAGGAGATCCTTCGTGGGAATGGCTTGGACCCAGTCGCAGAACGTGCACTTCGAATGGCAGAAGGGGATGTGCACGTAGAGCATCAGCATGTTCCGCTCCGGAGAGCTGGAGGGGAGTTCCGTCAGTGCATTGTCCAGGAGGTGCGTCTCCGGGCTGGGCATCGGATTCCTTTCACATGCCGACTCGTCGATGCGCGTTTTCCACGTCGTTCACGAGCCGGTGCCCCGGGGGCGCTGCGCCCCGGGGCACCGGCGGGCACTCAGGGGTGCCGCTGGCCCGACCTGGCGGTACGTCAGGAGGAGCAGGAGCAGCAGCACTCACAGGTGGTGCAGGAGGCCGACATGACCTTGGCCACGACCTCGCTGTCCTCGAGGCGGCTGTCGTCCAGGAACTCGGAGATCTCAAGGGCGTCGACGTCCAGCTCGGACAGGCGCTCAGCGTCCACTGGAGGCTCCTTTCACGGTCCGCAGGAATTTATGTGCACATTCCTTTGTGCACGACCAGGAGGCTATGTGGGGTGTCTTGGGGGCGTCAATGATATTCTGTCGAATTTTCCGGTGTTGTCTCGCCGACGAGATACTTCGATGTCGCTAAAGGGTCACTCAAGCTCTGCTGTTCCCGTGATGCAGGCCGGCGAAGCGGTCGTTAATTCGCGCAGGTGGTACGAGGAACAGAAAGGCGATCCTTCCGTTTTCCCATTCCTTGTTCCCGCTTCTTTTCGTCGGATATAAATCCAGCGTCTCTTCTCGAGCGAGCTGCAGGGGGATCTTCAGATGACGCAGAACGCAGGGGCCGTCGCGGGCGACTACGTGCTCCCCGACATGGACGAGGTGCGCCGCGAAGCGGCCAAGGTCGACACCCGCGCGGTCCTCGCCCTCCCCGAGGGGCAGGAGCCGGCCTGGTCCCGGGAGGCGGTCGCCCTCGCTCTCTGGGGAGACCGCTCGATCGGAACCGACGAGCTCAAGGCCGCGGCCGAGGCGCGGTGCGCCGCCCGCCGCCCGAGGCTGCACACCTTCGTGCCCCTCTACACCACGAACTACTGCGACTCCGAGTGCAAGATGTGCTCGATGCGGGCCGGGAACCTCCGCCTCGACAGGAAGTTCTCCGGTCGCGAGGAGATCACCGGGCAACTGGAGATCCTCTACCACCACGAGGGTGTCCGCGGCGTCGGCTTCCTCACCGGCGAGTACGAGGACAAGCACACCCGCCTCGCCTCGGCCTTCCGCATCGGCTGGGCCATCCGCACCGCCCTCGACATGGGCTACGAGCGGGTCTACTTCAACATCGGCAGCATGGAGCCGGACGAGATCGACGTCCTCGGCGAGTGGGTCGGCCGCGAGGAACCGGTCACGATGTGCGTCTTCCAGGAGAGCTACGACCGGGAGACCTACCGTCGCTTCATGGGCAAGACCTCGGCCGACGTGCCGAAGGCGAACTTCGACCGGCGCGTCGTCTCGTTCGACCGCTGGTTGGACGCCGGCTACCGCTACGTGAACCCGGGTGTGCTGGTGGGGCTGCACGACGACCTCCCCGCTGAGATCGTCAGTCTCGTCGCACACGGTGCGCACCTGCGCTCCCGCGGGGCCGTCGTCGACCTGTCCGTGCCGCGCATGCGCCCCGCCATGAAGTCCCGGGACACCACCCGCGTCAACGACGACGACTACCTGCGGATGATGTCCGCCGTCGCCTTCGCCTGCCCCGAGCAGCGACTCGTCCTCACCACCCGCGAACCGCAGGACTTCCAGGACGTCGCACTCGGCCTGGCCGGGGTGATCTCGCCGGGCAGCCCGGACGTCGCCCCCTACCGTGCCGACTGCCAGGCCCGCAACGACGAGTCCTCCTCGCAGTTCCTGGTCGCCGACCTGCGCAGGCCCCGTCACATCCTGAGCCGCATCGAGGCCAACGGGACCCCCGTCGAGCACTTCGTCGACCCGGCTGCGGGCAAGTCGGCAGAAGCCGTGCCGCCCTCGGCCGGCGAGACGTCCACGGCGGTCTGACCCGATGCCCGAGGACGACACGCCCGCCCCGCCCGGCTGCGCCCCCGCGGTCTACCTGGTCCACGGCCTGCTGGGGACCGGCTACGCGCACTTCGGCCACCAGATCCGCGCCTGGCGCGGCCGCTGCCGGGTGTTCCCCGTGGACCTGCCCGGCCACGGGCGCTGCCCGGTGGACGCACAGGAGGACTACTTCGACGGGGCACTGCGCCACCTCGTCGCCGTCATGGAGCGGTTCGGCCCGGGACGGCTGGTCGGCGCGTCGTACCTCGGTGGGCCGATCGCCCACCGTTGCGCGGCCGAGCGGCCCGACCTGGTGTCCTCCCTGGTGCTGACGGGCTTCGCGCCCGACGCCGACCGGGACGCGTTCCTGGGCCTCATCGCCGGCTTCGACCGGCTGGCGGCCGAGCAGCCGGCCCTCGCCGCGGAGTACGAGCGCCTGCACACCGCGCGCTGGAAGCAGACGCTGGCAGCCGTCACCGGGCACGTGGAACGGGACTTCGAGCGCACCGTGCTGGTGCGCTCGGCGGACCTGGTCGCGCTGCGGCCCCCGGTGCTCGTCCTCAACGGCTCGCTGAAGTCGGCCGAACGGGCCGCGGTGGACCGTGTCGACGGCCTGGGAGGGCGGGTCCGCGGCCGGGTGATCGACGGCGCCGGCCACCTGGTCGGCCATGACCGACCGGAAGCGTTCAACAGGGCCGTCGAGGCCTTCTGGCAGACGAGCGAGGAGGACGGCGAGTGACCGCACCGCAACCACGGGACCTACGGCGACCACCCGGGGCGGGCGTTCCAGGCGAGCCCGACGACCTGCGCGCACGGCTCTGCGCGCTGCTCCAGGAGGACGACCCGGAACGGACCCTCGACTCTCTCGAACAGGTCGTCGTCGCCGCCTGGTTCACCAAGCGCACCTCCGACGGCGAGGTGCCCGCTCTCCCCGACGCCCCCAGGACCGTCGAAGGGTGGGTGACATGGGCCGCCCGGCGTTCCTCCGCTTCCTGACCGGCCGGCGGGACACCGCCCGGGGTGCTGCGCAGCCCGGAGTCCACTGGGGTCGGGACTTCGCGACCTGGGACGACCTGCTGGCCCGCGGACGTGGGCGTGCGGAGTCGGTGTGCCCCCGACGCACGTACGCCGTCGACCCGGGAGCCGGACCCGAGGCGCTGGCCTCGCTGTTCGCGGTGGCCACGGTGCCCGGCACCGCGCTCCTCTGGGCGGATCCCGGTGCCCTTGGAGTGGACCACCGGGAGCTCGCACCCGCCTTGTACGAGGTGATGTCCGGTGGACCGGCACTGTCACCCGAGGACCAGCGGCCGGTGGGCGGCGTCTGCACCTCGGGCAGCTCCGGCCGGCCGAAGGTGGCCCTCGGTCACGCGGACGAGTGGGAGCTCATCGCCCTGCACTGCGAGGCGGCGATGTACCAGGACGCGCTGCCCGGGGGGCCGCCCGAGGCGCTGGCGACCTGCCTGCCGCTGGGCTTCTCGGCCGCCTTCTTCATGTCGGTCCTGCCGGCTCTCTTCTTCCGGCGGGACCTGCTGGTGTACGCGCCGCAGGACTGGGGCCCGCTCCACGAACTCGCCCGCAGGCGGCGGGTCGTGGCCCTCGGCGTGCCCGCCCTGGCCGCCGCCGCGTGTCTGGCCGAGGACGCCGCCACGGACATGGGTTCCGTCGCCCTGCTGCTCGGCGGCGGACACCTCAGCGCCCCGCGCGTCGCACTGATCCGCGAACGCTTCACCGGTGTCGCGGTCAGCAACCTCTACGGCACCGCGGAGACCGGAGCGATCGCCCTCGACCACGACCCCGGTCACAACCGGCACGTCGGGCGGCCCGTCCCCGGCAAGTCCGTGTGGATCGCGGACGCCGACGAGTCGGGCACCGGGGTGCTCGCCGTCGCCGGGCCGGGGTGCGGCCACCACCTGTGGCGGCCGGGCTCCGATCCGGTCGCCACCTCGGCGGGGTACGTGACCGGCACCGACTACGCACGCTTCGACGCCGACGGGAACCTGTGCCTCGAAGGCCGGGTCGACGGCGGCGAGAAGCTGTCCGGCGTCCTCGTCTACCCCCGGGAGATCGAGCGCCACGTCCTCGCCCTCGACGGGGTCAGCGACGTGCGCGTCACCGTCGAACGCGCCGCGTCCGGACTGGAGTTCCTGGCCGCCCGGGTGATCGGCGACGTCGACGAAAACACGGTGCGGGAGCACTGCGCCTCCCTTCCCGAGCGGCACCGCCCCAGCCGGATCACCTGCGACTCGGAACGGCAGGCCGCCTCCGCCTACAGCTCGCACGGAAAGCTCTGACATGGCATCGGACACGCCAGGCACGGCATCGCGCACGCCCGACACGGCTCCACGTACGGCGCCCGGCGGCACCGCCGGCCGGACGCAGACCGGCACCGGCCCCGAGGGCGCCGGTGACGACGGTACGGCGCCCGGCGCCGGCCCGGTCCACCCGGAACTCGACCGCACCTTCCGCGTCCGCGCCGACGCCTTCTACGTCCGTCAGCAGGACGGAGTCTGGCTCGGCAACGACACGGGATCCTTCTCGGTCCGTGGCGAGGGCGCGTACCAACTCGTCAGCTCCCTGTTCGCAGGGCTCGACGGCGAACACACCCTCCACGACCTGTACGGCAACGTCCCCGAAAAGGCCCGCCGCTCCGTGCTGAGCCTCGTCGACGCCCTGCTGCGCAACGGCTTCATCAAGGAGGTCTCCCACCCGGCGGAACCCGTCCCCGGCTGGATGCGCGACCGTTACGCCACCCACCTCGCCTTCCTGGAGCACCACGCCGACCGGCCCGTCACCCGGCTCCAGCGCGTCCGTACCCGGCGGGTGCTGTGCGCGGGACGCGGCACGGCCCTGCGCGCGCTGCTCGATGCGCTGCGCGACTTCGGCATCGCCCAGGTCGACGTCGTCGCGGACGGCGATCCCGATCTGGCGCCGGTCCTCGGGGACACCGCCGCGCAGGACCCCGGGGCGCGTTGGCGCCTCCACGGCGATCTCGGCCCCGGCGGGCCGGCCGCCCTCGCCGAGCACTCCGCGGTGGGCGGTGCCGACGTGGTCCTGCTGGCATACGACACCGCATGCGCCGACGAGTTGGCCGAAGCGCAGCACGCGCTGTGGGCCCGTGGCCACACGGTCGGGGTCCTGGCCCGCTGCGGCGGCTTCGTCGCCGCCCTCGCACCCGGGCAGCGCACCCCGTGGTGCTGGGAGTGCGTGCACCGGTCGGTGGCGGCCGCGGCCGTCGGGGGTGCCGAAGGGCTCGGGCCCGCGGTCGCCCCCGCGGCCGTCGGCGCCCTGCGGCTGGCCGAGCACGCCTTCGTCCGACTGGCCGACGTCGAACGCTACGACCGCAAGCCCCTGACGACCGTGGAACCGCTCACCCCCGTGGTGCGCAACCACGTGGTCGCCCAGCACCCGCTGTGCCCACGGCACACGCCGGCACCGCACGGTGCAGCGCTGTTGCCCGACTCGGCGTCGGTGCCGGAGGACGCCGTACGGCCGGACGTCCCCGCGCCGGAGGATCCGCCGTCCCGGGTGGAGGTCTCCGACCGCATCGTCGCGGCGAGCGCGCGGCTCACCGATCCGGTCACCGGCCCGCTGCTCTCCCTCGGTGAGGAGGACCTGGGGCAGCTGCCGCTGTCGGCCAGCGCCTGCCGTGTCGCCGACCCGGAGGGGGACGCCTCGGCCCCCCGTGACCTCCGTCTCGTCTGCCGTGCCTTCTCCCCGCGCGAGGCACGCAACCAGGCCGTGCTGTTCGCCGTCGAGTGGATGGCCGCCCGGGTCGCCCTGCGGACCGGGGACCCGGCGGCGGCCGAGCTCGCCGGATACCGGTTCGGCGCCGGCTGGTCACCGGCCGAGGCGCATGGCCGCGCCCGGTTGAACGCGGCGCTCGACGTCCCACCCGGCCCCCTCGACTGGAAGCCGGCCGCCGCCGCGCCCCCGTCCGCTCTCCCGGAGGGTGGTTCGCCGCCGCCCGGATCCCCGGCCGACGGCACACCCGGGGTCCTCCGCCCCGAGGAGGACCCACTGATCGGCTTCCTCGCCGGAGCGCTGGCCACCGAAGGGGTGCCCTGGCGCGAGACGTCCGTCGAGAGCCTGGCCGGCGGCATCGTCCGGGCCCACGTGCGCACCGCCGACGGCGCGGTCGCGACCGGTGCGGGTCACGACGCGGACCGTGCGGTCGGACACGCGCTCGCCCGGGCGCTGGCGCGGTGCGCCACGGGCGGGAACGCCGAGCCGGGCACCCGCTCGGCGGTCGCCTTCCTCGCGCCCGCCGCGGCCGCGTGGACCGAGGCACTGAAGGCGATCGAGCCGTCGGAGGGGGCGCGGGACGTCAGCGCACTGCTCCCCTTCCTCGGTGGTGCGGACGCCCCTTCCGACGGTGCGTGCATCAGCGTCGTCGCCGTTCCGGGACCGGGGGTGACCGGATGAATCCGGCCGCCGCCCGGTCCCCCCGAGGGCCCGCCGCACCCGCCGCACCCGACGTCGTCGGACGGGGGGCCCTCGCCGACCACCTGAGCCGGCACCCCGTCCTGCGGTCCGCCCATCGAACGGCCGGACGGGACGCGAGGCCCCCCGGCTCCGCGGCGGCCGTCCCACCGACGGTGTTGGTCGCCGAACTCGACTGCCTCGGTGACTTCCAGGACACGGTCGTGGACTGCCTCGTGACGGGCCGCCCGCTGCTCTTCGTCGGGACCTGGCGGTCCCTGGTCTACGTCGGTCCGGTGTGGGTCCCGGGCACCCCAGGCTGCCCGCACTGCGTGGTCACCAGGACGGCGAACTCCCCGTTCGGCCCCGGACTGGAGGGCGACGACTCCGCGGAACCGCCGCGCGCTTGGTCCCCCGGGCCCGAGGCCCGGGCGTGGGGGCCGGGCGTGCTGCGGCTGGTCGAGCACCACGTGCACGCCTGCCTCGCCGGACCGCTCGGCACGGACACCGGTGTCGTGGTGGTGGACGCTGCCACCGGCACCGTCGAGCAGCAGACGCTGCTGCCCGACTCGTCCTGCCCGAACTGCGGCGTCCTGCGGGGGGACACGGCGCCGGTGCTCACCCCGCCCGGAGTGCCGCTCACCAAGGTCGGGTCGACCGTCCTGCGCACCCGCAGCCTGGATCAGGAGGTCGTGCGCCGTGACTACCTCTACTCCGGCCTCGGGCTCTTCAAGGAACTCCGGCAAGACCTGCAGAGCCCGTTCGGAGCGTGCTCGGTGGAGTTGCCGGCGCGCTGGGGGCGCCGCGAGCCCGCCATCGGGCGAGCCGCGGACTACCGGACGAGCCGCACCATCGCCGTCCTGGAAGGACTGGAGCGTTACGCCGGCCTGCACCGCGGTGGTGCCGCGCCGCCCGTGCGGGCCCGGTACGCGGACGTCGCCGACCGCGCCCTGTACCCGCCGGCCCTGGGCACCCACCCGGAGGAGAGCTACCGGAGCCAGGGGTTTCGGTACTCCCCGTTCGATCCGGACACGGAGGTGGACTGGGTCTGGGCGTACTCCTTCCGCCGCGACGATCGGGTGCTCGTGCCCGAGCGGGCCGCCTTCTGGGGGCCCCGCCACGACGACGAGGTCGCGTTCTTCTACGACACCTCCAACGGCTGCGCGCTCGGGAACTCGGTCGAGGAGGCGGTGCTGCACGGGCTGCGCGAACTCGCCGAGCGGGACGCATTCCTGCTGACCTGGTACCGCAGGCTGGCGCTCCCCGAGGTCGAGTTGGCCGGCGCCGACCCGGCTCTCGATCACCTCCTCGCCAAGGCCCGCCTGTTCACCGGCTTCGCCTTCCGGAGCTTCAACGCCACGATGGAGTACGGCATCCCCGCCCTGGTCCTCACGGCGGAGAACCGGTCCGGCGTGGGGCCCCGACTGTTCGCGGGCTGCGGGGCTCACCCCGATCCCGTGCAGGCGGTGGCGGGCGGACTGCACGAACTGGTCGGCACCGTCCTCGCCACCAGGGACGCCTACGAGCGCCGCCGCCCGGAAGGGCTGCGGATGTTGGAGGACCCGTTCCTGATCCGACGGATGGAGGACCACTCCACCGTGGGCGCCCTGCCCGAGGCACGCAGCCGGTTCGCGTTCCTGCTCGACGCGAACGCGGCCAAGGCCACGGGCGACGCAGGCGGAGGCGGAAGCGACGGCACCGACGCAGGCAGCGGCACGGATCCGGTCCGGGTGCCGCTCGCCCGGATCCCGACGACGCTCCGCTCCGACGAGCCCGATCTGCGGGCCGACCTCTACACCGCCGTGTCCGGGATCCTCGACCGCGACCTCGACGTGCTGGTCGTCGACCAGACCATGCCGGAGCTCCACCGCAACGGGCTCAGTTGCGTGCGCGTCCTGGTCCCCGGGCTGGTCCCGATGACCTTCGGCCACCGCAACCGCCGCACCGAAGGGCTGCCACGGCTGACCGAGGGGATCGGGGTGCCCTACCCCAGCCGACTCCCGTCCGGGGTCGAGATCGGCTCCGTCCCACACCCGTTCCCGTGACGCGGGGGACGGCCCGTCCGCGAGGCGCGGACAGACGACACGCTCCGGAAGGGAGAGGACATCCAGCCATGGCCAAGCCGCGCCTGCCTGCACCCGGATCCGCGGCCGCGGGACCGACGGACCCCACGACCGACGAGGTGTACGCCTACACCTCCCGCCTCCGGCTCGACCCGCGCCGGGCCAATCCGGACGGCTGGCGGGTGGACTGGCACGACGGGCCCTGGCCGGTGAAGGTCTACACCGGTGGGCAGCGGCTCCGGCTGCGGCCCGGCGACGCCGATCCGCTCGGCGCAGCCCTGCACCGCGTCCTGTACGGCTGCTTCGCGATCAGCCGGGTGCGGTCCGACCCGGCGGGCGGCGTGCACGCCTCCCCGACGGATCCCCGGCCGCACCACGGCCCCGAAGTCCTGCTGCGCCGACCCGTACCGTCCGGCGGAGCGATGTACCCGACGGAGGTGTACACCGTCCTCACCGGTACGGACCAGGTCTGCCACTACGACCCCTATCGGCACGAACTCGTCCGGCTGGCCGGCGGCGCGGCAGCCCGGGCCATGCGTGACGCGCTGGGCCCGCCCGCCGGCGAGCCGCCCGCCCCAGCGCTGCTCGTGCTCACCAGCCGCTACTGGAAGAACTTCTACAAGTACGGCGACTTCTCCGCCCGGCTGGGCTCCGTCGACGCCGGCGTCGCCCTCGGACGAGCGCTCCGGCTGGCCGGGGCCGAGGCCGGCCCTGCCCGGGTCCTGTCGGCGTTCGACGACGCCGCACTGGGCGCCGCCCTCGGCCTGGACGGGGCGGAGGAGGGGGCGTACGCGGTCGTGACCCTCGGCGACCCTGCCGTGCCGTCCGGCTTCGGGCCGACCGTTGCGGATGCCGCCCCGGCGGTCCTGGAGCGGTCCCGGACGGTCAAACGCTCGGCTGAGTTCGACGCCCTGCAGCGGGCCGTCCGTACCCGCCCCCGGGGCCCGCGCCCAGCGTCCGAGGGCGGCCACGCCGGGGACGCGGCGGTGCACCCGGCCGGGGACCCTGCCGAGGCGTTCGCCCTCCCGCCGCCGCGCGCCGTCGATCTGCTCGCTCCCGCGGTGCTCGCCCGGCGTGCCTCGCGCGGTCGGTTGTTCAACGGGGCGGAGGCGGCGGCCGGAAGCCTCGCCACCGTGCTGCACCACGGCACCGGTGCGCTGCGGCGGCTCGCCCGCGCGTGCCCCGACGGCCTCGGTGCGCGGGCGGTCGGGACGGAGCTCTACTGCGCGGTGCACCGCGTCCGCGGCGTCCCGGCCGGCTGGTACCGCTTCCTGCCGGACGCCTGCGCCCTCCTCCCGGTGGGCGCAGGACCCGACGAGGGCTGCGCACGGCAGGTCCACGAGGCACTGTTCGCCGCCTCCTTCAACGCCGAACTCGCGGCGTTCACCGTCCACGTGGTCACCGCGCTGGACTGGCGGCGGGCGGGCGGGCCGCGGGCGTACCGCGAAGAGCAACTCGCGGTCGGGGCGGCGGTGGAGGGACTGACCCTCGGTGCTTCGGCCGAAGCCCTCAGCGGCCACGCCGTACTGGGCTTCGACGTCGCGCGGGTGGACCGGGCGTACGGACTCGATGACAGCGGAAGCGGGACGCAGGCGCAGGTCTGCGTGGGCGCACTGCGCGCCGACCCGAACTGGGAGATTGCGGTGATGCCACGGTGACGACCGACCGAGAGACGGCACGGACGGCAGGCACGGCTCCGGCGGCAGGCGCGGAGCAGACGGCACGGGCGGCCCAGCGGGGAGACGGGGCACGGACAGCGCCGAAGGGCGCAGCGGCCGGCGAAGACCGGGGACGCGGCGACGCCCCGCACCGGACATCACCGCCGCCGTCGTCGTCGGGCGCCGGCTTCAGCCCCTACTACCTGTTCCGCCGAGGAACCCTCGACCTGTCCGCCCTCCGGGGACTCGTACCGGACCGGACCTGGACACTGCTGGACCGGGCCGAGCTGGCCAGGGTCCGCCGCGAAGCGCTGCGCGAACGCCTGGAGGACGCCCTGCACGACGCCGTGCCCGTGCTGCCCGCGGACCGGCGGCACGACATCCTGCGTCTGCGCCGCGCCGTCCACAACGACCGGGTCCCGGGTGTCCCCGACGCCGCACGGCTCCTCGACGGGGCCTCTCGGGAACTGCTGGAGTGCTGGCTGCGGCACCGGGCCGAGGGTTCCCGGTGGATGAAGGAGGCGGAGGCCGCGCTCCAGACCGAACTGGACGCGGGGCGCCGGACCCTGGCGGCCGTCGCCCGGCACGAGGACTTCCAGCGCGGGCTGCAGCTCTCCGACGAGCGCACCTGGCGGACCGTGCTGGACTACGCTGCCGATCCGTTCTCCGCGCGGCGCAAGCCCAGCAGGCGGCGCCGTGCCGAGAACACCCTGACCAGCTTCGCCTACCGGGTCGTCCTCAAGCCGTCCCCGTTCGCCTCGTTCACCGAGATCGGCGCCCGCCCCTGGGCCCCGGACCACCCGTACGCCGCCGACGACGCGGGCGGGGGGAGCGGAGTCGGCGACGGAGGTCCGGCCGGAGCCAGGACCGTGCCCCGGGGCCGACCCGTGCAAGCACGGCTCAGCGCCGGACTGCTCTCGTGGATGGCGTACGAACTGCATCGGTTGGACGGGGCCGACCGCCTGATGCGGATCCGACTCAACAACTCGCTCTCCGTCCGGGACGGCCGGGCCCTCTGGATCCGGCGGGCACCCGACGGAGCCGAGGAAGCGGCCTTCGGCGCCTCCCGGGTGGTCACCGCCCGCGACACCGCCCTGCTGCGGCTGCTGCGTCGGGTGCTCGCCGACGGCGACGTCCCCGAACGCGACGTGCGGGAACGGCTCGTGGCGGCCGGCCTCGCCCCGGACTCGGCGGCCCGCGCCCTGGAGCAACTGGTGCAGTCGGGCCTGTGCCACCGCGGTCTCGGGCTGCCGGACCAGCACCCGCGTCCGGCCCAGGCCATCGCCCACCGCCTGCGGGCCCTCGGTACCGAACAGGCCGGCAGGTGCGCCGTGGTGTTCGAACGGCTGCAAGCCATGGAGGACCGGTTCCCCGCCGCCGACGCACGGCGCCGCGCCGGGCTGCTGTCCGCGGTCCGCGAGCAGGTCGAGGCGTTCGTCGCGCTCTGCGGCTGCCGTGCCCCGGCGCCCGAGGCCATGCGCTCGGTGATCTACGAGGACGTGGGTACCCGTGAGCCGGCCAGGAGCTGGCAGCCGCGGCTGCTGGAGGACAACCGGTGGGCACTGGAACTCCTGCAGCGGATCGTCCCCGTCCTCGACGACGCAACGATCGAGAAGGCCGGGCTGTACGCCTTCTTCGTCCGCCGCTTCGGGGCCGGGGCCCGGCCGGTGCCGTTCACCGACTTCTACCGCGCCTTCGCCGAGCTCACCCCGGACGGTGCGAGTGCCGTGGCGAGCGGCGTCGGCGACCCGCACTCCGACGGCATCCGCCGCCTGCGGGAGGAGTTCGCCGAGCTGCTGCGCTGCGAGCTGCGCGCCGGTGGTCGCGACGAACTCCGCCTGGACCCGGACCGGTTGCGCGCATTCGCCGACCGGCTCCCGCAGTCGCTGGCGCCCTGGCGGTCCGCCGCCTACCGGGTGCAGTTCACCACGGACCGGGACCGCCGGCTCGCCGTCGTCAACGGGATCACCACCGGGCATGGCGTGTTCTTCTCCCGCTTCTGCGAGCTGCTGGAACCGGACCGGCCGGACGCATGGAGCCTCACCGAGGCGCTGCGCGGCCACATCGCCACCACCACGCCCCGGCAGTGCGACATCACCGCCGTCCTGGGCCTCAACTTCAACCTGCACCCCCGGCTCAGTCCGTACGAGCTGGTGTACCCGGGGTCGGTGGCCCGTACCGCCCTGGGCGACATGGTCGACCCCGTGACCGGGGACCCCCTGGCGGGCACCGGCGGTACCACCCTCGGCCTTGCCGACCTGGCGGTCGTGCCGGATCCGGCACGACGGACCCTGACGCTGGTCACCGCCCGGGACGGGCAGCCGCTGGACCTCGTCCCCCTCAACTTCCTCTATCCCGCGGCGGCGCCCGGCCTCTACCGACTGCTCTGCTCCTTCGCTCCCACGCGCACCTACCGCGGCGGGCTGTGGGACCAGTTGGACCGGGCCGACGCCGCCCGGGGCCGGGCCCTGGGCCGCAGCGGCGCGCCGGTCTCCGCGCGGACCCGGCCCCGGGCGGTGGTCGGCGACGTGGTGCTCGACCGCCGGTCCTGGCGGACACCGGTGGCGACCGTGCCGTGCCGCGAAGGGCTGGAACGGCAGGAGACCGCAGCCCTGGCCGAGTTCGACCGCTGGCGCATCCGTCAGGGCATCCCCCGCCACACCTTCTTCCGGGTGGCAGCCGCCCCGGCGGCCCCACCCGGCGGGCGCGACCTGCTCGCGGAGACCCGGGAGTGGGCGCTCCAGGCGCGCACCGCCCGGCTGCACAAGCCGCACCACCTCGACGCCCGAAATCCGTTCCTGCTCCAGGTGCTCGCCAGACAGCTGGCCGAAGCGGGGGACGGCGGTGCCGTCACCTTCCACGAGTGCCTGCCGCACACCGACGACTACGACCGGGCGGACGGACGGGGGGACCTGGCCACGAGCGCCGAGGAGTTCTTCGTCGAGCTCACCCTCGGCATCCCGGCGGCCGCACGCCGACTCACCGAGGGGGACGACGATGCACACCGCTGAGCAGCCCGGGTCCGGGAGTACGGACACCGCTCCCGGCGGTACGGGCCCCGAGTGGTACGGCCTGCACGTCCACCGCTACACCGGCCAGGACGACTTCCTGGTGGACGCCGTGGCCCCGGCCCTCACCCCGCTGTACCGCCAGGGGGAACTGGACCGGGCGTTCTTCCTCCGCTATTGGCAGGGCGGCCACCACATCCGACTGAGGCTGCGGCTCACCGCGGCCGACCCGCAGCGCCGCGAACGCACGTTCGACGACGTGGTCGACCGGATCGCCGCCCAGTTGGAGGCGTCCCCCGGGGGGTACGGCTTCGACCCCGACGCGTTCCGCGAGGCCCAGACCACGATGGCGGCGCTGGAGTCGGAGGCGCCCGACGAACTCCGGCCGCCCGACTCCCTCCACCGTGTCCCGTACGCGCCCGAGTACGACAAGTACGGCGGTACGGAGGGCGTGGCGATCGCGGAGCGCTTCTTCGACCGCAGCAGCGCGGTGGCGCTGGCGGCCCTGCGTAGCATCGGCGGGTCCTCCGCCAAGCGGCTCGGCGCCGCGTTCTCCATGATGCTCCGCGGGCTGTCCGCCGCCCGGCTCTCCCCGGCGGAGACGGCCGCCTTCTTCGCCCACTACTGCGTGGTCTGGTCGCCGTACGTCTTCGACCAGTTCCTCGACACCTGGCCCGACCTGTTGGAGCAGCGGCAGGGAGCGGCGGCCCGCCACGCCGAACGTCTGCTCGCCGGCGGGCGGCCCGCGGACGACCCCTTCGCCGTGGCGGTCGGGGAGGCGTGGGCGGGGCTGACCGCCGCCTCCGCCACGGTGCTCCCGGCCGTGACGTTGGGGGGAGCGCGCGCCCCGGCGGAGCGCCGGAAGCAGATCGTGCTCCTCAGCTACCTCCACACCCACAACAACCGGCTGGGACTGATTCCCGAGCAGGAGGCGTTCCTCGGCTGCCTCGGTCACCACGTTGTCAGCGCGTGCGCCGGACTGGTCCCGGCCGCGGACCTCCTCGACCGGGTGCGCGACCACCGTCGGGAGCGGCTCGCCGCCGGTCCCGGTGTGCCGTCGGGCCGCTACTGAACACATCCGGGCCGGTCCGGAACCGGCACTGCCCCGCACCCACGTGCCGCCACGAACGAACCGCCCACCAGGCACCGACAGGAGAACAGCCGTGGACATCGCCGACCGCACCTACCCGTTCACCCGTCACGTCCCGTTCGAGATGCCCGAGGAGTTCGCCTGGATCCGGGAGAACCGGCCCATCGCCCCCGTACGCCTGGAGAGCGGTGACCCGGCCTGGCTGATCACGCGCTACGAGGACGTACGGGCGGCACTCACCGACCAGCGGTTCAGCCGCACCATCAACCGCGAGGGGGCCGCCCGCGTCGACACCGGCTTCCAGGCAGACGCGTCCAGCCCGGTCTTCAACTTCGGCGGCTCGATATCCGAGCCTCCCGGTCACACCCGCTGGCGGCGCATCGTCAACCAGGCCTTTACCGCCCGGCAGGCCGAGTCGATGAGGGGAGCCATCGCCGCCCACACCGATGACCTGCTCGACGAACTCGCCCAGCAGGCGGGCCACTTCGACCTCATGGCGGACTACGCCTACAAGCTGCCCATCCGGGTGGTCTGCGACCTGTTGGGGTTGGAGTCCGAGTCACGCCCGGAGTTCACCGCGCTCGCCGCCCGGCTCACCCGCAGGGACATGCAGTCGTCCTTCATCGAATTCGGCCAGACGCTGCAGTCCATCGGCCGCTACGCGATCGGGCTCATCGTCCGCAAGCGGAAGCACCTCGGAGACGACCTGCTGAGCACCCTGATCGGCCTGCGGGACGAGGACGACGGACGACTCAACAACGAGGAACTCGTCTCCACCGTGATCCTCCTGCTGATGGCCGGCTACGAGAGCACTGCGGTCCAGCTGGGCAACGCCTTCTACGCGCTCTTCCGCCACCCCGAACAGATGCGGCGGCTGCGCGCCGAGCCCGCGCTGATCGGAGGGGCCGTCGAGGAGATCCTGCGCTACGCCCAGATGGGCACCGGCTATGCCATCGCCAAGTTCACCACCGAGGACGTCGAGCTGTCCGGGACCAAGATCCCGGCCGGCTCCACCGTCTTCGTCTCCCTCGCCTCGGCCAACCGGGACGAGGAGGTCTTCGGTGACGACGCCGCCGTGTTCGACATCGCGCGCGGCTGTGCGCACCGGCAGACGGCCTTCGGCCACGGCCCCCACTTCTGCCTCGGTGCCGCACTGGCCAGGGTGGAGATGCAGGAGGGCGTCTCGCGGATGCTCGCGCGCTTCCCGGCCCTCCGGTTCGCCGAGCCCGACCTCGACGCCGTGCCCCTCGCCAGCAATCTGTTCACCTTCTACCCGGCCGTCCTTCCGGTACAGGTCTGAGGAGGCCTCGTGGAACCGTCGGAAAGCGTCTACCCCTATCCGCAGAAGTGCCCGTTCCAGCAGCCCGAGGAGCTGACCTGGCGCCGCAGGAACGCACCGGTGTCGCAGGTCCGCTTGGCCAACGGATCGCTCGTCTGGCTCGTGACCCGCTACGACGACGTCCGCACCGTGCTCACCGACGCGCGCTTCAGCCGGCGGCACGTTCGTGAAGGGGCGGTGGACGGCCGGCCCCCGGGCGCTCCCGTGCCTCCCGACGGCGCTCCGGTGCCCCCGGGGGCGGCCGTACCCCCGCCGGGCGTACCGGGCCCGCCGGGCGCAGCCGTCCCGCGGCCCCCCGCACCGGGTGCCCGGCCACCGGGAACACCCGGGCCCCAGGGTGCTCCGCGGGGAGCATCGCCCGGCGGGCCGTTCGACTTCGGCATGTCCCTGGCCGATCCCGAGCACCACGCGGCCTGGCGCGGTGCACTCGCCGCCGTCCTCACCCCCCGGCACGCCGAGTCCCTCCGGGAGGAGGTCGGCCGGGCGGTGGAGGAGGTGCTCGACGCACTCGAGAAGGGACCCCGGCCGGTCGACCTCGTCTCCGGCTTCGCCTACCAGGTGCCGGTCCGGGTGCTGTGCGCACTCTTCGATCTGCCCGACGAACTGCACCCCGACTTCCGTACCTGGGCGGAACGCGTCCGGGCGGCGGCCCCCTCCACGGCAGCCTTCGGCGAGGCGATGGGCTCGCTGCTCGGCTGCGCCCGCCGACTCGTCGGCAAGGAGCGCGCCACACCCGGCGAGGGGCTGCTCGGGCTACTGCTCCGCCGGGCGGAACCCGCGTCCGGCCTGTCCGACGACGATCTGCTGTCGACCGTGATGCTGCTCGCCACCGCCGGCTACGAGTCCACCGCCGTGCAGTTCGCCAACGGCCTGCTCGCGCTGTTCCAGCACCCGGACGAACTGGCCCGGCTGCGCGACGACACGGTGACGGCCGGGGCCGCGGTGGAGGAAGTCCTCCGGTACGCCCAGGCGGGCACCGGTTTCGCCGGTACCACGGTCACCACCGAGGAGGTGCGGCTCGGCGAGGTGACCGTCCCGGCCGGGGCGACCGTGTTCATCTCCCTGGACTCGGCCGCCCGGGACGAAGCGCACACCGCACGCCCCGACGTGTTCGACCTCGCCCAGGGTGCCCCGCACCACCACCTGGCGTTCGGCGCGGGAAGCCACTACTGCCTCGGTTCCTCCCTGGCCCGGGTGGAACTGCAGGAGGGGTTCGTCCGGCTGCTGCGGAGGTTCCCCGACCTGAGGCTCGACGGTGATCCGGCGGAGGTGGAGTTCACCGGAAACCTCTTCCACCGCTATCCGCGCGAGCTCCGGGCGGTGTGGTCATGACCGGGGAGGCGCCGCAGCTGTACTGCACCGTGATCCTCTGGGACCTCGGCCGCTCCGGGCAGACGGTCGCCTCCCTGCGGGCCTATCTCCGCGACTACGCCGTCGAGGCGTACGCGAAGACCCCGGGACTCCGGCAGAAGGTGTGGATCTCGTCCACCGGCCCCGAGGGCGAACAGTGGGGCGCCGTGTACCTCTGGGACTCCGAGGAGGCCGCCTACGGGCGGCCACCGGGGGTGTCCAAAGTGGTGGACCTCATCGGCTACCGGCCCACGGAACGCCGCTACTTCAGCGTGGAGGCGGCGACCGAGGGGCTCGGCGGCGTCGCCGGGACACTGACCGGGGTCGGCCTCGCGTACCGGAGCGGACAGCCGGAGCCGCTGACCCGGCCGCAGGAGTTCGTGCCCCCCGGCGCGGACGCGTTCATCCCCGCAGCGCCGGGAGCGGCTCCCCTCGCCACCGGAGCGTTCCCGGCGCCACCGGGAACGGCGCTCCCCGGTCCCGGGACGGCCCCGACACCGGCCGGGGCGGTGCCCCCGGAGCCGGGACCGGTTCCGGATGCGTCCGGTCCTCCCGCCCCCCGGCGACCGCAGGGCCCGGTCAGCTGAGGGAACGTCCGATCCACCCGCGCACCTCGGCGTGGTGGTCGGACCACGCCTCCCACACCTGCGCGCCCCACGAGGTGAGGAGCGTGCGGTACTCCTGGACGTCCGCGGCGTGCGCCACGTCCGCAGCGGACATCCGGGCGTGCAGCGCCTCGGCCGTGGGCCGGGGCTCCAGCGGCCGGAAGCCGCCGTGGGCGACCATGCGGCGGTGCAGCTGCGGCCCGAGGCGAGGGTCGGCGTCGTCCTCCACGAACATGCCCAGTGTCATCAGGCAGATCGACAGCCGTTGCACCGAGCGGTGGTCGCTGCCGCCGGGGTGCTGCACGAAGTAGCTGTCCACCAGCAACTGGTGCAGTGGTTGCCGTTCCGCCTCGTTGTAGGAGGCGGCGAGCAGCTCCATGTAGGGCGCCCGGCACTGCTCGCAGCCGAGGGCCTCGCCTGCGTCCCCGCTCTTCGTCACGTCGTCCTCACTTCCCTTCCGCGAGCACCGCTCGGGCCCAGTCGTCGACCGTCCGGTGCGCGTCGGACCACGCGGTCCACACCGAGGCGGCCCAGCGCCGCGTGGCGTCCGCACGCTGTTCCGGCGCGGCACCGCGGACGTCGAGGACGGTCACCGGACCGAGGTCGGTCGGGGGGACGAGGGCGGGCCAGTCGTCCCGCCCGAGCCGTGGCAGCACCTTCCGGCTGATGGAGTTGACGACCCGGCGCATCCGCTGCTCGGGAACCCCGTGTTCCAGGTGGAGGCAGAGCGAGGTCAGGTGCACGCCGACCGACTGGCGCTGGCGGCGTTCGACCGCCCCGCCGTGCGGGTGCTGGACCGCGTAGGCGTCGGTGGCCAGGCGCAGCACGGCCGGGTCGGTGAGTTCGGCGGTCAGCTCGGAGAACTCCTGCCAGCACCCCGCTGCCCCGGTCATGTAGGGGTGTGCGGGGCCGGCGACGTCCGCCACCCGGGCAGAGCAGCCGGAGCAGCGCACCGGTCGTGGTGAGTCGTGTCCCGCGGTCATCACGTCGTCCGTCCCTGTGTGCGTCCTCGGCCCGCGCGCCCGCCCGGCCCCCCTGGGCCGACTCGTACCGGCCCGAATTCGGACACTACCAGCGGGGCTCGCCCGGGTCCGGTGAGTAATCGGGACGCGAGGGAGCCACGGGGGATCCGCCCGTTGCCGGTCGCCGCCGGGACCACCGCGTACGGTGCCCGGCTGCGTCCAGCGCGCGGGAGTGCCCGGATCCCGGTAGCGTGTGTCCTTTGGACGTGCCGCCCACCGGACGGCCGCGGGCTCCGCGTCACGGTCGCGTGCGGCCTGACGCGGGCCGGGGCTCGCGCGGAACGACACGCCGAGAACCGCTCGACGGGGCACATCGAGGGCGTTCCCGCACGCAGGCATTTGTTTTGACCGGAGAGCATGCGCTAGGTACGCTCAGACCTTGTGCCTGGGGTGTGCCTGGGTTCCCGTGCGTGCCTTCAACCGCACGGCGAGCTCGAATCGGCCACCGCAATCTGCGCCTTTCCGCCTCGTGTGCGAGGGCCCGCAGCTTCGACACACCCGACCGCGTGGGTCGGCGACGTTCCAGGTTAGCTTTACTACACGGCACACAGAAACCGGAGAAGTAGTGCCTACGATCCAGCAGCTGGTCCGCAAGGGCCGGCAGGACAAGGTCGAGAAGAACAAGACGCCCGCACTCGAGGGTTCCCCTCAGCGCCGAGGCGTCTGCACGCGTGTGTTCACGACCACCCCGAAGAAGCCGAACTCGGCCCTCCGTAAGGTCGCGCGTGTGCGTCTGACCTCGGGCATCGAGGTCACGGCCTACATCCCGGGTGAGGGACACAACCTGCAGGAGCACTCCATCGTGCTCGTGCGTGGTGGCCGTGTGAAGGACCTGCCGGGTGTTCGCTACAAGATCATCCGTGGTTCCCTCGACACCCAGGGTGTCAAGAACCGCAAGCAGGCCCGCAGCCGCTACGGCGCCAAGAAGGAGAAGTAAGAATGCCTCGTAAGGGCCCCGCCCCGAAGCGCCCGGTCATCATCGACCCGGTTTACGGTTCTCCTCTGGTGACCTCGCTGATCAACAAGATCCTGCTGAACGGCAAGCGTTCCACCGCCGAGCGCATCGTCTACGGCGCCATGGAAGGCCTCCGCGAGAAGACCGGCAACGACCCGGTCATCACGCTGAAGCGCGCCCTCGAGAACGTCAAGCCGGCGCTCGAGGTCAAGTCCCGCCGTGTCGGTGGCGCAACCTACCAGGTCCCGGTCGAGGTCAAGCCCGGCCGCGCGTCCACGCTGGCCCTGCGCTGGCTCGTGGGCTACTCGCGCGCCCGCCGCGAGAAGACCATGACCGAGCGCCTCATGAACGAGCTGCTGGACGCCTCGAACGGCCTCGGCGCTTCGGTCAAGAAGCGCGAGGACACGCACAAGATGGCCGAGTCCAACAAGGCCTTCGCGCACTACCGCTGGTAGTCGCACCCCACATCGAGAGACCGAGAGAAGACTGAAGCCTTATGGCTACCACTTCGCTTGACCTGGGCAAGGTCCGCAACATCGGGATCATGGCCCACATCGACGCGGGCAAGACGACCACCACCGAGCGCATCCTTTTCTACACCGGTGTTTCGTACAAGATCGGTGAAGTCCACGACGGCGCTGCCACGATGGACTGGATGGAGCAGGAGCAGGAGCGCGGCATCACGATCACGTCCGCCGCGACGACCTGCCACTGGCCGCTCGAGGACGTCGACCACACCATCAACATCATCGACACCCCGGGTCACGTCGACTTCACCGTCGAGGTGGAGCGCTCCCTGCGCGTGCTCGACGGTGCCGTGACGGTGTTCGACGGCGTTGCTGGTGTCGAGCCGCAGTCCGAGACCGTCTGGCGTCAGGCGGACCGCTACGGCGTTCCGCGTATCTGCTTCGTCAACAAGCTCGACCGTACCGGTGCCGAGTTCCACCGCTGCGTGGACATGATCAGCGACCGCCTGGGTGCGCAGCCGATCGTCATGCAGCTCCCGATCGGTGCCGAGGCCGACTTCAAGGGCGTCATCGACCTGGTCCGCATGAAGGCCCTGGTCTGGTCCGCCGAGGCGGCCAAGGGCGAGATGTACGACGTCGTCGACATCCCGGACACCCACACCGAGGCTGCCGAGGAGTACCGCGGCAAGCTGCTCGAGGCCGTGGCCGAGAACGACGAAGAGATCATGGAGCTGTACCTCGAGGGCCAGGAGCCTTCCGAGGAGCAGCTGTACGCCGCGATCCGTCGCATCACCATCGCCTCCGGCAAGGGCAAGGGCACCACGGTCACCCCGGTGTTCTGTGGTACCGCGTTCAAGAACAAGGGCGTTCAGCCCCTGCTCGACGCGGTCGTGCGCTACCTGCCCTCCCCGCTCGACGTCGAGGCCATCGAGGGCCACGACGTCAAGAACGCGGAGGAGGTCGTCACGCGCAAGCCGGCCGACGACGAGCCGCTGGCCGCCCTCGCCTTCAAGATCATGAGCGACCCGCACCTGGGCAAGCTCACCTTCGTCCGGGTCTACTCGGGCCGCCTGGAGTCCGGCACCGCCGTGCTGAACTCCGTCAAGGGCAAGAAGGAGCGCATCGGCAAGATCTACCGCATGCACGCCAACAAGCGTGAGGAGATCGACTCGGTGGGCGCCGGCGACATCGTCGCCGTCATGGGTCTGAAGCAGACCACCACCGGTGAGACGCTGTGCGACGACAAGAGCCCGGTGATCCTGGAGTCCATGGACTTCCCGGCGCCGGTCATCGAGGTCGCGATCGAGCCCAAGTCCAAGGGTGACCAGGAGAAGCTGGGTGTCGCCATCCAGCGTCTCGCGGAGGAGGACCCCTCCTTCCAGGTGCACACCAACGAGGAGACCGGCCAGACCGTCATCGGCGGCATGGGCGAGCTTCACCTCGAGGTGCTCGTCGACCGCATGAAGCGTGAGTTCAGGGTCGAGGCCAACGTCGGCAAGCCGCAGGTCGCGTACCGCGAGACCATTCGCAAGTCGGTCGAGAAGATCGACTACACGCACAAGAAGCAGACCGGTGGTACCGGTCAGTTCGCCAAGGTGCAGATCTCGGTCGAGCCGATCGAGGGTGGCGACGCCGCTTACGAGTTCGTGAACAAGGTCACCGGTGGCCGCATCCCGAAGGAATACATTCCTTCGGTGGACGCCGGCTGCCAGGAGGCGATGTCCTTCGGCATCCTCGCCGGTTACGAGATGACCGGCGTGCGCGTCACGCTCCTCGACGGCGCCTACCACGAGGTCGACTCCTCCGAGCTCGCCTTCAAGATCGCCGGCTCGCAGGCCTTCAAGGAGGCCGCGCGCAAGGCGTCCCCGGTTCTCCTCGAGCCGATGATGGCCGTTGAGGTCACCACGCCCGAGGACTACATGGGCGATGTCATCGGTGACATCAACTCCCGCCGTGGCCAGATCCAGGCCATGGAGGAGCGTGCCGGCGCCCGTGTCGTCAAGGGCCTGGTGCCGCTGTCGGAGATGTTCGGCTACGTCGGCGACCTCCGCAGCAAGACCTCGGGTCGCGCAAGCTACTCGATGCAGTTCGACTCCTACGCCGAGGTTCCGCGGAACGTCGCCGAGGAGATCATCGCGAAGGCCAAGGGCGAGTAACTCACCCGAGTTCACGCTTTAGGCTTGACGCCGTAGCCGTCGGGGCGCGCCCCGCGAACCCGTGAGGCTCGTCCCGGCGGCCGGCACCACCAGCAAAGATCACCCTGGCGCCGATGAGTAAGGCGTACAGAACCACTCCACAGGAGGACCCCAGTGGCGAAGGCGAAGTTCGAGCGGACTAAGCCGCACGTCAACATCGGCACCATCGGTCACATCGACCACGGTAAGACGACCCTTACGGCCGCCATTACCAAGGTGCTGCACGACAAGTACCCGGAGCTGAACGAGGCCTCGGCCTTCGATCAGATCGACAAGGCTCCTGAGGAGCGCCAGCGCGGTATCACCATCTCCATCGCGCACGTCGAGTACCAGACGGAGTCCCGTCACTACGCCCACGTCGACTGCCCGGGTCACGCGGACTACATCAAGAACATGATCACCGGTGCTGCCCAGATGGACGGCGCCATCCTCGTGGTCGCCGCCACCGACGGCCCGATGCCGCAGACCAAGGAGCACGTGCTCCTGGCCCGCCAGGTCGGCGTTCCGTACATCGTCGTCGCCCTGAACAAGGCCGACATGGTGGACGACGAGGAGATCCTGGAGCTCGTCGAGCTCGAGGTGCGCGAGCTCCTCTCCGAGTACGAGTTCCCGGGCGACGACGTTCCGGTCGTCAAGGTCTCGGCGCTCAAGGCGCTCGAGGGCGACAAGGAGTGGGGCGAGTCCGTCCTCAACCTGATGAACGCCGTCGACGAGTCCATCCCGCAGCCGGAGCGCGACGTCGACAAGCCGTTCCTCATGCCGATCGAGGACGTCTTCACCATCACCGGTCGCGGTACGGTCGTCACCGGCCGTATCGAGCGTGGTGTCCTGAAGGTCAACGAGACCGTTGACATCATCGGCATCAAGCAGGAGAAGACCACCACCACGGTCACCGGCATCGAGATGTTCCGCAAGCTGCTCGACGAGGGCCAGGCCGGTGAGAACGTCGGTCTGCTCCTCCGTGGCATCAAGCGCGAGGACGTCGAGCGCGGCCAGGTCATCATCAAGCCGGGCTCGGTCACCCCGCACACCGAGTTCGAGGCGCAGGCCTACATCCTCTCCAAGGACGAGGGTGGCCGCCACACGCCGTTCTTCAACAACTACCGCCCGCAGTTCTACTTCCGTACCACGGACGTGACCGGCGTCGTGACCCTCCCCGAGGGCACCGAGATGGTCATGCCGGGCGACAACACCACCATGACGGTCCAGCTGATCCAGCCGGTCGCCATGGAGGAGGGCCTGAAGTTCGCCATCCGTGAGGGTGGCCGGACCGTCGGCGCCGGCCAGGTCACCAAGATCACCAAGTAAGTTCCGGTGGTTTGACCTGGTAGCTCGCTGAGCTGCAAGGAGGGGCCCGCACGACCGAGTCGTGCGGGCCCCTTCGCCGTGTCCCGGGCAGCGTCCCGTGCTTCACGGACCGCGCGGCCACGCGCGACGGGGAGGGCCGCGTCAAGCGATGCGGCCCTCCCCGTTGCGTCGTCCTATCCCGCCGTTCCCGTCTCCGGGTACCAGATCCACGGCTGGGCGTCGGGACCCATGCCGACCGCCGTGGCGCCGGAACGCCCCATGGTGAGCGTCGGGAAGTACAGTGCGTCCGTCCCCTGATCGAGCGTCACCAGGCGCTTGCCGATGCGGAGTTGGACACGGCCCCGGAGGTCCCTGCCGAGCAGGACAGGGCCGCCGGGCGACATGGCCGCACTGACCGGACCGTAGCCGTCGAACTTCTCCTTGCGCGGGCGGGAGGACGCGCCGCCCACCCGCGCGGCGATCACGGGGACGGCCGTCGCCTTGCGGTAGTACAACTCGATGCCGCTGTCGCCGCTCGGCAGTGCCGCAACCGCGTCACCCGGCACCGGCAGTTCGCCGCTGTGCGGTCGGAAGGTGACCTCTCCGCTGCGGATGTCCTGGGTCCAGTGGTGCACCGTGTCCCGGCCCGCGGCGAAGACGTGCACCCTTCCGGTGCCGTCGACGACCGCCGACAAACCGTCCTGGACCTCCTCGCCCCCGAGGCCCCGCCAGCGGTCCCAGCGCCCGGCGGTGTCGCGCACCCGGGTGCTGATGCCCTTGTCGGCGTTGCGCACGAAGAGATGGACCCTTCCGTCCGCGGCTGTCACCGCGACCGGAACGCCGATGCGCCGACCCCGGTCGTCGTCCCTCTCGGGGTTGCCGAGCCCGCTCCACGGGAGGAAGTCCCCGCCCGGCGCGCGCTGTTCGAGCAGGACCACCTCGCGGCGGTTCCGCCCGCCGTGACCGCCGATGTCCGCGAAGCGCAGCCCGAAGACCAGTTGTCTGCCGTCCTTGAGGGTCGCCGCACCCAGCGCGGGGGCCAGCGGTCCGCCACCCAGGTCGTCCGGGTCGCCCCACAGCCCGCTGCCCCGCTGCGTCTCCTGCCACCGTACGGCCCGCAGCCCCAGCACCCCGTACGCCGTGAGCCGGCCGTCGGCCTCGGTGGCGACCACCGGACGGGCACCCGGGTAGCGGTGGTGCGTGGCGCGCACCCAGCCCTTCTTGTTGGTCAGCGGTCGGGTTCCGCCGACGTTGTAGTCGCCGCAGCCGGACGGGTTGCCGCACTCCCAGTCCGGGGCGGCACCGTACGGCACGAGGTGGGCGGCCTTCTCCTGGAGGACCTTCGCCGGGAGGTTCTTCGGCCAGTGACGGTTGTAGTAGCCGCGGAAGGCCGTGGCGACGAACCCGGGCACCCGCCCGCCGTCCTTGGTGGTCTCCGCCACCCAGCGCACCATCGAGGCCCAGCTGAACGACGCGACGGCGGTGTGGTCGGCGTGGTCCGAGTAGCCGCGCTGCTCGCTGTCCCTCTTGCGGGTCTCCTCGTCGCTGTGCTGGATGTCCGGGTCCGGGTCGAGGGTCTGCACCACGGTCGGCCGGTACCGCTGCATCAGCCCGACGAGCACGTCGACGAGGTCGTCGTAGTCGTACGAACTGGACCTGCGCAGCGGGGAGTCCTTGGCGACGACCGTGCTGAGGGACAGCTCCCGGTCATGCCAGAGACTGGGGAGGGCCATGTAGCGGCGGCTGGTGTGCATCGCCAGGTTGAGGAAGATCAGCTCGACCCTGCGGTTGCCGTTGGTGAGCGTGTTGATCTCGGCTTCGTGGTCGCGGCGCAGCGTGACCACGCCCTTGGACCAGTCGGTGAACCTGTCCAGCCCGAGGAGCGTCGCGTAGGCCTGCCGCAGCCCCTGGTGCCGGGCGGAGGAGTACGCCTCCTTGTCGGCGGGGACCTCGTGCCGTCCGGGTATGTGGTTCTTGCCGTCGTGCTCGCCAGCCGTGACGTACACGCAGACGAGGGGCACCCCGGCGTCCAGCATCCGCTGGGTGTCCGGGTTCATGAAGTACAGGTCGTCGTCGGGGTGGGCCAGGATCTGCATCAGCTGTGCGCGGTGCGTGCTGGCGATCGGCATGCCCGGGGCGGGGTCGGCACCGGCCGTCGGTCTACGGCGGGACGGCACGGAGCAGGCGCCGAGTGCGGTGGCTCCCGCCACGGCGGTCAACGCTGCGACGACGCTGCGGCGGCGGGGACGCGGGCGGTGCCGAAGGGTGCCGTCCCCGTCGGGCGCCCCCTCCCGTCCGGTTCTGGGCATGCCGTGTGCAGCGCTGTCGTTCACGTGGTGTGCTCCGTCCGCTTCCCCCCGCAGCGATCGGGCGTCGACCCACGGCTGCGTACGTTTCCTTCTCTCCAGGTGGCGGACCCCGACCGGGTCCCAGCCGCCTTCCGCGACCGGCTAGACGGAATTCCGCCACGCGGGGTTGCCTGTTCCGCCACCGTCCGCCCTCGCCGGTCGGCGGTGCCGCTCCGCACGATCCGGAGGCCAGCGGCAACGGCGAGCCCCGCCGGGCGATCTGCGGCGACGCTCGACGAGCACCGCCCCCCGCTGCGACGGGCGACGGCGTGACGACGCCTCCCGTGCTCGCACGGGAACGACCGTGCGACGACCATGCGACGACGGTCCGACGACGGTGCGGCGGCCCAGCGTGACGGGCCCCGCGCACGTGGCCGAGCGCGGCGGCCGGCTCGCAGCCCGCCCGGTGCCCGGCGGAGGCGGCTCAGCTCAGGGTGGGCACCTCACCGCACTCTGCCCGGGTGAGCGTGACGCCCGGCAGCCCCTTGAGCCACCGTTCGGCGATCCGCCCCAGACCCGCGCCGTCCGGGGGAGCGGTACCGAGTCCGATCGCGTACCGGGCGGAGCCCGGCCCCGACACGAAGGGGCGCGGCCACGCCTGCACATCCGTGACCCCCGCCTCCTCCAGCGCCGTCAGCAGTGCGCGCACCCGCCCCCGTACCCGGCCCAGGACGAGCTCGAATTCCTCGCCGGGGGAGGAGCGCACGGTCAGCACGGCCCACGCCGCGTGCCTGCGGTGCAGCGGGGGCGGTGCCAGCAACTCGCTCCTGAGGTGCGCCGCGGATCCCGCCGCCGTGTCGAGGACCTCCCAGGCGCGGAGGAGTTCCCGGGTCAGCAGCTCACGGCCGTCCGCGCCGACCTGGTCACTGCACGGGCGCACCGGTGCGGTCGGCGTCATCACCGTGACGGGCAGGCCCGTCGGCGCTTCCCCACCGACCGGGACGCGCCAGTCCCATGCCGCCCAGGTCGCGAAGAACTGCCGGAGCAGTTCCTCTGGCGGTACGTCGCCGGCGTCCCGGACCGTCCGTGCCGCCAGCAGGGACCAGGCCAGACCCGGCAGTCCGCCGAACGGCGCCGCATCAAGACCGCGGGACTTGGCCCACGCCTTGACCTCCCGGGCCAGACGCACGAACCCCTCCCGGTGCGCGCCGGCCAGGTCCAGCACGGCATCGGCGTCGCTGACGGCGCTCAGGGCAACCGCTGCCGACTCGCCCAACTCGCCGCGCCGGGCGACGGCCTCGGCCGGGGCGAGGGCGCCGCTCGCGACCGCGACGAGGTCCACGTCCACGCCGCCGACGTGCAGTCTGAGCCCCGGTACCCGGGCACCGACGACTTCACGGACGGCCGTGGCGCCGTCCAGGGCAGCAGTCACCCGCGTCCGTACCCTCGCCATGTCGACCGAGCGGCCGGGCACCACCACCACGAGGTCCAGATCCGCGCCGGGCAGCGCACAACCCATGCGTCGCGAGCCGACCATGTGCACCGCCGCGTCGGTGAGCGCTCCGGACACCCGCCGGGCGACGTCCCGGGCGTGGGCGTCCTCGTGCGCGGTCGGCTCACCGGCACCCGTGGGGCCCCTCAGTTCGCCCCGGTCCTCGGTGCCGGCGGCCGGTACACCGGCATTCCCCGGGGACGAAGCGGCTCCGAGACCGCCGCCCAGGGCCCCCGGTGCGTGCCGGCCCTCCTCCGCGCCCAAGCTGTCTCCGGCCTCGGGCACCCAGCGCACCTCACCCGTCCCGAGCGCCACCGTGGCCCGTACCCGCATCGGCTCGTCCCCCCGCCGCGACAGCAGGGCGAGCTCACCGACCTCGGCCTCCAACGGGCCGCCCAGCCGAGCCGCGCACTCCGCCTCGACGGCGTGCGGGTGCCGGGTCCGCCCAAGGCTCAGGTGCGGGGTGAAACCCCCGCGGTGCCCGCGGCAGCGCGGGAAGCGCTGCTCCAGGGCCCGCCGCAGCCCGGCCCACGGCGCCTCGCCCGCCGCGGCGGGATCGAGCCACACCGTCGCGTCGTCCCGGTGACCGAAGCTGTGGACGCCCTCCAGCGTCGCGGTGAAGGGGGCGGTCCCGTCGACCGCCGCGGCGACCAGCACGGCCGCCTCCTCGAAGTCCGACTCCGGTACGAAGCCGAACAGCACGTTCACGTGCGGTGGCCAGCGGTGGACCTGCGGGTCGTGGTCGCGGCGGACGTCCTGCAGCGGCGGCCACAGCTCGGCGGGCGGGAGCCAGGCCAGTGCCGTGCGGGCCGTCGGCCGGGAGTCGAGGACCCCCGGCGGACCTTCGCCGCCCAGGCTCAGGTCCGCCTCTACGCCGTAGTGGTCGGAGACGAACAGCCCGTCCACCGGGGTGTCGCCGGTCAGCGCCACGCCTTCCGCCCGCAGCGGCCCCCCTGAGCGCAGGAGCACCCGGTCGAGCCGGGACGCCCGGCCGGACAGCGAGGACACGGCGGCCAGCGGATTTGCGCCCGGGTCGAAGGTCGGTGCCGCGTCGTCGGGCCCGCGCACCTCGATCCAGGCGTCCACCATGCCGAGCGTCGTCTGCGGCAGGTCGCCGCCGTCGTTGAAGTCGCCCAGCAGGACGAGCGCGCCCTGCACGCCCGCCAGACCCTCGGCGAGCCGCACCAGTTCGGCCTCCCGCCGCTCCGCTCCGTCCTCGGAGTGGTCGCTGGTCAGATGTGTCGAGGCCACGACGAGCGGTCCGGAGGCGGTCTCCACGGCGACGGCCGCGACGGCCTTGTGCGGGCCCAGCGAGTGGAGGCCCGCCTCGCGCACCGGCAACCTGCTGAGCAGCAGCAGCCCGCAGTCGTCGACGTCCTTGCCGCGCGGGTCGGTGCCGAGCGTGTACTCCTCCCGCACCCACGGTGCTTCCAGCAGCAACGAGAGCAGACCCGCCTCGACCTCCTGCAGAGCGATGACGTCCGCGTCGGCGTCGTGCAGCGCCGACAGCAGCAGCGGACGGCGCCTGGCGGTGTCGATGCGGTCGCCGTCGTAGCGGTCCCAGAGGGTGTTCCAGGTCAGTACGCGCAGACCGGCTGAAGCCGCCGTACCCCGCGGCTGCTCCGCCGGGGCCCAGCGGGCACTCGCCGCGTCCCAGACGTGCGGCGTCCGTGCCGAGAAGAAGGCCCCCCGTAGCCGCCTCGGGTCCCGCACCCGCCCCGCGCGGGACGCGTCGATCCTGTCCACACCTGCCGAGCGGTCCCAGACCACCTCGCCGTCCGCTTCGAAGAACAGCACCCGGTGCCACGGGATCTCGCCGCCCGGGTCGAAGGCATCCAACGGCATCCGCTTGGGCCCGGCACCCCGCTGGTGGATCCCCATCACGAAGCGGGCGGGGTCGAAGCGCGGGTCCCAGCGGACCCGGTGGTAGATCTCCTCGCTGGTACGCACTGCTTACGCCTCCTCCTCCACGGTCCCGCGCGCCCCGACGTACCAGGTGCGGTGGGCCTGGCCCGGGTACGGGGGGACGAACCGGCGCAGCTGCGCGGCCAGCACCTCCGGCGGCACGGGGTGGGCCCGGCCGGCGTTGCGCCGCACCAGGACGTCCCCGTCGACCAGCACCGCCGCGTGCGTGACCAGGGCGTCGCGGCGGTGCGCGATCGCGTGCACCAGGGAACGCTGGTGCGGGTTCAGGGACGTGGCGTCCCACACCACCGTGCCACCACCGGCCAGGGCGTTGTCCAGCCGGTCGAGTCCGGTCCGGAGCACGTCGGCATTGGCGCGCTGGTCGGCCCGTGCCCCGCGCTCCTCGCGCGGCTGGTCGAGGGAGACACACGCGTCGACCCCGGCCAGACCGCGGGCGAAGGTACTCTTCCCGCTGCCCGACGGGCCCACCAGGTGGACCAGCCGCGGGTAGTCGCCGGCCCGCCACCTCCAGGTCGCCGCGACCGCTTCGTCGGCGGTCCGGATCCGTCCCTGCACGAACGCCTCGCGTGCCTCGCCCAGGCAGCGGGCGGCCGCGGCGGGCGCGAGGTCCTGGAACACCCCGTCCCACGAGGGGAGGGGATCTGCTTCCTCGGCGTGCAAAGCGGACCAGTCCACCTGCTCCCTCGCCGTGGCGTCAGGGGCGACGGCCCCGGCGACGGCGTGCAGCACGCCGAGGTGCACGGCGTACGACATCCGCACGAGGCCGCCCCTCCGCTCCTCGTCGGGGTACGGGAGGTGGAGCCGGCCGTGGAGCCCGACGAGATCGGCGACCCGCCGGGCGAGCGGGAGACCGAGCGGCGCGGCCAGTCTCCCGGCCAGTGCCGCTCGGTGGCTGTCGTGCAGCAGGGCGGCCAGCACACCGGCGAGCCGCGTGTCGCCCGTCAACCCCAGCACGTCGAGACGGGCGGCCGCGTCGCCGGCGGCCGCCGCCGCGGGACCGGACGGGCCCGGTGACCACGGCAGGTGTGGCGTGCGCGGATAGTGCGTGCGCATGGTGGCGGGCCCCCGGTGACGGTTTCGTGCCCGGCAACAGTAGGAGCGTGCTGACGGGCGGATCCATCCAATAAGGCCGGAGGTCCTGTCTGTTGCGTGTTCTTACGCCTCGCGGAAGACGTCCTCTGCGGATTCGGCAGCCGGTGCGCGCAGGAGCCACCGGTGCAGGGAATCGAGGTCGTGGCAGCTGGTGATGCGTTGGCGGGTCTCGTCCGGGACGTCGATGCCCTGCTGGGTCAGGAGGATCAGGATGCTCTCGGCGATGCCTTCGACGCGGCCTTCTTCGCGGCCTTCTTCGCGGCCCTCTTCCCGGAGTTCCTGGGAGAGGGGTGACGTGTAGAAAGAGAGGTCCACGGCCACCAGTTTCCTCCACAGTTCAGCGGCTGGGTGCTTGCCCATGCCTTGGGCGATGAGTTCGATGACGGGGTCGGCGATGTCGCGCGGGGTGTCCCGTAGGACGGTCGACACCGACTTCAGTATGGCCCCGATGTCCGGGTCCGAGACGTGGGTGATGGCGGCCAGCGTGGCGAGCCCGAGATCCTTGCGCGCCTCGGCCGGATCGGTGATCACGGGCATGTTGTGCGGTCCCGCGACGAGGGGGCGCAGGGTGAGTGCGGCCCACTGGGGCGGTCCGATGTGGACGGGGCTCCCCGCCCATTCGGCAGTGCCACGGTCCTGGCAGACCACCAGCAGCACGGGCGGCAGCCGGTACTTCGTGTGCAAGTACGAGAGGTAATAGGCCCAGCTGGCGGGCTTGTCCGGATCCTTCCTTCCCTGGGCCTCGACGGCGAGGAGTAAGGACTCGCCGTCCTCCGTGTCGAGCTTCAGCAGCGTGTCGACCCGTCGTTCGAGCGGGCGGGCCTCGGTCAGGTCCGTGGGGAGCACGGTGACCGAGAAGGGAGGGTTGAAGGCGAGGCCCAGCACTTCGGAGACGCGGGAGAAGAGTTCCGGGTGGTCCTGGAAGATGCGGTGCATCGCTTCGTGGGGTGGGCTGACCATGAGGGTCCCTGTGGTCGCGGTGAGGAATGGGGTCGAGGCATCGAACTGCGACACGGGAACTGCCCGTGGCACATGCCCATGGCGTTACTCGTCAGTGAGACTAGGTGCCCAACGCGAGCCGTTCAGTGGCCAATTGGCGATGTTCACCCGCAGGTGTGAGGGACTTTCTGCGGGCGGTGACGGACTCGGGCGACTACCTGGATGACAAAAGCGGGATCCGCAGGACGGGAGAAGGAGCCCAGACCTACGCCGTCCGCAGCACTGCGCCTCGTTGCCGTGGTGGCGGGCTTGAGCAGCCTCCGGACACTCGTCCGCCCCGCCGCCCTGTTGCCCGAGGGGTCGCCGGGGTTCCGGCGGCTGCGCCACCATCCGCCCGCCGTCATCGGGTAGGCCTGGGTGATGGACACCCAGCGCGCGGCGCCCAGCCCCAGCGGGCACCTGGTCGATCTGCATCTGCGCCGCCTGCCGTTGGGCGGCCTCGGACTTCAGTCGTTCCCGCTCGTCCCGGGGCATGGGCGTACGTCCTCGCTTCCCCGTCCGGCTCGGTGTGCGGCCGGCAGTACTCCATGATCACGACCCGTTCGGACCGGCGGCCGGTCCCTGCCTATGCGTCAGATCACAACTGCGGGGGTGGGCTTGGGGACGGCAGGGGAGGGGGCGCGGGCCACGCCGGGGTCCGGCCAGGTCTCCGCGGTCTCCGCAGGTGGCTGCTGTCGATGCGGGGGCGGTCCCGCTCGTGCCGACGGGCGCGGCCGGCGTGTTCGGTGGGCCGACGGCGTGACGCGATCCCGCGCCAGCAGAGCCGCGGGGGGCGGCCCCGTCACGTCAAGGTCACGTTGTGGCCGCCTCCCTGGCCCCCGTGCCCTGTTTCCGGTGGAATGTTCATGACGTACGACCAAGGGAACGGGTGGGGTAGTGAGCGCGAGCGCGCCGGAGGAGAGTCCGGGCGACCGGTCGCCGATATCTGACGCCGAGTGGGCCGAATTCGCCCGCCAGGCCGAGCACGGCGCGGCGGACGCTCCCAAGGAGCCGTCCGCCAGGGCGCGGATGGTCACCGCACGGCTTCGTGCGGAGGACGAGCGGTCCGCGCGCCAGCAGCGGCGGTGGGGCAGGAAGCCGAAGCGGCAGGAGCCGGAGGGCTGGCGCACCGGCCCCGCGTGGCAGGAGATGCGCGGCGGAGGAAAGGGACGCCGCCGGCTCGTGTCCGCCCTCGGCGTGCTGCTCGGTGTCGCGCTGGCCGTCGTCGCCGTGCGGCCGGAACTGGTCACCGAGCGGCTGCCGGGCGCCTGGGGCGACGGTGAGACCACCCCCCTCGCCGCGGAAACCACTCGGCCGACTGCCGCGCCGCCCGAGGACTCCTTCCCGGACCACCCGACGGTGGAGGAACCGTTCCGCGGCTCGCCGGCCGCCCGATGGGCGGACGGGGCGGACGGGATCGTGTTGCCACCGGCGAAGGCCGTCGGCGGGATGAGCAAGGACCAGGTCGAACACGCGCTGCGCAGTTCGAAGGCACTGCTGGTCGCCGCCAACCTCGATGCGGCCACGCTCCGGGGCGGACGACCCGGGGCCGTGATGGCCCTGCTCGACCCGCTCCAGTCAGATGTGCACGGCATGGTGGACGAGGCCCTGCGCAAGCCCGGCCCGAAGCAGGACCCGCTGTGGCTGTTCAGCCGGTTCGACCCCACCGAGGTGCGTCTGGTCGGTGACGTGGTCAAGGCCCGTGGACGGATGACCTTCGGCGAGGGGGACCGTCCGGGCGAGGTCCGGGTCCACGTCGACTACACCTTCGTGTACCCGCTGGTGAAGGCGGAGTCCGGTGCCGACGAGGTGGCACGGACCATCGTCCGCCGCCAGATGACGTTCGCCCTGTACGACCCGGCGAGGACGCGGGCCACGTCCGGCAAGCTCCACGTCCTCGAGATGAGGCTGAACAGCGGGAACTCGGACTGTGCGAGGAACGGCGACGGGTTCCTGAGGCCACAGTTCGTGCAGGACCTGGCGAGCGGGGCTTCCGGGGCGCCGGGCCCGACCCTCGACCCGTACGACCGCAGCAAGGACATCAAGGACCTTCCGAAGGAGTGCGGTACCGTCACCCGGACCTGAGGCTGCGGCCCCCTGCGGGCCCGGAGCCGGTCGACGGCTCGACGGTGCCGTCGGGGCGTCCCCGCCGCGGCGCGGGAGGCGCTCCCCGGTGCCGGATCGGTGCGCGGTCCCGGAGCACGGGCCTGCCGCCGCCCCGCTGGCGGGGAGGGGCCGCCCCCGGCGAAGGGGACCGGCCCGTCCATCGACACCACGAGGGGGATGCCGGCCCCGGCCGGCAGGACCGGACCGAAGGGCAGGACTGCGCCGGCATCGCGGGCGTCCGGGGGCGAGCCCGAACCGTGCGTCGTGCCCGGGTGTGCCTCGGTCGCCTATGCCAGGCCCATGACAATGGTCGCGTGGTGGCCGCCCCGGTTCGATCGTGTGTCCGCGCGCCGCGGTTTGACACGCAACCCCCGCCGGGTAGTCTTTTCGGCTCGATTGGCGCCCCCGGTGGGCCGTGTGGCAGACTGTCCGGGTTGCTCGGTTGAGTGTCGATGCTGCGCGTCTCCCGTCGGGAGGACCGGAAGCGAGTCCCACAGTACTCGTCACCCCTGATCAGGGGTGGAAGTACGGGAATCTTCCGGGAAGCGTGAGCGGGGCGCCGGCCAGGCACCCGGTGGGTGTTCGCCCCCGGCTCGCGGTCTTTGCGCCCGCACCCCCTTGGTTGGGAAATCCTCCGGGAGATCTTCGTAGAGGGGCTGCGACACGCCCGACCGCGTGGGTCGGAGGATGGACGCGAACGCACCGGGTTCCAGAGCGTTACGAGACTAGGAAGACAGGAAGCCATGGCGGGACAGAAGATCCGCATCCGGCTCAAGGCCTACGACCACGAGGTCATCGACTCCTCGGCGAAGAAGATCGTCGAGACGGTGACCCGCACTGGTGCGTCGGTCGCGGGCCCGGTGCCGCTGCCCACTGAGAAGAACGTGTACTGCGTCATCAAGTCGCCGCACAAGTACAAGGACTCGCGCGAGCACTTCGAGATGCGCACGCACAAGCGCCTCATCGACATCCTCGACCCCACGCCGAAGACGGTTGACTCGCTCATGCGACTCGACCTGCCGGCGGGCGTCGACATCGAGATCAAGCTCTGAGGTGACGCGCGAGATGGCTAAGCAGATCAAGGGCATCCTGGGCGAGAAGCTCGGCATGACTCAGGTCTGGGACGAGAACAACCGTGTCGTCCCGGTCACCGTCGTCAAGGCCGGCCCCAACGTCGTCACCCAGGTCCGCACCAACGACACCGACGGCTACGAGTCGGTCCAGATCGCCTTCGGCGAGATCGACCCGCGCAAGGTGAACAAGCCCCTCAAGGGCCACTTCGCCAAGGCCGACGTCACCCCCCGCCGCCACCTGGTGGAGATCCGCACCTCCGACGCCGCCGAGTACACGCTCGGCCAGGAGATCACTGCTGAGGTCTTCGAGGCGGGCGTCAAGGTCGACGTCACCGGCAAGAGCAAGGGCAAGGGCTTCGCCGGTGTCATGAAGCGCCACAACTTCCGTGGCCTGGGCGCCGGACACGGCACCCAGCGCAAGCACCGCTCGCCCGGTTCCATCGGTGGCTGCGCCACCCCGGGCCGTGTGTTCAAGGGCCTCCGCATGGCGGGCCGCATGGGCAACGAGCGGGTCACCACCCAGAACCTGACCGTCCACGCCGTTGACGCGGAGAAGGGTCTGCTGCTCATCAAGGGCGCGGTTCCTGGTCCGAACGGCGGCCTCGTCCTGGTCCGTACCGCGGCCAAGGGGGCCTGAGGTAACCGATGAGCACCATTGACATCCTTTCGCCGGCTGGCGACAAGGCCGGGACCGTCGAGCTCCCCGCGGAGATCTTCGACGCCAAGGTCAGCGTTCCGCTGATCCACCAGGTCGTCGTCGCGCAGCTGGCCGCTGCCCGTCAGGGCACGCACAAGACCAAGACCCGCGGCGAAGTCCGTGGTGGTGGCAAGAAGCCGTACCGCCAGAAGGGCACCGGCCGCGCCCGTCAGGGTTCGACCCGTGCGCCGCAGTTCGCCGGTGGTGGCGTCGTCCACGGCCCCGTGCCGCGTGACTACTCGCAGCGGACCCCGAAGAAGATGAAGGCCGCCGCCCTGCGCGGTGCCCTCACCGACCGGGCCCGTCACTCCCGCATCCACGTCGTCTCCGGCGTGGTCGAGGGTGCGGCTTCCACCAAGGCCGCCAAGACGCTGCTCGGCAAGATCTCGGAGCGCAGGAACCTGCTCCTGGTCGTCGACCGCAGCGACGAGGCCGCGTGGCTGTCCGCCCGCAACCTGCCCCAGGTGCACATCCTGGAGCCGGGCCAGCTGAACACGTACGACGTGCTCGTCTCCGACGACGTGGTCTTCACCCAGGCCGCCTTCGAGTCCTTCGTGTCCGGCCCCAAGGCCAACAATGAAGGGAGCGAGGCCTGATGTCCGAGGCCACGATCACCAGCAAGACCTTCTCGGACCCGCGTGACGTCCTCGTCAAGCCGGTCGTTTCCGAGAAGAGCTACGCGCTGCTGGACGAGAACAAGTACACGTTCATCGTCGACCCGCGTGCGAACAAGACCCAGATCAAGCAGGCCGTCGAGGCGGTCTTCTCGGTCAAGGTCACCGGGGTCAACACGATCAACCGCCAGGGCAAGCGCAAGCGCACCCGCACCGGTTTCGGCAAGCGCAAGGACACCAAGCGCGCCATCGTGACCCTCGCCGAGGGCGACCGTATCGACATCTTCGGCGGTCCGACCTCCTGACGGAGGTCCGGATCGTCCGAATATCGGACGAGGACTGAGAAATGGGTATCCGCAAGTACAAGCCGACGACTCCGGGCCGTCGTGGCTCCAGCGTCGCCGACTTCGTCGAGATCACGCGGTCCACGCCGGAGAAGTCGCTGGTCCGCCCCCTGCACAGCAAGGGCGGCCGTAACAACGCCGGTCGTGTGACCGTTCGCCACCAGGGCGGTGGCCACAAGCGCGCCTACCGCGTGATCGACTTCCGTCGTCACGACAAGGACGGCGTGCCGGCCAAGGTCGCGCACATCGAGTACGACCCCAACCGCACCGCGCGCATCGCGCTCCTGCACTACGCGGACGGCGAGAAGCGCTACATCATCGCGCCGCGTGGCCTGAACCAGGGCGACCGTGTCGAGAACGGCCCGGCCGCCGACATCAAGCCCGGCAACAACCTGGCGCTGCGCAACATCCCGGTCGGTACGACCATCCACGCCATCGAGCTGCGGCCCGGCGGCGGCGCGAAGTTCGCCCGCTCCGCGGGTGCCTCCGTGCAGCTGCTGGCGAAGGAGGGCTCCATGGCCCACCTCCGCATGCCGTCCGGTGAGATCCGCCTGGTCGACGTCCGCTGCCGCGCCACCATCGGCGAGGTCGGCAACGCCGAGCAGTCGAACATCAACTGGGGCAAGGCCGGCCGCATGCGCTGGAAGGGCGTTCGCCCGACCGTCCGCGGTGTCGCCATGAACCCGGTTGACCACCCGCACGGTGGTGGTGAGGGCAAGACCTCCGGTGGTCGCCACCCGGTCTCCCCGTGGGGTCAGAAGGAGGGTCGTACTCGTTCTCCCAAGAAGGCGAGCAACAAGTACATCGTCCGCCGCCGCAAGACGAACAAGAAGCGCTAGGAGCGGGTTTAGATGCCGCGCAGTCTCAAGAAGGGGCCCTTCGTCGACGACCACCTGATCAAGAAGGTGGACGCCCAGAACGAAGCAGGCACCAAGAACGTCATCAAGACCTGGTCCCGTCGCTCGATGATCGTCCCGGCCATGCTGGGCCACACGATCGCGGTGCACAACGGCAAGACCCACGTCCCGGTGTTCGTCACCGAGTCGATGGTCGGCCACAAGCTCGGTGAGTTCTCGCCGACTCGCACCTTCCGCGGCCACGTCAAGGACGACCGGAAGTCGAAGCGCCGCTAACGCGGAGTGGAACGACTATGACTTACACCGAAGGGACAACCATGGAAGCCAGGGCCCAGGCGCGGTACATCCGCGTCACGCCCATGAAGGCCCGCCGCGTGGTGGACCTCATCCGTGGCATGGACGCCACGGAGGCTCAGGCGGTCCTGCGTTTCGCCCCGCAGGCCGCGAGCGTGCCGGTCGGCAAGGTGCTGGACAGCGCCATCGCCAACGCCGCGCACAACTACGACCACACGGACGCCTCGGCGCTGTACATCAGCGAGGCGTACGTCGACGAGGGCCCGACCCTGAAGCGGTTCCGTCCGCGTGCCCAGGGCCGTGCCTACCGGATCCGCAAGCGGACCAGCCACATCACCGTGGTCGTCAGCAGCAAGGAAGGAACCCGGTAATGGGCCAGAAGGTAAACCCGCACGGGTTCCGGCTCGGCATCACCACGGACTTCAAGTCCCGCTGGTACGCCGACAAGCTGTACAAGGACTACGTCAAGGAAGACGTCGCCATCCGTCGGATGATGACGTCCGGCATGGAGCGCGCCGGCATCTCCAAGGTCGAGATCGAGCGCACCCGTGACCGCGTGCGGGTGGACATCCACACCGCGCGTCCCGGCATCGTCATCGGCCGCCGTGGCGCCGAGGCCGACCGCATCCGCGGCGACCTCGAGAAGCTCACGGGCAAGCAGGTCCAGCTGAACATCCTCGAGGTCAAGAACCCCGAGGTCGACGCTCAGCTCGTGGCCCAGGCCGTTGCCGAGCAGCTGTCCTCCCGCGTCTCCTTCCGCCGCGCCATGCGCAAGAGCATGCAGTCGGCCATGAAGGCGGGCGCCAAGGGCATCAAGATCCAGTGTGGTGGCCGTCTCGGCGGCGCCGAGATGTCCCGCTCGGAGTTCTACCGCGAGGGTCGTGTGCCGCTGCACACGCTCCGCGCGAACGTCGAGTACGGCTTCTTCGAGGCCAAGACCACCTTCGGTCGCATCGGCGTGAAGGTCTGGATCTACAAGGGCGACGTCAAGAACATCGCCGAGGTCCGCGCCGAGAACGCCGCTGCCCGCGCCGGCAACCGCCCGGCCCGTGGTGGCGCTGACCGCCCGGCCCGTGGTGGCCGCGGTGGCGAGCGTGGCGGTCGCGGTCGCAAGCCGCAGCAGCAGTCCGCGCCGGCTGCCGAGGCCCCCAAGGCCGACGCTCCCGCCGCCGCTGCTCCGGCTGCTGAGAGCACCGGAACGGAGGCCTGACCGAAATGCTGATCCCCCGTAGGGTCAAGCACCGCAAGCAGCACCACCCCAAGCGCCGCGGTATGGCCAAGGGCGGTACGACGGTTGCGTTCGGCGAGTACGGCATCCAGGCCATGACTCCGGCGTACGTGACCAACCGCCAGATCGAGGCGGCTCGTATCGCGATGACCCGCCACATCAAGCGTGGCGGCAAGGTCTGGATCAACATCTACCCGGACCGCCCGCTGACCAAGAAGCCCGCCGAGACCCGCATGGGTTCCGGTAAGGGTTCCCCGGAGTGGTGGGTCGCGAACGTGCACCCGGGCCGGGTCATGTTCGAGCTGTCCTACCCGAACGAGAAGATTGCGCGTGAGGCTCTGACGCGTGCGGCTCACAAGCTGCCGATGAAGTGCCGGATCGTCAAGCGCGAGGCAGGTGAAGCGTGATGTCGGCCGGTACCAAGGCGTCCGAGCTGCGCGAGCTGGGCAACGAGGAGCTTGTGGCCAAGCTCCGCGAGGCCAAGGAAGAGCTGTTCAACCTCCGCTTCCAGGCGGCGACGGGCCAGCTCGAGAACCACGGCCGGCTCAAGTCCGTCCGTAAGGACATCGCCCGGATCTACACCCTGATGCGTGAGCGCGAGCTGGGCATCGAGACGGTGGAGAGCGCCTGATGAGCGAGAGCAACGTGACTGAGAACAAGACCGAGCGCGGCTTCCGCAAGACCCGTGAGGGCCTGGTCGTCAGCGACAAGATGGACAAGACCGTCGTCGTCGCCGTCGAGGACCGCGTCAAGCACGCGCTGTACGGCAAGGTCATCCGCCGTACGAACAAGCTCAAGGCGCACGACGAGCAGAACGCCGCGGGCGTCGGCGACCGCGTCCTCCTCATGGAGACCCGGCCGCTGTCCGCGACGAAGCGCTGGCGCGTCGTCGAGATCCTCGAGAAGGCCAAGTAATCGCTTGAAGGGGTAACCCTTCAAGTTCGTTCCGCCAGGCTCGGCAGGGGCCCCATCCCGTCAAGGGGGACGGTCCCTGCCGGGAACCGGCAGACAAACAGGAGATAGACGTGATCCAGCAGGAGTCGCGACTTCGCGTCGCCGACAACACTGGTGCCAAGGAGATCCTTTGCATCCGTGTTCTCGGTGGCTCGGGTCGCCGCTACGCGGGCATCGGTGACGTCATCGTCGCCACCGTCAAGGACGCGATCCCCGGTGGCAACGTGAAGAAGGGTGACGTCGTCAAGGCGGTCATCGTTCGCACCGTCAAGGAGCGCCGCCGCCAGGACGGCTCGTACATCCGCTTCGACGAGAACGCCGCCGTCATTCTGAAGAACGACGGCGACCCTCGCGGCACCCGTATCTTCGGCCCCGTGGGCCGTGAGCTGCGCGAGAAGAAGTTCATGAAGATCATCTCGCTCGCGCCGGAGGTGCTGTAAGCATGAAGATCAAGAAGGGCGACCTGGTCCAGGTCATCACCGGCAAGGACAAGGGCAAGCAGGGCAAGGTCATCGCGGCCTTCCCCCGCGAGGACCGCGTCCTGGTCGAGGGTGTCAACCGGGTCAAGAAGCACACGAAGGCCAACCAGCCGGGTCGTGCCTCGCAGGCCGGCGGCATCGTCACCACCGAGGCCCCCATCCACGTCAGCAATGTTCAGCTGGTCGTGGAGAAGGACGGCAAGAAGGTCGTGACCCGCGTCGGTTACCGCTTCGACGACGAGGGCAACAAGATCCGCGTTGCCAAGCGGACGGGTGAGGACATCTGATGGCTACCACCACGACTCCGCGTCTCAAGACGAAGTACCGCGAGGAGATCGCGGGCAAGCTGCGTGAGGAGTTCTCCTACGAGAACGTCATGCAGGTTCCCGGCCTCGTCAAGATCGTGGTCAACATGGGTGTGGGCGACGCCGCCCGCGACTCCAAGCTGATCGAGGGCGCCATCCGCGACCTCACCACGATCACCGGCCAGAAGCCGGCCGTCACCAAGGCCCGTAAGTCCATCGCGCAGTTCAAGCTGCGTGAGGGCCAGCCGATCGGTGCCCACGTCACGCTCCGTGGCGACCGCATGTGGGAGTTCCTGGACCGCACCCTGTCGCTCGCGCTGCCGCGCATCCGCGACTTCCGTGGTCTGTCCCCCAAGCAGTTCGACGGCCGTGGCAACTACACCTTCGGTCTCACCGAGCAGGTCATGTTCCACGAGATCGACCAGGACAAGATCGACCGCGTCCGGGGTATGGACATCACCGTGGTGACCACGGCGACCAACGACGCTGAGGGCCGTGCCCTTCTCCGTCACCTCGGCTTCCCGTTCAAGGAGGCGTAAGCGAGATGGCGAAGAAGGCTCTGATTGCCAAGGCTGCTCGTAAGCCCAAGTTCGGTGTGCGTGCGTACACCCGCTGCCAGCGCTGCGGCCGCCCGCACTCCGTGTACCGCAAGTTCGGCCTGTGCCGCGTGTGCCTTCGTGAGATGGCTCACCGTGGCGAGCTGCCGGGCGTGACCAAGAGCTCCTGGTAATCCCGGGTTTTCCCGGAATTACCGGAGGCTCTCGGTAAGCAACGGGTCGGCGGGGCCCTCCCCCACATGCCGTAGGCTTGTGGGGTTGGGCGCCCGCCGCCCTGATCGACTTACTACGCCGTAGGTCCCCGTGCCGCACCCGTCCCGCCCATGTGTGGGGAGAGGGATGGCACATACAGGAAACCCCGGTGAGAGAGGCCGAAGGCCAATTCATGACCATGACTGATCCGATCGCGGACATGCTGACTCGTCTGCGTAACGCGAACTCGGCGTACCACGACTCCGTGACGATGCCGCACAGCAAGATCAAGTCTCACATCGCGGAGATCCTCCAGCAGGAGGGCTTCATCACGGGCTGGAAGGTCGAGGACGCCGAGGTCGGCAAGAACCTCGTCCTCGAGCTGAAGTTCGGCCCGAACCGTGAGCGCTCCATCGCGGGCATCAAGCGGATCTCCAAGCCCGGTCTCCGGGTGTACGCGAAGTCCACCAACCTGCCGAAGGTGCTCGGCGGCCTGGGCGTGGCGATCATCTCCACGTCGCACGGGCTCCTCACCGACAAGCAGGCCAGCAAGAAGGGTGTGGGCGGGGAAGTCCTCGCCTACGTCTGGTAGTCGGGAACGGAGGAGAAGAACAATGTCGCGTATCGGCAAGCTCCCCATCTCGGTTCCCGCCGGCGTGGATGTCACCATCGATGGCCGTACGGTCCAGGTGAAGGGCCCCAAGGGCTCCCTGACCCACACCGTTGCCGCGCCGATCGAGATCGCGAAGGGTGAGGACGGCGTTCTCAACGTCACCCGCCCCAACGACGAGCGTCAGAACAAGGCCCTGCACGGCCTGTCCCGCACGCTGGTGGCCAACATGATCACCGGTGTGACCGCGGGGTACACGAAGGCGCTCGAGATCAGCGGTGTCGGTTACCGCGTCGCCGCGAAGGGCTCCAACCTGGAGTTCCAGCTCGGCTACAGCCACCCGATCCTGGTGGAGGCCCCCGAGGGCATCTCCTTCAAGGTCGAGTCGCCGACCAAGTTCTCGGTCGAGGGCATCGACAAGCAGAAGGTCGGCGAGGTCGCCGCGAACATCCGCAAGCTGCGCAAGCCCGACCCGTACAAGGCCAAGGGCGTGAAGTACGCGGGCGAGGTCATCCGCCGCAAGGTCGGAAAGGCTGGTAAGTAAGCCATGGCATACGGCGTGAAGATTGCCAAGGGCAAGGCCTACAAGGGTGCTTCCCTGAAGCGTCGCCACATCCGCATCCGCAAGAAGATCTCGGGTACCCCGGCGCGTCCGCGTCTGGTCGTCACCCGGTCCAACCGCGGCATCACGGCTCAGGTCATCGACGACCTCGCGGGTCACACCCTCGCGTCGGCGTCCACCCTGGACTCGTCCATCCGCGGCGGCGAAGGCGACAAGTCGGCGAAGGCGAAGCAGGTCGGCCAGCTCGTGGCCGAGCGTGCCAAGGCCGCCGGCGTCGAGGCTGTCGTGTTCGACCGTGGCGGCAACCAGTACGCCGGGCGCATCGCCGCCCTGGCGGACGCCGCCCGCGAAGCCGGTCTGAAGTTCTGAGCCGGTTCCGTAGCTCAGCGGAAAACGAAGAGAGGTAATTCCAATGGCTGGACCCCAGCGCCGCGGAAGCGGTGCCGGTGGCGGCGAGCGGCGGGACCGGAAGGGCCGTGACGGCGGCGCAGCTGCCGCCGAGAAGACCGCTTACGTTGAGCGCGTTGTCGCGATCAACCGTGTCGCCAAGGTTGTGAAGGGTGGTCGTCGCTTCAGCTTCACCGCGCTGGTCGTGGTGGGCGACGGTGACGGCACCGTGGGTGTCGGTTACGGCAAGGCCAAGGAGGTGCCGGCCGCCATCGCCAAGGGTGTTGAGGAGGCCAAGAAGCACTTCTTCAAGGTCCCCCGTATCCAGGGCACCATCCCGCACCCGATCCAGGGTGAGAAGGCCGCGGGCGTCGTCCTGCTCAAGCCGGCTTCCCCCGGTACCGGTGTTATCGCCGGTGGCCCGGTGCGTGCCGTGCTCGAGTGCGCCGGCGTTCACGACATCCTGTCGAAGTCGCTCGGCTCCGACAACGCGATCAACATCGTGCACGCGACCGTGGCGGCCCTGAAGGGCCTGCAGCGTCCCGAGGAGATCGCGGCCCGCCGCGGTCTGCCGCTCGAGGACGTCGCCCCCGCGGCTCTGCTCCGTGCGCGTGCGGGAGCGGGTGCGTAATGGCCCGCCTCAAGATCACGCAGACGAAGTCGTACATCGGCAGCAAGCAGAACCACCGTGACACCCTGCGTTCGCTTGGCCTGAAGAGGGTCAACGACGTGGTCGTCAAGGAGGACCGCCCCGAGTTCCGCGGAATGGTGCACACCGTCCGCCACCTCGTGACGGTTGAGGAGGTCGACTGATCATGGCGGAGCAGAACCCGCTGAAGATCCACAACCTCCGTCCCGCCCCGGGCGCCAAGACCGCCAAGACCCGTGTGGGTCGCGGTGAGGCGTCGAAGGGTAAGACGGCCGGTCGTGGTACCAAGGGCACGAAGGCCCGCTACCAGGTTCCGGAGCGCTTCGAGGGTGGGCAGATGCCCCTCCACATGCGCCTCCCGAAGCTGAAGGGCTTCAAGAACCCCTTCCGCACCGAGTACCAGGTCGTGAACCTGGACAAGCTGGCCGCGCTCTACCCGCAGGGTGGCGAGGTCACGGTGGCCGACCTGGTCGCCAAGGGTGCGGTGCGCAAGAACCAGCTCGTCAAGGTCCTGGGCCAGGGCGAGGTCTCCGTGGCGCTGCAGGTGACGGTCGACGCCGTCTCCGGCTCCGCCAAGGAGAAGATCACCGCCGCCGGCGGCACCGTCACCGAGCTCGTCTGAGACGAGCCGATGGCTTGAACATCGACCGGGGATGCCTCGTACACGGGGCATCCCCGGTCGGTCGTTCCTAGCGGGGCACGCTCGCCGGTAAGGTGGCGTGCGTTGTTGCTGTAGTCCCCGGGGGGCGACCCCCTGGCCGCGAGGTCCGCCCGCAGGGCTCTCCGAGCGGCTCTTGACTCATTCGTATTCGTCGAACCTCAAGACCGTCACCTCTGACGCTTTGCGCGGGGGTCGCAGGAGGCACCGTGCTCACCGCGTTCGCCCGGGCGTTCAAGACGCCCGACCTGCGCAAGAAGCTGCTCTTCACGCTCGGCATCATCGTGCTGTACCGGGTCGGGGCGCACATCCCGGTACCCGGGGTGAGTTATCAGAACGTCCAGATCTGTGTGGACCAGGCATCCAAGGGCAACGGCAGTCTGCTCGGTCTGGTCAACCTGTTCAGCGGCGGCGCGCTGCTGCAGATCACCGTCTTCGCGCTCGGCATCATGCCGTACATCACGGCGAGCATCATCCTGCAGCTGCTGACCGTGGTCATCCCGCGGTTGGAAGCCCTCAAGAAGGAGGGCCAGGCGGGGACGGCCAAGATCACGCAGTACACGCGCTACCTCACGGTCGCGCTCGCCGTGCTCCAGGGCACCGGCCTCGTCGCCACCGCCCGCAGCGGTGCGCTGTTCTCCGGGTGTGCGGTCGCCGGCGAGATCGTCCCCGACCAGTCCATCTTCGTCACCATCACCATGGTGGTCACGATGACCGCCGGTACGTGTCTCGTGATGTGGCTCGGAGAGCTGATCACCGACCGCGGCATCGGCAACGGCATGTCGATCCTGATGTTCATCTCGATCGCCGCCGGCTTCCCGGGCGCCCTGTGGGCCATCAAGCAGAGCGGCAAGCTCGCCAAGGGCTGGATCGAGTTCGGAACGGTCATCCTGATCGGCTTCGTGATGGTCGCGCTCGTCGTCTTCGTCGAGCAGGCCCAGCGGCGCATCCCGGTCCAGTACGCGAAGCGCATGATCGGCCGCAGGTCGTACGGAGGTACGTCCACATACATCCCGCTCAAGGTGAATCAGGCGGGTGTGATTCCTGTCATCTTCGCTTCGTCACTGCTCTACATCCCGGCGCTGATCGCACAGTTCTCGAACTCCGAGGCGGGTTGGAAAACCTGGATCCAGACCCACTTCGTCAAGGGTGACCACCCGTATTACATGGCGGCGTACTTCCTCCTCATCGTGTTCTTCGCCTTCTTCTACGTGGCGATTTCGTTCAACCCCGAGGAAGTAGCCGACAACATGAAGAAGTATGGTGGCTTCATCCCGGGTATCCGGGCTGGTCGACCTACTGCTGAGTACTTGAGCTACGTGCTCAACCGGATCACCTGGCCGGGCTCGCTGTATCTGGGTCTGATCGCTCTTGTGCCGACGATGGCGTTGGCAGGCTTCGGTGGCGCCAACCAGAACTTCCCGTTCGGTGGCACCAGCATCCTCATCATCGTGGGTGTCGGTCTCGAGACTGTGAAGCAGATCGAGAGTCAGCTCCAGCAGCGCAACTACGAAGGGTTCCTCCGCTGATGCGAATCGTCCTCGTCGGGCCGCCCGGTGCGGGCAAGGGAACGCAGGCCCAGTTCCTTGCCAAGAACCTGTCGATCCCGCACATCTCCACGGGCGACCTCTTCCGCGCCAACATCAGCCAGGGCACCGAACTGGGCAAGCAGGCCAAGGCGTACATGGATGCGGGCAACCTGGTGCCCGACGAGGTCACCATCGGGATGGCCCGGGACCGCATGGCCCAGCCGGACGCGCGCGACGGCTTCCTGCTGGATGGTTTCCCGCGCAACGTCTCCCAGGCCGAGGCGCTCGACGCCGCCCTGGAGGAGGACGGCGTGAAGCTGGACGCGGTACTCGACCTGGAGGTTCCCGAGGACGAGGTCGTCAAGCGGATCGCGGGCCGCCGGATCTGCCGCAACGACAGCTCCCACGTCTTCCACGCGGCGTACGCCCCGCCGAAGACCGAGGGTGTCTGCGACGTCTGCGGCGGTGAGCTGTACCAGCGCGACGACGACTCCGAAGAGACGGTGCGCAAGCGGCTCGAGGTCTACCACACCCAGACCGAGCCGATTATCGACTACTACAAGGCCCAGGGCCTGGTGGTCACCATCTCGGCGCTCGGCAAGGTCGCCGAGGTGACCGAGCGGGCCATGGAGGCGCTGCAGAAGGACCGGGCCGCCCAGGCCTGAGCTCCGTCGAGCCCCCGAGCTGTACGTGATACGGCCGCGGTGTCCCAGGGACGCCGCGGCCGTATCGTATTGATTACCGACGCATACCGAAGAACCACTCTCCGATCCCGAAAGGCGCCGGCCCCCATGGTGCAGATCAAGACCCCCGAGCAGATCGCGAAGATGCGCGAGGCGGGACTGGTCGTCGCCGCCATTCACGCGGCGACCCGTGAGGCCGCGGTCCCCGGCGCCACGACGAAGGACCTGGACGAGGTCGCCCGCAAGGTGATCGCCGACCATGGTGCGAAGTCGAACTTCCTGGGGTACGGCGGATTTCCGGCGACCATCTGCACCTCGGTGAACGAGGTGGTCGTCCATGGCATCCCGGACGACAAGACCGTCCTCAAGGACGGGGACATCATCTCGATCGACGCCGGCGCGATCGTTGACGGCTGGCACGGCGACGCGGCGTACACCGCGTTCGTGGGGTCCGGGCACGCGCCTGAACTGATCGAGCTCTCCCGGGTGACCGAGGAGTCCATGTGGGCCGGTATCGCCGCGATGAAGAACGGCAACCGGCTGGTCGACATCTCCCGGGCCGTCGAGACCTTCATCCGCCGTCAGCCGAAGCCGGGCGGCGGCAAGTACGGGATCATCGAGGAGTACGGCGGTCACGGCATCGGCACCGAGATGCACATGGACCCGCACCTGCTGAATTACGTCTCCCGCAAGCGTGGCAAGGGCCCCAAGCTCGTCCCCGGTTTCTGCCTGGCCATCGAGCCCATGGTGTCGCTCGGCACCCCGCACACCGAGGTGCTCGCCGACGACTGGACCGTCATCACTCCGGACGGGACCTGGTCCTCGCACTGGGAGCACTCGGTGGCGCTCACGGAGCAGGGCCCGCTGGTCCTCACCGCCGTGGACGGCGGCAGGGCGAAGCTGGCGGAACTCGGCGTCACAGCGGCGCCGGATCCCCTGGCGTAACGATCAGCAGCATTGGGCAAACATCCTGGATTCGTCTTTTCCAGGGGCCTGACGTAGACTGATGCGTCGGCTCTCGTGTATCCGCATGTCCGCGTGCGGGACGAGAGTCGATCAAGGTAGCCGATTCGAAGGGCGAAGCGTGGCCAAGAAGCAAGGTGCCATCGAAATCGAGGGCACCGTGATCGAGTCCCTGCCGAACGCCATGTTCAAGGTGGAGCTCCAGAACGGTCACAAGGTCCTCGCGCACATCTCCGGCAAGATGCGGATGCACTACATCCGTATCCTCCCGGATGACCGGGTCGTGGTGGAGCTCTCTCCGTACGACCTGACGCGTGGGCGGATCGTCTACCGCTACAAGTAGATCTTGCCTCGCCCCCTCCCGTGGGGCGCTGGCAACTGACCCGGAGAACCTCACATCCCATGAAGGTCAAGCCGAGCGTCAAGAAGATCTGCGACAAGTGCAAGGTGATCCGCCGTCACGGTCGGGTCATGGTCATCTGCGACAACCTGCGCCACAAGCAGCGCCAGGGCTGACGCACGCCGACCTGCACTCCGCAGTTACTTCGCGCGACGCGAGCATCACACGTACATACGCAGGGCCCGCCCAGTCCGTGTCGGACCGGCGGCACCTCCGGCGGGGGCCGGGGACCCGGACGTACCACCTCTCCCCAGGGAGCGGTCGGCGGCCGGGAACGGCTCTGCGGAAGACCCCCGAAACACCACAGGAGCCATTGAATGGCACGCGTTTCCGGTGTTGACATTCCGCGCGAAAAGCGCGTGGAGGTCGCACTCACCTACGTCTTCGGCATCGGCCGCACCCTGGCGAAGGAGACCCTCGCCGCGACCGGTGTGAACCCGAACACCCGCGTTCGTGACCTGGCCGAAGAGGACCTCGTCAAGATCCGCGAGTACGTGGACAACAACATCAAGACCGAGGGTGACCTCCGTCGCGAGATCCAGGCCGACATCCGCCGCAAGGTCGAGATCGGTTGCTACCAGGGTCTTCGCCACCGTCGCGGTCTGCCGGTCCACGGTCAGCGCACCAGCACGAACGCCCGTACCCGCAAGGGCCCGCGTCGCGCCATCGCCGGCAAGAAGAAGCCGGGCAAGAAGTAGTCCTCAGCCGGACGCCTCACCGCGGTCTTCGCTGTAGGACCGACCACCTCCACGGGAGAAATACATGCCCCCCAAGGGACGCCAGGGCGCTGCCAAGAAGGTGCGCCGCAAGGAAAAGAAGAACGTCGCCCACGGCCACGCTCACATCAAGAGCACGTTCAACAACACGATCGTGTCCATCACGGACCCGACCGGCAACGTGATCTCCTGGGCCTCCGCCGGCCACGTCGGCTTCAAGGGCTCGCGCAAGTCCACCCCCTTCGCCGCGCAGATGGCCGCCGAGTCGGCCGCCCGCCGCGCGCAGGAGCACGGCATGCGCAAGGTCGACGTCTTCGTCAAGGGTCCGGGCTCCGGCCGTGAGACCGCGATCCGCTCCCTCCAGGCCACCGGCCTCGAGGTCGGCTCCATCCAGGACGTCACCCCCACGCCGCACAACGGCTGCCGTCCCCCCAAGCGTCGTCGCGTCTGACCCTTGCCCGCGCCGTGTGGCGCGGGGGAGCCAGCGCGTGACGTGAGAGTTCGGGCGGTGCGACCCCTCCGGGGACGTGCCGCCCGTACCCTTGCAGTACGCAGTAGTTTTGAGTGCCGGGCAACCGCCCGGTGAGTCGGGCGTCAAATAGCGGGCGCCCACGACTGAAGGATCACAGACATGCTGATCGCTCAGCGTCCCTCGCTGACCGAAGAGGTCGTCGACGAGTACCGCTCCCGGTTCGTCATCGAGCCGCTGGAGCCGGGCTTCGGCTACACCCTCGGCAATTCTCTCCGCCGTACGCTCCTCTCCTCGATTCCGGGTGCGGCGGTCACGTCCATCCGCATCGACGGTGTCCTGCACGAGTTCACCACCGTGCCGGGCGTCAAGGAGGACGTCACCGACCTCATCCTGAACATCAAGCAGCTGGTCGTCTCCTCGGAGCACGACGAGCCGGTCGTGATGTACCTGCGCAAGCAGGGCCCGGGTCTGGTCACCGCCGCCGACATCGCCCCGCCGGCCGGTGTCGAGGTGCACAACCCCGACCTGGTCCTCGCCACGCTGAACGGCAAGGGCAAGCTGGAGATGGAGCTGACCGTCGAGCGCGGTCGCGGCTACGTCTCCGCCGTGCAGAACAAGCAGGTGGGCCAGGAGATCGGCCGCATCCCGGTCGACTCCATCTACTCGCCGGTGCTCAAGGTCACGTACAAGGTCGAGGCGACCCGTGTCGAGCAGCGCACCGACTTCGACAAGCTGATCGTCGACGTCGAGACCAAGCAGGCCATGCGTCCGCGTGACGCCATGGCGTCGGCCGGCAAGACCCTGGTCGAGCTGTTCGGTCTGGCCCGCGAGCTCAACATCGACGCCGAGGGCATCGACATGGGCCCGTCCCCGACGGACGCCGCGCTCGCTGCCGACCTGGCGCTGCCGATCGAGGAGCTGGAGCTCACGGTCCGCTCGTACAACTGCCTCAAGCGCGAGGGCATCCACTCCGTGGGTGAGCTCGTCGCCCGCTCCGAGGCCGACCTGCTCGACATCCGAAACTTCGGTGCGAAGTCGATCGACGAGGTCAAGGCGAAGCTGGCCGGCATGGGCCTGGCCCTCAAGGACAGCCCGCCCGGATTCGACCCGACGGCCGCTGCGGACGCGTTCGGCGCGGACGACGACGCGGACGCCGGCTTCGTCGAGACCGAGCAGTACTAGTCGCCCGGCGGGGCGTACGGGGTGGGGTTTCGGCCCGGGCCCCGGCTCCCCGCCGGAACGACACGCTCTCCGGCCTCCGGGTCGGGGGAGTCACCCGGGCTTCGTTCCCGGGAGGCAGGACGCGGGGCTACTGCCCCGTTAGCCCGGCTGCGGTGCCGGGGCGTCGGGGCTCGGCCCCGTCCGCCCCGGTCGGCGTCCGGGGCCCGGCCACGTCCGGGCAGCACGGTCTTCGGGCGCTGCTCCGTAGACCCCGGCCCGGGTACGAGACCGGACCGGACCCCAGCCCGTGCGGCCGGGGTGCAGACCCCGGGGTGCACCCGGGTGCCGGGCGCAGCCCGGAGAGAAGGACTTCCCCGGGACCCCGGGGGTGCGCGAGGGGCGTGTGCCCCTCGCACAGGCTGACACCGGTACCTGATACGGCCGGTGCAGATCATGAGGAGAAACACCATGCCGAAGCCCACCAAGGGTGCCCGTCTGGGCGGCAGCGCCGCGCACGAGAAGCTGCTCCTCGCGAACCTCGCGAAGTCGCTGTTCGAGCACGGCCGCATCACCACGACCGAGGCCAAGGCCCGCCGCCTGCGTCCGGTCGCCGAGCGCCTGATCACCAAGGCGAAGAAGGGCGACATCCACAACCGTCGCCTGGTGCTGCAGACGATCACCGACAAGGGCATCGTCCACACGCTCTTCACCGAGATCGCCCCGCGTTACGCGGAGCGTCCGGGTGGCTACACCCGCATCACCAAGATCGGCAACCGTCGTGGTGACAACGCCCCGATGGCCGTGATCGAGCTCGTCGAGGGCGAGATCGCGAAGAAGGCCACCGTCGCCGAGGCCGAGGCCGCCGCCAAGCGTGCGGTCAAGGAGGCCGAGCAGGCCAAGGCCGAGGAGACCAAGGCCGAGGACGCCGCTGAGGCTCCGGCCGAGGAGTCGAAGGACGCCTGAGGCGTTCTGAGACGGCTTTACGGCTGACGGACGGGCCCGTTCCCCTTTGTGTGGGGGCGGGCCCGTCCCGTTGGCAGGATCCTGAGAGGCATACGAGACGTGAGCGATGACGTGAAGCCCGGCTTCGTACGGGTGCGGCTCGACCTGTCCTACGACGGCAAGGACTTCTCGGGCTGGGCCCGGCAGACCCGGGGGCAGCGCACCGTACAGGGCGAGATCGAGGACGCGATCCGCACGGTCACCCGGTCGCAGGAAACGTACGAGCTGACCGTCGCCGGGCGCACCGACGCCGGGGTGCACGCACGCGGCCAGGTCGCGCACGTCGACCTGCCGCAGGGGCTGTGGGACGAGCACCGGGACAAGCTGCTGCGCCGACTGGCCGGCCGGTTGGCCCACGACGTGCGGGTGTGGAGGGTGGCGGAAGCCCCCGCGGGCTTCAACGCGCGCTTCTCCGCGATCTGGCGGCGGTACGCCTACCGAGTCACCGACCACCCCGGCGGAGTGGACCCGCTTCTCCGCGGTCACGTTCTGTGGCACGACTGGCCGCTGGACGTGGAGGCGATGAACGCCGCGGCCGAACGGCTGCTCGGCGAGCACGACTTCGCCGCGTACTGTAAGAAGCGCGAGGGTGCCACGACCATCCGCACGCTTCAGCAGCTCCACTGGCAGCGGGACGCGTCCGGCGTGCTGACCGCGACCGTGAGGGCGGACGCCTTCTGCCACAACATGGTGCGGGCCCTGGTCGGGGCGATGCTGTTCGTCGGCGACGGGCACCGCCCGGTGGACTGGCCGGGCCAGGTGTTGGCCGCCGGGGTACGCGACTCGGCCGTGCACGTGGTGCGGCCGCACGGCCTCACGCTGGAGGAAGTCGGCTACCCGGCGGACGAGTTGCTGGCGGCCAGGAACGCCGAGGCTCGCAACAGGCGCACCCTGCCGGGCTCACCGCTCGGCGGGCGCGGTGGCTGCTGCTGACGCCTGGAGCTCGCCGCGGCGCACGATCTGGCGGAACGTGAACTCCGCCAGGTCGTCGCCCGGTTGGAATGCCTTGGTGTCGCCCTTGGTGACGGACTTCCCGTTGAGGTAGCCGGTTGCGGTGAAGTAGGCGTACCTGCCGTAGGAGTTGCCGACGAACCGGCACACCGGGCCGCCTTTGCAGAAGCCCTCGATGCCCGAGCCGTAGAGTGGGGAGATGCGGCGGGCGGACTGTTTCACGACCGCCTGCGCCTGCGCTTCGGTGGGGAGTACCGCGACGCCTATGGTGACGGCCACGCCGTCCTTCGTGTACGTGGCGCGCAGCAACTGCTCACAGTCCTTGGCCCGCAGGACGGCGCCGAGCTGACCTTCGGTCGCGGAGGCGCAGTTCGTGGTGCGGGCCGTGGAGCCCTTGGTGTAGACCCGGTTGCCCATCGTCAGCTTCTTGCCCGGGTAGAACGTGTCGACGTTCAGTGGGGCCTTGTCCTTCTTCCCGTTGGAGATGAACTCCTTCGGGTCCGGCGGCAGCGGTGGCGCGACCGCCGAGAACGACGGCCGCGGCTGTGTCGTCTCGCTCGGCAGTTCGGGTGCCGTCGGCAGGTCACTGGCGGTCTTGCCGGAAGCGCCCCCCTTGTCGGAGACGACGGCACTCGCCACGACCGCGACGACGGCCGCCGTCGCGGCGGCGCAGCCGCCGATCAGCAGCCACTTCCTGCGGCGGGCGCGGGCAGCGGAGGCATCGGCCAGTGCGGCCCAGTCCGGAGTCTCGGCGCGGTGTTGCGGCTCCTGCGGCCACTGCGGTCCCCCAAAGCTCATGCCGCGCATCCTAAACCTGTTGGGCGAAAGCGTGTCCGCCGACGAGAATGCCCGGCATGGGACATCTCGAGGCCGCACATCTGGAGTACTACCTGCCGGACGGTCGGGTGCTGCTCGGTGACGTCTCGTTCCGCGTCGGGGACGGATCGGTCGTCGCCCTCGTGGGAGCGAACGGCGCAGGGAAGACGACGCTGCTGCGGCTGCTCTCCGGGGAACTGAAGCCGCACGGCGGAACGGTGACGGTGGGCGGAGGACTGGGCGTCATGCCGCAGTTCGTCGGTTCGGTGCGGGACGAACGCACGGTGCGGGACCTTCTGGTCTCGGTGGCCCAGCCGCGGATCCGGGACGCGGCCCGCGCGGTGGATCGGGCCGAGCACCTGATCATGACCGTGGACGACGAGGCCGCGCAGATGCGGTACGCGCAGGCGCTGAGCGACTGGGCGGAGGTGCAGGGCTACGAGGCCGAGACGGTCTGGGACATGTGCACCACCGCTGCGCTCGGCGTCCCGTACGAGAAGGCCCAGTGGCGGCTCGTACGGACGCTCTCCGGCGGCGAGCAGAAGCGGTTGGTGCTGGAGGCGCTGCTGCGCGGCCCAGACGAGGTGCTGCTGCTCGACGAGCCGGACAACTACCTGGACGTGCCCGGCAAGCGCTGGCTGGAGGAGCGGTTGCGGGAGACCCGCAAGACGGTCCTCTTCGTGTCCCACGACAGGGAGCTGTTGGCACGGGCGGCGCAGAAGATCGTGGCGGTGGAACCAGGGCCCGCGGGCAGCGACGTCTGGGTGCACGGCGGGAGCTTCGGCACCTTCCACGAGGCCAGGCGGGAGCGCTTCGCGCGCTTCGAGGAGCTGAAGCGGCGGTGGGAGGAGAAGCACGCACAACTGAAGAGGCTGGTGATCAACCTCCGGCAGGCCGCATCGGTCAGTCATGAGATGGCGTCCCGGTACGCTGCGGCGCAGACGAGGCTGCGGAAGTTCGAGGAGGCCGGCCCGCCGCCGGAGCCCCCGCGCGAGCAGGACATCCGGATGCGGCTGCGCGGCGGGCGCACCGGGGTGCGGGCCGTGACCTGTGCCGGGCTGGAGCTGTCCGGACTGATGAAGCCCTTCGACCTGGAGGTCTTCTACGGGGAACGGGTGGCGGTCCTCGGATCGAACGGCTCGGGGAAGTCGCACTTCCTGCGGCTGCTGGCCGGGGAGGACGTGGCCCACGTAGGGGAGTGGAGGCTCGGTGCCCGGGTGGTGCCGGGCCACTTCGCGCAGACGCACGCCCACCCCGAACTGCTCGGTCGTACGCTTGTCGACATCCTGTGGACGGAGCACGCGAAGGACCGCGGTGGTGCCATGAGCGCGCTGCGGCGCTACGAGCTGGAGCGCCAGGGGGACCAGACGTTCGATCGGCTGTCCGGCGGGCAGCAGGCCCGCTTCCAGATCCTGCTGCTGGAGCTGCGCGGGACGACGGCGCTGCTGCTGGACGAGCCGACGGACAACCTGGACCTCGATTCGGCCGAGGCCCTCCAGGAGGGGCTGGAGGCGTACGAGGGCACGGTGCTGGCGGTGACGCACGACCGCTGGTTCGCGAAGTCCTTCGACCGCTTCCTCGTCTTCGGAGCGGACGGCGTGGTCAGGGAGACCCCGGAGCCGGTGTGGGACGAGCGTCGGGTCGTGCGCGCACGGTGACCGGACGGGGCGGACACGGTGGTCGGGAAGGGCCCGTCCGACCCCCGGCGGCGGGGCCCGCGGGGCGGTCCGGCCGTTTTGACCCGTGCGGGGGACCCCAGGTATCCTGCTGGTTCGTTATGCGTATTGGCTTGCTCTATCTCACGTGAGGGGCCCTTACGCCGGTTCACCGGGCCGATGACCAGCGGCATGCACTCGGGTTGCGTCCCCGATGTGCGGCCAGGGCTGTCGTGATCGTCCGGGTGGCCTTGTCAGGACCCCGTCCTCCGAGCCCTCGCGGGCCCCGGGGGATCCCCATCACTGAAGAAGCGAAGGCTACGACCGTGCGTACGTACAGCCCCAAGCCCGGCGATGTGACGCGTCAGTGGCACGTCATCGACGCCCAGGACGTCGTCCTGGGCCGTCTGGCCACGACTGCTGCCACCCTCCTGCGGGGCAAGCACAAGCCGATCTACGCGCCGCACGTTGACGCTGGTGACTTCGTCATCATCATCAACGCCGACAAGGTGCACCTGTCCGGCAACAAGCGGACCCAGAAGATGGCGTACCGCCACTCCGGCTACCCGGGTGGTCTGCGCTCCGTCCGCTACGACGAGCTGCTTGAGAAGAACCCCGAGAAGGCCGTCGAGAAGGCCGTCAAGGGCATGCTCCCCAAGAACTCCCTGGGCCGTCAGATGCTCTCGAAGCTGAAGGTCTACGCGGGTGACCAGCACCCGCACGCTGCCCAGCAGCCGGTCCCGTTCGAGATCACCCAGGTCGCGCAGTAAGTCCGGCCACCCCCTAAGACGAAGAGAATCTGAGGAGAATCGTGGCCGAGACCACCACCGAAGTTCCGCTCGAGGGCGAAGAGACCTACGCCGAGGTCACCACCTTCGAGTCCGACACCCCCGTCGAGGGCGAGTACACGAGCGAGTCGCTCGGGTCCCGCTTCGGCGACCCGCAGCCGGCCGCCGGCCTGGGCCGCCGCAAGAACGCCATCGCCCGCGTCCGGATCGTTCCGGGCACCGGCAAGTGGAAGATCAACGGTCGCACCCTTGAGGACTACTTCCCCAACAAGGTGCACCAGCAGGAAGTCAATGAGCCCTTCAAGGTGCTCGAGCTCGACGGTCGTTACGACGTCGTCGCCCGCATCGCCGGTGGCGGCGTGTCCGGCCAGGCCGGCGCGCTGCGCCTCGGCGTGGCCCGTGCGCTGAACGAGGCGGACGTGGACAACAACCGCGGCGCGCTGAAGAAGGCCGGCTTCCTGAGCCGCGACGACCGTGCCGTCGAGCGCAAGAAGGCCGGTCTGAAGAAGGCCCGCAAGGCCCCGCAGTACAGCAAGCGCTAATCGCCTGCTGGCCTGTACGGCATACGTTCGCCCCGGCAGCACTCGGTGCTGCCGGGGCGTCCCGTTTACCGAACCCATCGGAACCGGGGCGACCCCCCCGGAGTGACACAGCTCGACGCCTCGGGCGTATAACGACAGGAACGCGCTTCAGAGGCTGTGCGTTTTCGGAGCATTTCGGAGGACACCAGTGGGACGACTCTTCGGCACGGACGGTGTGCGCGGCGTCGCGAACGCGGACCTGACGGCGGAGCTCGCGCTCGGTCTGTCGGTCGCCGCGGCGCACGTGCTCGCCGAGGCGGGCACGTTCGAGGGCCATCGGCCGACGGCGGTGGTCGGGCGTGATCCCCGCGCGTCCGGGGAGTTCCTGGAGGCCGCGGTCGTGGCCGGCCTGGCGAGCGCGGGCGTGGACGTCCTGCGCGTCGGCGTGCTGCCGACGCCCGCGGTGGCGTACCTCACCGGTGTGCTCGGCGCCGACCTCGGCGTGATGCTCTCCGCGAGCCACAACGCCATGCCGGACAACGGCATCAAGTTCTTCGCTCGCGGCGGCCACAAGCTGGCCGACGAGCTGGAGGACCGCATCGAAACCGTGTACGAGGAGCACCGCACCGGTGCGCCGTGGGACCGGCCGACGGGTGCCGGCGTGGGCCGGGTGCGGGACTACGACGAAGGCTTCGACAAGTACATCGCCCACCTGATCGCCGTGCTGCCTAACCGTCTCGACGGACTCACGATCGTCCTCGACGAGGCGCACGGCGCCGCTGCCCGGGTCTCGCCGGAGGCGTTCGCCCGGGCGGGCGCCGAGATCGTCACCATCGGTGCCGAGCCGGACGGCCTCAACATCAACGACAACTGCGGCTCCACCCACCTGGGTCTGCTGAAGGCCGCCGTGGTCGAGCACGGGGCCGACATCGGCATCGCCCACGACGGCGACGCCGACCGCTGCCTCGCCGTGGACGCCGACGGCAACGAGATCGACGGCGACCAGATCCTGGCCGTGCTGGCCCTGGCCATGCGCGAGGCGGGGACGCTGCGCGGCAACACCGTCGTCGCGACCGTCATGTCGAACCTCGGCTTCAAGCTGGCGATGGAGCGCGAAGGCGTCGAGCTGGTGCAGACCGCGGTCGGTGACCGGTACGTCCTGGAGTCGATGAAGGAGCACGGCTACGCACTGGGCGGCGAGCAGTCCGGGCACGTGATCGTCCTGGACCACGCCACCACGGGTGACGGGACGCTCACCGGACTGATGCTGGCGGCGCGCGTCGCCGCCACCGGCCGTTCCCTCGCCGAGCTCGCCGGCGTCATGCAGCGCCTCCCGCAGGTCCTGATCAACGTTCCGGACGTCGACAAGTCCCGCGTCGCCACGTCCGCGGAACTGGCTGCTGCGGTGGCCGAGGCCGAGCGTGAGCTCGGGTCCACCGGCCGCGTCCTGCTGCGTCCGTCCGGTACCGAGCCTCTCGTCCGCGTGATGGTCGAGGCGGCCGACATCGAGCAGGCCCGCTCGGTCGCGAGCCGGCTCACCGATGCGGTGAAGTCGGCGCTGGGCTGACTCCGGTGCCGCGGGGCCCCTGGGCCCCACCGTGTGTTCTCGCGCCCGCCGTGGTCCCGCACCGCGGCGGGCGCGGTCGTCCGCTCCTGCGGCACCCCGGGGAACCAGCTCCGTTCCGATTCCGGCCGGGTGGGGGCTGCACTGGAGGAGGACCGGTCGGAGGGCCGTTCGGGTGAAGGGCGGGTGTCGCGGACGGGAGCAGGCCGAGGAGGCTCCTACGTTCGGCTGGCATGACGTACGGATCAACTGATCGCACGACAGGCCCCACGCGTCGCACCGCCCTCGCCGGGCTCGCTGCCGGGGCGGGTGCGGTGCTGACCGCCGGATGCACCCGGTCGGGTACGTCACCGGCGAACGCACCCACCCCGAGCCGATCCGCCTCGGCCCCCGCCGTCCAGCCGGGCAACCCGACGCCCGGGGTGATGACGCTCTTCAAGGACCCGGCGTTCAACTTCAACGGACTCCTGGCTCTGGGGGGTTCCGGAGCGGGGGCCGCGGAGGTGGGCGAAGTGCTCACCGCCGTGAACGCGATCAACAAGGCCGGTCTCTCCCCGCAGTCGTACGTCGAGACGTTCCGGAAGCTCGGGGACCAGCTGATGGAGGCCCCGCAGGACAGCAAGGCGGACGACCAGACGACGCGCTTCCGAGCGCTCCGCGCCGCGCAGTACTACGCTCAGGCGCTGTTCTTCGTCCTCGGCTCCGACGACCCGGGCGGCGAAGAGCAGCTGTACAAGGCCGGACGCGGCGCCTGGGACACGTTCTGCCGGCTGTGCGACCCGCCGCCGGTCACGGCGAACGTCCCGTACGGCAACAGCCCGCTGCCGGTGTGGTTCTTCCGCCCCGACGAGGACACCGCGCGACGCCCGACCGTGATCCTCACCAACGGCAGTGACGGGCAGAACGTCGACATGTGGACCTACGGCGTTCCGGCGGCGCTCCGCCGGGGCTGGAACGCCCTCGTCTACGACGGCCCCGGTCAGGGGCAGCTGCTCTTCGTGGACCAGGTGACCTTCACGCCCACCTGGGAGAAGGTCGTCAGCCCCCTCGTCGACTGGCTGTCCGAGCGCCCCGACGTGGACACCGGCAAGATCGCCATCACCGGGCTGAGCATGGCGGGTGACCTCGTGCCGAGGGCAGCCGCGTTCGAGAACAGGCTCGCCGCGGCAGTGGCGATGCCCGGCTGCCTCTCGCCGTGGCTGGCCTTCCCCCCGGAGGTCCGGGAGATCCTCCAGCCGAGCAAGGAGGAGACGAACGACATCTGGAACAAGGAGGTCGTCCCGCAGCTGTCACCCTCCGCCGCAGCGACCATGAAGAAACGCTTCGAGCCGTTCTCGATCCCGGCGATGCTCGCCGCTCGCCAGGGCAAGATGTTCACCGACTTCTACTCGCCGGCCAATGCGGTCAAAGCACTGGACATCAGTGGTGTCGTGAGCAGGATCAAGATGCCGGTGCTCGTCCTCGACTACGACTACGAGCAGTTCTACCCCGGCCAGCCGCGCGAGCTGTTCGACAAGCTGACCTCGCCCAAGGACTACGTGAAGCTCACCACGGCCGAGGGGGCCCAGCTGCACTGCTCCCCGATGGCTCCGCAACTGCACTGCGAGGTCGTCTTCGACTGGCTGCAGGAGACGCTCTAGACCGGGCGGTGCGTCGGCTAGGAGGAGGGTGACCGCACCGTCGCTCGCCTCAGGCGGACCGACCACGCCCACTTCTGGACGAACAGCGTGAGCGTCCCGGCAAGGACGATGCCGAGCAGATTGAGCAGCAACTGTTCGCCGGACCCCCAGGCCTGGCGGAATTCGCTGTAGCTGAAGGCGACCGCGGCGTTGGCGGCCGCAGGGACGGTCGTCACCGAGATCGTGACGCCCACCAGGGCACCCGACTTCGCCGAGGTCAGGGAGAGTGTGCCGGCGATGCCCGCGAGAACGGCGACGACGAAGGAGAACGCGTCCGGCCGGTAGATGAAGTGGGTGTTGGGGCGCGCGCCCTGCAGCATCGACTTCTCGAACAGGCCGATGCTCGCCATGAACGCGCCGAAGGCGGCGGTCACCAGCATGGCAACGGTGAATCCCACGAGCAGCGCCACCAGCGACCGCCAGGCGAGCCGGGGCAGCCGCTGCACCACGGCCGTGCTGAAGCCGGTGAGCGGCCCGAACTCCGGACCGACGGCCATGGCGCCCACGACGAGGATCGCGTTGTCCAGCACCACGCCGCACGCGGCGATCATCGTGGCCAGCGTCAGGAACGCCAGGTAGGTGACGGTGAGCGTGGACTCCTCGTTCGTCGCCTCGGTCAGCTGCTCCCACAGCACTGCGTCGGCGGCCTCGCCCGGCGCCTCGTGCTCGGCCTGGTCAGCGCGCCGGGACAGGGTGAGGTCGATGGGCTCGACGGAGATGGCGCCGTCGCGGTCGATGCCCAGTTCGCGCAGGCGGCCTATCAGCTCGTGACCAGCCTCGCGCGCGACGTCGCACAGCACCAGATCGCCGGCGGGACTGCGCGCCGCACCGGGCAGGACGGCGATGTGGGTCGTGCCCACCGCCCTCTCCACGGTGTCCACGACCCGCTCGGTGCGGTCGGCCGGGACGATCAGGCGCAAGTGCAGCACGCGGCTTCCTCAGAGTTTGCGCAGGGAGAGCCGCTGGACCTTGTGGTCGGGCCCCTTGCGGACGACGAGGGCTGCCCGCCCGCGGGTCGGCGCCACGTTCTCCAGGAGGTTTACCCGGTTGATCGTGCGCCACATCGTGCGGGCGTACTCCAGCGCCTCCTCCTCGGAGACCTGGGTGTACTTGCGGAAGTACGAGGACGGGTCCTGGAAGGCGGTCTCGCGCAGCTTGCGGAAGCGGTTGAGGTACCAGCGCTCAATGTCCTCGGGCCGGGCGTCCACGTACACCGAGAAGTCGAAGTAGTCGGCGAGACCGACCCGGGTGCGACCGTCCTTGCCCGGCAGGGCCGGCTGGAGGACGTTGAGTCCCTCGACGATCAGGATGTCGGGGCGGCGCACGGTCAGCCGCTCGCCGGGCACGATGTCGTAGATCAGGTGCGAGTAGACGGGCGCGGTGACCTCGTCCTTGCCCGCCTTGATGTCCGCGACGAACCGGGTCAGGGCGCGCCGGTCGTACGACTCGGGGAACCCCTTCCGCGACATCAGGCCGCGTTCGTGCAGCTCCTTCATCGGCAGCAGGAAGCCGTCCGTGGTGACCAGTTCGACGCGCGGGTGCTCCGGCCAGCGGGCGAGCAGGGCCTGCAACAGTCGTGCGACGGTGGACTTGCCGACGGCCACCGAGCCCGCCACGCCGATGACGAACGGGGTGCCGCGCTGGGTGCCGTGGCCGTTGCCCGCCTCGCCCAGGAAGGTGTTCAGCGCGCCGCGGAGGTTCGCGGTGGCGCCGACGTACAGGTTGAGCAGCCTGGACAGCGGCAGGTAGATGTCCCGCACCTCATCGAGGTCGATGACGTCGCCGAGCCCGCGCAACTGCTCGACCTCGGCTGCGGTCAGCGGCAGCGGTGTCTTCTCCCGTAGGGCACTCCACTCCTCCCGGGTGAGGTCGACGTAGGGCGACGACTCCGTCTTCTCGGTCCTACGGCTTCGTGGCGGCGAAGTGATCACATGCTTATTGTCGGGGCACGGACGGCCGAACGCGGCGTGGTATCCCTCACGCCCGCGCACCGTGGACAGGTCGCGGGATTGTCCCGAAGGCGCCCATGGCGGACCGCCGCCGGCCCGCTGCGCACCCCTTAGGCTGCGGCCATGTGCGGAATCGTGGGTTACGTGGGAGCGCAGTCCGCGCTCGATGTCGTCATCGCCGGACTCAAGCGGCTCGAATACCGGGGCTACGACTCGGCCGGTGTGGCGGTGCTCGCCGACGGCGGACTGGCCGCTGCGAAGAAGGCGGGCAAGCTTCTGAACCTGGAGAAGGAACTGGTCGACCGGCCGCTGCCGACCGGGTTGACCGGCATCGGACACACCAGGTGGGCGACCCACGGCGGCCCCACGGACGCCAACGCCCACCCCCACCTGGACAACGCCGGCCGGGTCGCCGTCGTCCACAACGGAATCATCGAGAACTTCGCCTCGCTGCGGGCCGAACTGGCCGAACGGGGCCACGAGCTGTCCTCCGAGACGGACACCGAGGTCGTCGCACACCTGCTCGCCGAGACGTTCTCGTCCTGCGGCGAGCTGGCCGAGGCCATGCGCCTGGTCTGCAGGCGCTTGGAGGGCGCGTTCACCCTGGTCGCGGTGCACGCGGACGAACCGGACGTGGTGGTGGGGGCACGCCGCAACTCGCCGCTGGTCGTCGGCGTCGGTGATGGGGAAGCGTTCCTCGCCTCCGACGTGGCCGCGTTCATCGACCACACCCGCAGCGCCATCGAACTGGGCCAGGACCAGGTCGTCGAGCTGCGTCGCGACGCGGTCGCCGTCACCGACTTCGACGGTGCGCCCGCCGAGGTCCGCTCGTACCACGTCGACTGGGACGCCTCCGCCGCGGAGAAGGGCGGCTACGACTACTTCATGCTCAAGGAGATCGCCGAGCAGCCGAAGGCGGTCGCCGACACCCTGCTGGGCCGCATCGACGCCGCCGGCTCGCTGACCCTGGACGAGGTGCGCATTCCGGCCACGGTCCTGCGCGAGGCCTCCAAGGTCGTCATCGTGGCGTGCGGGACGGCGTTCCACGCCGGACTCATCGCCAAGTACGCCATCGAACACTGGACCCGCATTCCCTGCGAGGTCGAGCTGGCCAGCGAATTCCGCTACCGGGACCCGATCCTGGACCAGCGGACCCTGGTGATCGCGATCTCGCAGTCCGGCGAGACCATGGACACCCTCATGGCGCTGCGCCACGCGCGCGAGCAGGGCGCGAGGGTCCTGGCCATCTGCAACACCAACGGTTCGACGATCCCCCGCGAGTCCGACGCCGTGCTGTACACGCACGCGGGGCCCGAGGTCGCGGTCGCCTCCACCAAGGCGTTCCTGACCCAACTCGTGGCCTGCTACCTGGTCGCGCTCTACCTGGGCCAGGTCCGCGGAACGAAGTGGGGCGACGAGATCCACGCCGTCGTGCGGGACCTCGCCGACATCGCGACCCAGGTGGACCGGGTGCTGGAGACGATGGAGCCGGTGCGCGAGCTGGCCCGCTCCCTCGCCGGCAAGAACACGGTGCTGTTCCTGGGCCGTCACGTGGGCTACCCGGTCGCGCTGGAAGGCGCGCTCAAGCTCAAGGAACTCGCGTACATGCACGCGGAGGGCTTCGCGGCGGGCGAGCTCAAACACGGCCCGATCGCCCTCATCGAGGAGGACCTGCCCGTCGTGGTCGTGGTGCCGTCGCCGCGTAGCCGCTCCGTGCTGCACGACAAGATCGTGTCCAACATCCAGGAGATCCGGGCCCGCGGGGCACGGACCATCGTGATCGCCGAGGAGGGCGACGAGGTGGTCGTGCCCTACGCCGACCACCTGATCCGCATCCCGGCGACCCCGGCGCTGCTGCAGCCACTGGTCGCGACCGTTCCCCTGCAGGTGTTCGCCTGCGAGCTGGCGACGGCCCGCGGCAACGAGGTCGACCAGCCGCGGAACCTGGCGAAGTCGGTCACCGTCGAATGATCGTCGGGGTGGGGATCGACGTCGCCGAGATCAATCGCTTCGAGGACGCACTGCGGCGGACGCCCGCGCTGGCGGACCGGCTGTTCCTGGACAGCGAGCTGTTCCTGCCCAGCGGTGACCGTCGTGGCATCGCCTCCCTCGCCGCGCGGTTCGCCGCGAAGGAGGCGGTGGCGAAGGCACTGGGCGCACCGGCGGGGCTGCTGTGGACGGACTGCGAGGTGTACGTAGAGGACTCGGGGCGGCCGCGCCTGAGGATGACGGGCACGGTGGCCGAGGCGGCGGCGGAGCGTGGGGTGCGGGTGTGGCACGTCTCGCTGAGTCATGACGCGGGGGTGGCGTCCGCGATGGTGATCGCGGAGGGGTAGCCGTATCGCGGACCGGCGGCGGGGTGGGCGAGACGGCGGCCGTGGGGCCTCGTGAGGGGCCGGTCCGTCGCCCCGCGCCACGTGCGAGCGCCCCGAACGGGCTCCGTCCGCGTCCCCCCCCGGCCCCTCCCGGGCGGGGGCTCGCCCCGGAGCAAGGTCCGGTGCCGAAGACTCCGTGCGCGCATCCGGCGTGGCCGTAGCGGCGGTCGCACGGCATGCTTCTGAGCATGCGTCATGCCTACAGCGTCGAGACCGTACGGGCCGCCGAGGCCGAGTTGATGGCACGGCTGCCGGAGGGCACGCTCATGCAGCGCGCCGCCGCGGGGCTGGCCGCCGCGGCCGCCGGCCTGCTCGGCCGGGTGTACGGGGCCAGAATCGTCCTGCTCGTGGGCAGTGGGGACAACGGGGGAGACGCGCTCTGGGCGGGCGCGCGCCTCGCGCGGCGCGGCGCCGGGGTGACCGCGGTGTTGCTCGCACCGGAGCGGACCCACGAGGCCGGGCTTGCCGCGCTGCTCAAGTCCGGGGGGCGGGTCGCCGACGACCCGTTCGACGTACTGGCCGTCGCGGACCTGGTGTTGGACGGCATCACCGGCATCGGCGGACACGGCGGCCTCCGGCCGGAAGCTGTTCCGGTGACCCGTGCGGCCCGCGGCTCCCACGCCCTCGTGCTCGCGGTCGACCTGCCCAGCGGCGTCGAAGCGGACACCGGAGAAGTGAAGGGGGAGGCGCTGCGGGCCGATGCGACGGTCACGTTCGGCACGTACAAGCCCGCCCTGCTGGTCGATCCCGGCAGGGAGCACACCGGAGCGGTGCGGCTCGTCGACATCGGCCTGGAGCCGCACCTGCCGTCCGTACCCGACCTGGAGGCCCTCCAGCACGCCGACGTGGCGCAACTGCTGCCGGTACCGGCTGCGGAGAGCGACAAGTACCGGCGTGGGGTGGTGGGCGTCGTCGCCGGGTCCGCGCGCTACCCCGGGGCGGCGGTGCTCGCCGTCGCCGGTGCGCTGCGCGGCGGCGCGGGAGCCGTGCGGTACGTGGGCCCGGCCGCGGACGCCGTCATCGCCCGTTTCCCGGAATCGCTGGTGCACGGGTGGCCGCCGTCGAAGGCGGGCCGGGTCCAGTCCTGGGTGGTCGGCCCGGGACTCGGCGACGGGCCCGGCGTCGACGAGGTGCTGGACTCCGACGTGCCGGTGCTGGTCGACGCGGACGGACTGCGCGGCCTCGACCCGGAAGCGGTGCGCGCCCGGAGCGCGCCGACGCTGCTCACCCCGCACGCGGGCGAAGCGGCGGCGCTCCTCGGCGTGGCGCGCGAGGAGGTGGAGGGGGCGCGACTCGCCGCCGTGCGGTCCCTCTCCGCGAAGTACGGCGCGACGGTGCTGCTGAAGGGCTCCACCACCCTCGTGGCCGATCCGGACGCCCGCCGTGCGGTCCGGGTGAACCCGACGGGCACCTCGTGGCTGGCCACGGCGGGCAGCGGCGACGTGCTGTCCGGGTTGGCGGGCTCGCTGCTGGCCGCCGGACTCGCGCCGTTCGACGCCGCCTCCGTGGCCGCGTACCTTCACGGCCTCGCCGCGCGTCTCGTCTCCGCCGGGGCGCCGGTGGCGGCCCACGACGTGGCCGAGGCCGTTCCCCGCGCGTGGCGCGACACGAAGGCGCTCTGACGGCCGTGGAACGACCGGGGCGCCCGTGCGCCGGCCCCCGTCCGGCCTGGGCCGTGCCCACTCGGACCGCACCCTCTTGCCGTGCCCGCGCGGCCCCGCACCCGGGTGACCAGCGCCACTCCTGGTCGTTGCCGCACGAACGATCTCGCGGGCCTCTGAGAGACTGGCGGCGATGACGACGAACGCACCCTTCCGAGCTCAGGCCGAGATCGACCTCGCCGCACTCCGCGCCAACGTGCGCGCCCTGCGCGCACGTGCGCCCCGGGCCGCCGTGATGGCCGTGGTGAAAGCCGACGCGTACGGGCACGGGATGGTGCCCTGTGCGCGTGCCGCGCTGGCCGCGGGCGCCGCGTGGCTCGGCACCGCGACCCCGGAGGAGGCCCTCGGACTGCGCGCGGCCGGGATCGGCGGCCGGGTGATGTGCTGGCTCTGGACGCCCGGCGGTCCCTGGCGCGAGGCCGTGGAGGCCGACCTGGACATGGGCGTGAGCGCCCTGTGGGCGCTGCGCGAGGTGGCCAGGGCGGCGCAGGAGGCGGGCCGCACGGCACGCATCCAGCTCAAGGCCGACACGGGTCTCGGTCGCAGTGGCTGCCAGCCGGCGGATTGGGCCGAGCTGGTGGCCGCCGCCCGTGCCGAGGAGAAGGCCGGCACCGTCAAGGTCACCGGTCTGTGGTCGCACCTGGCGTGCGCGGACGAGCCCGGCCACCCGTCCGTCGCCGCCCAGCTGGCCGCCTTCCGCCATCTGGTGGCGTACGCCGAGAAGGAGGGCATAGAGCCCGAGGTGCGGCACATCGCCAACTCCCCGGCCACGCTGACCCTCCCGGAGGCGCACTTCGACCTGGTGCGCCCCGGCGTGGCGGTGTACGGGGTGTCGCCCGCTCCCGAGCTGGGCGCCCCGGCCGATTTCGGGCTGCGCCCGGTCATGACGCTCAAGGCGTCCATGGCGCTGGTGAAGCAGGTTCCGGCGGACCACGGGGTGAGTTACGGACACCACTACGTCACGCCCGCGGAGACGACGCTGGGGTTGGTGCCGGTCGGGTACGCGGACGGCATCCCGCGACACGCCTCGGGTCGCGGCCCCGTGTTGGTCGGCGGTGAGTGGCGCCGGGTGGCCGGACGGGTCGCCATGGACCAGTTCGTGGTCGACCTCGGTCCCGGTGGCGCCACGGTCCGCGACGGCGCGGAGGTGGTGTTGTTCGGCCCCGGTGACGGTGGGGAGCCGACGGCCGAGGACTGGGCCGAGGCGGCGGGCACCATTGCCTACGAGATCGTCACGCGGATCGGAAAGCGTGTCCCGCGCGTCTATCTCAACGAGTAACCGCACGAGTAACCGCACGACCTCAGAGGGAACCGGACGACCGGACGACCACATAGGAGCGGCACGGTGAGCGAGAGCAGCGCGGGGGACGTGGCGGCGGCGGTGACCGACGCAGCCACGGGCAACTGGCGCCGGGCGGGTATCGCCGGTGCCGCCATAGGGGTGATCGCCGCGGGTGCGGCGGCGGGTGTCGCCATGGAGCGCATGACGGTGGGCCGAGGCATGCGCCGCAAGGCCCGCCTCGCCCTGGACGCCTCGGGGCCGTACGGGTCGCTGCGCGGTACCCCGGGCAGGGCCACCGCCGACGACGGCACGGCCCTGTACTACGAGACGGACGAGGTGGACCCGGAGACCGGCGGCGCCGCGCCGCGCAGGCGGCGGCTCTTCGGCCGCAAGGCGCCCGCGCCGGTGACCGTGGTCTTCAGCCACGGCTACTGCCTCAGCCAGGACTCCTGGCACTTCCAGCGGGCCGCTCTGAGCGGTCTGGTCCGCACGGTGCACTGGGACCAGCGCAGCCACGGGCGGTCGGGTCGCGGGGCCGCCCAGTCGGGTCCGGACGGTGTGCCGGTCTCCATCGACCGGCTGGGCCGAGACCTCAAGGCGGTGATCGACGATGCGGCGCCGGAGGGCCCGTTGGTGCTCGTCGGTCATTCGATGGGCGGCATGACGATGATGGCGCTGGCCGCCACACACCCCGAACTGATCCGGGAGCGGGTCGTGGGGGTCGCGTTCGTCGGTACCTCGGCCGGTCGGCTCGGTGAGGTGAACTACGGACTGCCGGTGGCGGGGGTGAACGTGGTGCGCCGCGTGCTGCCCGGTGTGCTGAAGGCGCTGGGTTCGCAGGCGGAGCTGGTCGAGCGGGGCCGCCGGGCCACGGCCGATCTCTTCGCGGGCCTGATCAAGCGGTACTCGTTCAGTTCGAAGGACGTGGATCCGGCGATTGCCAGGTTCGCGGAACGGATGATCGAAGGCACGCCGATCGACGTGGTCGCCGAGTTCTACCCGGCGTTCGCCGAGCACGACAAGGCGTCGGTGCTGGAGGTCTTCCAGGAGGTCCCGGTGCTGGTCCTCGCCGGGGACCGGGACCTGGTGACGCCCAGCTCGCACAGCGAGGCGATCGCGGACCTGCTGCCCGATTCGGAGTTGGTGATCGTGCCGGACGGGGGGCACCTGGTGATGCTGGAACACCCCGAGGTGGTCACGGACCGGCTTGCGGACCTGCTGGTGCGGGTCGGAGCGGTCCCGGCAGCGGCTAACGTTGGCACGTATGGAAGCACCGCACAGCCCGGCGGCTGAGACCGCCGCCCGCCTCACCGTCACCTCGCCGGAGCAGATGCAGGAGCTGGGCCTTCGGCTCTCCAAACTGCTGCGACCCGGTGATCTCGTGATGCTCACCGGAGAGCTCGGCGCCGGGAAGACGACCCTGACGCGTGGGCTCGGCGAGGGCCTGGGCGTGCGCGGTGCCGTGACCTCGCCGACCTTCGTGATCGCCCGTGTGCACCCGTCGCTGGTGGGCGGGCCCGCGCTGGTTCACGTCGACGCGTACCGCCTGGGCGGCGGACTCGACGAGATGGAGGACCTGGACCTCGACGTCTCGCTGCCGGAGTCGGTGGTGGTGGTCGAGTGGGGTGACGGCAAGGTCGAGGACCTGTCCGACGACCGGTTGCACGTGGTGATCCACCGGGTCGTCGGGAACACCGACGACGAGCGCCGCACGGTCACGCTGACCGGTTTCGGGGCGCGCTGGGCCGATGCGGGGCTCGACGGGTTCGCCGCCTGATCACGACTCCGTCCGTCCGCCGTTCGGCGGACGCCCTACTGACTGTTTGTGTACGTTCCGACAAGACGTCGGTAAAATGTTGCATCTCGCGCTCCGACCGTGGTCACATGGATGACGAGACCAGGTTAGGTCTGCCTAACCAACGCCTGCTCCCGGAGCCCCAGGAGGCATGCATGTCGGCGTCCGAGCGCGAAGCACCGTCCCGGCCGCAGTCGCAGTCCCGGCCGCAGTCGGCGTTCTCGATGAGCGATCTGCTGGCGTCCTGTGCGGCGGCCAGCGCGGTCTCCACCCCGCCCCGCGAACGCGATCGTGACGTTGCCGCGGAGCGCGACGTACCCGGAGGGCACGGGCCGCACCGTGACGCGGCGTAGTCCGTCCGAGTGAATGTGACGTCGGTGGTGCGGTCGTGCCGTGCCGCACTGCCGCACGGGTTCGTCAGCCGCTACGGAACGACGACGACCTTCGTGCCGAGCCCGGCGAACGTCCACATCGCATTGCCGTCCGCCCGCTTCATCCGCACGCCGCCCGTCTTCTTCGAGATGTCCGGGTTCTGCATCGACCCGTCCGTGGCGGCGCTGAAGCCGATCGTCACGTTGTCGACCTTCGCGAACCGGACGACGTGCTCGATCGGCACACCGTCCGAGCCCTGGATCCGGTCGGTCCGCGACGTCACGGTGTAGGTGCCGGGTGCCGGGCTGACCGTGCTCGGCATGACCGGGAAGGTAGGCGGGTGCTGCCCCTTCGAGGGCACCAACCACACCCGGCGTTCCCCCAGCGAGTAGACGACGCGCGTCCCCTCGCCGGAAAGGGCGGGCACGGCCAGCGGGTCCCTGTGCGTCTCCGCGGGGGAACCCGACGGGCGGGCGCTCGGGGAGGTGACGGGTGGTGTGCCGAGGGTCGCCGGGACGTGCGCCGAAGCCTGGTAGGCGAGGAAGGCGACGACGGCCATGGCTCCGGCGGTGAGCCCGGCCACCATCCCCGAGCTGCTCCTTGCCACCTTGCTGCCCCTTCCCGTCCCCGAAATCCCCGGACCGGGGCGGTGCCCGCGTCCACGTGCGCCCGACGGTAGCAGTAGCGGCAGGGAGGGACGGGACGCCGTGCCCCCCTCGCCGTGGTCGTAGGCTGTTTGCGTGCTCTTGCTCGCCGTTGATACCGCCACCCCTGCCGTCACCGTCGCCCTCCACGACGGCGACTCCGTCGTCGCCGAGGCGACCCAGGTCGACGCCCGTCGGCACGGGGAGCTGTTGCTGCCCGCCGTCGACCGGGTCCTCGCCGCGGCCGGACTGAAACTCGACGCGGTCACCGGCCTCGTCGTCGGTGTCGGGCCCGGCCCCTACACGGGGCTGCGCGTCGGGCTGGTGACGGCCGTGACGTTCGGCTCGGCCCTCGGCGTACCCGTCCACGGCCTGTGCACGCTGGACGGCCTCGCGTACGCCTCCCGGCTGGACGGCCCCTTCGTCGTGGCCACCGACGCCCGTCGCAAGGAGGTCTACTGGGCGCGGTACGACGGCTTCCGCGGTCGGCGCGGGGAGCCGGCCGTCGACCGGCCCGCCGAGATCGCCGAGCAGGTCGCCGGACTCCCCGCGGTCGGCGCGGGTGCGCTGCTGTACCCGGAGGTGTTCCGCGACGCCCGGGCGCCCGAGCACCAGTCGGCTGCCGCGCTCGCGTCGCTGGCCGTCGAGAAGCTGGCCGCGGGCGAGGAGATGCTGGCCCCGCAGCCCCTGTACCTGCGGCGGCCGGACGCCCAGGTGCCGAAGAACTACAAGGTGGTCACTCCGAAGTGAGCGGCGGGCACGCGGCCACCCGACCGCAGAGGACGACACCGTGAGCGCCGGGGGGAGTGTCCCCGTCCTGCGCGAGATGCGCTGGTGGGACATTGCTCCGGTACTGGAGCTGGAGCACGAGCTCTTCCCTGAGGACGCCTGGTCCGCGGGCATGTTCTGGTCCGAATTGGCGCACGCGCGCGGTCCGCAGTCCACCCGCCGCTACGTGGTCGCTCAGACCCCGGGTGACGCACCGGGCGACGGGGCGAACCGGGTCGTCGGGTACGCCGGCCTCGCCGCGGCCGGCGGGCTCGGCGACGTCCAGACCATCGCCGTCGCCCGTGACCAGTGGGGCACAGGCCTCGGCGCCCGGCTCCTGACCGACCTGCTGCAGCACGCCACCGCTTTCGAGTGCGACGAGGTCCTGCTCGAAGTGCGTGTGGACAACACCCGTGCCCAGAAGCTGTACGAGCGCTTCGGCTTCGAACCCATCGGGTTCCGCCGTGGCTACTACCAGCCGGGCAACGTCGACGCCCTCGTGATGCGGCTGCACGTACACGACGTACAAGGAACTGAGAACCATGGCTGACGAACCCCTCGTACTCGGCATCGAGACGTCCTGCGACGAGACAGGAGTCGGCATCGTCCGCGGCACCACGCTGCTCGCCGACGCCGTCGCCTCCAGCGTCGACGAGCACGCGCGCTTCGGCGGGGTCGTACCGGAGGTCGCCTCCCGCGCCCACCTGGAGGCGATGGTCCCCACCATCGAGCGCGCCCTGAAGGACGCCGGCGTCACGGCCGGGGACCTGGACGGCATCGCGGTCACCGCGGGCCCCGGGCTCGCGGGCGCGCTCTTGGTGGGCGTCTCGGCAGCGAAGGCGTACGCCTACGCCCTGGGCAAACCGCTCTACGGGGTGAACCACCTGGCCTCGCACATTTGCGTGGACCAACTGGAACACGGTCCGCTCCCCGAGCCGACGATGGCGCTGTTGGTGTCCGGCGGCCACTCCTCCCTGCTGCTCGCGCCCGACATCACCGCCGACGTACGGCCGATGGGCGCGACGATCGACGACGCGGCGGGCGAGGCGTTCGACAAGATCGCGCGCGTGCTGAACCTGGGCTTCCCGGGCGGTCCGGTCATCGACCGGCTGGCGAAGGAGGGCGACCCCTCGGCGATCGCCTTCCCCCGCGGGCTGAGCGGCCCGCGCGACCCGGCGTACGACTTCTCCTTCTCCGGACTGAAGACGGCCGTGGCCCGCTGGGTCGAGGCCAAGCGGAACGCGGGCGAGGACGTGCCCGTACGGGACGTGGCGGCGTCCTTCCAGGAGGCCGTGGTGGACGTGCTCACCCGCAAGGCCGTCCGTGCCTGCAAGGACGAGGGCGTCGATCACCTGATGATCGGTGGCGGTGTCGCCGCCAACTCGCGGCTGCGGGCGCTCGCCGAGGAACGCTGTGAGGCGGCCGGCATCAGGTTGCGGGTGCCGCGGCCGAAGCTCTGCACGGACAACGGCGCGATGGTTGCCGCGCTCGGTGCGGAGATGGTCACCAGGAACCGGCCCGCCTCGGACTGGGAGCTGTCCGCCGACTCCTCCCTGCCCGTGACGGACCCCCACGTCCCGGGACAGCACCACGACCACGTGCACGAGATCAGTAAGGACAACCTGTACTCGTGAGCGTCACGCTGATGTGGGAGGCACGGGCGGTCGCGGGGCGCGGCGCGGAACTGCTCGAGTGGGCACGGACGCAGCCCCTCGACGCGGCCCCGCTGCGACGGGAGACCTTCCGGGCGCCGGGGGAGCGGGTGCTCGTCCTGACGTGGTGGGACGCCCCCCTCGACGCCGACGTGCCGGAACTCCCCGAGCCCGACGACAGCCTGATCACCCGTCCGGTGCACCGGTGGCGCTTCGAGTCCCTCGGGACAGAAGGCCAGTGAGGACGGCGTCGAGCCGCTCGGCGACGTCGTAGGGTCCGTCGATCGCGGACCAGCGCCCCTGCGGGCGGCCGGCTGCGGGAGTCCGTCCGCATCGGCCCCGCCCGGCAGCGCGTCGGGGGAGTGTGCGGGCGGGGTCCTCGGCGGGCTTCCCCGGGCGGGGCGGAAGACGGGATCGCCGTACACGCCGTGCCAGACGGTGCGGTAGGCGTGGACCGTTGCCGTTGCCGTCGCTGCCAACAGACCGCAGGCGACCGCGGATCCGACGATCTCCTCGACCATCCACAACGCCCCTTCATCGGTGAGGCCGCCGAGGCACAGCACCTCCACCACCCAGGACATCCGCCGCAGCACGCATGTGCAGCGAGACGGCGAGCAGGCGGGCACGCGGCTCGTCGGGGAGCACGAACCGCGGAACGGTGGTGGCCATGTCGGACAGGGCGAGCATCAGTAGTTCGTCCGTGTCGCGGACGTGGTGGTAGAGCGCCATCGGTGTGGCTCCGACATCCTCGGCGACCCTGCGCCGTGGAGAGGGCCTCGCCCCCTCGTCCTGCAGGATCCGCCGCGCGACCTCCACCAGTTGTTCGGGCTCCGACCGGCCGGGCCTGCCGCGTCCTCGGGTGCTGCTCTGCCTGCGCTCCGCCACCCGGGCGTTCTCCACTCCCACTTCCGTGCGCGGACGACGCCCGAGGCGCGCCGAGGCCGCTCGCGCAGTGGGTGCGTCGGATATCGCCGGCCCCGCGCGGCGGGCGCCTGCGGGCCCCCGGGCGCCGCCACGGCCGCGAGCCGCAAGCTGGATGCCGGCCGGCAGACCACGCGGTGGAACCTCGGACGCCTGTTCGTCATCAAGCAGGGCAGAGCATGACGTAGGCACGACACGGGGTGGGCACGGTGGGCAGGCGAATCAGGGGCGCGGCGCTGGCCTGCGCCGTTCTCATGGGTCTCGCGACGGGCTGTACGACCGAGGCCCCTGCGGCATCCCGGAGTGCGGAACCGTCCGCGTCCTCCCCGCGGACCGCGCAGCCGGGCACGGACGCGGACGACGCCCGCGCCAAGACCGAGGCCGCCTACCGCAAGTGGGGTCTCGAGCCGCTGGCCGCGCCGCCGGCTCCGCCCGCGACCAAGCCAGGGGGGCGCCGGGGCGGTGGCGGCCAGGTGCCGGTGATCAGCGAGATCCCCACCAAGGAGAAGATCGTCTTCCTCACGTTCGACGACGGGGCCGAGAAGGACCCCACGTTCGTGACGATGATGCGGGAGCTGAACGTCCCCTTCACGATGTTCCTGACGGACGCCGCGATCCGCACCGACTACGGCTACTTCACCAAGCTCCGGCAACTCGGCGGCGGAGTCGGCAACCACACCCTGACCCACCCGAACCTGCGCACCCTGGGACCCGCCGCCCAGAAGCGGGAGATATGCGGCCAGCAAGAGAAGCTGAAGGAGCAGTACGGCGCGACTCCACGGCTGTTCCGCCCGCCCTACGGCAACTGGAACGAGAACACCCGGACGGCCGCCGCGTCCTGCGGGGTCGAGGCGATCGTGCTCTGGCGGGAGTCCATGCAGATCACGAACATGCAGTACCAGCGCGGTGACAAGAAGCTCCACCCCGGCGACATCATCCTGGCCCACTTCCGCGGTCCGTCGGACCTCAAGGGCACGACGATGACCGAGATGACCGCGAACATGCTGCGCCGCATACGGGAGCAGGGTTTCGCGGTGGCCCGACTGGAGGACTACCTCTAGTCCCGGGCCCCGGAGACGGCCGGACCGCGCCCGCGGAACGTCCTCGGGAGAATTTCTCGCGCCGAGTGTCGATCGGACCCGGTCCCGTTCGACGTACAGGGTGAGAGGCGCGGAACAGCCCCGCCGACCGACCAGAGGAGCAACCATGCCCCGCTACCTGACGATGGTCCGCATCAACGAGTCCGAGGCCCCCGCCGAGGGCCCCAGCCAGGAACTCATGGAGCGGATGGGGAAGCTGATCGAGGAGATGACCAAGGCCGGAGTCCTGCTCGACACCGCCGGCCTCACGCCGACCGCGCAGGGCAAGCGCGTCACCTGGTCCGGAGGGAAGATCACGGTGACCGACGGGCCGTTCACCGAGTCCAAGGAGGTGATCGGCGGCTACGCCCTCATCCAGGCCAAGGACGACGCCGAGGTGCTGGAGTGGACCAAGCGCTTCCTGCAGGTCCACGAGGAGTACTGGGAGATCACCTCCGAGATCCGTCAGATCGCGGAGGGCTGATCCCGGCGGCCCGGCCGCCGATTGCCGCTGCGCCGCACGGGTGCTCTGATGGGTACCCGTGAGCGCACAGAACGCAGTCGACGCCAGCCGGGCGGGCGGGACCGCCCAGACCGTGGCGACCGTATTCCGGATCGAGTCCGCACGCATCGTCGCAGCCGCGGCGCGGATCGTCCGGGACATCGGCCTCGCCGAGGAACTCGCCCAGGACGCCGCCGTCGCCGCGCTGGAGCGGTGGCCGGTGTCGGGTGTCCCGGACAATCCTGCCGCCTGGCTCATGGCCACCGCCAAGCACCGCGCCATCGACCTGGTGCGCCGCCGCGACGTGTACGCCCGCAAACTCGCCGAGATGGGCCGCGACCTCGAGTCGGCGGCTGCGGCGTACGAACCCGACCCCGCCGACCTCGTCCCGGGCCCCGATGACATCGACGACGACCTGCTTCGGCTCGTCTTCACCGCCTGCCACCCGGTGCTCTCCGCCGAGGCGCGCACCGCGCTCACCCTGCGGCTGCTCGGCGGCCTGACCACCGAGGAGATCGCCCGGGCCTTCCTCGTTCCCGAAACCACGGTCGCCCAGCGCATCGTCCGAGCCAAGCGGACGTTGGCGAAGGCCGGCGTGCCCTTCGAGGCGCCGTACGGCGAGGAGCGCGCCGAACGGCTCCCGTCCGTCCTCGACGTCATCTACCTCGTCTTCAACGAGGGATACGCAGCGACCACGGGCGCTGACTGGCTGCGCCCCGGCCTGTGCGAGGACGCGCTGCGCCTTGCCCGGGTGCTCGCCGGGCTCATGCCGGAGGAGCCCGAAGTCCACGGCCTCGCAGCGCTCCTGGAGCTCCAGGCCTCCCGCATGGCGGCCCGCACCGGTCCCGGAGGCGAGCCGGTCCTGCTCGCGGAGCAGAACCGCCGCCGCTGGGACCAACTGCTGATCCGCCGTGGCTTCGCCGCCCTCGGCCGTGCCGGCGCGGTGGGCGGAGTTCCCGGCCGGTACGCCCTCCAGGCCGCGATCGCCGCGTGCCACGCCCGGGCGGTGACCTACGAGGACACCGACTGGCCCACCATCGCGGCCCTGTACGCGCGGCTCGCCGTCATCGCACCGTCCCCCGTGGTCGAGTTGAACCGGGCGGTCGCCGTCTCGATGGCCGAGGGACCGGAGGCCGGGCTGGAAGTGGTGGAGGCAGTCGCCGGTGAACCCGCGCTGAGGGAGTACCACTTGCTGCCGAGCGTACGGGGTGACCTGCTGGCGCGGCTCGGGCGATCGGAGGAGGCGCGCACGGAGTTCGCGCGGGCAGCGGCACTGACCCGCAACGCGCGGGAACGCGCCCTGTTGCTCGCGAAGGCGTCGCAGCCAGAGGCGTGAACTCGCCTGCCGGGCCTGCCGATAGGCTCGCCTGCATGTCCCCGCGCTCGCCCCTGCCCCCACCGCCGCCGCCCGGGCACCTCCGGTCGTGGCCCGACCGGGAGGCGCTCCTCGCCGACCGGGCGGCCGTGCTGGAAGCCCTCACGAGGGGCAGGATCGGAGTGCCGCGGCTGCTGCTGTTCCTGACGGCCGTGGCGGTGCTGCAGCTCGGCTGGGGGCTCATGGGGGCCGGGCTCGTCTCGATGGGGCCGCGCCTGGACGTGCTGTCCCTGCCGGTACTGGTGGTGGGTGCCGCGTTGGGCATCGCCGTCCTCGTGCCGACCGTCATCGGCGTCGCCCTCGATCTGGGTCGGGACCGCCGGGTGCGCGCCCTTCTCGTGCAGTGGGCCGCGCTGGACACCGACCCCGCGCGCGACGCCCGTTTCCGCTCCCCAGGGCGCAGCCTGAGCTGGCTGCTGGTCTCTTGTGCGCTGGGGGCGCTGGGGCTGTGGATCTGCTTCGCGGTCCCGGCGGAGGCGCGTCCGGGCAGTTGGACCTACGGCGAGGTCGCGTACTTCATGGGCGCGGGGTTCACCTTCTGGGTGATGGCCCTGATCGGTGCCACCAGGGCTGCGTCCCACTACCGTTGGGCGATCCGCCTCGCGTCCGCGGCACCGACCGGGCTGCCCCGCGATCCCTCCGGCGGTCCGGTCGGGGCGTCCGCTCCCACGGCCGCCGCGGCGCGGGGCGAGCCGTCCGCGCCGGCTGTGCCCACAGGCGACGGTGAGCGGGACTGAGGCCCCCGCCGTACCCGCCTGCCGGGCCTCCCGCGCGGCACCCGGCAGGCCTCGGCACCCGTCGGTGGAGGGGAACCGGCCCCGTGGGGGGAGCACTGGCCTGTGGAGTGCGCCCAGCGGGAACTGCCTGCCCGGTGGGCCCGTGCACGGGAGCCTGTTCCCCTCCGCGTCAGATGTCCGCCGGCCGGCCGATCAGTACGGTCGGAGCCCCGGCCACCCTGGTGAGGAAGACCGTCGCGGCGTTCGGCCCGCTCGGCTTCACCTTGCGGCGCAGCTCCTCCGGTTCGACGGCGGAGCCGCGTTTCTTCACCGTCAGGGTGCCGACCTCGCGCTCGCGCAGCAGAGCCTTCAGTCTCTTCAGGTTGAAGGGGAGTTCGTCGGTGATCTCATAGGCGGTGGCGTAGGGGGTCGGGCGTAGTTCGTCCGACGTGACGTAGGCGATGGTGCGGTCGACCAGGCCGCCGTCGAGATCCTCTGCGACCTCGGCGACCAGATGGGAGCGGATGACCGCACCGTCGGGCTCGTAGAGGTAGCGGCCCGGCTCACGCACCTCCGGGTCCGGCAGGCCGCGGCCCGTCAACGTGGCTGCGGACGGGAGCAGGGTGGCGCGCCGGGCGCCGGGGGTGACGGTCCCCGTCCTGCCCGCGTCGTGCCAGAGGACGGCCTCTTTGACGTCTCCGCCGTCGGAGATCCACTCTGCTTCGAAGTCGTCGGGGACGAGCTCGTGCGGGATACCGGGGGCGATCTTGATCGCCCCCGTGCCGACTCGGCGCACTGCCTCGATCGCCCAGGACAGTGGTGGGGAGTAGGCCTCCGGATCGAAGATCCGCCCTCCCCTCGCCCGCCCGGGGCCGCTTCCGCGCCGCGCCGGGTCGATGAAGACGGACGTGCTGCCGGACAGGTCGTACTCCATGACGTCTGCGCAGGTCACCGTCATCGGTGCGGTGTCGCCGACCAGGGTGCGCACATTGAGCAGGGCCGTCTCGGCGGTGAGCGGATCGCGGTCGACGGCCCGCACCGTGAAGCCCGCCCGCACCAGCGCCACGGCGTCGCCGCCGATGCCGCAGCACAGGTCGGTGACCTCGTCGGGGCCGATCCCGCGGAACCGCCGGGCCCGGTACTCGGCGACCGTCCTGCGCGTGGACTGCTCGACTCCGTGCGGCGTGAAGTACATGCGGTACGCGTCGTCCGCGCCGAACTTCGCCACCGCCCGCTGCCGCAGCCGGGCCTGGGAGAGAGCAGCGGAGACCAACTCGGCCGGGTGGTCGCGGCGCAGCCGGGTGGCGACCGCAAGCTCCTGTGCCGGGTCGTGGTCGCGCAGGGCGGCGAGCAGCGCCTGTCCGTCGTCGGTGAGCAGCGGGGCGAGGGAGGCGAGGTCGTTCACCCGGCCATTGTCGGCCAGCCGGGGGATGGTGTGCGCCCGGTCGCGGTGTCGGAGCCCTGCGGGGGCGTGGCGCTGACAGGATGCGGCGCCATGCAGCAAGTACGACAAAACGAAAAGATGAGAACGAATCGGTACGGGCGTACCTGGGTGTGCATGCTGCTCGCCGCCGCCGTCGCCTCGGGCTGTGCGGCCGAGCCTTCGGCGGACGACGGCAGGCACGCAGGCGCGCCCAGGGGCGTCTCAAAGCCCGCCCCCGGCCCGGAGTCGCAGCACGAGGCCCGGCGACAGGGGGCCGCGGGCGGGCACCAGGACACGTTGGACGAGCGGAAGGAGACGGAGCGTACGGAGAAGGGCGGTAAGGGGAAGGACGGGAAGGAGGAGCGCCCCCAGGTGCACACGGGGGGAGTGAAGGGGCGCCCGGCGGACCCGGCAGAGGCGCTCGCCGACTATGCGCGCCGCATGAAGGATGAGCACGCCGCGCGGATCAAGGAGGCGCAGTCGCCTCGTGCCGTGGCGGCCCGGCGCTGGAAGCTGAAGCAGACACCCCTGCCCGCGCCTGCGCCACCCCGCCGGAAGCCGGTGATCCACACCCGCAAGGGCTTCGAGGTCGACGACCCCGAAGGGTTGCCCCCCGTGTTCACCACGGTGCCGACCAAGGACCGGGTCGTCTTCCTGACGATCGACGACGGCGCGGAGAAGGATCCCGAACTGCTCCGGATGATGAGCGAACTGGAGATCCCCTACAGCGCCTTCCTCAGCGACTACCTCGTGCGCGACAACTACGGCTACTTCAGGAAGATGCAGAAGCGCGGCGTCACCCTGAGCAACCACACCATCAACCACCGCTATCTGCGCGGGCTTCCGTACGCGGAGCAGAAGGAGGAGGTCTGCGGCCAGCAGGAGCGCATGGAGGAACAGTTCGGCAAGCGGCCCCGACTCTTCCGTCCGCCCTACGGTGCCTACAACAGGGACACCCTCAAGGCCGCGAAGTCGTGCGGGGTGAAGGCCGTGCCGCTCTGGGCCGCCGAGGCGTTCCCGGACCACATGGAGTGGCGCGAGGCGGACCGTGACCTGCATCCCGGTGACATCATCCTCACCCACTTCCGCGGCGACGCCGAGTGGAAGGCGGACATGCCCGACCTGATCCGTCAGGTCATGAAGGTCATCACGGACAAGGGCTTCGCCGTGGCGCGCCTGGAGGACTACGTGTGAGGCCCGCCCGCCGCCCGCCGCCCGCCGCCCGCCGCCCGCCGGCGGCCGGCGGGCCCGTCGCGGGCGCCCGACGGCGGCCCCACCGCTGCCGGTCGACGGCGGTGCGCCGGACCGTGGCGGCGCGGTGTGCAGGCGGTCGTCGGTGGTGGGGCCGTATGGACGGTCGTGCGGAACGACTCGCGGCGTCCGGGCGTTGTCCGTACCGGAACCGACCCGTCGTCGTGCCCGCGCCGCGCTGCGAACTGGCACTCCGCTTGACCGAGTGCTAATCGCAGTCATAGTCTCGGCTCTGGCACTCCCCACAGGAGAGTGCCAATACAGCGACGGGCAGGTCCGGCACCCGCGACGACGGATCCACCTGGTCGCCACCTCAGACAGTTAACCCCGTGAGATCTCCGAAGGGGGAGGTCGGATCGTGACGACCACCAGCTCCAAGGTTGCCATCAAGCCGCTCGAGGACCGCATCGTGGTCCAGCCGCTCGACGCCGAGCAGACCACGGCTTCTGGCCTGGTTATCCCGGACACTGCCAAGGAGAAGCCCCAGGAGGGCGTCGTCCTGGCCGTCGGCCCGGGCCGCTTCGAGAACGGCGAGCGCCTGCCGCTCGACGTCAAGACCGGCGATGTCGTGCTCTACAGCAAGTACGGCGGCACCGAGGTGAAGTACAACGGCGAGGAGTACCTCGTCCTCTCGGCCCGCGACGTGCTCGCGATCGTCGAGAAGTAATTCACCAGCAGATTTGCTCTGAACTGCGCCCCTGGCCCCCGCGACGCAAGTAGCCGGGTGGCCCGGGGCGTGGTTCGTTTTGAGAGGACTTGAGAAGCTCCATGGCGAAGATCCTGAAGTTCGACGAGGACGCCCGTCGCGCCCTCGAGCGCGGCGTCAACAAGCTCGCCGACACGGTCAAGGTGACGATCGGCCCCAAGGGTCGCAACGTCGTCATCGACAAGAAGTTCGGCGCCCCGACCATCACCAACGACGGCGTCACCATCGCCCGTGAGGTCGAGATCGAGGACCCGTACGAGAACCTTGGCGCCCAGTTGGTGAAGGAGGTGGCGACCAAGACCAACGACATCGCGGGTGACGGCACCACCACCGCCACCGTCCTCGCCCAGGCCCTGGTCCGCGAGGGTCTGCGCAACGTCGCCGCCGGCGCCTCCCCGGCCGCCCTGAAGAAGGGCATCGACGCCGCGGTCAAGGCCGTCTCCGACGAGCTGATCGCCACCGCGCGTCCGATCGAGGAGAAGTCCGACATCGCCGCCGTCGCCGCGCTGTCCGCCCAGGACCAGCAGGTCGGCGAGCTCATCGCCGAGGCGATGGACAAGGTCGGCAAGGACGGCGTCATCACCGTCGAGGAGTCCAACACCTTCGGTCTGGAGCTGGACTTCACGGAGGGCATGGCCTTCGACAAGGGCTACCTGTCCCCGTACATGGTGACCGACCAGGAGCGTATGGAGGCCGTCCTCGACGACCCGTACATCCTGATCAACCAGGGCAAGATCTCCTCGATCCAGGACCTGCTGCCGCTGCTGGAGAAGGTCATCCAGGCCGGCGCCTCCAAGCCGCTGCTGATCATCGCCGAGGACGTGGAGGGCGAGGCCCTCTCCACCCTCGTCGTCAACAAGATCCGCGGCACCTTCAACGCGGTCGCGGTCAAGGCCCCGGGCTTCGGCGACCGCCGCAAGGCGATGCTGCAGGACATGGCCACGCTCACCGGTGCCACCGTCATCGCCGAGGAGGTCGGCCTCAAGCTCGACCAGGCCGGTCTGGACGTGCTGGGCTCCGCCCGTCGCGTCACCGTCACCAAGGACGACACGACGATCGTCGACGGCGGCGGCAAGAGCGAGGACGTGGCCGGCCGCGTCGCGCAGATCAAGTCCGAGATCGAGACCACGGACTCCGACTGGGACCGCGAGAAGCTCCAGGAGCGCCTCGCGAAGCTGGCCGGTGGCGTGTGCGTGATCAAGGTCGGCGCCGCCACCGAGGTGGAGCTGAAGGAGAAGAAGCACCGTCTGGAGGACGCCATCTCCGCGACCCGTGCCGCGGTCGAGGAGGGCATCGTCTCCGGTGGTGGCTCCGCGCTGGTCCACGCCGCCAAGGCACTCGAGGGCAACCTCGGCAAGGACGGGGACGAGGCCACCGGTGTCGCGGTCGTCCGCCGCGCCGCGGTCGAGCCGCTGCGCTGGATCGCCGAGAACGCCGGCCTCGAGGGCTACGTGATCACCGCCAAGGTGGCCGAGCTGGAGAAGGGCCACGGCTTCAACGCCGCGTCCGGGGAGTACGGCGACCTGGTGAAGGCCGGCGTCATCGACCCGGTCAAGGTCACGCGCTCCGCGCTGGAGAACGCCGCGTCGATCGCCTCCCTGCTGCTCACCACCGAGACGCTCGTGGTGGAGAAGAAGGAAGAGGAGCCGGCTGAGGCGGGCCACGGTCACGGCCACGCCCACTGACACTGACCCCTGAGGGCACGCGGAGGCCCCCGCTCCCGTGAGCGGGGGCCTCCGCGCGACCGGCCGGGTGGCTCCGTCGCGTGGACCGTGGACCGGGACACGGGCCGGACGTGGGCGGTGTGCGGGGTCGCTCTCAGGTTTCGACGACGCCGAGCTGTCCCATCAGGCCGAGGCGGTCGTACTGCCACCAGCCCTCGCAGATCATGCCGTCGCGGAGGCTGTGGATGGTCGTGCCGGTCATCGACACCCTCTTCCCGGTGGCCGGAATTCCCATGAACTCCCCTTTCTGCACGCCACCCCAGGTCCAGCGGGTGCACACCCGGTCGCCCTCGGCGAGCTGGTCCTCGATGGTGAATGTGTAGTCGAACCCCTGGCGCCACATCGCGATCTCCTTGCGCAGCGCTTCGAGGCCCATCGTGTCCTGCGCGTTGGACGGGTCGTGATCGAGGTAGTCCCGGGTGAGCAGGCCGTCGAGGGCCGAGCCGTCACCGGTGAGGCCTTCGGTGAAGAACCTGGCGCACAGGTCCTTGTTCAGCTGCTCGTCCCGGACGACCTCCAGGTCGGTGAAGGTCGGCATCCCGTCGCAGAGCGCCACCATCTCCTGGAATATCCGGTCCGTTTCGGGCAGGTTCGAGTTCCGCATGGCGTCCTCGTACGAGGGGAACTCGACGATCTCTATGACGTGGGTGGCGTCGGAGCGGTCCTTCGCGACGAGGCTGTGCGTGGCCGTGCGCTTGCCCTTGGTCTGTTCGACCCAGGTGTCCATGAGCCGGTTGAGCTCATCGAGGTGATCCGTCTTGCAATCGATCAATTGTACGAATGTCATGGCGCGTCTCCCGGGGCGGGTGGTCGCTGCGTCGATTCCTTCCTATTTTAGTGATATTGGGGCAATTGTCTGCTCAGGCCGATCGGTTCAGTACGGCTGGATCCACGCGTTCCGCGAACGGCTCGCCGAGGGCGTAGCGCTCGACCTCGCGCAGCGCCTCGTCGGCCAGCCGGTGCATCTCGTTGCCCAGGGAACCTGCGATGTGCGGGGTCAGTACGACGTTCGGCAGGTCGTACAGCGGGGAGTCGCGCGGCGGGACGTCGGGCTCGGTGACGTCCAGGACCGCGTGGAGGCGACCGGAGACAACCTCCGGAAGTAGTGCGTCCGTGTCGACCAGGGAACCGCGTGCGGTGTTGATCAGGGTCGCGCCGTCGGACATCAGTGCCAGGCGGCGGGCGTCGATCACGTGGCGGGTGGCGGCGAGCGCGGGAGCGTGCACGGTGACGACGTCGCTCCGCGAGCAGAGTTCGTCCAGCGGTACCGCCTCCACCCCCAGCAGCGCCGCCCCGGCGGCGCCGACGTACGGGTCGTACAACAGGACCCCCAGGTCGAACGGGCGCAGCAGCTCGATCACGCGGCGGCCGACCCGGGACGCTCCGATGACGCCCACCGTGCGCCCGTAGTTCCCACCGCTGCCGATCTCCTCGTGCCAGTCGTGGGACGCGCGTACCTGTCGGTAGCGGTGACGGGCGTGTAGGACCCGCTTGTTGGCGAGGAGGATCGAGGCGACGGTGTACTCCGCGACGGGCCGGGCGTTGGCCGCCGCCGCGGAGGTGACGGCGATGCCGCGGTCCCAACACGCTCGGGTGATGTGGTGCTTCACCGAGCCCGCGGCGTGTACGACGGCGCGCAGCTGCGGAGCGGCGTCGAGGACGCGTTCGTCGAGGGGCGTGGCCCCCCAGCAGGTGAGCAGGAGTTCGGCCTCCGCCAGCGCCGTGGCGACCGCCGGGGGTGGCGCGGTGAGGTCGTGGGCGACGAGCCGGGGGTCGGTGCGGGTCAGCGATGCGAGGCGATGGCGATGGGCCTCGGTGAGCAGGCGTTCTGCGATGCCCGGACCCATCGCGAGCAGCAGGGCGGGGCGGCTGCCGGCGGCACCCTCAGCAGTGCGGGGCACGGGGCACATCCCTTCTCGCGTGCGGCGGAGAGGGGGGCCTGACGGGCTGGAGGGCCTCCGCCCCACTGGACCGGTGAGGGCGGACGCCGACCGGCCCGGCCGCAACGGAGTTGCAGGAGAGGGCGGTTGCGGCGGCCGGTCCCGAGGGGCCGCCGCCGTGGGTAGCCCGCCCCGGGGCTGCGGCGTGCGTCACTGCGGTCCGTACTTGCGGCCCGCCTTGGAACTGACCCCGCCGAGCAGGCCGCGGGGCGCCAGTTTCACCACCCCCATGAGCGCCTTGTAGCGCGGGTCGGGGACGGACAGGGTCTTCCCGCGTGCGAGATCGGCCAGGGCCGTCGACACCAGCTTGTCGGCGTCCAGCCACATCCACCCCGGGATGTTGTCCGTCCCCATCCCGGCCCGCTCGTGGAACTCGGTCCGCACGAAGCCGGGACAGAGCGCCATCAGCCGTACCCCCGTGCCCGCGAGGTCCCGCGCCGCACCCTGGGTGAACTGCACGACCCACGCCTTCGAGGCCCCGTACGTCCCGCGCGGGACGAACGCGGCCACCGAGGCCACGTTCACCACACCGCCCCTGCCGCGCCCGCGCATCGCCCCGGCAGCCGCCGACGTCAGCCGTAGCACGGCCTCGCAGTGCACTTTCAGCATCCGTAGCTCGTCGGCCATGGACACCTCCAGGAAGCGCCCCTTGTTGCCGAAGCCGGCGTTGTTGACGAGGAGATCGACCGGGTGCCTGGTGTCGGTGAGCCGTGTCTCGACGGCGGCGATCCCCGTCTCCTCGGCCAGGTCGGCGGCCAGCACTTCCGCCTCGATGCCGTGCTGGTCGTGCAGCTCGGTGGCCTGCTCCTTGAGCCTCTTGGTGTCGCGGGCCACCAGGACCAGGTCGTGTCCGTCCGTCGCAAGACGTCGCGCGAAGGCGGCTCCGATGCCCGCGGTCGCGCCGGTAATCAATGCTGTCGTCATGGGCGGCACGTTAGTACCCCGGGTGCCGCCGATGACCGGAACCGGACGCGGCCCGCCCGTGGTTGCGCGCCCGCCTCCCCGCTCCCCGCGCGATGTCGCCCGCCTCAGGCGCAGTGTTCGGCGGCGTACGCCCGTGCCTTCGCCAGCAGTTCGGCCTCCATCCACTCCGCCGCGACCAGTGTGCGGGGGAGCAACTGCCGCTCCAGCGTGACGGCGCGGAACAGCAGTGCGACGGTGACGTCGTGGTCCGGCCGGTGCACGATCTCGATCCGGTCGCCGGCCGAGACCGCGCCCGGCTCGATGACCCTGAGCAGTGCGCCGGGTCTTCCCGCTCTGGTGAACCGCTGCACCCAGCCCTGCTCGTCGAGGTGCCCTTGGAACGTTCGGCAGGGGATCCGTCCCCCGGTCACCTCCAGCACCGCGTGGGAGCCGATGCGCCAGCGCTCGCCGATCAGGGCCCCGTTCACGTCGAGGCCGAGGGTCGTGAGGTTCTCGCCGAACCCACCGTTGGCCAGCGGCCGACCGAGTTCTTGCTCCCACGCGTCCAGGTCCTCGCGGGCGACGGCGGTGGCGGCCCTGTCGTTCCCCCCGTGGAACCGGAGGTCGCTGACGGTGTCCCCCTCGACGCCGCCGGCGCCCGTTCCGAAGGGGCCCGGCGCGAAGATCCGCACGGGACCGTCGACCGGGCGCTTGTCGATCCCGGTGATGCCGCTGGCTGCGTCGGTGTAGCCGACGGTCTTCGGCCGTCCCGTGTTCACGGAGAGAAGTTCCATGCGTGCGACGCTAACCGAAGGGTCTGGTTCCGGGCCAAAAGACGAGCGGGTGGACTGCGACTGCACCCCAAGACTGCCTTATGCTCGAGGGGTGATCGAAGCCCGCCACCTCCGTGTCCTGCGCGCTGTGGCCGCCACCGGTTCCTTTTCCGCGGCGGCGCGGGAGCTCGGCTGCACCCAGCCCGCCGTGAGCCAGCAGATGAAGGCGCTCGAAGCATCCGTGGGGACGCCGCTGTTGATCCGGACCGGTCGGGAGATGCGGCTGACCCAGGCCGGTGAGGTCCTCGTGCGCCACGCGGCCGGCGTCCTGGCGGGACTGACCGCGGCCGAGGAGGAGGTCGCTGCCATCGCCGGGCTGCGCGCGGGACGGGTGCGGCTGGTGTCGTTCCCGAGCGGCAGCTCGACCCTGGTGCCCGCGGCGCTCGCCGCACTCCGCGCGGCCCATCCCGGGACGCGCGTCTCGCTCGTCGAGGCGGAGCCGCCGCGCTCCGAGGAGATGCTGCGCGAGGGTGACTGCGACGTGGCGCTGGCCTTCAGGTACGGCCCCGGGGGCGCCGAGTGGGAGGACCTGGTCGTGACACCGCTGTTGTCCGACCGCCTGGTCGGCCTGGTGCCGGAAGGGCACCGGCTCGCGGAAGCGGGTGCCGTGTCCATCGCGGACCTCGCGGACGAACCGTGGATCGCGGGGTGTCCGCGCTGCCGCCGCCAGCTCGTTGCGGTCTGCGAGGGTTCGGGTTTCACGCCCAGGATCGACTTCGCCACGGACGACTACCCGGCGGTGGTCGGACTGGTCGGCGCTGGCCTCGGGGTGGCCGTGCTTCCGGAGCTGGCATTGGAGTCGGTGCTGCCGAAGGGCGCTCGCACGGTGACGGTGGAGCCGTCCGTCTCCCGCGAGATCGTCGCCCTGACCCTTCCCGACCTGGCTCGGGTCCCTGCGGTGGCGGCCACCCTGGACCGGTTGGTGCTCGCCGCCGCACGCTGAACGACCGCGTCGCTCGCTGTTGCGCCGGTGTTGGGCGGGACGGCGCAGGAACGTTTCTTCGAAAGGTGGGTGCCGAATCTCAGCCGTGCGCGGTGCCGCCTCCTCCGGCCGCCGGGATCAGCCGGTGGCGCGCCCGTCCCATGAGCTCCTCGCGTTCGTCCTCCGTCAGTCCACCCCATACCCCGTAGGGCTCCCGCACCGCGAGTGCGTGCGCTGCGCACTCCGCGCGTACCGGGCACCGCATGCAGACCTCTTTCGCCGAGTTCTCGCGCGCGCTCCTCGCCGCGCCGCGTTCCCCCTCGGGATGGAAGAAGAGTGAGCTGTCTACCCCACGGCAGGCCGCGAGCAGCTGCCAGTCCCACAGATCGGCGTTCGGTCCGGGAAGGCGGGAGAAATCTGCCATAGCGCATGTCCCCTTGTAGCCGTGCTGAGTGGATGCCTGAAGCTCCGACCGTACATCTACGGTGTAAGTAGATGTAAATATGACTCATTGCGAATCTAGCCACAGACACCAACAAAAGGGAAGAAATGGAGCTAAATGGGGCATAGCTGCCATGTGATGCGCTGCTGAACTGTGTCGCTCTCCTCCGCTCACGGGTCCTCACGTAGAGTGCCGAAGGTGCCCTTCCCACCCGTAACTCTTTCGAGTGACCGTCGTTGAGAGTGCGGATGCGGTTGAGAGAACAAGCACTCGGGCAGAGTCCGGGGGCGTCAACCGCACAGGTGACGATACGTAACCAGCCTGGAGGCTCAAGGTGACGCGCATCAGCTGCGGAGGGCGGCCATGACATCCGTCCTCGTCTGTGACGACTCCCCGCTCGCCCGAGAGGCGCTCCGCCGCGCGGTCGCAACCGTGCCCGGCGTCGAGCGCGTGACGACCGCAGCCAATGGCGAGGAAGTCCTCCGCCGCTGGGGGGCCGACCGCTCGGACCTGATTCTCATGGACGTACGCATGCCCGGTCTGGGCGGCGTCGAGACGGTCCGCCGATTGCTCTCCGCCGATCCCGGCGCCCGGATCATCATGCTCACGGTCGCCGAGGACCTGGACGGCGTCGCGCTCGCCGTCGCCGCCGGTGCCCGCGGGTATCTGCACAAGGACGCCTCGCGCGCGGAGCTGCGCGCCACGGTCACCCAGGCGCTCGCCGACCCGACGTGGCGGCTGGCCCCGCGGCGACTGCGCTCGGCCGAGATGGGGGCAGCGCCGACGCTCACCGCACGCGAAATCCAGGTGCTCGAAGGCATGAGTCACGGCCGGTCCAACGCGGAGATCGGGCGCGAGCTGTTCCTCTCGGAGGACACGGTGAAGACCCACGCCAGGCGACTGTTCAAGAAGCTGGGCGCCTCGGACCGGGCGCACGCCGTCGCGCTCGGGTTCCGCTGGGGCCTGGTCCGCTGAGCGGTGCCGGATGAGACCGGGACCTCTCCCGGTGAGCGAGCCGGAGGGGCGCGGATGCGCCCCCGAGGCTTCCAGCGGACGTGTGGGCGGCCGAACAGCCGCCCCAGGGGTCCCGCAGGCATCATGAGCCTCGCCCGCCGTGCGGTGGGCGGGGCGGCGGACGACCGTGGGCACACGTTTCCCGCGCGATGCCGCATCCTTGAGTTGTGGAGTTCCTCGGGGACAGGTCGGTCGAGCGCAAGGGGAGGGCGCAGGAGATGACTTCCGGCGCACCTACTCATAACGCTTCGGTGCACAACTATGGACGCGGTGCCACGGATCAGCGGCAGTCAAGGCACCATGGACCGATGCGGGACAACGAGGCGGCGACTGCCCAGGGGGCCATCGGTGCACTCGTCCACCGTGCCGTCGACGGCGACGAGCAGGCCACGCACGACCTGCTGGCGCACGTACACCCGCTCGCGCTGCGGTACTGCCGCACCCGGCTGAACCGGCTTCCCGGTGATGCCCGCCACTTCGTCGAGGACCTCGCGCAGGAAGTCTGCGTGGCGGTCCTCATGGCGCTGCCCCGATACCGGGACACCGGACGCCCCTTCGAGGCGTTCGTCTTCGCCATCGCGGCGCACAAGGTCGCCGACCTCCAGCGGGCCGCCATGCGGCATCCCGGGTCCACGGCCGTCCCCTCCGACGAGATGCCCGAGCGCCCCGACGATTCGCTCGGACCCGAGGAGCGGGCGCTGCTCAGCGACGACGCGGAATGGGCCAAGAAGCTCCTCGCGAACCTTCCGGAAAACCAGCGCGAACTGCTCGTGCTGCGGGTCGCGGTCGGGCTCACCGCCGAGGAGACGGGGCAGATGCTCGGCATGTCGCCCGGCGCCGTACGGGTTGCCCAGCACCGTGCGTTGAGCCGACTCAGGGCACTGGCCGGCCAGTAGGCGGTCACGTGAACGCCGCCGGGCGGACGGACGTACGAAGGTACGAAGCTGCTCATCGATCTTGATCGTGGAATGAGACACGGCCGAAGCCCGTTAGCATGGACATCCGCACCGATCAAGGCCATGGGGAAGGTGTCATGACTGCCAACGTCGACGGAGTGCCCGAGAAATTCGCGACACTCGGGCTGACCTACGACGACGTGCTGCTTCTGCCAGGCGCGTCCGACATGGCGCCCGATCAGATCGACACCTCCTCGTTCATCTCGAAGAACGTCCGGGTGAACATCCCGCTGCTGTCCGCCGCGATGGACAAGGTCACCGAGTCCCGGATGGCCATCGCCATGGCCCGCCAGGGTGGCGTCGGCGTGCTGCACCGCAACCTCTCCATCGCCGACCAGGCCAACCAGGTGGACCTGGTGAAGCGGTCCGAATCGGGCATGGTGACCGATCCGATCACGGTGCACCCGGACGCGACCCTCGCCGATGCCGACGCGATCTGCGCCAAGTTCCGGATCAGCGGCGTCCCGGTCACCGATGCGTCGGGCAAGCTGCTCGGCATCGTGACCAACCGCGACATGGCCTTCGAGACGGACCGCTCGCAGCAGGTGCGGGACGTCATGACCCCGATGCCGCTGGTCACCGGCAAGGTCGGCATCTCCGGCGTGGACGCCATGGAGCTGCTGCGCCGCCACAAGATCGAGAAGCTTCCGCTGGTCGACGACGCGGGCATCCTCAAGGGCCTCATCACCGTCAAGGACTTCGTCAAGGCCGAGAAGTACCCGAACGCAGCGAAGGACAAGGACGGCCGGCTGCTCGTCGGGGCCGCCGTGGGTGTCGCGGGTGACGCCTTCGAGCGGGCCCAGGGCCTGATCGAGGCCGGCGTCGACTTCATCGTCGTGGACACCGCGCACGGTCACTCCAAGCTGGTCGGCGACATGGTCGCCAAGATCAAGTCCAATGCCTCCGTCGACGTCATCGGCGGGAACGTCGCGACCCGCGACGGCGCCCAGGCGCTGATCGACTCGGGCGTCGACGGGATCAAGGTGGGTGTCGGCCCGGGGTCGATCTGCACGACGCGCGTCGTCGCCGGCATCGGCGTGCCGCAGGTCACCGCGATCTACGAGGCGTCCCTCGCGGCCAAGGCGGCGGGCGTCCCGGTCATCGGCGACGGCGGCCTGCAGTACAGCGGTGACATCGCCAAGGCCCTGGTCGCCGGTGCCGACACGGTGATGCTCGGTTCGCTGCTCGCAGGCTGCGAGGAGTCCCCGGGCGAGCTGCTCTTCATCAACGGCAAGCAGTTCAAGTCGTACCGCGGCATGGGCTCGCTCGGCGCCATGCAGTCCCGCGGCGACCAGCGCTCCTTCTCCAAGGACCGCTACTTCCAGGAAGGCGTCGCCTCCGACGAGAAGCTGGTGCCCGAGGGCATCGAGGGCCAGGTGCCCTACCGCGGGCCGCTTTCCGCGGTGGTCCACCAGCTGGTGGGCGGCCTGCGCCAGTCGATGTTCTACGTCGGCGGACGCACGGTGCCGGAGCTTCAGGACCGCGGACGGTTCGTACGGATCACCTCCGCGGGCCTCAAGGAGAGCCACCCGCACGACATCCAGATGACGGTCGAGGCACCGAACTACAGCAGGAAGTAGTCGCAGGCCCGATGGGAGGGGCGGTCCCGGTGATGGCGGTTTCTAGGGACCGCCCCTCGCGCATGCGTCGGGGATACTGGTACGCGCAGACGTAGAGGGAAAGGCCACACATCGTGACTGAGATCGAGATCGGGCGCGGCAAGCGCGGCCGCAGGGCGTACGCGTTCGACGACATCGCCGTCGTACCGAGCCGGCGCACCCGGGACCCGAAAGAGGTCTCGATCGCGTGGCAGATCGACGCCTACCGCTTCGAGCTACCGTTCCTGGCAGCCCCCATGGACTCCGTCGTCTCCCCGCAGACCGCCATCCGCATCGGTGAGCTCGGTGGACTCGGTGTGTTGAACCTCGAGGGCCTGTGGACCCGGTACGAGGACCCCCAGCCGCTGCTCGACGAGATCGCGGACGAGCTCGACGAGGACGCGGCGACGCGTCGGCTCCAGGAGATCTATGCCGCCCCGATCAAGGAGGAGCTGATCGGGCAGCGCCTCAAGGAGGTGCGCGACTCGGGAGTGGTCACGGCCGCCGCGCTGTCGCCGCAGCGCACGGCGCAGTTCTCCAAGGCCGTCGTCGACGCGGGTGTGGACATCTTCGTCATCCGCGGCACCACCGTGTCGGCCGAGCACGTCTCGGGCGCCGCCGAACCGCTCAACCTGAAGCAGTTCATCTACGAGCTCGACGTCCCGGTCATCGTCGGCGGCTGCGCCACGTACACCGCGGCCCTGCACCTGATGCGCACCGGCGCTGCCGGAGTGCTCGTGGGCTTCGGCGGCGGCGCGGCGCACACCACGCGGAACGTGCTGGGCATCCAGGTGCCGATGGCGACGGCCGTCGCCGACGTCGCCGCGGCCCGCCGCGACTACATGGACGAGTCCGGCGGCCGCTACGTCCACGTCATCGCGGACGGCGGCGTGGGCTGGTCCGGCGACCTCCCGAAGGCCATCGCCTGCGGTGCCGACGCCGTGATGATGGGCTCTCCGCTGGCCCGCGCAACGGACGCGCCCGGACGCGGCCACCACTGGGGGATGGAGGCCGTCCACGAGGACGTCCCCCGCGGCAAGCTGGTCGACCTGGGCATCGTGGGCACCACGGAGGAGGTCCTCTGCGGACCGTCGCACACCCCGGACGGCTCGATGAACTTCTTCGGCGCGCTGAGGCGGGCCATGGCCACGACGGGCTACAGCGAGCTCAAGGAGTTCCAGCGCGTCGAGGTGACGGTGGCGGACTCGCAGCACAAGCGCTGAGCGGCAGCACCAGCACCTCTCCCCGGAGCCGTCGGCGGTCCGTCGCCGACGGCTCCGGCGCGCGTCAGCGGGGCGTTCGGGCCCATTGCACGGCGGGGACCACGAGCGCGGCCTGCACCACCCACAGAGCGGCGAGCGCGCCCCAGTCGGGGCCGGCCGCGGCGCCGAACTCGTCGCTCGTGCCGACGAGGGTGACCAACCCCCACAGCGCCGCCAGCACGCCGAAGGTCCAGGCGGCCACCTGCCGTTTGGGGGAGCGGGTGCGCGCGGCCTTCTCCCGTTTGCGCTCCGCCTTCGAGCGGGGCCGCGGGATCCGTGAGGGATCGCGCGGTGGCATGCCCACCACGGCGGCCGGCGCGACGCCGGCGTCGACGGTCGCCAGGGCGGCCTGGTCCAGCTTGTAGAGCGTCGGTTCGATCATGAGGCTGAAGCCGTCGTTGCCGGTCAGGCGGCGGGCGCCGTCGGGGTAGACCAGCATCGCCGCGCACTCGGCGAACCGTACGGTCACCCGGGCACTCGGGCCCTTCAGGCTCACGCCGTCGGCCGCGACGACCAGTTCGACCGAGTCGTCGTCCAGACAGCGGTAGGCACGGCCGCTCACCACGTCCGCGGAGTGCGCCGGTGCGGCCGCGAAGCCCGCCCAGTCCAAGCCACGCTCCGGTACCTGCATCAGTGCGGAGTCCCACACCTCGCGGGCGACGGCGCGCAGGTCCTCCACGGTGACCGCGTTCAGCTCAGCCACCGCCTCCGCGACGCTCTGGTTGCGGTGGCCCGTCAGCAGGTTCAGCGCGTACGACGGAAGCTTCGCCGCGTCCAGGTCGGGGGTGTCGAACGACGTGAGCAGCGTGTTCCGCGCCGCCTCCAGGTCGGCCCCGTCGATCCTGCCCAGGCGCAGCCGGGCCAGCACGTCGACGAAGCCGCCCACCACGGCGTCCTGCTTCTCCGGCAGGGCGTCGGCGACCGCGGTGACGGTCGCGTGTTCGGCGTCGCGCGGTGCGTAGTCCGCGTGGGCCCGGTACGAGTAGCCGCCCTTCTGGCGCAGGTCGAGGAACAGGCCGCGGCCCAGCACTTCGGCGAACAGGGAAGCGGCGCTCGACCGGCGTACGACGGCGCTCAAGGCGACCACCCCGTCGTCCCCGCGGAAGTACGCGGGCGTCTGCGGCAGCGCCGAGGTGACGGTCGGCGCGGGGTGTCGGGGCCCGGACGGCAACCGGAGGTCGAGACCTTCGGGCAGCGTGCCGCTGGTCACCCACAGCACTGCGTTCTCCCGGGTGAAGCGGGTCCGGGCCCACTCGGTGACCGTGGCGGCGTCGAGTCGCGGCAGGCCCAGCTCCGCGTAGCTGAGCAGCCCGTAGCCGCGGGCGCCGTAGCGCCACAGCGGCAGCTGCCCGACCGGGCCCTGGGAACGGCCCGACGCCTCCGTGCGGAGGATCTCCTTCTCGGTCTCCAGCCGCTCCATCGGCAGGTCGCGGAGCGCCGCGCACACACCGTTGAGGTATTCGACGACCTCGGGGACGGTGCCCTCGACGTGGAAGTGCGTGTAGTCGGCGGTGGTCGCCCCGTTGTAGTGCAGGTCGCTGAGGCCGTGGCGGTGCAGTGCGAGGTGCTCCACGAGGTGGGTGACGCCGGTGGTGGAGAGGGTCTCGTCGGCGCTGCCGACCCGGAAGAACAGCCCGGCGGCGACCTGGCCCCCGGACCGTGCCGCGAGGACCGTCCGTATGCCGTCGGTCTCGGTCTCGACGATGCCGTCGGTTTCGGTCTCGGTGATGCCGTCGGTCATCGGTCAGCCCTTCGCCAGTGCGGTTCTGCGGTGCCGGGTGAACTCGGCCGCGGGGGTGCCGACGTAGTCCCAGGGATGTTCGGTCGCCGCGTCGCCGAGGGCGCGGAAGTGCGGTGCCGCGTCGCCGTGGCGGCCGGCGAGGCAGTGCGCCGCGGCGAAGTAGTTGTGGGCCGAGACCCAGTGGAAGCCTGCTCGGAACTGCGGGTGGAACACCGATGCCGCCGCGGCGGCGTGCAGTTCGGCCCGTACCGCGGGGTCCTTCAGGTGGGCGGTGCCCTCCCTGCCGCCGAGGTCCATCCAGCGCTCCAGGTGCACCTGTGCGATCACGGCGTGCGAGGGGCTGCCGGGAGGGGCGGTGGCCGCGACCTCCCGGGCGAAGCCGAACGCGGCCTCCCAGGAGCCGCCCCACTTCGGGCAGAGCTGCTGCAGCAGCGCCCCGCGGGCTGCCCAGTGGTCGGGGTGGTGTTCGGTGAGCCGGTCGTAGCGGCGCCTCGCCTCGCTCTGTCCGAGCTGGAGGCCGCGTGCGGTGACCAGCCGCAGGTACCAGGCGAGCGCGTTGTCCGGTTCCACGGCACAGACGTCGATGAGCAGCGCTTCGGCACGGCGCAGGTACGCGTGGAACTCCTCGAACTGCTCCCGGGACACGTGCTCGGCCCGCAGGGAGCTGCGGATGTCCCAACCGGCGAAGATCAGCCGGTGGGCGAGGAGCACCCGGGGCAGGGCGGCGTCGGGCTGTCCGTCGGCGATGTGCTGGAGGAAACGCTCCACCCCGGCGACGTCACCGACCACGGCGGACGCCGAGACCTTCTGGTCCTCGTCCTGGAGCTCGGCGAAGGCGCCCGCGACGCCCGGCCAGTCGTGGGCGAGGACGGCGGCCCGCAGAACGGCGAGCGGGGCGTGGATCGCCGTGGGGTCGAACTGGGGCCGTGAAAACGGCGCGGCATATGACACGCGCGGATCATAGGCAGTGGGGGCTCCGCTCGTGCGGCCGGGGCCCCGGTGCGGTCCGCCGTGCGGCTCGACCGCCGGGTCACAGGCGGTGGGCGGCGCCCGCGGGCGAGGCGCCCCGGGTGTCCAGCAGGAGTTGCGCCTTCACCGCCAGGCCCTGCATGTCGTAGGTGCGGTGGTGCTGCAGCAACACGGTCAGGTCGGCGTCGGCCGCTGCCTCGTAGAGCGAGTCCGCACGGGGGACGGGCCGGTCGAGCACCCGCCAGTGCGAGACGTACGGGTCGTGGTAGCTCACCGAAGCGCCGAGGTCCATGAGCCGCTGGGCGATCTCGGACGCGGGGGATCCCTGGAGGTCGGCGAGGTCCGGCTTGTAGGTGATCCCGAGCAACAGGACGCGGGCTGCGCGGGCCGACTTGCCGTGTTCGTTGAGGAGGGCCGCGCAGCGCTGGATGACGTAGCTCGGCATGCGTTCGTTGATCTGGCCCGCGAGCTCGACCAGGCGCAGTGGGCGGTGGGCGCCGATCGTGTCGACGGGGACGCCGTGGCCGCCGACGCCCGGTCCCGGGCGGAAGGCGTGGAAGCCGTACGGCTTGGTCTCGGCGCAGCGGATGACGTCCCACAGGTCGACGCCGAGCTCGTGGCAGAGCACCGCCATCTCGTTGACCAGGGCGATGTTCACGTGCCGGAAGTTCGATTCCAGCAGCTGGACCGCCTCGGCCTCGCGCGGCCCGCGGGCACGGACCACCTTGTCGGTGAGGCGTCCGTAGAAGGCCGCCGCCGATTCGGTGCACGCCGGGGTGAGTCCGCCGATGACCTTGGGGACGGTGGCGTGGCCGTGGGAGCGGTTGCCGGGGTCGAGGCGGCCGGGGGAGTACGCCAGATGGAAGTCGCGCCCGGCGCGCAGCCCGGAACCCTCCTCGAGGAGCGTGCGCAGGTGACCCTCAGTGGTCCCGGGCTCGACGGCGGATTCGAGCAGCACGGTGGTGTGCGGGCGCAGCCGCGCGGCCAGGGCGCGGGCGGCGTCGCTGACGGCGGTGAGGTCGAGCGTGCGGTCCGCGCCGCGGGGCGTGGGGGCGCAGATGACGGCGGTGCGGACCCGGCCCAGCTCGGCGGGGTCGCTGATGGGCCGGAACCCCCCGGAGAGCATCCGTCGGACGTCGGAGGCGCTGAGCGAACCGTCCACGGGCGGGCGGCCCGCGGCGAGTTCGGCGACGGGTCGGGGATCGGTGTCGTAGCCGATGGTGTCGATGCCGGTCGTGACTGCGGCTTGGGCGAGTGGCAGTCCGAGGTGGCCGAGTCCGATGACGGCGAGATCTGCGGGCATGGCGGTGAGGCGTCCTTCCCATTAGCCGAAGGGAGCGCATCGTGCAAGTCCTGTGGGGAGAACGAGCAGGAGCAATGTCAGACTAGGAGTAAATATGACCGTTATGCGGCATTGTCGGCTCCTGACCGTCCGAGTGTTGTCCACAGGCGGTGGCTGAAGTCGGGCACTGCGGACAGAATCAGAGGTGTGAGCCCGACCTACGGGGGCGACGGGAGGCAGCCGTGAGGACAGCGACACTGGGACCCGCGCAGCGCACCGAAGCGCTTGCCGCACTGGCGGAGCGTGAGCTGGACGTGCTGGTCGTCGGCGGTGGAGTGGTCGGTGCCGGCACGGTGCTGGACGCTGTGACGCGCGGGCTGTCGACGGGGCTGGTCGAGGCCCGCGACTGGGCATCGGGCACGTCGAGCAGGTCCAGCAAGCTCGTGCACGGCGGGCTCCGGTACCTCGAGATGCTCGACTTCGCCTTGGTCCGGGAGGCCCTGAAGGAGCGCGGGCTGCTGCTGGAGCGGCTGGCCCCGCACCTCGTGCGTCCGGTGCCGTTCCTCTATCCGTTGCAGCACAGGGGATGGGAGCGGCTCTACGCCGGATCGGGCGTCGCGCTGTACGACGCCATGTCGGTGTCCTCGGGCCACGGGCGCGGTCTGCCCGTCCATCGCCACCTCACCCGCAAGCGAGCCCTTCAGGTGGCCCCGTGCTTGAAGAAGGACACCCTCGTGGGTGCCTTGCAGTACTACGACGCCCAGATGGACGACGCCCGCTATGTGACGACCCTGGTGCGTACGGCAGCGTCGTACGGCGCCCATGTCGCCAGCCGCGCCAGGGTGGTCGGCTTCCTGCGCGAGGGTGAAAGGGTCGTCGGCGCCCGGGTGCAGGACGTGGAGGCAGGCGGGGAGTACGAGGTGCGCGCCAAGCAGATCGTCAACGCCACGGGCGTGTGGACGGACGACACGCAGTCGCTGATCGGCGAGCGCGGCCGGTTCCACGTCAGGGCGTCCAAGGGCATCCATCTGGTCGTGCCCAAGGACCGGATCCACTCGACCACCGGGCTCATCCTGCGCACCGAGAAGTCCGTGCTGTTCGTCATTCCCTGGGGCCGCCACTGGATCGTGGGCACCACCGACACCGACTGGGACCTCGACAAGGCCCATCCGGCGGCGTCCAGCGCCGACATCGACTACCTGCTGGAGCACGTCAATTCGGTGCTCGCCGTACCGCTCAGCCGTGACGACGTGCAAGGGGTGTACGCGGGGTTGCGCCCGCTGCTCGCGGGCGAATCGGACGCGACCAGCAAGCTCAGCCGTGAGCACACGGTGGCGCATCCCGTACCCGGCCTGGTCGTGGTCGCCGGCGGGAAGTACACCACCTACCGGGTGATGGCGAAGGACGCCGTGGACGCGGCGGTCCACGGGCTGGACCAGCGGGTGGCGGACTGCGTCACCGAGGAAGTCCCCCTGATGGGCGCCGAGGGCTACCACGCCCTGTGGAACGCACGGGCGAGGACGGCGGCGCGCACCGGGCTCCACGTCGCCCGGGTGGAGCACCTGCTCAACCGCTACGGATCCATGTCCGAGGAGTTGCTGGACCTCGTCGCCGCCGATCCGGGTCTCGGTGAACCGCTGGCCGCCGCCGACGACTACCTGCGCGCCGAGGTCGTCTACGCCGCCTCCCACGAAGGAGCGCGCCACCTCGACGACGTGTTGACGCGGCGGACGCGCATCTCCATCGAGACCTTCGACCGGGGGACGCGGAGCGCACGGGAGTGCGCGGAGCTCATGGCACCGGTGCTCGGCTGGGACAAGAAGCAGATAGCGAAGGAAGTGGAGCACTACGAGAAGCGGGTGGAGGCCGAGCGGGAGTCCCAGAGGCAGCCGGACGACCTGACGGCCGACGCGGCCCGGTTGGGGGCGCCCGACATCGTCCCGCTCTAGGGTCTGCAAAGTTCCTTCTCCCGGAGTCGTTCTGACGCACGGTGGACCCGGGAGACGCACTGGTCCCGGAGTAAGAGAGAATGGGGGCTCTTCCAGGGCGGGTTGCCGCATCGCGCGGGAAGCGGCAGGCGCGGGCGAGGATCAGGGATCGCAGAGGGGACGCATGTCGGAAGCGGAGCAGTCGCGGGACACGACACCGGAGCCCCTGCGGGACGCGGATCGGCAAGACGGACGGTCCGCGGCCGCGCGTTCGGACCGGGGCGCGGCGACAGCGGAAGGCGGGAGCACGGACGCCTCCCCGGCGGACACCGGACCCCGGCCGACGGGCGGCGAGACCGACGTCGCCGGGTCGGCCGAGGAGGCTTCGGCCACGAAGGACGCGACCACCGCCACGGAGGACCGCTCCGAACGGGAGGTGTCGGCCGGGCAGTCGGCCGGGCAGGAACGGAAGCCGGCCGCCGGGCGCGTGGGCGCCGACGCGAACGGGCAGGGCACGTCCCGGGCGGCGGGCGCCGAACCGGCCGATGCCGCCCCGACGACCGCCGCCGCACCGGACGCCGACCCGACGAAGGCTGCCTCGGCGGACACCGGCCCGACGAAGAACGCCCCAGGTGCCGTTGCCCCCGCGGGCGCCGCTGCCGGCGATGACGTCGCGGAGGGTGGCGGCAAGGCGTCGGAGGGCACTCGGGACGCCGTGGGCACGGCCTCCGACGGCGGGGCCGCTGCGGTGGGCGGCGCTCAGGACGACGCGGACGAGGCGCCGGGGGATACGAGTTCCGGAGAACGGCCCGCCGTCAGCGTCGTGAAGGACGCGAGGCGCAGCGAGGTCAAGGGCGCCGGAGCCGATGGTGCCGGCGCGGCGAAGGAGCTGGAGGCCGCCGGCAACGGCGGCCCGAAGGGCGCCGGGGGAGCCGGCGGCCGTGCGGCGAACTCGGCGACGTCCGGCGGAGGTAACGGCGCCAAGGGCCCCAAGACCGGTGCCCCGAAGGGCGAAACGAGCAGGCCGGGGGCACCGGGCGCCCAGCCGGGTGCGGCGCAGGAGCACGGGCCGACGTCCGAGGGGCGGTTGTTGGCCGGGCGCTACCGGCTCGGGCCCGTCCTCGGTCGGGGAGGTATGGGCACGGTGTGGCGAGCCGTCGACGAGACGCTCGGCCGTACGGTCGCCGTGAAGGAGCTGCGCTTCCCCAACAGCATCGACGAGGACGAGAAGCGACGCCTCATCACGCGTACCCTGCGCGAGGCCAAGGCGATCGCCAAGATCCGCAACAACGGTGCGGTGACGGTCTACGACGTGGTCGACGAGGACAACCGCCCGTGGATCGTCATGGAGCTCATCGAGGGCAAGTCGCTCGCCGAAGTTATCCGTGAGGACGGGCTGTTGACGCCCCGTCGGGCTGCGGAGGTCGGGCTCGCCATCCTCGACGTGCTGCGTTCCGCGCACCGCGAGGGCATCCTGCACCGTGACGTCAAGCCGTCCAACGTGCTCATCGCCGAGGACGGCCGGGTCGTGCTCACCGACTTCGGCATCGCCCAGGTCGAGGGCGACCCGTCCATCACCTCCACCGGCATGCTCGTCGGCGCCCCTTCGTACATCGCGCCGGAGCGCGCCCGCGGTCAGAAGCCCGGCCCCGCCGCCGATCTGTGGTCGCTGGGCGGGCTGCTGTACGCGAGCGTCGAGGGCTGTCCGCCGTACGACAAGGGTTCCGCGATCGCGACCCTGACGGCGGTGATGACCGAACCGCTCGACCCGCCGAAGAACGCGGGGCCGCTGGACGAGGTCATCTACGGGCTGCTCGCCAAGGACCCGGTGCAGCGGCTCGACGATGGCGGTGCCCGTGCGCTCCTGCTGGACGTCGTCAACACGCCGGAGCGGCCCGCCGAGCCGGAGCCGTCCCCCGAAGCAACCCGAGTGGTGGCCCTGCCGCCGGCCCCTCCCACCCCCGTGGCCTCGGCGGAGTCGAAGGCAAAGGACCCGTCGGCCAACCGGCTGCGGGCAGCGCTGCGCTCCGCCCAGAACGCCGCGGCGGAACAGGGGAAACCGAAGAAGGAGCCGGAACGCGCGGCTGTCCGGCCCGCACCGGCGCGTGCGCCGATCACCGACGTCGTGTCCGTCCGCACTCTGGTGATCGTTCTGGCGGTCGCCCTCCTCGCACTGGTCGGGGTCATCGTCGCCGTCGTGCTCCACGGCGGTTCCGGGAAGGACGGCTCCGCGACCGGAGCTGGTGAGGTGGCGGCCACCGGGGCGGCGACGGCAGGTTCCGACGAGAGTGCCGGCCAGTCTGCCGGCGCCGTGAAGACCCCGGTGGGCGACGACAGGGCGCAGCCGACGCAAGGGGCAGGCGGTTCCGGCGGCGGGACGCCCGGTGGCGGCGCTTCCGGTTCGGGTGCCGGCCAGAAGCCCGGGAGCCAGCAGCCGCAGACCGTCGGCTACCGGCACGAACAGGGCTTCTCCATCGGCCTGCCGGAAGGCTGGAAGTACACCGAGACCGACAGTGGCGGCGCCCGGTTCTCCGGTCCGAAGGGGCAGCGGCTGCTGGTGGGGTGGACGTCCTCGCCCAAGTCGGACCCGGTGGCCGACTGGAAGAGCCAGGAAGCCTTCATGCGCCGCTCCGACTACCACCGGGTGCAGATCGCATTGGTCAAGTACCGCGGGTGGCTCGGTGCGGACTGGGAGTTCACCTTCACCGAGAAGGGGGAGAAGCGGCGTTCGCTGGACCGCGGCTTCGTGGTGAACAAGGGCCTGGGCTACGGGATCATGTTCACCGCTGCGGACGCGGACTGGGGCACGGCGGACACGAAGGCGACCCTGCAGTCGTTCTTCGACACCTTCCAGCCGCGCTCCGGTTCCTGACCGTCGGCGGTGACGCGCAGGAGGGGCGGACGTTTCCGCTCCGGGTCCGTCGGGTTTCCGCCGCCCGTCGCCGCCCGTCGCGTTCCTCCGCCGCCCGTACTCCGCCGGTCGGCGACCGGGAGGCCCTGACGGGGCGGTGGCACCGGCCCGGCACCAGGAGCGGCCGGTGCGGATCTGCCGTCCCCGCGGCGCGGCGCGCCGTCGGCACGTATCGTGAGAGACCGTGGACCGTACGCAGCCTCAAAGAGGCGGTGGCTGACCGGATTTGACGGCTTGGTGCGGTGCTGGGGACCGGGGGGCAGCGCTGGTGGGAGGCGTCATGGACGACTACGCAGGAAGGGTGCTCGCCGACCGCTACCGCCTGCCCTTGCCGCCGTCCGACGCCTACGAACTCGTCGAGACCCGCGCCTTCGACACGTACAGCGGCCATGAGGTCCTGGTCCGCCAGGTGCCGTTGCCGGAGGTCGTGGAGGCGGAGTTCCTCGACGCGGACGGCGCCCCGGGAGCAGCGGCACCGCGCCGCGCTCCGGGTCGCACCACCCGCAGGCCCACGGATCCTGCGGTGCGACGGGCCATGGAGGCCGCCCAGGCCGCCGCACAGATCCCCGATCACCCCCTGCTCGACCAGGTCTTCGACGTCTTCGCGGAGGGCGGTTCGCTCTGGATAGTGAGCGAGCTGGTCGCGGCCCGGCCGTTGGCCGCCCTCCTCGCGGAGGAGCCGTTGGACCCCTACCGGGCCGCCGAGATCGGCTCCGACCTGCTGACGGCCCTGCGTGCCCTGCACGCGCACGGGTGGACCCACCGGAACATCACGGTCCGCACGGTCCTGGTCTGTGACGACGGCCGTGTCGTGCTGACCGGCCTCGCCGCGGGCGCGGCGGAAGAAGCCCTGTGCGGGTACGTTCCGGTGCCCGAGCCGGCGGAACAGGTGGTGGACGCCGAACTGGTGGACGCCGAGCTGGTCGATGCGCCGGATCCCGACGCCCCTCCGGAGGCGGAGCCGTACGCCTTCCCCCAGCCGTACGCCGAGGACGCGGACGCGGCGGCGGACGACTCCGCTCCGGCCGTTCCCCACCAGCCGGAGGACGCGTACACGGCACCTGCGTACGGATACGGTTTCGGCGACGGTTCCGAGGACGTACGGGCGGCTCGCGCGGATGCCATCGCCGCTTACCGGGCGGGCACCCGGGCGGCGGCACGGACCGGTGAGGACCGCCGCAAGGACGAGGAACGGCGCCGGGACGAAGCCCGCCGGGCCGAGGAGCGTCGCGACAGCGGGCACGGCGGCACCGAGAAGCGCCTCGCCCCTGCCGAGGACGGCCCGCGGTCCGCCCCCGGCGGCCAGGGCGCCCTCCCCGGTCCGGGATACCGGCCGCGCGGCGCCGACGGGGCCGGGCGCCTGCACCACCCCGGCGTGCACGACGAGCAGGACGGGCATCCGGCGCCCGTTCCCGGAGCGCTGCCCGCTCCACGTGCCGGTCTGCCCGCGCCGCAGTGGTGGTCCCAACCGGCGGACGGCGACGGCTACGACGAAGGCGACGGGGAGGACGACCTCTACGAGGTCGAACTTCCCGACCAGCACTCGGGCCGGTACGCAGATCCCCATGCCGATCCGTACGGTGAACCGCCGTCCGGTCCGCGCCGTGCCCGGCTTGCCGGCGTCTGGCGCGACGGTCCGCCCGGCGCGGACGGTCCAGCGCCGCTCCCGGCGGGCGGTGGCGCGTCCCCGTACGAGGGCGGGGGACACGGCGACCCGAGCGAGCCCGGCAACCCTCCGGGGGGCACCGGCTCGGTCCACGGGCAGCGCGGGCCCGCCGGCCGTTGGGACGAGGTCGTCTCGGGCGCGCTCGTTCCCGCGTACCGGGGCCCCGCCACGCCGCTCGCCGCCGAGCGGGCACGCCAGACCAGGATCGCGGTCGTCGGGGCCGTCACCGAGCGCTGGGCTCCCGAGCAGGCCGGACCCGTCCACGAGAACTGGCAGTTGGCGCCGCCCATCGGTCCTGCCACCGACCTGTGGGCGCTCGGTGCGCTGCTCTACCGCGCCGTGCAGGGCCACGCACCCTACCCGGAGGACAGTGCCGCCGAACTGGTGCAGCTCGTCTGCGCGGAACCGCCGGCGTTCGCCGAGGAGTGCGGCCCGATGCGTCCGGTCGTCGAGTCGTTGCTGCGCCAGGACCCCACCGAGCGACCGGACTTCGAAGAGCTGCGCGGCTGGCTGCGCTCCCTCATCCGGTCCGCCCCGGAGCCCGACGCGGGCAGTGCAGTCGTCCCGCTGCCGTCCGCCGACAGCGCGCGGCTACCCGTCGTGCGCCGGCGCGGTGAACTGGTCCGCAAGCGCCGTGCCGCCGGGGCCGACACCTCGCCGGGGCGCCGCCGCCACAAGAAGGTGAAGGAGCGCCGGGAGCGCCGTCCGCGGTCGCTGGGGCGGACCCTCCTGCTCCTGATCCTGCTCCTCCTCGCCGCTGCCGTCGCGTATGCGCTGCTCTTCATGCCGAAGGCAGGTCCGCAGGCGCCGTCGTCTTCCCCGCCCCAGCCCTCGGGGGGACCGATCTCCGCTGCGTCGGCGGGCGGGCCCTCGCCGGACACCGGAGGGCAGTCCGCCGAACCGGGCGGGCGGCAGCCGCAGACCTCCGCACCCGCCGTGAGTCTCGCCCAGGGGTACGTCGTCCGCGTCGACCCGGAAGGCTTCCGGATCGGTGTGGACAGGACGTGGCAGCGCCGGCCCGTCAACGACAGCGGTCAGGTTCGCTATGTCGGAGGCGACTTCACGCTCATCGTGGTCCCGGGCCGGGACACGGTCGCCGCGGCAGGCGCGGACCCGATGGTCTACCAGCGCGACAGGGAGCGCGAGCTCCAGCCGTTCCGCGACTCGTCCTGGTCGAGTGCCTCCGGTCTGCGCCGCATCGACGTGGGCAAGCAGGCCATGGCGGAGGGGCAGTTCACCTGGCGGGACAGCACGGGCCGCGACGTGTTCGTCCGCAACCTCGCCGTCATCGTGGGCGACCGCTACCACGTCCTGCAGGTGATCGGGCCCGAGGGACAGCGGGACAAGGTCAGCGAGATCTACCAGCAGGCCACGGCCGCGTACCGGCCGGGAGGTTGACGCCCTCGGGGCCGACCGCGCCGCGCAACGGTCGCATCACGGTGCGAGTTACTGAGCGGCCCCCTGTTCCGCCTGCGTACCTCCCCTCCGTAACCTGTCTTTCCAAGGAACGGGGCGGGGACGACACGTGGAACACACTCAGAGCGCGGGAACAGACCCCGGCCTGCTGCTGGCAGGCCGGTACCGGCTGACCGAGAGTATCGGTCGGGGCGGCATGGGCAAGGTCTGGCGCGCCCAGGACGAGGTGCTCCACAGGACCGTCGCCGTCAAGGAGCTCACCGCCGGCCTGTACGTCTCCGAGGCCGACCGCGCGGTCCTGCACGCCCGTACCCAGAAGGAGGCCCGGGCCGCCGCCCGGATCAGCCACCCCAACGTCGTCACCGTCCACGACGTCCTGGCGTACGACGACCGCCCCTGGATCGTGATGCAGTACGTCGACGGGCCGTCCCTCGCCGACGCGGCCAAGGAAGCCGGCCGCATCCAGCCGGCCGAGGCGGCCCGCATCGGCCTGCACGTGCTCGGTGCGCTGCGCGCCGCGCACGCCGCCGGGGTGCTGCACCGGGACGTCAAGCCCGGCAACGTCCTGCTCGCCTCCGACGGCGGGGTCCTGCTCACCGACTTCGGCATCGCCGCGATCGAGGGCGACTCCACCATCACCAGGACGGGTGAACTGGTGGGCTCCATCGACTACCTGGCACCCGAGCGGGTGCGTGGGGGCGATCCCGGCCCCGCCTCCGACCTGTGGTCCCTCGGTGCCACGCTGTACACCGCCGTGGAGGGGAGTTCGCCCTTCCGCCGCGAGTCGCCGTTGTCCACGATGCAGGCCGTGGTGACCGAGGAACCACCGCCCGCTGCGAAGGCGGGCCGCCTCGCCCCCGTCATCTCGGCCCTGCTGCACAAGGATCCGGCACGGCGTCCGACCGCCGAGGAGGCCGAGCGGATGCTGCTGGAGGTGGTGGATCGGCGTCGCCCGAAGCAGGGCCGGACGAAGGAGCCCGCTCCGACGCGGGACTTCGAGGAGCGGCGTGCCCCGACCACTCCGCTCCCCGCACCGGCCCCGGCGGGTCCCGGGGCGCCGCGACCCGCCGGCAGTCGCTCCCGGCGCGGGCGCACGGCCCTTCTCGTCGTTCTGGTCGCAGCGCTCATCGGGGGCGGCGCGGGATTCCTCGCCCTGTGGTACGGCGACGGGGCGGGCTCCCCGCGCGTCGAGAAGCCCCCGCCGGTGTCACGGCCGTCGAAGTCCGCTTCCCCCGACGAGGACGCCGGCTGGCGTCGTGTCGAGGATCCGGCGGGCTTCAGTCTGCTCGTACCGGAGGGCTGGACGCGTCAGTTGGACGGCGACCAGATCGACTACACGCCCGACAACGGTCGCCACCGCATCCGCATCAGCATCGACAAGTCGCCGGACTTCAAGGATCCGTACACGCACGCACTCAACGTGGAGAAGATCGTCGAGTCGCGGTTGCCCCAGTACCGGAGGCTGACCGTCCACCCCGTCACCTTCCGGGGGCAGACACAGGCCGCGCTCTGGGAGTTCACCTGGACCGAGACGAAGGACCATCCGGGCGAACGCCGTGCGATCGACCAGATGTACTACGAAGAGGACGGTACGGAGTACGCGCTCTACATGTCCGGTCCCGCGGAGGAATGGGTGACGACCCGTCAGCAGTTCGACAAGATGCTGACCGGATGGCGGCCGCCCGGCCACTGACTCTGTCACGGCTTTGCATCGCTGAACTGCGCGAGTGGCAACAGCAAACGGTCTTCGTCAGGATGTGGACATGACGAATGACGGGGGACGGGCGAACGACCCGACCAGCTATGCACTCCGGCCGCCGAACGCTCCCGATCCGGTTGCGCCCCACGTACCGCCGCACCCGCAGGCGCGCGTACCGACCCAGACGCGTCCGTCACCGCAGTCGGCCACCGACCCGGACAAGGGGCGGCTCATCGGGGGCCGTTACCGCCTCGTCTCCCGTCTCGGCCACGGCGGCATGGGCACGGTCTGGCGCGCCCATGACGAGGTCGTCGACCGTGACGTAGCCGTCAAGGAACCGCGACTGCCGGACCACCTCGGCACCCGTGAACGCGAGAACGTCTACCTGCGGATGCAGCGCGAGGCGCGCGCCGCTGCCCGTATCGACCATCCGTCCGTCGTCACGGTGCACGACGTCGTCATGGAGGACGGCAAGCCGTGGATCGTGATGGAGCTGGTGCGCGGCCAGTCCCTGGGGGACCGGCTGCAGGAGGGCACGCTCGACGTGCGGGAAGCGGCCCGGATCGGTCTCGCGGTGCTCGGCGCGCTGTCGGCGGCCCACGAGGCAGGCGTCCTGCACCGCGACGTCAAGCCCGACAACGTCCTGTTGGGGCGTGGGGAGCGGGTCGTCCTCACCGACTTCGGCATCGCGCAGGTCGAGGGCGAGCAGGGGCTCACCGAGACGGGGGCGTTCATCGGCTCGCCCGAGTACATCGCTCCCGAGCGAGTGCTGGGCCAGCGTCCCGGGCCGGAGTCGGACCTGTGGGCGCTCGGCGTCGTGCTGTACGCGGCGGTCGAGGGCGTGTCCCCGTTCCGCAGATCGCACACACCGGCGACGCTCCAGGCCGTGCTCTCCGCCGAACCCCAGATGCCGTCGCGCGGGTCGGGGGCGTTCGGCACGCTGGTGATGCAACTGCTGCGCAAGGACCCGGCGGCCCGGCCGGCCGCTGCGGAGATCCGCTCGGTCCTGGACCAGGTGGCCCGCCCGCCGCAGGCGTCCTTCGACCCGACCAGGCTCCACGGCGCCCCGTCGGGCGAGCGCGCCGGCTCCCGCTGGGTGCCTCCGGTGCTGCACCGCAACCGGCGCGCGCAGTACGGCCTCCTCGGCGGACTGCTCGCCCTCGCGCTCGCCGTCACCGCAGTGGTCGTCGATCCGTTCGGCGGCGACGACCTGCCCGAGGGCTGGCAGGTCCGTCCGGAGAGCGAGATCCTCACGGCGGAGCTGGCCGTACCGGGTGAGTACAAGCGCACGCAGGACGACGACGGCTCCGCAGTCGAGTACCGCGACCCCAGCGGGGTGTTCTCCATCTACGTGGAGCGGGTCCAGGCCGGCGAGGACAAGAGGGTCGAGGTGCTCGAACCGAAGAAGGAGATCTGGGAGGCCTGGTACCGCAAGGGCGGCAAGAACGGCACGGAGATCAAGGACGCCGAGGTCACGACGACGGACGTCACCCACCAGGAGGAGAAGGCGTTCGAGACGACCGTCGACTTCACCCCGTACGGCGATTCGGACGAGGACCCCGTCCGGTTCCGCTGGCACGAGCTGGTCGTGCCGGGCGGGAACAAGGTGCAGTGGCGGCTGAGGGTGCAGATGCGGGCCGAAGGCGCCGCACGGCACGACGGCGAGGAGATCTACGCGGAGGTCGTGAAGCACTTCAAGATCCAGGGACTGTGACCGGGGGCGTCCAGGCCCGGACCGGGAGCCCGCGGGGCGCCCCTGTCGCACGCACTGGTGGCCCGCCCCGGCGGGACGTCGTACCGGGTGTGGCTCGACGGGGGCGCGGGGGGCGCGGCGGTAGGGGGTCGCCCGAGCAGGGCGCACGGGCCGACACCTGGGCGGACGTGGTGACAAGCTCCCTCGAGCACCATGACGAGCCCCTGATCAGGGCTTATGTGCCAGTGATCGCTGGCGTGGTGCGCGGGCCCTGTGAAAAGCTGTTACCGACGGGTACCCAAAGCCTTGATTGCGTCATACTCTCGCCCCCATGACGGACTCGCAGGCCCCCACCGCCCAGCACACCGACCCCCTCGGCACGAACCCCATCGCCGCCGCCCCCGCAGGCGCACGCACCGCTGCCGAGGTGGTCACCCCCGAGGTGGTCGCCCAGCTCACCCGCGGCGTCGTCGGCTCCGGTCGCACCGTCAACCACTCGCCCTTCACCGGGAAGAAGCTGGCCGACCTGCCCGAGTCCACCCCCGAGGAAGTCGCCGAGGCCTTCGCCCGCGCCCGCGCCGCACAGTCCGCCTGGGCCGCCGCCTCCCCGCGCGCCCGCGCCGCCGTGCTGCTCCGCTTCCACGACCTCATCCTCCAGCGCCAGGCAGAGGTCCTCGACCTGATCCAGCTGGAGACCGGCAAGGCCCGGCTGCACGCCCACGAAGAAGTGCTGGCCGTCGCCGTCGCTGCCCGCCACTACGGACGCAGGGCCCCTGCCTACCTCAGGCCCAAGCGGCACGCCGGTGTCGTCCCGGTACTGACCAGGACCACCGAACTGCGCCAGCCGCGCGGCGTCGTCGGTCAGATCGCCCCCTGGAACTACCCCCTGGAGCTGTCGGTCGGCGATGCGCTGCCGGCCTTCGTCGCAGGCAACGCCGTCGTGATGAAGCCCGACACCGAGACGGCCCTGACCGCCCTGTGGGCCCGCGACCTCCTCATCGAGGCGGGACTCCCGGCCGGCGTCTTCCAGGTCGTGCTCGGCGACGGCCCGGTCGTCGGCCCGGAGGTCGTCAGGCACGCCGACTACGTCTCCTTCACCGGCTCCACCCGCACGGGCCGCGAGGTCGCCCAGGGCGCCGCCGCCCGGCTCATCGGCGTCTCCCTCGAACTCGGCGGCAAGAACGCCATGCTGGTGCTCCACGACGCCGACGTCGACAAGGCCGCCGCCGGCGCCGTCCGGGCCTGTTTCTCGTCCGCAGGACAGCTCTGCATCTCCATCGAACGACTGTACGTGCACGAATCCGTCGCCGACGCCTTCACCGAGCGCTTCGCCGCCCGGACGAAGGCGATGCGGCTCGGCAGCTCCCTCGCCTACGGCGCCGACATGGGATCCCTCGTCGGCGAACGCCAGTTGGAAACCGTCAAGAGCCACGTCGAGGAGGCAGTCGCCAAGGGCGCGACCCTCGTGGCGGGCGGAGTGCACCGCACCGACATCGGTCCGTACTTCTACGAGCCCACGATCCTGGAGGGAGTCGAGACCCCGATGGCGGTGTGCGGCGAGGAGACGTTCGGCCCGGTCGTCTCCCTGTACCGCTTCAAGGACGAGGACGACGTCGTCGAGCAGGCCAACGCCACCGCGTACGGCCTCAACTCGAGCGTCTGGACCAGGGACAGCAGGCGCGGCCACGCCGTCGCCGCCCGTCTGCGCACCGGCACCGTCAACATCAACGAGGGGTACGCACCCGCGTACGGCAGCGTGCAGTCCCCGATGGGCGGCATGAAGGACTCCGGGCTGGGACGCCGGCACGGGTCCGAGGGCATCCTCAAGTACACCGAGGCCCAGACCGTCGCCCAGCAGCGCGTGGTCCCGCTCGCGCCGTCCTTTGGCATGGACGACGAGAAGTACGCCGCGTTCATGAGCACGTCCCTGAGGGTCATGAAGGCCCTGCGCCTGCGCTAGCACCACCCCGTACCCGTACCGAGGAGAGCCATGCCCGAGTTCCCGCCTGCCGAGAAGCAGGACGACGCCGACTCCGCGTACGACTACGACGTCATCGTCGTCGGCTCGGGCTTCGGCGGCTCCGTCACGGCCCTGCGCCTCACCGAGAAGGGCTATCGCGTCGGAGTACTCGAAGCCGGCCGTCGCTTCACCCGGGACACGCTCCCCAGGAACTCCTGGGACCTGCGCAACTACCTGTGGGCGCCGGCCCTCGGACTCTTCGGTATCCAGCGCATCCACCTGCTCGGCAACGTCATGGTGCTGGCGGGAGCGGGCGTGGGCGGCGGTTCCCTCAACTACGCCAACACCCTCTACGTCCCGCCCGCTCCGTTCTTCAACGACCCGCAGTGGAAGGGCATCACCGACTGGCAGGAGGAGCTCGCCCCCTACTACGACCAGGCCAAACGCATGCTGGGGGTCCGGCTCAACCCGACCATGACCCCTTCCGACGTCCACCTGAAGGCGACCGCCGAAGCCATGGGCGTCGGAGACACCTTCCACATGGCCCCGGTCGGAGTCTTCTTCGGGGACGGGAAGGACGCCGACGGGAAGGCGGTGACCACGCCGGGCGCGGAGGTCCCCGACCCCTACTTCGGCGGCGCCGGCCCGTCGCGCCGCGCCTGCACCGAGTGCGGCGAGTGCATGACGGGCTGTCGACACGGCGCCAAGAACACCCTCAACGAGAACTACCTGCACCTCGCCGAGAAGTCCGGTGCGGTCATCCACCCGATGACGACGGTCGTCACCGTCACCGAGGACTCGCGGGGCGGGTTCGCGGTCAGGACCCTGCCCAGCAACGACAAGCGCAAGGGGAAGGGCCGCACGTTCACCGCCGCTCGCGTGGTCGTGGCGGCAGGCACCTACGGCACCCAGACGCTGCTCCACCGGATGAAGGACACCGGGTTGCTACCGCGGATCTCCGGCCGTCTCGGCGAGCTGACCCGCACCAACTCCGAGGCGATCGTCGGTGCGCAGACCGACAACCGCCGCTACCGCAGGCGGCACGGCACGGACAAGGTCGACTTCACCCGTGGCGTCGCGATCACCTCCTCGATCCACCCGGACGCCGACACCCACATCGAACCCGTCCGCTACGGCAAGGGGTCCAACGCGATGGGCGGCATGACCGTCCTCCAGGTGCCCTACAGCGCGAAGCACCGGGTCGCGGGCTGGGCCGCCACCATGGTTCGGCACCCCTGGCTCGCGGTCCGTGCGCTGTCCAACCGCCACTGGTCGGAGCGGACCATCATCGGCCTGGTCATGCAGTCCCTGGACAATTCGCTGACGACGTACCGCAAGCCCAAAGGCTTCGGGAAGGGGCTGCTCACCGCTCGCCAGGGCCACGGCGCGCCCAATCCCAAGCAGATCCCCGAAGCCACCCGCGCCGCCTCGATCCTCGCCGAGGAGATCGGCGGCTTCGCGGGCTCCAACGTGGGCGAGCTGATGGGCACCCCGCTCACCGCCCACTTCCTGGGCGGCTGTCCGATCGGCAGCTCCGCGGAGACCGGCGTGATCGACCCGTACCACCGGCTCTACGGCCATCCCGGCATCTCGGTCGTGGACGGCGCGGCCGTCTCGGCGAACCTCGGCGTCAACCCGTCCCTCACCATCACGGCCCAGGCGGAACGAGCGATGTCCTTCTGGCCCAACAAGGGCGAGGCGGACCCGCGTCCCGAACAGGGCGCGGCGTACGAGCGGCTCACCGCGGTGGCGCCGAAGGCCCCCGCGGTCCCGGCGGACGCGTTCGGCGCGCTGAGCCTGCCGTTCCTGGGCCTCCCCACGGTCCCGCCGAAGACGGACTGACCGTCCGCCGCCCCGTCCCTGCGCCCCCGGTGGATCGGGGACGGTGCCCCCGCAGAACGGACGAGGGGCGCTGCACCCCCCTCCGAGTGCAGCGCCCCTCTTGCCTTGTTGCGGTGTTACGCGACCGCGCCGCCCTTGCGGCGGCGCATCGCGAAGACGACGCCCGCACCGGCGACGACGGCGATGCCGCCGCTGATCCCGATGACCGGGAGCACCGAGGAGGAGCCGGTCTCGGCGAGGTTGCCGCTCAGCTGGCTCGACGTGTTGCTGGCCGGGTTGGTGGTCGGAACGGGAACCTTGCCGCCTTCCTGCGGCTCGGTACCGTCCGTGTCGGTGCCGCCGGCGACGATCTGGAACTTGTAGGCGACGTCGCTGTAGCCCATGCACTCCTTGTCGCCGATGTACACGCCGCCGCCCAGTGTGAAGCCGGCGCCGACCGGGGCGTTGGCCTTCACGTTGATGCGCAGCGGGATGTCGACCTCGTAGCCCGGCTTGACCTCGTCGGACTGACCGACGTAGCCGACGGCCTCGCCGCCCTCGCTCAGGTCGTCCCAGGCCTTGGTGTCCTCGTTGTACGCCTGGAGGGCGACCTGCTTGCTCTTGAAGAGCTCCATGCCCTCCTTGTCGAACGCGGCGCCGGCGAAGTAGTCGATCTCGCTGAGCGTCGCTTCCGAGTCGTTGAGGACGTTCAGCGTGAACTTGTGCCAGCCGCTGCCCGCGGCGATCTTGCCGGGCAGGCCCTTCACGGAGAGCTTGAGATCGTTCGTCTCGCAGAGCTCAGGCTCGGCCCAGTCGTCCTCGGCGTCCTTCTCGGCGTCCTTCTCGGCGGGCTTCTCGGCGGGCTTCTCGGCGGTTTTGCCGGAGTCTGCCTCCGCGCTGCCGGTGGCGGGTTCCTTGGTGTCCTTCGCGCCGGCGCCACCCGTGGTGGCGGGCTCGTCGGTCTTGGGCTCGGAGTCCGGTTCGCCCGCGGCGGTGGTCTCACCCGTGGTGGCGGTCTCACCGGCCGTGCTCGTTTCGCCGGTGGTCCCGGTCTCGCCCGTGGTGGCCGTTTCGCCGGAGGCGCCGGCGGACGTCGTGCCGTTGGTGTCGGCCGCGAAGGCGGACGGTGCCGCAAGGAAGGCGGCGGGGGCTATGACGGCGGTCGCGGCGGCGACGGCCATAGCGCGGCGAAGCTTCATGAAGACCTCAGGGAAGTCCGGCGTGCCGCGTTCCGCGGCACGAGTGTTTAGGGGGCCATCCCCCGGATGTGGGGTCACGGGTGTGGCCGTAGTTTCTGCATGCATGACCTGTGACCAGCGGGATTGGTTGTACGGGAACTCACAGAATCTTTATGTGTCCTGCGTCACTAGGCCTCCGCCTGCTTGCGGGGGCCGGGGCGGTAGCCCTGTCCGCGGCGGACCCCGGCGTCGGCGGACGCTCACCGGAGCCCTGAGTCGCGCCACCGGGAGGGACGGGGGCCGAGAAGCGGAAGGGACACGGTCCTCCATCGCCCCATGGGCGTTCAGCACCGATGTCAGGGCGGCGTCGGCGCCGAGGGGTGGCGCCGGGGGAGGAGTGCGCCGCTGGTGCGGGAGCCCCGGGCCCTCGTGCGGGGAACGTGGGCCTGACAGAGGGAGGAGTGCAGGGCGGTACGACGCGCACCGACCCTTCCCGACGGGGTGGGGCGGTCGGGCAGACGGCCCGACCGGGTGCGGTCGGCTCCGGGCATTCCCGGAGCCGACCGCCCTTGGGGTGACCGGGCTGCTGTCCCCTGCCGACCGGTCACGTGCGCCGGGGCGAGGTCCCACGGCGTACCTTCGGGCACGCCACTCGCCCCAGCGGAGCCACGCGTGGTTCTTTCCTTCGGGTCCGCCCCTGGCTGGCACGGACACCGGTACCAACGAAGTGCCGCGGTGCCGGTCACGTGCCGTACGGGTGAGAGCACGCCCGTACTCACGTGCGCGACGGCACGGCGGACCAGACGCGCACGCGCGTCGACGCCCGCTCAGACGCGGCCCCGGCACAGCTCGAGCAACGTCATGGCCAACGAGGTGCCCGGCTTCCCGAGGGCGTCCCTGTAGTGGCCGAGCACCTCCATCTCGCGCGCGAGGTTGACCCGGCGGCCGCCGGACGTGATGCGGGCCTCCTGGATCACCGCCGAGACGGCGATCCGTTCCTGGATCAGTCCGATGATGCGGTCGTCGAGCGCGTCGATGCGCTCACGGGCGCCGGCGATCACGTCCGCGGCCTCGGGAGTGCGGGCTCCGGTATCGGCGGCGGTGGCCGCGTTGGTCTGGGTGACGGTCATGGTGGAGGGCTCCTCGATGGGGGCCCCGCAGCAACACGGCCCGGAAACCACGAAGCGCCCCGGGCCTTGTCGGCCCGGGGCGCCTGGAAAGTCGCTTGTCAGTTGCTCAAGCAGCACGACCATGGCAGCCGGTGGGCCGGGTGCCATAGGTAAAGACGAAGGTCGAGTGCTTGCGCATGGCGCCCAGTATGGCCTCCCGGCACCGTGCGTGGCCAGCCGGGAGGCCGGTCGTTCGGATGGTGAGACGAAGAGCGACCTGCCGCCGCCGGTAGAATCGACGAACACAGACCCCCTCCCACCACCGCCGGAAGGCCGCCGTAGTGTCCTCAGCGTCCCCAGCTGCCGCGCCCGACGTCGTACTCGTCGTCGACTTCGGCGCCCAGTACGCCCAGCTCATCGCCCGCCGCGTCCGTGAGGCCCGGGTCTACAGCGAGATCGTCCCGTCCACCATGCCGGTGGCCGAGATGCTGGCCAAGAAGCCGGCCGCGATCATTCTCTCCGGCGGCCCGTCCTCCGTGTACGAGGCGGGTGCACCACGGCTGGACCGTGCGCTCTTCGAGGCGGGCGTCCCGGTCTTCGGCATGTGCTACGGCTTCCAGCTGATGGCGCAGACCCTCGGCGGCACCGTCGACAACTCCGGCGCCCGCGAGTACGGCCGTACGGCACTGCACGTCACCAGGCCCGGCTCCACCCTCTTCGAGGGCACCCCCCCCGAGCAGGCCGTGTGGATGTCCCACGGCGACGCATGCTCCGCGGCCCCCGAGGGCTTCGCGGTCACCGCGTCCACCGAGGTCGTGCCCGTCGCCGCCTTCGAGAACGACGAGAAGCGTCTGTACGGCGTGCAGCACCACCCCGAGGTGATGCACTCGACCCACGGGCAGCAGGTCCTGGAGCACTTCCTCTACCGCGGCGCCGGGATCGAGCCCACGTGGACGACCGGCAACGTCATCGAGGAGCAGGTCGCCGCGATCCGTGAGCAGGTCGGTGCCAAGCGCGCCATCTGCGGTCTGTCGGGCGGTGTGGACTCGGCCGTCGCCGCGGCCCTCGTCCAGAAGGCCATCGGCTCACAGCTGACGTGCGTGTACGTCGACCACGGCCTGATGCGCAAGGGCGAGACCGAGCAGGTCGAGAAGGACTTCGTGGCGGCGACCGGGGTCTCGCTGAAGGTCGTCGACGCCCAGCAGCGCTTCCTGGACGCGCTCGCCGGGGTGTCCGACCCGGAGGAGAAGCGGAAGATCATCGGTCGGGAGTTCATCCGGGTCTTCGAGCAGGCGCAGGCCGAGATCATCGCCGAGGCCGGTGCGCACGGCGAGCAGCCGGTCCAGTTCCTGGTCCAGGGCACCCTCTACCCGGACGTGGTGGAGTCCGGCGGCGGCACGGGCACGGCCAACATCAAGTCGCACCACAACGTGGGCGGTCTCCCCGAGGACCTCGAGTTCGAGCTGATCGAGCCGCTGCGCAAGCTGTTCAAGGACGAGGTCCGGATGGTCGGCCAGGAGCTGGGCCTGCCGGACGAGATCGTCCACCGCCAGCCCTTCCCGGGCCCCGGCCTCGGCATCCGCATCGTCGGCGAGGTCACCAAGGAGCGCCTGGACCTCCTGCGCGACGCGGACGCCATCGCCCGCGAGGAACTCACGGCGGCAGGTCTGGACCGCGAGATCTGGCAGTGCCCGGTGGTCCTGCTCGCCGACGTCCGCTCGGTCGGCGTCCAGGGCGACGGCCGCACCTACGGCCACCCGATCGTGCTCCGTCCCGTCTCGTCGGAGGACGCGATGACGGCGGACTGGACGCGCATGCCGTACGAGGTCCTGGCGAAGATCTCCACGCGTATCACCAACGAGGTCGCGGACGTGAACCGCGTGGTCCTCGACGTGACGTCGAAGCCCCCGGGCACCATCGAGTGGGAGTGACCCTCCCCGCGGGTCAACGCCGGTGCCGTCGCTCCTTCGTTTGAGCGGCGGCACCGGCGTTCACGGTGGGTAGTCTGATCGCACGGACCAGAATCACGGCCATGGGAGCACTCATGAGCGCAGAGATCTCGTACCACTGGCCTGTGCCGCCGCGCGACGGCTACACGGTGGACGACCTGCTGACCCTGCCCGACCTCCCGCCGCACACCGAGCTGATCGACGGGAGCCTGGTCTTCGTGAGCCCGCAGCGGGATTTCCACAGCATTGCGATCGACCTGTTGGTCAGCGGACTGCGCAGCACGGTGCCGCCCGAGCTGAAGGTCCGCCGCGAGATGACCGTGGTGCTCGACAAGCGCAACGGCCCGGAGCCGGACGTGCTCGTCGTCCGTGCGGCAGCGGCACGGAGTCGCGCGCAGACGTACTTCCAGGCCCGGGACGTGCTGCTGGCGGTCGAGGTCGTCTCACCCGACTCCGAGGCCCGCGACGGCGACACCAAGCCCCACAAGTACGCCGGCGCGGGCATCCCGTACTTCTGGCGCGTCGAGACGGCCGGTGAGGACGACCTGCCCGTGGTGCACGTCTTCGAACTGGACAAGGAGTCGAGGGCCTACATGCTCAGCGGCACGTTCCGCGACCGGCTCAAGGCCTCCGTCCCCTTCAGCATCGACATCGACCTCTCCGAGATCGATCGGCTCTGATCCGGCGGCTCTGATCTCGGCGGCTCTGATCACGGAGGGGTGTGCGCCTCGGCCCGGTGGTGGCTCCGTGTGCACGGTCCTTCCGCGCGGCCGAGAAGACCCGAAGGTCGGCGGCTCGGCCGCGCTGTGCCCCGAACCGTGCCGTGCCCCTGGCTAGTTGGGGTGCACGGCGCTACGTTCCGCGGCATGGACGAGACCCCGGACGAGACATCCGCTCCCGTCGCCGCTCCCGGCGCCGCCCCCGTTCCCGGCCCCGTCCCCCTCGACCTGTTGCGGTTCGCGATGCCGCCCGTGCACGCGTCAGCGGCCGAGGAGCGGACCCACCGCAAGCAGCGGCTCGCGGGTGCGCTGAGGCTGTTCGGCCGGTTCGGCTACGAAGAGGGGGTCTCCGGGCACCTCACGGTGCGGGACCCGGAGTTCGAGGACTGCTTCTGGGTCAACCCGTTCGGCGAACCGTTCGCCACGACGACCGCGGGCTCGCTGATCCTGGTCAACGGGGACGGAGACGTCGTCGAGGGCGATCGGCGCGTCAACCAGGCCGCGTTCGCGGTGCACGCCGAGGTCCACCGGGCCAGGCCCGAGGCCGTCGCCGTCGCGCACGCCCACTCCGTGCACGGCAGGGCGCTGGCCTCGCTGGGCGAACTGCTCGATCCCCTCACCCAGGAGGCGTGCGCCTTCTACGAGAACCACGCGCTGTACGACGCGTACACGGGAGTGACCGTGGACGCGGAGGAAGGCCGGCGCATCGCCGCGGCACTCGGCGCGCACCGCGGGATCATCCTGCGCAACCACGGACTGCTGACCGTCGGGGGCTCGGTGGATGCGGCGGCCTGGTGGTTCATCTCGATGGAGCGTTGCGCCCAGGTCCAGCTTGCGGCCAGGGCCGCGGGAAAACCCGTGCTCATCGAGCATCGCGACGCCGTCGCGACCCGCGAGAGCCTCGGCAGTGAACTCGCCGCCTGGATCAACTACCAGCCGCTGTGGCGGGGTATCTCCACCGCCGAGCCCGAACTCCTGTCTTAGTACGTCAATTTGATCGTGCGGAAATCACTCGTACGGCTGTCCTTCCACGCCGTCACAAGGCCATCCGTACGGCACAATTCCTAAGAAATAAGGGGTAGTTGCCGAGGCTGCCAACCGGGGAAGGGTGCGTTCGCCGTGGCGGTGCAAGAAGCGGGACACAGCGTCCACGGCGGGGGGTGCAGTTGTGGCGACTGCCCGCACGGTGCGCGTGAGGGCCATCGGCGCGCGGTTGCCGGATTCCGGGCACGACGCGACGAGCTCGCCGCCGGGCAGGGGCTGCCCGCACGCATCGCCTTCTCCGTGGGTGCCACCCGCCAGTGGATCTCCGACGAGCTGACGGAGTCAGCCCGTGCCGTCGCCGAGCGCAGCCGCGCCGCCGGAACCGCCTGGCTCACCCGGGTCTGGCGTCGCACGCTGCTCGCCCTGTGGGGATCGGTCGCCCTGCTGCTCCTCGCCCAGGCCGTCACGGCGGTCGGCTCCGGCTGGACCGTGACGCGCACCGCCGGCCTGGCCGCGGCGGGGTGCCTCGCGGCGGTGCTCACCGGCGCCGCCTGGTGGCACCGCATGCACGGCGGTCTGCTCGCGCCGCTCGTCGGCGAGGACAACCGGCTGTCGACGTCCCGGGCCGTCGCCGCGGCCTGGGTGCTCTTCGCCGCCCATGCCGTCCTGTACCTGGCCTTCCGGCTCGCGGTCGCCACGGCGCCCGGCGAACGCGACGCCCTTCTGGCCGGTCTCGGACTCGCCCGCGGCGCGGGCCTGATCACCGCCGTCGGTGCGGTGTGCCTGATCGCCGTGCTGGTGCGCCGCGTGGTCACCGTCCGCATCATCACCGGCCGGCTGCAGAAGGTGCAGGCCGACCGCCCGCGGCCGGCCGACCTGCTGTGCGACGACGCGGGACGCGGCAGCTTCCCGGACGTGCAGTACGTCCTCGTCTCTGCCGCGGCCCTGGCCTGCGCGGGCGTCCTGCTGGTCCGCCGCCCGGGCGAACTGCCCGGACTGCCCTGGGGCCTGACGGGCCTCGTCCTCGTCGCGGCGACCGTCTACCTCGGCGGGAAGTATGCGGAGGGCGGCCGGCCGGTCGTCCACTCCGTCGTCCGCGCCCGCGAGGTCGGAGACCTCGACAGCCCCATCCGCACGGGTGATGACATCGAGATCCGCGGTGCTGGCTTCGTACCCCCCGGTACGGGAAGCCCCGACCGGCTCGCACGGATGACCGTCCGCATCGGCGCGGTCCACGTCCACGTCCCGCTGATCCCCGTCCCCGGCGGGTTCACCAACCCGACCGACACGAACCTCACGGTCCCGGTCCCCGCGGACGTGGAACCCGGTAGGGCCGACGTCCAGGTCGTGACGGCCGCCGGCGCCGAGTCGAACAGGGTGACGATCGAGATCGCCGACTGAGCCGTACGGCCGTCGCGCCCGTATTCATTCGTGCCGGGTGTGGGAACACTCGTCCCAGCCGGGTGAGACGCGGAGGCGACGATGACGCATGTGTACCGGACGACGGCGACGTACGCGACGGATGACGCACGGAGCGACTGGAGGGAACGCGCACAGAAGTACGCACTACTGCCGCTACGGCTCTTCCTCGGCGTGACGTTCATCTACGCGGGACTGGACAAGCTCACCGACTCGGCGTTCCTGTCGGCGAGCGGCACCGGTTCCCTCGGGGAACTCATGACCAACGTGCGGAACACCTCCGCCGTCCCCGCACTCGTGGACATGGCCCTGAAGAACCCCGTGGGGTTCGGCTACGCCATCGCCCTCGGTGAGCTGGCGGTCGGGATCGGGACTCTGGTGGGGCTGTTGGCGCGGCTCGCCGCGCTCGGTGGTGCCCTGATCTCGCTGAGCCTGTGGCTGACCGTGAGCTGGCAGACCCATCCGTACTACTTCGGCAACGATCTCCCGTACATGTTCTGCTGGGTGCCCTTGGTGCTGGCAGGAGCGCCCTACTGGTCGTTGGATGCCGTGATCAGGGGCCGACGGCGTGGCCGAGGCCAGGAAACTTCCTGGCAGTAGCCCGGAGGGCGCGTGCGGCCCAGCGACTCGGCGTCAGCGGGGGCCGCCACGTCAGCGGTACGACCTCCCCGGCAATCGAGCCAACCTCGGTGCCAGGGGACAGGGGCATGCGAGTGGGCCCCGCAGGGACCGCGGGGAGACGTTCCTTCGACGCCGCACGGGACAGCCGCGGCAGCCTGATACCGCTTGACCCTGGCGGCCGTTCGGCCGGTCCGTATCCGTCATGGACCGCGGAGGTGTTCACCGGTCCCCGTGGCACCGCCGTGTCCAGCGGGACAGCTCCCGTTCCCCCTGCAGGACAGCCCGACGCTCCAGCTTCTCGGCAACGAGCGACGCGAGCGCCCCGGCCTACCGGGTGGCCTCGCCGCCGTTGGACCTGACCGGGGCAGGGACGTTCCCGGTCGACGCGCCCATCGCGGAGCGCCGGCGCAGGCGGTAGTGCACGTAGGTCGTCACCGTGGCGAGGAACAGGCCGCCGACCACGATCGGGAAGGCCACGAACCACGCGGTCTCCCAGGCGCCCGCCGCGTCACCGAGGTAGAGCGCGGCCGTGGCCAGCGCCGTCGAGCCCGCCACCAACCGGCCCGGGCGGAACTCATGGAGCAGCACGGGTCACCTCCACCTGTCCCAGCCCGACCCGGAGGTCCAGTGCGAGGGTCCCCGCGGGAGCGGTGCCGGCCGGCGGGGCGAGGGTGACGGTGCGCTTCCGGTCCGGCGCGACGTCCACGTCGTCCGCCGGATCACCGGGCAGCCGGACGTCACCGAGCCCGGCGCGTGTCGAGACGGCCACCTTCGCCTCCTTCGGAACGATCACCTTCAGCTGCCCGGCACCGACCTCGGCCCCGGTGCGGACCGTCGTCCCGGCGGGGAGCTCCAGTCGGCTGAGGTCGAGCGTCGCGACCCCCGTGCCCAGCGAGTAGTGCGGCGCGACGGCCGCGACCGACGCAGGCCGCCAGTCGGTGCGCGTCCACTGCGTACCGATCTCCTCGGGCAGTGCGGAAGCACCGGCCAGCAGCCCCGCGGTGATCACCGACAGCAGGACCGTGCCCGCCCCGACGCGTCCCAGGAAACTGCCCAGCGCCAGACCCAGACCGAACACCGCCAGGGCGCATCCGAGCCCGATCTGCAGGCTGGCGCCCAGCGACGATCCGTCCCAGGACAAGCGGGTGCCCAGAGCGCCGGCGACCAGGGCGAGCAGGAACACCAGCCCGCCGATGGAGCGGGGCCCTTGGGGCCTGCGGGGCCCGCGGGGGCGCGGCACGGCGGCGCCGGTCCGCGGCGCCACCGCCTCCGCACCCACGTCGTCCGGCCCCCACAGATAGCCGGTGGCCACCGGGCCCGTGGAGCCGTCCTTGATGATCGGGTCCCGCCACCAGGAAGGACCTCCGGGGGCGGGCGGCGCTGTGGCCTCCGGGGGCGCCTCCGCCACTGCCTGTGCGGTCGCCCCCTCCACGGGAGCGCCGTCCGGCGCCGTCCGGGAGCGCCGCAGCGACCAGACGGCGGCTCCCGCCACGGCCAGCGACAGCAGCGCGGCGAACGCGAGCATGCCGCCGTTGCCCAGCATCAGAAGGAACAGGGCGCAGCCGAGGAGGGCCATGAGCACGGCCGCCATCGAAGTGCCTTCGACCCGGCCCGAGAGCAGCCGCCGCGCCTCGTTCTCGTCCTTGCCCTCCTGGGGGACCAGCAGCCAGGCGAAGCCGTAGAAGATCAGACCGATGCCGCCGGTGACCGCGAGCACGCCGACCGCGACCCGGAAGACCACCGGATCGATGTCGCAGTACCGGCCCAGGCCTCCGCACACCCCGCCGACGACCTTGTGCCGCGGACTCCGGTACAGCCGGGCCGGTGTGGACTGCTGCTCCGGTGGCGGCTGCCCGGGAGGCGGTGGAGCGGTCGGCTGGGTCATGACTCCATGGTGACGGTCCGGATCACCGGAGCGGCAGCCCGGCCGACCCTGGACCTTCCCTGATTTTGACCCGCACGGGCCCCCGACGTTCGGGGACGGTCTCAGGGACGGCCCTGATGCCCGTGCGGGACCGCACGTGTGACCATCGATGCATGCCCGTCGCCACCGCCCGCATCCCGGACACCGAAGAAGCGCCCCTGCGCAAGCTGTACCGCAGCGCGGACGGGCGGTGGCTCGGCGGCGTCGCGCGCGGGCTCGCCGGGCACCTCGGACTGCCCGTGATCTGGGTCCGGCTGGTCTTCCTCGGGCTCTTCATGGCCAACGGGCTCGGAGCTCTGCTCTACGCGGTGTTCTGGATCGTCGTACCCCTCGGGGTGGGCGGCCGGAACACCACGGGCCCGCGGCCCGTCTTCGAAGCGACCCCCGACGGCAGACGCCGACTGCGCAAGCCGGACAAGGGCCAGCTCTTCGCGATGGTCGCGTTGCTGATCGGCGCCGCCGTCTTCGCCGGCAACGTCGACATGGGCGGCGACGCCAACCGCTACGTGTGGCCGCTGCTGCTGGTCGGCGCCGGTGTCGTGCTGGTGTGGCGGCAGGCGGACAACGCTCGGCGGGCCCAGTGGACCGAGGCCGGCTCCCGTCGCCGGGCGCTGCAGCTGGCGCGCGGTTTCGCCGGGGTCGCCCTGGTGGGGATGGGTCTGACGGTGTTCATGGTCGTCCGTGGTTCCGCGGCCCAGCTCGGCAGCGTGCTGACGGGAGCGATCGCCGTCGTCGTCGGGGTCGGTCTGCTGGCCGGTCCCTGGCTGGTGCGGATGACCCAGGACCTCTCCGAGGAGCGCCTGATGCGCATCAGGGCCCAGGAGCGTGCCGAGGTCGCCGCCCACGTCCACGACTCCGTGCTGCACACCCTCACCCTGATCCAGCGGAACGCGGAGGACGCGGGGGAAGTGCGCAGGCTCGCCCGCGCCCAGGAGCGCGAGCTGCGCAACTGGCTGTACAAGCCGGAGGGCAACGGCAAGGAGGAGGACGAGGAGCCGTCCACCGTCGCCGATGCGGTGAAGAAGGCGGCCGCCGAGGTCGAGGACAAGCACGGGGTGCCGCTGGAGGTCGTGGTCGTCGGCGACTGCCCCCTCGACGAGAAGCTCGCGGCACAGATGCAGGCCGCGCGCGAGGCGATGGTGAACGCCGCGAAGTACGGTGGCGAGGGCGGTGCCGTACAGGTGTACGCGGAGGTCGAGGGCCGCACGGTGTTCGTCTCGGTACGGGACCGGGGGCCCGGCTTCGATCCGGATGCGGTACCGGAGGACCGGATGGGTGTACGAGAATCGATCATCGGTCGTATGCAGCGCAACGGCGGGACGGCACGGCTGCGTTCGGTGCCCGGAGGAGGCACCGAAGTAGAGCTCGAGATGGAGAGGGCGGACGGATGAGCGAGCGGATCCCGGAGGCCGTGGAGCCGGTAGGAGGCAGCGAACGGCGGGTACGGGTCGTGCTCGTCGACGATCACCGCATGTTCCGCGCCGGTGTCCAGGCGGAGATCGGGCGCACCGACGAGACGGGCGTCGAGGTGGTCGGTGAGGCAGCGGACGTCGACCAGGCGGTCACCGTGATCACGGCGACCCGGCCGGAGGTCGTGCTCCTCGACGTCCATCTGCCGGGCGGTGGCGGTGTGGAGGTGCTGCGCCGCTGCGCGAGCCTGATGGCGGCTCCTGAGAAACCGGTGCGGTTCCTGGCGCTGTCGGTGTCGGACGCCGCCGAAGACGTCATCGGCGTGATCCGCGGCGGTGCCCGCGGCTACGTGACGAAGACGATCACCGGTGCGGACCTGGTCGATTCGATCTTCCGAGTGCAGGACGGCGACGCCGTGTTCTCGCCGCGGCTCGCCGGGTTCGTCCTCGACGCCTTCGCCTCGACCGACGCACCGCCGGTCGACGAGGATCTGGACCGGCTCACCCAGCGGGAGCGGGAAGTGCTGCGGCTGATCGCTCGCGGCTACGCCTACAAGGAGATCGCCAAGCAGCTCTTCATCTCGGTGAAGACCGTGGAGTCCCACGTTTCGGCGGTGCTGAGGAAGCTTCAGCTGTCGAACCGTCACGAACTGACCCGGTGGGCGACGGCACGGCGTCTCGTCTGACCTCTCCGCTGCGTGATCCGTGGCACGTTGGCGGATCTGTGAGGAAAACGCGACACAACCGCGGCAACCAGGACGGGGTTCGCCCCCTCTAACTGTCCGTGATGAGCTTGACCGGGACTCCCGTCTTCGTGACCGCGGTCGTATTGACCGTGGTCGCCGTGCTGCTGCCGCTGGCCCTGTGGAGCCGGGTGCGCGGCCCTGCCCTGGTGCGGGGCGCCGCCCGGCTGCTCATGCTGGGCTTCGCCCAGGTGACCGCGCTCGCCGTGGTCTTCCTCGCGGTCAACAACAGCAACGCCCTGTACGACAACTGGGAGGACCTGCTGGGCACGGGCGACCACGTCACGGCCGCGAAGGACCTCGGCGGGGACGGCATGGGCGGAGTGAAGTTCGCCGACCTCCCGAAGACCAAGCAGAAGTTCCGGCGCGCGGCCGACCCGAAGGTCGGGGGTGACGTGCTGGTCACCCAGCTCACCGGCCAGGTGTCGGGGGTCGAGGGCGAGGTGTACGTCTGGCTGCCTCCGCAGTACGACGAGCCCGCCTACCGCAACACCAAGTTCCCCGTCGTCGAGGTACTTCCCGGCTACCCGGGCTCCGCCAAGTCGTGGTTCGGCACGCTCAAGGTGCAGAAGCAGATCAAGCCGATGATGAAGCGCGGCGAGGTCGCGCCGTTCATCCTGGTGGCCCCGCGCACCACGCTGCTGGGCAGGGCCGACACCGGCTGCGCCAACATCCCGGGCAAGATCAACGCGGACTCGTGGCTGAGCGTCGACGTCCGCAAGATGGTGATGGACAACTTCCGCGCCAGCGACAAGGCCGACGGCTGGGCCGTCGCGGGCTATTCGGCGGGTGCCCACTGCGCGGCCAAGCTCGCCGTCGCGCACCCCGACCGCTACCGCGCCGGAGTGGCCATGTCCGGCTACAACGACCCGGCCGGCGAGAAGGCGTCCCTCGCCGCCCAGGACCCGGAGCTGCGCCGCGAGAACAACCCGCTCCACATCCTGGAGTCCGCCAAGACCCCTCCGCGGACGTCCCTCTACGTCTCCGGCGCCCGCGGGGACGGTTTCGAGTCGGGCCTGGCTCTCCGGGCCGCCGCCAAGCCCCCGACCAAGGTTGACGTCTTCGAGATCTACGGGGCGCACGACACTGGTGCGTGGAAGATCCAGATCCCGGAGATCTTCCGTTGGCTGACCCGCCAGGTCAGCTACGAGCCGACCGCCAACAACACGGCAGCCGCCCGCTGACGCGGACCGCGGGCCCCGGGGCGACAGTGGGGCCGCTGCGTCCTCCGGCCTCAGCCGGAACCTGCGGGCGCCGGACACGACGGCGGTTTCCCGGGCGTACGTCCGGCACGCCCGGCGAGGTCCGGGTGCCCCTGGGGCGACGACCGGACCCGTCCTCGACGTCGACGAGCGGACCCGTCTTCGACGTCGACGACCGGGGGAAGCGGGGACCGGATCCTCACTTCCGGGCTCGCCGCGTACTTGCCCCACTCCCGGGCTCGCTGCGTACTCGCCCCGCATCACCGATCCGAAGAGCCGGGCGGCTCCGGGCTGGGCTCTTCGCCGTGCACCCGCGCCGCGGGATGGAGGCCCGGGCCCGGGTCGACGGGCCGGAAGCCGTTGCCCCGGCCCCGCCGCAGGAGCCTGTGCGGGACTGTTCCGGGGCTACGCGATCCGCGTCGCCCCGGCGTACGGCATGTCGTCGATGGACGCGATCCGGACCGGCGCCCCGGGACGGGGGGCGTGGATCATCCTGCCGCCGCCGATGTAGAGGCCCACGTGGGAGATGCCGGAGTAGAAGAAGACCAGGTCTCCCGGGGCGAGCTGGGACCGGGAAACGCTCCGTCCCGCGTTGATCTGGGTGTACGTCGTCCGTGGGAGGGAGACGCCCGCCGAGCGCCAGGCGGCCTGCGTCAGCCCGGAGCAGTCGTACGCCGAAGGGCCTGTCGCGCCCCACACGTACGGCTTCCCGAGCGCTGCGTAGGCGTAGTCGACGGCCTGTGACGCACGGGAGTTGGGCGCGGGGACGCGCGGTGCGGATGTGTCGGGGCGGGTGGTGTCGCGGTCCGCGCGGGCCACCGCCGCACCGTCGCCGGCCCGGTAGGCCGCCCGCTGCTCGGAGGTGAGCCGGGCCAGCAGGGACTGGGCTGCCGCGAGCTTCTTCCGGATCACCGTGCGATGGCGGTCCAGCTCAGCCTGCTGCTCCGCGAGTTCGGCCAGCAGCTCGGACGCCTCCGCGCGCACTTGGGCGATCTCCCGGAGCTGGTGTCGGATCCTGCTGATCGTCGTCGTCTGCCGCGCCCCGACGCGTTCGGCCAGCTCCGCCCCCGCCAGATAGCCGGCGGGGTCGGAGACGAGCGCGAGCTGGACGGCCGGGTCGATGCCTCCCGCACGGTACTGCGCGGTGGCGAAGGAGCCCAGGTCGTTCCGGGAGGCATTGAGTCGTTCCGTGCGCCGGGCCGCCTCGTCCCGTAGCTCGTCCACCGTGGTCCGCGCCGCGTCCGCCTTCTCCTTCGCACCGTTGTACTGCTCCGTCGACCGCTCCGCCTCTTCGTAGAGCCTGTCGGCCTTGGCGCGCACCTCGTCCGCAGTGAGGTGGGGTTCTGCCTGCGCGGACCCTTCGAAGGCGGTGGCGGTCGCGGCTCCGGCGAGTGCGAGGGCCGAGAAGCGGGTGGCGGGTCCGGCGAGCTTTCGCTGCCTGGGCTTGCGGTGCGCTGCCACGGGTGGTGCCAGTCCTTCCGGATCGGGGCCGCCGGTGCGGGTTCCGGCGGCGGACCGCACAGGGGCGACGGTCCGCCGCCGGGTCTTTCGGCGGGGGCTGCCGACTGCCGCCCCGGTGCGCGGAGCGGTGGTGGGAGTCGGCCACCTGGGGCTGGACGCTAGACCGCGGGATGAGGGAAGAGAGAGGGCATGTCTGTTATTGGCAACAGACGGACCGCACGGGTCGCTTTCCGACCATACGGATAGGCTCCCTTGCCATGGACGTACTCATCAATGTCTTCGTCGCTCTCCACATCATCGGTATTGCCGCACTGCTCGGTGGTTTCCTGACCCAGATGAAGGCGATGGGTGAGGGACGGGCGCGCTTCACGCCCGCGATGCTGCACGGCGCGCTGACCATGCTGGTGACGGGCGTGGTGCTGGTGGGGCTCAACCAGGCGGACGACCAGCCGGTGAACAACCTCAAGGTGGGCATCAAGCTGGTGATCCTGGTGGTGATCCTGGGCCTGGTGTACGTGAAGCGCGACGAGGAGACGGTGGACAAGGCACTGTTCGCCACGGTGGGCGGCCTGACCGTGGCGAACATCTTCATCGCCACGCTCTGGACCTGACCCGATCGCCGGACCACCCGTCCCGCCCCGACCGGACCACTCGTCCCGCCCCGACCACTCGTCCCGACCCGTGAGGCCGAGCCGACCTTGATCGGCCCGGCCGTCCGGCCCGCTCTCGTCGAGGAGGCGCCGGAGGGGAGGCCCGGGAGAGTGAAGAGTGGCCCCCCGGGAACCGATCTGACGATCAGGCCGGCCGGACGCTCCCGTAGATCGGCATGTAGTAGATGGACTCCTCGCGCACGGAGGTGCCGGGCTTCGGTGCGTGGATCATCTTGCCGTCGCCGATGTAGATGCCGACGTGGCTGATGTCGTTGTAGAAGAAGACGAGGTCGCCGGGGAGGAGCTGCTCCGTCGCGACCCGCTGCCCCACCTTCACCTGGTCCCAGGTGGTGCGGGGCAGATCGACGCCGGCGGCCCGCCATGCGGCCTGGGTGAGCCCGGAGCAGTCGTAGGAACTGGGCCCCGTCGCACCCCAGACGTACGGCTTGCCGATCTGCGCCCGGGCGAAGGACAGCACCTTTTCAGCCTTCGCGGCGTACGTACCGGTGGTGGCGTCCGTGCCCGTTGTGGCGCCCTGGCTCTGCTCCTGTTGCTGCTCCTGCTCCTGCTGCTGGCGCTGCTGCTCGGCTTCCGCCCTGGCCCTCGCCTCTGCCTTGCGGCGGGCTTCCTCCGCGCGTTCCTGCTCCAACTCGTCCAGCCGGGCTCGCTCCTCGGCCGTCAGCCGCGACAGCAGCTCCCGCGCTTCGGCGAGCTTCTTCTGGACGGTCTGCTTGCTGGTGCGCAGCGACTCCTGCGAGGCCGTCAGCGACTCCAGGCTCTTGGTGGCCCGCGCACGCTCCTTCGCCGCCGCGGCTTGCTCCGTCTCGAAGTCCGTGATCGCGCTGCGCTGCCGGTCGGTCATCCGGTCCATCAGTTGCGTCTGGTCGACGTAGTCCTGCGGACTGTCGGCGAAGAGCAACGCGGCGGTCGGGGTGACCCCACCGGTGCGGTACTGGGCGGCGGCGAACGTACCGAGGGCGCGCCGGGTCTCGTTGAGGGCGTCCGCGCGCTCGGCGGCGTCGTCCATGATCCGGTCCACCGCGCGGCGCTGCTTCGTGGTGGCTTCCTGCGCCCGGTTGTACTCCTGGGTGGCGGAGCCCGCCTGCCGGTAGAGGGCGTCGACCTTCTGCTGGACCTCTTCGAGGCTCGGCTTGGGTTCGGCGGTTGCGTTCTGGGTCGACAGTAGCGAGACACCCGCTATGGCGGCCGTCGTGAACCCGACTGTGGGGGCGTTCGTACGCGGTCGACTGCGCTCCTTGCGATGCGACGCCAAGGTCGGCATCTCCTTCCGTGGACCGCCTACCGGGTTAGCTGTCGGGTTCGGACGGATCGGAAGGCTGTCCTACGGGCCGAGCGAAATATGGCCCGATTCACCCCAGTTGCGTATGCATGTTGGGTCCCCGGTTCCGAACTCCCGTCAGGGAGGTCGAATTCGGCGCAGGCTGCCCGGTTGGCGTGGGTCGCCGATGGTGAACGGATCGCCTGGGCGAGCACGCTAGCCAAAGTGTGGTGCTGCTGTGAAGGTGGATGTTCGATTTGCCCGATACATTTCCGTGACCTCGGCGTGTTGTGGCCGAGACATGACGCTGGGTAGTCGGCCTGATGTGTGCGCTCCCTGCGTCCGGTGTGGGGAAGGCGGCGGCGGGTTGTCGGCGGGGCGGCCTAGACTCGTACTGCGATGAGCAGCCTCTTTGACGACAGCTTCCTGGCGGATCTCCAGCGCACCTCGGCGTCGGAGGAGTCCCCCCCGCCCGAGGACGACGAGCATGGTGAGCACCCCCACGAGGAGGTCCCGCACGACCTCTTCGAGGGGGCGTTCGACGCGCCTCCCAGCGGGGACGCCCACTACCGCAACGGTGCGCCGCGCCCGGTCGTGGACCCGGCCGCGCTGCTCGAGGGGCTGAACGAGCAGCAGCGCGCCGCCGTCGTGCACACCGGGTCACCCCTGCTCATCGTTGCCGGTGCCGGCTCCGGCAAGACCCGCGTGCTCACCCACCGGATCGCCCATCTGCTGGCGACCCGCCACGTGCATCCCGGTCAGATACTGGCCATCACGTTCACCAACAAGGCCGCCGGCGAGATGAAGGAGCGCGTCGAGCAGCTCGTCGGCCCGCGCGCCAACGCCATGTGGGTGTCCACGTTCCACAGCGCGTGCGTCCGTATCCTGCGCCGTGAGTCGAAGAAGCTCGGCTTCACCTCGTCGTTCTCGATCTACGATGCGGCCGACTCCAAGCGCCTGATGTCGCTGGTCTGCCGAGACCTGGACCTCGACCCGAAGAAGTTCCCGCCGAAGTCCTTCAGCGCCAAGGTCTCGAACCTGAAGAACGAGCTGGTCGACGAGGAGACGTTCGCCGACGGCGCGGCCGACGGATTCGAGAAGACGCTCGCCGAGGCGTACCGGATGTACCAGGCCCGGCTGCGCGAGGCCAACGCGCTGGACTTCGACGACATCATCATGACGACCGTCCATCTGCTCCAGGCGTTCCCCGACGTCGCCGAGCACTACCGCCGGCGCTTCCGCCACGTACTGGTCGACGAGTACCAGGACACCAACCACGCGCAGTACACGCTGGTGCGCGAGCTCGTTGGCACCGGGTACGAGGACCTCGAGCCCGCCGAGCTGTGCGTCGTCGGCGACGCCGACCAGTCGATCTACGCCTTCCGCGGCGCCACGATCCGCAACATCCTCCAGTTCGAGGAGGACTACCCGGACGCGACCACGATCCTGCTCGAGCAGAACTACCGCTCCACGCAGACGATCCTCTCCGCCGCCAACGCCGTCATCGAGCGCAACGAGAGCCGCCGCCCCAAGAACCTGTGGACGAACGCGGGCGCCGGAGCGCAGATCACCGGTTACGTCGCGGACACCGAGCACGACGAGGCGCAGTTCGTCGCCGACGAGATCGACCGGCTGACGGACGCGGGTGAGGCAAAGGCGGGCGACGTCGCCGTCTTCTACCGGACCAACGCACAGTCACGCGTCTTCGAAGAGATCTTCATCCGCGTCGGGCTGCCGTACAAGGTCGTCGGCGGAGTGCGCTTCTACGAGCGCAAGGAGGTCCGGGACGTCCTCGCCTACCTGCGGGTCCTCGCCAACCCCGAGGACAACGTCCCGCTGCGCCGCATCCTCAACGTCCCCAAGCGCGGCATCGGCGAGCGCGCCGAAGCGATGATCGACGCGCTGGCGCTGCGCGAGAAGATCACCTTCCCGCAGGCGCTGCGCCGCGTCGACGAGGCCTATGGGATGGCGGCCCGTTCGGCCAACGCCGTGAAGCGCTTCAACACGTTGATGGAGGAGTTGCGCACCGTCGTCGACTCGGGCGCAGGACCGGCCGTCGTGCTGGAGGCAGTGCTGGAGCGGACCGGGTACCTGGCCGAGCTCCAGGCCTCGACCGACCCGCAGGACGAGACGCGCATCGAGAACCTGCAGGAACTCGCCGCCGTGGCACTGGAGTTCGAGCAGGAGCGCGGAGCCGAGGAGGGCTCCGGCACGCTCGCCGAGTTCCTGGAGCAGGTCGCGCTCGTCGCGGATTCCGACCAGATCCCCGACGAGGACGAGGAGGGCAGCGGAGTCATCACGCTCATGACGCTGCACACGGCGAAGGGCCTGGAGTTCCCGGTGGTGTTCCTCACCGGCATGGAGGACGGCGTCTTCCCGCACATGCGCGCACTCGGCCAGACCAAGGAACTGGAGGAGGAGCGGCGCCTGGCGTACGTGGGGATCACTCGCGCCCGCGAGCGGCTCTACGTGACGCGGTCGTCGATGCGCAGCGCCTGGGGGCAGCCGGCGTACAACCCCGCGTCCCGATTCCTCGAAGAGATCCCGGACGTGCACGTGCAGTGGAAGCGCACCGGTCCCATGGCGGCCCCCGCCGGCCCGACGTCCGGGATCACCTCCTCGCTCTCGTCCTCCCGGGCGCGCTCCGGCCCTTCGGGCTTCGCCACCAGGCGGACGACGGACAAGCCGGTGATCGCGCTGGCGGTCGGCGACCGGGTCACGCACGACCAGTTCGGGCTGGGTACCGTCATGGCGGTCACCGGCTCGGGATCGGACGCCCAGGCCACGATCGACTTCGGGGACGCCAAGCCGAAACGGCTGCTGCTGCGGTACGCCCCGGTCGAGAAGCTCTGACGAGAGTCGCTTCGCGGCGCGGTCCGTGGTCGTGCCGGCCTGCGGACGCGCCGGCCTGCGGACGCGCCGGCCCGCGGGGCGTGACGGTCCTGACGGGCGCCGGGCCCCGACGGAAGGATGCCCCGTTGCCGACGTGCGGTGGCCCTGGGGGACGTCCGGGAACGGGGCGCATGGTCTCAGGGAGAAACGGCGGGCGGGACGCGTATGACCCGGCCGCGCCGGACGCGAGGGTGCGGGTGCGCCACAGAGGACGCGGACTGCCACCGGGACGGGCGGGACGAGTGTGCCCCGGGCCTCTGCCGCCGGTCGGGCCGGCCGACGGTCCTCGTCGTGGTCGTGGGACCGGCGTCGGTCAGGTCGGGCTGAGCCCGTGGCTGCGCAGCCAGGGCAGCGGGTCCACGGCGGAACCGCCGCCGGGTCGCACTTCGAAGTGCAGGTGCGGGCCCGTGGAATTGCCCGAGTTGCCGGAGAAGGCGATCGTTTCGCCGGCCTTGACCTTGCCGGAGCGGATCTTGGTGCTGCTGAGGTGGCAGTACCAGGTCTCCGTACCGTCCTCGGCGGTCACGATGGCCATGTTGCCGTACGCGCTGTTCCACTGGGTGCGCACGGTGCCGTCGGTCGCGGCCATCACAGGGGTCCCATAGGAGACAGGGAAGTCGATGCCGGTGTGCATGGACATCCAGTTGACGCCGGCCTGGCCGTAGTAGGCGCTGAGTCCGTGCTGGCTCACCGGGAGCGCGAACTTGGGGCGCAGGGCCTCGCGGCGTGCGGCTTCCGCCTCGCGCTTCTTCCGTTCCGCCTCCTGGCGGGCTTTGAGGTCGATGCGTTCCTGCGTGCGGCTGGCGCGGTCGCCGAAGTCGCGGGCGTCGGCGCTGAGTGCGGCGAGCTGGGTGTCGAGCTTGTTGTTCGCGACTGCCGGCTTCACGGACGACGGGTCGGCGGCAGTGACCGCGGTGCCGCTGTCCTTCTTGTCGTCGGTGCCGGTGAGCCCGCTGACCGAGGCGGCTGCGACGCCGGCGACTCCCATCACGCATGCGGACGGTACGGCCACGGTGAGCAGGGCGGAGCGCTTGGTGGGGGTGCGGCGACGGCCGCGGCTGCCGCCGGTTCGGCGGACGGGGCGTGCCGTGGCGGGCGAGGAGGAGAGCGCCACGGCGGGGGCGGTGATGGTGGCGGCCTCGGCGACCAGTGCGGGATCGGGCTCGTGGCCGGAGTCCTCGGCGTAACCGTAGTCCTGCTCATGGTCGGTGTCATAGGCGGAGTCGCGGTCGGAGTCCGCTGCCGATGCGTAGTCGCTTCCCTGGCCCTCGCTCGTCACGGCATCCGACGGCATGTCGGCGTCGTAGCCGGCCGTGGTGGGGAACTGCTCGGAGGCGACTCCCCCGTCGAGTTCCTGGTGCGCGTCGAAACCGGGATAGTCGGCGTACGCCGTGGTGTCGGAAGCCTGCTCGGCCTGCTGTCCGACGGGCTCGGCGAACTGCGGGTAGACGGCCGTGGCATCGGGTGCGTCCGTCGCAAGGGGCGAATCCGTCGTGCCGGCACCGGAGTTCCAGGCGGTCGCGTCGAAGGCGCCCGAGTCGTACGACGTCCCGTAGCCGGTCGTCGTCCACTGCCCCGTGGCGTCGTAGGGGACGGAGGTCGCGGCGGTCTCAAACGGGTCCGTGGTGAACTGCCCCGACTGGTTCCAGGCGTTGGCGTCCCACTGAGCGGTGGTGTCGTACTGGCCCGCGTCGTACTGGCCTGCGTCGTACTGCTGCGGGTACGGCTGCTCGTGCGCCTGGACGCCGTAGGCCCCGTAGCCCGTGGTGGAGTTCGTGGTCCACTGCGATGCGTCGTAATGGCCGCTGTGCCCGTTGTGTCCGGACTCGTAGTCGCCCGGCATGGTGCCGAAGAGCGGGTCGGTGTCGAAGCTGCCGGTGGCGTACGGGGCGTACCCGGCGTCGGGGTGCTGGTCGTTCACCAACTTCTCTCTCGCCTCGGCAGACAGGAGCAGGATCTGGGCTCCGTGTGACGGAGACACCAGAGGCAAAGCAGTGGCGCGACTGTACCCGGCGGTATGCGACGGCGACAATCTTCCACTGGTTTTACCGAAGCCGGAAACGGGCATTCGGCCGTGTTTCGGTGGGCTGTAGGCAGAGCCTTGGCCTTATGTTCGACTTTTGTTCGACTTCAGGCCACCGATGCGGCGCCGGTGGCGCCGAGTCCCGCACCACCCGACTCCAGTACTTCGCGGACCCTGGTCGCGACGGCGGGATGGACGGGCAGCGCGAGATGGCCGATGCCGTTCACGTGGACGTTCTGCGCCGCGAGGTCGGGATGGTCCAGGCGCGCCGTCTCGGGGGGCACCATCACCTGGTCCAGATCGCTCCAGAAGCTGACGAACCGGGTCCTGCAGTCGGGCGCGGGACGGCGCAACTCGGCGATCACCGCGGAGCCCGGCCTCATCTGGCGTACGAGGGGGTGGGCGCTCGCGAAGGGCGCGACGCGCGTACCCGCGTGCGGGGTGCCGAGGGTGACCAGTGTGCGGACGCGGTGGTCACCGCCGAGCCGCTGGACGTAGTAGCGGGCGATGAGGCCCCCGAGGCTGTGGCCGACGACGTCGACCTCCTGGTGACCGGTGCGCGCGCAGATCTGTTCGACGTGCCGACCGAGGAGCTCCGCCGCCGTCCGTATGTCGCAGGTCAGCGGCGAGTAGTTGAGGGACTCCAGGTGGCTCCAGCCGTGCCGGGCCAGGCAGCGTCGCAGGAGCACGAACACGGAGCGGTTGTCGACGAAGCCGTGGAGCATGACGACGGGGAGCAGTGGACCGCCCTGCGCCGGGAGCTTGACGGCGTCGGTCGGTGCCGGCTTCGGGGCCTGGCGCTCCTGCGTCACGCCCGACGGGTAGAGGACCAGGTGGGCGGCGAGGACGGCCACCTCAAGGGCGGTGGCCCGGACCAGTGCGATCGACACCCTCGTCCGCAAGAGCGGCAGCAGTCCCATGGCCGACCTCCTGAACGGCGCACGGGATGACGGCTCCGTCCCCCGTGTGCCCTCATGGGGCTGCCGACAGGTCGCACCGCTGTGCCGCGGCGGCTGGCGGCACAGCGGTACGGCGACCGGCTGGCGGCTCCCTTGCGATCGCCCCAGATGCGACTGTGTGCCGACCTGCGCGGGTACGACGCATAGCGAACAATGTCCCACGTGTGATTTCCCCCTCGCTGTCCACCGTGAAACGGCTGGTTGCGGGATGCTGTAGATAACGTTCGTTCACACTCCCCGGCCCGCCGCGGCACGGGGACCCCGCGGCAACGACGCCGCAGTCGGTATGTGGAGGCAGTGATGGGTGTGACCGGTCCGATTCGCGTGGTGGTCGCCAAGCCGGGTCTCGACGGCCACGATCGCGGCGCGAAGGTGATCGCTCGCGCGCTGCGCGACGCCGGTATGGAGGTCATCTACACCGGGCTCCACCAGACCCCCGAGCAGATCGTGGACACCGCTATTCAGGAGGACGCCGACGCGATCGGCCTTTCCATCCTCTCCGGCGCCCACAACACGCTCTTCGTGAAGGTGCTGGAACTACTGAAGGAGCGGGACGCGGAGGACATCAAGGTCTTCGGCGGCGGCATCATCCCGGAGGCGGACATCCTGCCGCTGAAGGAGAAGGGCGTCGCCGCGATCTTCACGCCAGGCGCCACGACGACGTCCATCGTCGACTGGGTCAACGCCAACGTCCGCCATCACGCCGACGCCTGATCGCTCCCGCCGGTGAGATGCGCGCTCCGGGCCTCGCCGGGCCCGCGCTCCGCGCCGGGCCACGTGGAGCGCGGGGCAACGGGGGCCGACGGCTGGCCCGGGGCGGGCCCGCCCGACATTGCGCCCGGCGCCCGGCGTGCCACGCCACGCCACGTGTTGCGAGCCGGTATGCCCAAGGCGGCAGCCCGTCCGCGCAGCCGGTGCGCCACTCCAACGATGGGGCAGCCCGACGGGCGTGCCCTCGGGCTGCCTCGTCGGCAGCCCCACCCGATCGTCCGCTCGTGCCGTTCGTCCGGTAGGCATCAACGCCCCCGGCCGGGGCCGCACTGTCCACCGGCCGTGCCCGTACCGACCGCCGCACCGCACCAGCCTCGTCACCCGCCCGTGCTCCGGTCGTCCAGAGCAGGGGCTACACCCCTCGCGGAGTCAGCTCGGTGTGCATCGTCGCCCGCAGGCGCAGCGTCGAGACCAGACGCTGGAAAGCCTCGGACCAGTAGCTCCCCGCCCCCGGCGAGCCGTGTTCCGGTTCGTCGGGTGTCGCCGTCAGCAGGTCGAGCCGTTCCGCTTCCGCGGGGTCGAGGCAGCGCTCGGCCAGGCCCATGACGCCGCTGAAGCTCCACGGGTAACTCCCCGCGTCCCGCGCGATGTCGAGGGCGTCGACCACGGACCGCCCGAGCGGCTCCGCCCACGGCACCGCGCACACGCCGAGCAACTGGAACGCGTCGGACAGCCCGTGAGCCGATATGAACGCCGCGACCCATGCCGCCCGTTCCTCGTCCGGCAGCGTCGCCAGCAGCGTCGCCCGTTCCGCCAGGGAGGCTGTCCCGGGGCCGGTCGACGGCGGCTCCGACGGAGAGCCGAGGAGGGCGCGGGACCACACCGGATCCCGCTGCCGCACCGCTGCCCGGCACCATGCGGCGTGGAGCTCGTCGCGCCAGCCGTCGGCCACCGGCATGTTCACGATTTCCTCGGGAGTGCGCCAGCCGAGCCGGGCCGGCCAGGTCGCCAGCGGCGCCGCCTCGAGGAGTTGGCCGAGCCACCACGACCGTTCGCCCCGCCCGGAAGGTGGCGTCGGGACGACTCCGTCGCGCTGCATTCCCGCATCGCATGCGTGAGGCGCCTCGACGGCTATTCCTTCCCCGCCTTCCGCATGGTCTGGCCCGACGCAGCTCGAGGCCCGCTCGGCCATCCGCCCGGCCAGCGCAGAGCCCGGAAGCGCCGACAACAACTCTGCCGCGGTCGCACGGACGTTGCGACTGCGGTCGGACAACGCCTGCTCCAGGAAGGGTTCGTCCGCGTCCGACAGCCCCGTGCGCAGCGAGTCCAGGAACATCAGCCGGTCCTCAGCCCGCTCGGTGGACCATGTGGCGGCCAGCAGCGCACGGGCCGCCACCGGGTCGTGCGCGCGGACGGCGGAGAGCAGCGCGACCCGCTCGGCGAACAGTCCCTCCTCCCAGAGCCGGCGGACGGCGTCGCCGTCCTCGGGCGCCGGGAGGGAAGCCCCGCCCGACGTACCGCGCAGGGCGAACTTCCACTCGGTGTTGAGGCGCGCGAGCCACAGACCGCGCGGTCCGGCGAAACGCAGGGCGAGCGGGCGGAGGTCGGTACGGGCACGCGCCGCGTCGAGCAAGGCGGGCAGTGCCGAGGCGGGTGCGCGGTAGCCGTGCGCGTTGGCGGCCGAGAGCCACTGCGGGAGCAACTCGGTGAGGTCGGGCGCCGTGCCGCGGCGGCCCCCGGAGCTCGCGGGCGCACCGCGGTCGGCCAGTAGCAGGGCGAGCCGGCGGCGGGCGGGCTCCGGCGGGGTGCGTCGGTCGTCGTGGGGTGCCCGATCCGGCCGTGCCGCCGCCACGGGCAGGAGTCCGGCCCGGCGGCGCACCGTGTTCAGTGCGGCCGCGTCCAGGAGCGCGAGGGGTGCCTCCTGGCCGGGTGGCAGTACGGCGTCCGGTGGGGTGCGACGCTCGGTGCCGAGGAGAGCGGAGCTGACGAGCTCTTCCCAAGCGGTCGTGCGGGTGGTGCTGGGCATCGGTTCCTCCGTGCGTCAGGTGAGGGCGACCGTCTCGTCGGTGTCGTCGGACCAGGCGGACAGGGGCGTGAAGCCTCGGTGGCCGCATTCGCCGAAGACCGTGATCGGGCCGCCTCCCGACAGTGCGGCGAGCTTCCACAGCCCGGGCCGCGACAGGGCGGCGGAGGTGACGGGCAGCGCGCAGTCACCCTCCTCGTCGACGATGTGCCAGCCGTCGTCCGCCGGGGCCGGTAGGACATGGGTCAGGGTGACCGGCCAGGACTCCAGCCACGGGTCCTGGCACAGGGCCGCCGCGTACGCGGCGAGCGCGTCCACCACGGAACCGCCCGGCGGCGGCGCCTTGATGGGGGCCGGCGGGCCGAACTGCGCACCGAGGTCGACCCGTAGTTGCCCGGCACCCGGGTGCGGCACGAGCTCGGCATCGATCATCACGCCCGTGGGCAGGGCGAGTTGGGGCGCTCGACCTGCGGCGCCGAACGAGAGCAGCAGAGCCGTGCGGCCGCTCTTCCGCCCGGACAGCCACATGCGCCGCGTGGTGACCCTGCCGTCGGTGGTGTCGTACTGCGCGAGCACCAGCCACTCGTCCCTGACCGCAGGCCCCTCCGCCGGAGCGGTCAGCCCCACCCTCGTCCGGACGGTGGCGGCCAGCGGCGCGGGCAGCCGCTCGACGTCCAGCCAGGCGCGGTCGAGGAGGTGGAGCAGCGCGCACTCCTCCAGCAACCGCACCGGCCAGCCCGCCCCCGATCCCGGGATCGCGCCCAACTCCCTCACCCGTCCGGCCAGCCCGGGTGCCTGGGCGTCGACCATGCGGGCCGCAGCCTCCTGCCACATCCCGTACCCCGCCTGCTCCGCCGAGGCGAGGCCGCCGCGCAGCAGGTCGGCCAGCCTCTGCTCGAGTTCCGTCACTCCGGCGGTGATCCGGACCGCACGCCGTGCGGCCCTGCGCCGGGCCGCCTCCGGGTCGGCCGTCTTGGCGGCCCGTCTCGCGTCGGCTCCGCCCGCTTCCCCGTCCGCCGTGCGCCTGCGGCGCTTGGCCAGCCAGCCGTCGGCCCATTCCGGCACGGCGGTGGGCGGGACGGCCTCCTGGCCCCCGGCCCAGAGCAGCAGCAGCCCCAGCGCGTGCTTGCACGGGAACTTCCTGCTCGGACAACTGCACGTGTACGCCGGGCCCTTGGTGTCCACGACCGTCTGGTACGGCTTGCTCCCGCTGCCCTTGCACAGGCCCCAGACGGCCCCGGACCCGCTGCAGCCCGCCTCGGACCAGGGCCCGGGCGTGCCGAGTTTGCTTCCCGCCTTGCGCGACGAGGCGTCAGGAGCCAGGGCCAGCACCTGTTCCGCCGTCCAGCGCACCCCCTGCTGATTCATGGGGAAGACGCTAGGTGCAGCCACTGACAATCGTCCCTGACCTGCCCGTTCGTTCGCAGCGCGAGGGCCGCGCCGCCGATTGACCCAAGGCGGTTCGTGGTGGTGCCGAAAGGAACGGGCCGGCCCGCCGGACGGCGGGCCCCGCCCGGGTTTCGGCGACCGGGATCCGACGACTGGGCATTCCCGCCCCACCTGCGGCGACGATCGATTGTCAGTGGCGTGGTGCACGGTGGCACCCACATCCGGTCGACCGATCTGGAGGGGGATCCATGACCGTGCCCGAAGCCAGTGCAACCACCGCCGTCGAGACGCTGCGGCCGCATGCCGAGGACGCCTTCGCCGAAGAGCTCGCCGCGCTGGCCGCGGCCGACGACCGGCCGCGGCCGGCCCGCTGGAGGCTGTCGCCGTGGGCGGTGGCCACCTATCTGCTGGGCGGCACCCTGCCCGACGGGACGGTGGTCACGCCCAAGTACGTCGGGCCGCGCCGGATCGTCGAGGTCGCGGTCACGACGCTCGCCACGGACCGCGCGCTGCTCCTGCTCGGTGTCCCCGGTACGGCCAAGACCTGGGTCTCCGAGCACCTGGCCGCTGCGGTCAGCGGGGACTCCACTCTGCTCGTGCAGGGCACGGCGGGGACGCCCGAGGAGGCGATCCGGTACGGGTGGAACTACGCCCGGTTGCTCGCCCACGGGCCGAGCCGCGACGCGCTGGTGCCCAGCCCGGTCATGCGGGCGATGTCGCAGGGCATGACCGCACGCGTCGAGGAGCTCACCCGCATCCCTGCGGACGTGCAGGACACGCTGATCACCATCCTGTCCGAGAAGACGCTGCCCGTACCCGAGTTGGGCGAGGAGGTGCAGGCGGTACGCGGGTTCAACCTGATCGCCACCGCCAACGACCGTGACCGCGGCGTCAACGACCTCTCCAGCGCCCTGCGCCGCAGGTTCAACACGGTGGTGCTGCCGCTGCCCGAATCCGCGGAGGCGGAGGTCGACATCGTGTCCCGGCGCGTTGACCAGATCGGCCGTTCGCTCGACCTGCCCGCCGTTCCCGAAGGGTTCGACGAGATCCGTCGCGTCGTCACGGTCTTCCGCGAGCTGCGTGGCGGCGTCACGGCGGACGGGCGCACCAAGCTCAAGTCCCCTTCGGGGACGCTCTCCACCGCGGAGGCCATCTCGGTCGTCACCAATGGGCTCGCCCTCGCGGCGCACTTCGGTGACGGGGTGCTGCGGCCGGGCGACGTGGCCGCCGGGCTCCTGGGAGCCGTCGTGCGCGACCCCGCGGCGGACCGCGTCATCTGGCAGGAGTACTTGGAAACGGTGGTCCGCGAGCGCGACGGCTGGAAGGACTTCTACCGCGCCTGCCGTGAGGTGAGCGCATGACGACGGGCACGGTGGTGCCGGACGCGCCGCAGGCCCCCGTCCGTCCGCCGGGCGGCGCTGCCGCCCGGCAGGCCGCGTCCGCCGCGAGCCCCGCTGCGGCTGTCGGACGGGAGTCCCCGGCCGCGGTCACCTCGCCGGCCGGGACGCCCGGAGGCGTGGAGGAGGCCTGGCCCGTCGACGGGCCGCTGGTGCTGGGAGTGCGCCATCACGGACCGGGATCCGCCCGGGCGGTGCGGGCCGCCCTGGAGGCGGTACGGCCCCGGGCGCTGTTGGTGGAGGGGCCGCCCGAAGGGGACGCCCTGGTGCCGCTCGCGGCCGACGACGCCATGGTCCCGCCGGTGGCGATCCTGGCGCATTCCGTGGACGACCCGGGCAGGGCCGCGTTCTGGCCGTTCGCCGGGTTCTCCCCCGAGTGGGTGGCGATCCGCTGGGCCCTGCGCCACGACGTTCCCGTGCGTTTCATCGACCTGCCCGCCGCGTACTCCCTGGCGGCTGCCGCCGACCCCTCGTGGGGCGATGAGGAGGACGAACTGCACCCGGGGGACGGAGGGGAGCGAGCGCTGCGGATCGATCCCGTCGCCGTGCTCGCCGAGGCCGCCGGGTACGACGACCCGGAGCGCTGGTGGGAGGACGTGATCGAGCACCGTGGCGCGTCCCCCTCGGGGGGCGGCCCGGCGCCGGCCGACCCCCTCCTGCCGTTCGCCGTCCTCGGTGAGGCGATGGCCGCTCTCCGCGAGACCTACGGGCACGGCGGGCACCCGCGTGATCTCGTGCGCGAGGCCCATATGCGGATCCAGCTGCGCGTCGCGCGCAAGGAGTTCGGCGATGAGGTCGCGGTCGTCTGCGGCGCGTGGCACGTGCCCGCACTGACGGCAAAGTCGACCGTCACCGCCGACCGCGCCCTGCTCAGGGGGCTTCCCAAGGTCAAGACGGAGACGACGTGGGTCCCCTGGACCCACCGGAGACTGGCCCGGCACAGCGGCTACGGCGCAGGCATCGACGCTCCCGGTTGGTACGCCCACCTGTTCGACTCACCGGACCGTCCCCTCGAGCGCTGGATGACCAAGGCCGCCGGGCTGCTGAGGGACGCGGACCTGACGGTCTCCTCGGCCCACGTGATCGAAGCGGTCCGGCTCGCGGGGACACTCGCCGCGATGCGCGGCCGGCCGCTCGCCGGGCTGAGTGAGACCGCCGACGCGATCCGCGCCGTGATGTGCGACGGGTCCGACGTACCCCTGCGCCTGATCCAGGACGAGTTGACCACCGGCGACGTGCTCGGCGAAGTCCCGGACACGGCTCCGGCCGTACCACTGCAGCGCGACCTCACCCGGCTCCACCGCACCCTTCGGCTCAAACCAGAGTTGTTGGAACGCGAGTTGCAGCTCGACCTGCGCAAGGACAACGACGCGGCGCGCAGCCGTCTGCTGCACCGGCTCGGACTTCTCGGCATCACCTGGGGCACACAGACGCAGGGGCGTGCGTCCACCGGCACCTTCCGGGAGACGTGGCGGCTGCGCTGGGAGCCCGAGTCGTACGTCAAGGTCGCAGAGGCGGGTGTCTGGGGCACCACCGTGCTCACCGCCGCCACCGCCAAGGCTGCGTCGCAGGCTATGTCGTCGACAGCGCTCGCCGAGGTCACCGCGCTCGCGGAGCAGTGCCTGCTCGCGGAACTGCCGGAGGCGCTCCCCGTGGTGATGCAGGCCCTCGCCGACCGGGCCGCGCTGGACTCGGACGTCGGACACCTCGCCCAGGCCCTGCCCGCGCTCGCCCGCTCCCTGCGCTACGGGGACGTCCGCGCCACGGACACGGCTGCGCTCGGTGAGGTCGCGGCCGGGCTGGCCGAGCGGATCTGCGTGGGACTCCCGCCTGCCTGTACCGGACTGGACGCGGACGGAGCCGCCGAGATGCGCCGCCACCTCGACGCCGTCCACACGGCGATCGGGCTCCTGCCGGAGTCGGCTGAACTCGGCGTCCGCTGGGCCGGTGTGCTGCGCAGACTCGCCGTACGGGACACCGTGCGAGGAGTGATACGCGGCCGTGCGGCCCGGCTGCTGCTGGACGACGGCCGGCTGCCCGAGGAGGAGGCCGCCCGGCTCATGGGCCTGGCGCTCTCACCGGGCACCGCACCGACCGACGCCGCGGCCTGGATCGAGGGGTTCGTCGGCGGTGCCCCGGGCGGGGGGATGCTCCTGGTGCACGACGAGCGCTTGCTCGGGCTCGTGGACGCCTGGCTGGCGGGCGTGCCCGTGGACGCCTTCACGGACGTCCTGCCCTTGCTGCGCCGTACGTTCTCCGCGTACGAGCCGGGTGTGCGGCGCACCCTCGGCGAGTTGGTGCGGCGCGGTCCCGCTGCCCGAGGACCGGTTCAGAAGGAGGCCGGTGCACCGGGGTTCGGCGCCGGGCTCGACGAGGAGCGGGCGGACGCGGTGCTGCCCGTGCTGCGGCTGATCCTGGAGGGGGACGCATGACGACCGTGGAAACGGCACCCGACGAGCGGCTTCGCCGGTGGCGGCTGGTCCTTGGCGGGGAGGCCGCGGAAGGCACCGGCTGTGTACTGAACGGTGCGGACGCGGCGATGGACGGCGCGCTCGCCGCGCTGTACGGAGCGGGCGGCGACCGGGACAGGACCGGCGGAAGGCGGTCCGCGGGGCTGGAGGGCTCGGCCCCGTCCGTGGCGCGCTGGCTCGGTGACATCCGCACGTACTTCCCGAGTTCCGTCGTCCAGGTCATGCAGCGGGACGCCATCGACCGACTGGGCCTGTCGGCCCTCCTCCTGGAACCGGAAATGCTGGAGGCTGTCGAGGCGGACGTACACCTGGTGGGAACGCTCCTCTCGCTCAACAAGGCGATGCCGGAGACCACGAAGGAGACGGCTCGCGCGGTCGTCCGCAGGGTCGTCGAGGACCTGGAGAAACGCCTGGCCACCCGCACTCGGGCAACCCTCACAGGAGCGCTCGACCGCAGTGCACGCATCAACCGGCCGCGGCACCGGGACATCGACTGGGGCCGCACGATCCGGGCCAACCTGAAGAACTACCTGCCCGAGTACCGCACGGTCGTGCCCGAGCGGCTCATCGGCTACGGCCGCGCGTCCCGGTCCGTGAAGAAGGACGTCGTCCTGTGCATCGACCAGTCGGGCTCGATGGCGGCATCCGTCGTCTACGCCTCGGTGTTCGGGGCCGTGCTCGCCTCCATGCGCTCGATCGCGACGCGGCTCGTCGTCTTCGACACGTCCGTCGTCGACCTGACGGACCAACTCGACGACCCGGTGGACGTCCTGTTCGGCACCCGACTCGGCGGCGGTACGGACATCAACCGGGCCCTCGCCTACTGCCAGTCGCAGATCACCCGACCCGCCGACACCGTCGTCGTGCTCATCAGTGACCTCTACGAGGGCGGCATACGTGACGAGATGCTCAAGCGGGTCGCGGCGATGAAGGCGTCGGGGGTCCAGTTCGTCGCCTTGCTCGCTCTCTCCGACGAGGGTGCACCTGCTTACGACCGTGAGCATGCGGCAGCCCTGGCGGCCCTCGGGGCCCCGGCGTTCGCCTGCACTCCCGACCTCTTCCCGGAGGTCATGGCGGCGGCGCTCGAGAAGCGGCCGTTGCCGGTGCCCGATGAGGGTTGAGCGGAGAGTCGGGAGGGGGACCAAACCGGACGGGAACGTCCGGCGCCCTGGACGGCTGGGGCAGCCCGGCCACCGGGAGAGCCCTCGCCGCGGATCCCTGATGCCCGTTACCGCCGGCGCCCGCCGCCGGGGGCCAGGCTGGCCCTCTCCGCGTCAACCCGAGGCCCGTGCCGTCCGGTAGGCGTCCGCGCGTCGGGTCAGACTCGAGGAAGAGGTCCGGTGCGATGGTGCTGCGGATGCCCCAAGCCGCCGGCGCGGGGCCGCGGCACGTCGGGCACGCGCCGCCCGTCGCTGTCGGTCACGACGCACGACGCGATGGGCACGGTCGCCACGACGCCGGCCGCGGGGCACGCGGTCGCCGGGGTGAAGGGTACGGCCGCCGCGGTCGCGCCGAGCTACGTCCACGGTGTGGCGCAGCAGGTCTGAGCCGCGCGGGACGGCGTGTGACCGGCGGGTCGCCACGTCCGGCGGGTGAACACGGGCGGTCCCCATGGGGGTGGGGCCGCCCGTTCCCGTTCCCAGCCGCTCCCTTCCCCCTGCTGCTACCGGTTCCTTCCTGTCCGTCGTGATCTCTGTCCGTCATGCGAGCCCCGTCCGTCGTCGGCGCTGTCCTTCGTGGTCCCGATCCGTCCGCCGTGGTCCCGATCCCCGTCCGGCCCCTGCGCGCTGCGCCTGTGGGTGGTCCGCCCCTGTTCCGCTGATCCGCGATCCCTCCCGTCCGTTCCGTTTCTCGTGGCACCCGATGGGGGTGTGGCCGGTCCGACGCCCGTCACGGTGACCTCCGCGCGGGCCGGCGGCCGATGAGCGGGGGGTTGCTGCGGGGTTCGCCGCGCGCGGTGCGTCCCGCCGTGGCCGGACCGAGTCCGTTCCGCGTCCGTTCCGTATCCACTGGGTTCCGCCGCGGGCGCTATCTGTGACGGGTATCACCGCCCAGGTGTGATCTGCGATTTAGGCCGCCACGTCCTGCGGGGATAACCTGCGAGACGGACATGCCGCGTGCCCGGACACCGTGTACGCCTCCCTTGTGACAGCGCAGTCACGTTGCCCTTCGCGGCACGCCCACGCAGACAACGAACCGCGATCACTGAAAAGGGACGGACGCGCGTGGACCTGTTCGAGTACCAGGCGAGGGACCTCTTCGCCAAGCACGGTGTACCGGTGCTGGCCGGTGAAGTCATCGACACGCCTGAGGCGGCGCGCGAGGCGACCGAGCGACTGGGCGGCCGTTCGGTCGTCAAGGCGCAGGTGAAGGTCGGCGGCCGCGGCAAGGCCGGTGGCGTCAAGCTGGCCGCCACACCGGACGAGGCCGTCGCCCGCGCGACGGACATCCTTGGCATGGACATCAAGGGCCACACGGTCCACAAGGTGATGATCGCCGAGACGGCTCCCGAGATCGCCGAGGAGTACTACGTCTCGTACCTCCTGGACCGCACCAACCGCACCTTCCTGGCGATGGCCTCGGTCGCAGGCGGCATGGACATCGAGGAAGTCGCCGCGACGGCGCCGGAGAAGCTCGCCAAGGTTCCGGTCGACGCCAACGAGGGCGTCGACCGGGCCAAGGCTCGCGAGATCGTCGAGACCGCGAAGTTCCCGGCCGAGGTGGCCGAGCAGGTCGCCGAGGTCCTCGTGACCCTGTGGAAGACCTTCGTCGCGGAGGACGCCCTCCTCGTCGAGGTGAACCCGCTGGCCAAGGTCGCCGACGGCCGCGTCATCGCCCTCGACGGCAAGGTCTCGCTGGACGCCAACGCCGAGTTCCGCCACGCCGAGCAGCACGCCGAGCTCGAGGACAAGGCGGCGGCCAACCCGCTCGAGGCCGCAGCCAAGGCCAAGGGGCTCAACTACGTCAAGCTCGAGGGCGAAGTGGGCATCATCGGCAACGGCGCGGGTCTGGTCATGTCGACCCTCGACGTCGTCGCGTACGCCGGTGAGAAGCACGCAGGCGTCAAGCCGGCCAACTTCCTCGACATCGGTGGCGGTGCGTCCGCCGAGGTCATGGCGAACGGCCTGGAGATCATCCTCGGCGACCCGGACGTCAAGTCCGTGTTCGTCAACGTCTTCGGCGGCATCACCGCCTGCGACGCGGTCGCCAACGGCATCGTGCAGGCCCTGGAGCTCCTCGAGTCCAAGGGCGAGGCCGTGACGAAGCCGCTGGTCGTGCGTCTCGACGGCAACAATGCCGAGCTGGGTCGTCAGATCCTCGACGACCGCAACCACCCGCTCGTGCAGCGCGTGGACACCATGGACGGCGCGGCCGACAAGGCTGCCGAGCTGGCTGCTGCCAAGTAACAAGGGACGAGGTCACAGACTCACCATGGCTATCTTCCTCACCAAGGAATCCAAGGTCATCGTCCAGGGCATGACCGGCTCCGAGGGCCAGAAGCACACCAAGCGCATGCTGGCTTCCGGCACCAACATCGTCGGTGGCGTGAACCCGCGCAAGGCGGGCACCACGGTCGAATTCGACGTCCCCCAGGGCGCCGAGGGCCTGGGAAGCACCTCCGTCGAGGTCCCGGTCTTCGGATCGGTCAAGGAGGCCATCGAGAAGACCGGTGCCGACGTCACCGTCATCTTCGTCCCGGAGAGGTTCACCAAGGACGCGGTCGTCGAGGCGATCGACGCCGAGATCGGTCTCGCGGTCGTCATCACCGAGGGCGTCGCGGTCCACGACACCGCCCAGTTCTGGGCGTACGCGGGTGCCAAGGGCGACAAGACGCGGATCATCGGCCCGAACTGCCCGGGTCTGATCACCCCCGGTCAGTCGAACGCGGGCATCATCCCGTCCGACATCACCAAGCCCGGCCGCATCGGTCTCGTGTCCAAGTCCGGCACGCTGACCTACCAGATGATGTACGAGCTCCGGGACATCGGCTTCAGCTCCTGCGTCGGCATCGGTGGTGACCCGATCATCGGCACCACCCACATCGACGCCCTGGCCGCCTTCGAGGCTGACCCGGACACCGACCTGATCGTGATGATCGGCGAGATCGGCGGGGACGCCGAGGAGCGTGCCGCCGACTTCATCAAGGCGAACGTCACCAAGCCGGTCGTCGGTTACGTCGCGGGCTTCACCGCGCCCGAGGGCAAGACCATGGGCCACGCGGGCGCCATCGTCTCCGGCTCCTCCGGCACCGCCCAGGCGAAGAAGGAGGCCCTTGAGGCCGCCGGCGTGAAGGTCGGCAAGACCCCGACCGAGACGGCGAAGCTGGCGCGCGAGATCCTCGTGGGCTGAGCCCGACCGCTCCAGCATGCGGGCCCGCACCCCGGGGAATCGGGGCGCGGGCCCGCGTCGTGTCCACCGGGCGCCCGGCTCCCAGGGCGCGGACCTGCCCGGTCGCCTGCCCGCAGATCGGCCGGATGTGCCGTCGGCCACGGTCAGCCCACCCGTGGAACGAGTCGTTCCGGCCCGGCGTTCGGATGCGAGCGGAGCTTCGCTCGCAGCGTTACCTCCGCCTTCGTGAAGGAGGGCGGACCCCCGCGCGGCGGGACGCCGCTGACCGCCTCGCCCGGTGCCTGCGGGGGATCGTAGTGGGAGGGGGACGTCGCGAGGGTGACGGCCGTGGCCCCGATGATCAGCGCGGTCAGGCCGAAGGCCGCCCGCGTCCAGAACTGCGTCCTGCGCTCGCTGTTGTCCCGCACGGTCGGGGCAGGAGGGACGTCCGGTCCGACCCCGGCCCGCACCAGGTCGCCGAGCTCCCGGTGCAGTGCCGCGGGTTCCGACAACTGCGGCAGCCTGGCGGCGACGAGTTCTCGGGCGTGCAGTATCCGGTTGGCCGCGGCCGGGGTGCTCGCCTCGGTCTCGGCCGCCGTCTCGGGCAGGTCCAGGCCGAGCCCGTCGTACAGCAGCATCGTCCGGCGGTACGGCGGGGGCAGTTCGAGGAGTGCCGCGCGCAGGGGGTGCCGTTCGGGATCCGCGGACGCCGGGACGGACGCCTGTTCGTTCGGTTCCGGCCGACGGTGGCTGCGGCGCAGCCGGTGCCAGGGTGACAGCGCGTACTCGTACACGGCCGCTCGCACCCATCCCTCCGGATGACGGTCGACGGCGACCTCCGGCCAGCGCTGCCAGGCGAGGTGGAAGGCGTGCTCGACGGCCTCGCGGGCGAGTGCCCGTCTGCCGGTGAGCAGGTAGGCCTGGCGTACGAGATCGGGGGCCGCACGTGCGTAGAGGGCATCGAAGGCTTGTTCGGCGGTGAGGCTCGGCTCGCGAGCCTGGGGCACCGCGGGCGGGTAGTGGGCGGTCGGAGTCCGGCGGTGCCGGCTGTCGGGGGGCGCCGGTGGCGGGTGCGTGCCCGAGGCGGCGGGTCCGACCGCCGGGAACGGCCCTCGTGCCGGGCGGGACCCCGGTCCGGAAGCCCGCTCGGCGACGGGGGCGGTAGCGAGCCGGCTCGGCGACGCTGGAAGCGGCGCGGAGCGTTCCTCGGGCACGAGAGCTGGCGCGGACGCCGGGGCGGGCGTGGGCGGGGGTCCGGTCTCGGGCGTGCGGAGGGTGGCTTTTGCCGATGCGCCTCCGGACGCGGCCCCCGCTGCCGACGAGGCCACGGCGGGGGCCTCGGCGACCTCGCTGCGTCCGGGGGCGTGCTCCCCGGCTCGCTCCCGGGGGGCCGTGGGATCGACCTCGGAGGTCCGCGACTCCCCTGTGCCGGCGAGGGCTGGTGGCCTGTAGTGCTCCGCGCCGCCGGTCGTGGTGGCGCCGCCGCTGGGGGCCGGGGCCGCGTCGTGCTGCTCTCCGGCGTCCTGCCTGGTCTTCCGTTCCCCAGCGGGTGCCACGGCGTCCCCGTGCGCCTGTCGTGCCTCGCGATCTGCGGCGAGCGAGGCGAGCAGTTTCCCGTACGCCTCGCGCTTGCGTCCGCGCGGGGTGGTGCGGCCGGTCTCCCAGTTCCTTATCGTCGCGCGGGTAACGCCGACGGCCTCCGCCACTTGTTGTTCGCTCAGCGACTTCGCTTCGCGAAGCCGGCGCCGCTCTTTGGGGGACGGCAGTCGTCGGGCGTGGGGCTCGGTGCCGTCGCTGTCCCCGGTGCTCTGCGTCATGAAGGGCTCCCCGAGAGGCTGTACCTGGCAAAAAAACACATAAACGTATATTGAGCGACACAACGGCCATTCGCCTGTTACATGGATAAACCGTGTGTCGTTGGCAGCATGGCGGCGTGAACCGCACGACCGATCGCAGCCCGTCGTTGGTGGCCGTCCAGGGCGCCCCGCCCGCTGTCGCCCTGGTCATGTCCTTCATGCGGGGGGTGATCGCAGCAGGGCTGGGCCTCGGCGCCCTCGCCGTCCTGGTGACCCTGATGTGGATCACCTCCCCGTACCCGGACAGCGGACCACGCGGCGCGCTGCACGTGGCCGCAGGGCTGTGGCTCCTCGCGCACGGGGTCGAGGTGGTCAGGACCGACACGCTCTTCGGGACCCCGGCGCCCGTCGGGGTCGTCCCGCTGCTGCTGGTGGTGCTGCCCGTCGCTCTCGTGCACCGTGCGGCCCGGGACTCGGCCGAGGCCGTGGACGGCGCGCGCCAACCCTCCGGCGGCGTGGTGGTGGCAGGCGTCACCGTCGGGTACCTGGTGGTCGCCGGAGCCGTGACGGTGTTCTCGGCGGGCGGCGCGCTCGCTGGGGAACCGCTCAGCGCTGCCCTGCACCTCCCGCTCGCGGCCCTCCTGTCCGCAGCGGCAGGAGTCTGGACGGCGTACGGTCGCCCGCTCGGGCCGCTGCCGGACCGGGTGCCAGCGCGCCTCCGTACCGCCCTTGCGCGGTCCTGGGTCGTCGAGGCGCCCAGGGTCGCCGGCGCGGCGGTGGCAGCGCTGCTGTGCGGCGGTCTGCTGCTGCTCGGACTGTCGCTGGTGGGCCATGCCGGCGCGTTGCAGGAGTCCTTCCTGATGCTCGCGCGGGACTGGCCGGGCAGGTTCGCGGTGCTGCTGCTCGCCCTGCTGCTGCTGCCCAACGCCGCGGTGTGGGCAGCGGCCTACGGACTCGGCCCGGGGTTCGCTCTCGGTACGGGTGCCGCGGTGACGCCCCTCGGGAAGACGGGGAACCCGGTGGTGCCCGAGTTCCCGCTGCTCACGGCGGTCCCCGGGGGCGGGCCCGCGCACCCGCTGATCTGGCTGGCCGTCGCGGTGCCCGTCGCAGCGGGTGTGGCGGCAGGCTGGTGCGCGGTGGCCCCGGCCGGGTCGGCATCCCGCGGGCGTGCCGCCGGGAGGCCCGGCGTCGAGCGGCGCGAGGGCGCGTCGGACCAGGGGCACCGCAGCGGAGGAGCCTCCTCCAGGGACGCGGGGGGTGCCGAGCGCGCCGGGTCCGGGGACGGCCGCGGCATCGGCGGCACCACACTGACCGTGCTGCTCGCGGCGGGTCTGTGCGGCGTGGCCGTTTCGCTGCTCTCCGCAGCTGCCGGTGGCCCGCTCGGCACCGGCCACCTGGCCGCCTTCGGCCCGGTCTGGTGGCTCACGGGCCCCGCCGCGGTGCTGTGGACCACGGCCGTCGGGGTTCCCTGTGCGCTAGGTCTGCGCGCCTGGCGCCTGAGGGACCGGGACCGCTGGACGTGGGCCCGCTGCCGGGCGGCAGCGGTGCGGTCCGTGCGCGGTGTGCCGGGGCGCCTGAAACCACGGGGAATCCCGTTGCCCGGCCGTTCGTCGAGGGAGGCGCCGGGTCGATCCCCGGCGGTGGTCCTCGCCCCTTCCCCGACGCAGGCCCTCGACCGCGCACCGGCGGAGGCCGGTCCGGCCGAGGGGCCGGCCGGTCACGACGACCCCACGTCCGCGGGCACACCCGCGCCGGCGGATGACGCCCGTGCGGAGGACCCGGGTGGGGAGGACGTGCCAGGCCCGGCAGGCGACCCGGGACCAGCTGTTCCTCCGCCCGTACCCTCGCCGCCCGCGCCCGCGGAGAGGGCCACGGCGACGGTCGTGCCCACCGTCGGACCGACGGCGGGCACGACCGCACGGGGCGCCGGCGGGATGTGGGGTGCCCCGGGTCCTGCACCGGGAGGGGCCGCGACACCGGACGCGGGTCTTGAGGAAGCCGGGACCGCTCGATCGGCCTGCGACGTGCGCGGGGGCACGCCCGCCAGGCCGTCCGGCGCGGGTGCGGCGGCCGGTACGGGAGGAACCCGGCAGAACCGGTCCTCCTCGACTACTGCTTGACGCCGATCACGCCGCGCAGCGGCTCGGGCAGCAGCGTGTTGCAGGAGAGCTGGCCCGTCTTCGTCAGGGAGTCGTCCACGCACGTGTAGAAGTCGCGGTACACCAGCTGGACGGTGAAGGTCATCGCCACGATCGCCAGTGCGACCACCGCCATCAGCAGACCGCTCACGGCCGCCGTCACCTGTGACTTGCCCGACGGCTGGGGGGCGCCGACGGCCGCGGCAGTCGCCTCGCCGACGGTGCGCCGCGACCTCGCGCGCAGCGAGCTCGTGCCCCAGTAGAGCGTCAGGGCACCGAGGAGCAGGGCGATCTCGGGGAGGTCGAAGAGGGCGAAGAAGAAGGCCCACATGCCGCCCAGGAGCGCGTAGCGGGCGCGCCGCTGGGCCGGGTCGGTCGGGTCCCAGCGCAGGCCGGTGCCAGGGCCGCCGCCCTCGGGGCCGCCCTGGCCGCCGCCCTGGCCCTCGGGCCGGCCGCCGAACCCGCCGGAGGAGCGGCCCGGCTGGCGGCTGCTCCATTGGCTTCCCCAGGACGAACGCTCGTCGTCCCGCTCGTCGTCGTCGCCTTCGTCGCTGCCGCTCGACCCGTGCCGGGGCTGCCAGGGACGGTCCGGCGAACCCTCCGGCGGGGGCGCGAACGGATTGCCCCCGTCCGCGGGTCCGCCGGGTTCCCCGGGCTCCGTGGAATCCGTGGACTGGCGTTCCCGCAGCAGCAAGGAGCCCCGCTCGGAGGCGAGCGGGAGGCGGAAGGCCGTGCGGCGGCGTCGGTCCGGCATGTGGTGAACGTCTTCCCCTCTGTACCCGGGTGCTCCGTCTGAGGACGGGCCCTGCCCCCAGACGCTACCTCCCGGCCCTGCCCCCGTCCCGTGGGGGCCGCTCGGTGTGCCGGTATCGTTGCTGACGGTCGGCGGCTTCGTAGAGTTCCCCTATCGCAGGACTCGCTCCGTTCGTACGACCGCACAAAAGATCCATCCGAAGACGTACTGCAACGCGAAAAGAGTCCCCCAGTGGCTGCCGCCCGCCTCGTCGTCCTGGTCTCCGGATCCGGAACCAATCTCCAGGCGCTGCTCGACGCCATCAGCGAGGATCCGCACGGTTTCGGCGCCGAGATCGTCGCCGTCGGCGCCGACCGCGACGGCATCGCCGGTCTCGACCGGGCCCGTGGCGCTGGGATCCCGACCTTCGTCCGCCGGGTCAAGGACTACGCGACCCGTGAGGAGTGGGACCGCGCGTTGGCCGAGGCCACCGCCGACCACGCGCCGGACCTCGTCGTCTCGGCCGGTTTCATGAAGATCGTCGGCAAGGACTTCCTCGCCCGGTTCGGCGGCCGGTTCGTCAACACGCACCCCGCCCTGCTGCCCAGCTTTCCCGGTGCCCACGGAGTGCGCGACGCGCTCGCGTACGGGGTCAGGGTCACCGGATGCACCGTCCACTTCGTCGACGACGGCGTCGACACCGGCCCGATCATCGCCCAGGGCGTGGTCGAGGTGCGGGACGAGGACGATGAAGCCGCTCTGCACGAGCGCATCAAGGAAGTCGAGCGTCAGCTGCTCGTCGATGTCGTGGGGCGTCTGGCCCGCAACGGCTACCGCATTGAGGGACGAAAGGTAGTTATCCCGTGACCGAGACCGCCGAAACCATGCAGCGGCCCATCCGGCGCGCGCTGGTCAGCGTCTACGACAAGACCGGCTTGGAGGACCTGGCGCGCGGCCTGCACGAGGCCGGCGTGGAACTCGTGTCGACGGGGTCGACCGCCGGGCGCATCGCCGCTGCCGGCGTCCCGGTCACCAAGGTCGAGGAGCTCACCGGCTTCCCCGAGTGCCTGGACGGCCGCGTCAAGACGCTGCACCCCCGCGTGCACGCGGGCATCCTCGCCGACCTGCGCCTCGAAGCGCACCGCGAGCAGCTCGCCGAGCTCGGCGTCGAGCCGTTCGACCTGGTGGTGGTGAACCTCTACCCGTTCCGGGAGACCGTCGCTTCCGGTGCGAATCCCGACGAGTGCGTCGAGCAGATCGACATCGGCGGCCCCTCGATGGTCCGGGCAGCCGCCAAGAACCACCCGTCCGTGGCGGTGGTCACCAGTCCCGACCGTTACGCCGACGTCCTCACCGCCGTCGCGGGCGGCGGTTTCGACCTGACCGCGCGCAAGCGGCTCGCCGCCGAGGCCTTCCAGCACACCGCCGCCTACGACGTCGCCGTCGCCTCGTGGTTCGCGTCCTCGTACGCCCCCGTGGACGAGGGCCGCCTCCCGGACTTCCTCGGCGCGACGTACGAGCGCTCCAGCGTGCTGCGCTACGGCGAGAACCCGCACCAGGAAGCGGCGCTCTACGTCACGGAGCAGGGCGGCGGACTCGCCCAGGCCGAGCAGTTGCACGGCAAGGAAATGTCGTTCAACAACTACACGGACACGGAGGCCGCTCGCCGGGCGGCGTACGACCACGCCGAGCCGTGCGTCGCGATCATCAAGCACGCCAACCCGTGCGGCATCGCCGTCGGCACCGATGTCGCCGAGGCCCACCGGAAGGCGCACGCCTGTGACCCGCTGTCCGCGTTCGGCGGGGTGATCGCCGTCAACCGTCCGGTCTCCGTGGCGATGGCCGAGCAGGTCGCCGAGATCTTCACCGAGGTCATCGTGGCCCCCGGCTACGAGGACGGCGCTGTCGAGGTGCTGGCCCGCAAGAAGAACATCCGGGTGCTGCGTTGCCCCGAGGCACCTTCGGCCCCGGTCGAGCTCAAGCCGATCGACGGCGGTGCTCTGCTCCAGGTCACCGACCGTCTCCAGGCGGACGGCGACGACCCGGCGCACTGGACGCTCGCCACCGGTGAGCCGCTGCCTGCCGACGAGTTGGCCGAGCTGGCGTTCGCCTGGAAGGCGTGCCGGGCGGTCAAGTCGAACGCGATCCTCCTCGCGCGGGGCGGCGCCTCGGTCGGCGTCGGCATGGGTCAGGTCAACCGCGTCGACTCCGCGAAGCTCGCGGTCGAGCGGGCGGGCAAGGAGCGTGCGGAGGGTGCGTACGCCGCCTCCGACGCGTTCTTCCCCTTCCCTGACGGCCTGGAGATCCTGACGGCGGCGGGCGTCAAGGCCGTGGTCCAGCCGGGCGGTTCGGTCCGTGACGAGCTGGTGGTGGAGGCCGCCCGGAAGGCGGGCGTGACGATGTACTTCACGGGGACGCGCCACTTCTTCCACTGATCCGTATGCTCCGCCGCGCCGGACTGTTTTCCCGCCTGGCGGGGCCAGGCGGGCTGGAGCGCCTTTCCCCACGGTCCGGGGGGTTGCACTCTCGGTTGCAGGCTCTCGGCCCCGCAGTCTGATCGCACCGCTTCCCCGGCGTGCGCCGCCTCGGAAGGCGCCCGCCGGGAGGCGCTGGCACGGCGAAGGCCGCCTTCCCCGCACTGCGGGGAAGGCGGCCTTCGGCCTTGGCGGGCTTACTTCTTGATGACCAGGGTGCCGGCCGCGCGGTCGTGCCAGCCCTGGAGCTTCCCGGAGTTGTCGAAGAAGGGCGACAGGTACACCAGGAGCATGCCGATGAAGCAGACGATCGAGCCGACCATGGGGATGATCCACCGGATGAAGCCGCCACCGATGCCGGGGACCCGTCCGGTGTTCTCCTTGACGACCTTCAGGCCCAGCGCGAGCTTGCCGACCGTGGCGCCCAGGAACGAGATCATCAGCCACTCGTACAGCAGGGACGCCAGGAAGAAGAGGGCGAGGACGGCCAGGAAGGTGCCGACCACGCCGGCCGCAGCCGCCGTGTTGTCGTCCATGCACTGCTGGAAGTCGGCCGCCGCGGGGTCACATTGCTTGGTGGTCTCCGACAGCCCGACGGTGCCGGCGAGGCCTATGAACCCGAAGATCAGGTACAGCACGTACAGCAGAACGCCGTCGATCAGTCGCGCTGCGAAACGGCGGCCCATCGAAGCGACCTGGACGGTGCCGAGTTCGGGCACGTTGATGTAGCCGTTGTTGGCCTGGAGCGTCCCCGGGGCCTGGGGGTACGCGCCGTGGGGCGGCTGGCCCGGCTGCTGCGGGTAGCCGTAGCCCTGGGGCGGGACGCCCTGGGGGGCCTGCTGCGGATAGCCGTAGCCGGGCTGGCCCTGCGGGGGCTGCTGAGGCTGCTGCCCGTACGGGTTGTTCGGGTCGCCGAAGCTCATCTGGGGTTTTCCTCCGTTGTATCGCGGGGACGACGCGGCCGCGCGGAGGAAAGCATGGAAATGTTACGTGATGACCGCCCCCCGGCACTGCCTGCGGCACTGCGCGGTTCATGGTCATAAACGGGACGTAAGTTTGTCCAGCCGGTATCGAGATGTGTTGTGCAAGTGCAACCTCGGTCATGTTCGTGCACGACTCGGCGGAGGCCTGGCGGCGGCCCGAATTGGAACCGGAGAGGGTTCATCCGCGAGGATGGGGCCATGACCGCCCAGATTCTCGATGGCAAGGCCACCGCAGCCGCGATCAAGTCCGAACTGACCGCCCGCGTGGCGGCGCTCAAGGCCAGGGGCGTGACGCCCGGCCTCGGGACCCTGCTGGTCGGCGACGACGTCGGCAGCCAGAAGTACGTCGCGGGCAAGCACCGCGACTGCGCGCAGGTGGGGATCGCCTCCATCCAGCGCGAACTGCCGGCGACCGCCACGCAGGACGACATCGAGGCGGTCGTGCGTGAGCTCAACGCCAACCCCGAGTGCACCGGCTACATCGTGCAGTTGCCGCTGCCCAAGGGCATCGACGAGAACAGGGTGCTGGAGCTGATCGACCCGGCGAAGGACGCGGACGGGCTGCACCCCATGAACCTCGGCCGGCTCGTGCTGAACGAGCCCGCGCCGCTGCCCTGCACCCCCGCAGGGGTGATCCGGTTGCTGCGCCAGTACGGCGTCGAGCTGAACGGCGCGCACGTCGTCGTGGTCGGCCGCGGCACCACCATCGGACGCTCACTGCCGCTGATGCTGACTCGGCGCTCGGAGAACGCGACGGTGACGCAGTGTCACACGGGCACCCGTGACCTCTCGTCCCACCTGCGCCAGGCCGACATCATCGTCGCCGCGGCGGGCTCCGCCCATCTCGTCCGGCCGGAGGACGTGAAGCCGGGCGCGGCGGTGCTCGACGTCGGCGTCAGCCGCGACGGCAATGGCAAGATCGTCGGTGACGTCCACCCGGACGTCGCCGAGGTGGCCGGGTGGCTCTCCCCGAACCCGGGTGGCGTCGGTCCGATGACCCGGGCCCTGCTCCTCGTGAACGTCGTCGAGGCTGCCGAGCTGTCGGCGGCGGGTTGATCCGTCATGGGCACCACGGACGACAACCAGGAACGGCTGCCCGCCGCGGGTGACGTCCCCGTGTCGGCGGCCGGCACCGGCCCGGACGCGGCGACCGGCGAAGCGAACGGCAAGCCCCCCGCCGAACAGCACGCCCCCGGGCGCGCCGCCGGCAGGTCCCGGCGCCCTCCGGCCGTGACGCGGGACACCGCGCGGCCCGAGGGCGGCGGACGTGCCGCGCCGGGAGACGCGCCGGCCCCCGCCCGGCAGTGGCCCCTGTTGACCGTGTTGGGGCTGGCTGCGCTCGGTCTGCTGGTCGTGGCCACCGATCCGTTCGCGCAGGCCTTCCGGATCGGCATGATGCTGGTCGGCGCCGCACTTCTCACCGGCGCGGGACTGCGCCGGTGGATGCCCTCGGTGGGCATGCTGGCGGTGCGTTCGCGCTTCACCGACATGGTCACCTACGGCCTGCTCGGCCTGGCGATCGTGTTGCTCGCCCTCATGATCCAGCCGCGGCCCTGGCTGGAGATCCCGTTCCTCGAGGACGCGGTCCACTTCACCGTGCGGTAACCGCGCGGCAGTAGGGCGCCTCGTGGTTCGAGCACGGCCCGACGAGCGCGTGCGACGACCCGCACCCCTTCGGTCCTTCGGGGTGCGGGTCGTCGCCGTTCGGGGGACACCGCCCGGTACGGCAGTGGCCTTCCAGCTCCCGGTCCCGGGCGCGTCGAAGCCGGCGGGCGCCCGGGGTCGCGGTGCGGGAGAGCTCCGCCGAGCCGCGGAGGCGCCACGTCCCCGGACGGCAGTGCGGGACGGGAGGGCGTGCCCGTGTCCGGCTGAACGCGTGCGTCTGCGGGAACCGCTACGGGACGCCCTGCGGTGCGGCCGGGGCGAGGGCGGGCCGAACAGGGGGAGGTCGCCGAGCCGACCGTCTCCGGTGGCCGTGTCCACCGCGAGGTCGCGGGACAGGAGGGCGTCGCCGCCACCGTGCGACGCCCGTGGCCGTGGCGAAGGAGCCCTCCGGCCCGGGGCGCTCTGGCGGTGGTGTTCGACGACCGTCGGGCGTACCCGGGGGCTTCGTCGCGCGACGACGCCCGTCCTCACCCTCGTGGGAAGTCGGGCGTCGTCCCGTGGTGAAGGGCCGTGCGCGGGTCACGGCCCTTCAGGGGGCGCCCGGGGCCGGTAGTGCGGAAGTGACGGTTCCGCCATGGTGTGATCGTCGGGCAACGGATGCGAGACTGGTGCGGGCTTCGGTTCACGGCGTGCTCGGGGGTGTATGCCAATGTCCCGAATGCCCCCGTGCGCCCCCGCGTCAGGAACTGTCATCCTGGCTCCGCGCATCCCTGCGGGTAGTTCGTGCGACGGCGCCGGAGGGAGTGGCAGGGGGCACCACAGCGCGGGGCACATCAGGCACGTTTTGGGGGGACAAGGGGGAGCAATGCCTCGTTGGAAGGCGCTACCAGAGGAACTCGACCCGCAGGTGAAGGAGTTCACGAGCCAGCTGCGGCGGCTCGTGGACCGCAGCGGGCTGAGCATCAACGCCGTGGCGGACCGCACCGGCTACAGCAAGACGTCGTGGGAGCGCTATCTGAACGGGCGGCTGCTCGCCCCCAAGCGCGCGATCATGGCTCTCGGCGAGGTGACGGGCACCAACACGGTTCACCTCACCACGATGTGGGAGCTCGCGGAGCGCGCCTGGAGTCGTTCGGAGATGCGCCACGACATGACCATGGAGGCGATCCGGATATCCCAGGCGCGGGCCGCGCTGGGGGAATTCGGACCCACGCCCCCGGGTGCGGGCGGTGTGCGCTCCGGCGGGGTGACGACGGCTCCGCCCGGTGTGGGAGGCGGTGTGGACGGCCAGCCGTACGTTCCCGCGCAGGACGGCGGTCGTGGCGGTCATCGTGCCGGTGCGTCGGCCCGTGCGGGCGCCCCCGCCCAGGGTCGTGGCCGCCGCAAGGCCGTGATGTTCGTCGCAGGCGTCGTGGGTGCGCTGCTGGTGGTCGCGGCGGCCATCGCCCTCACCGATCTCGGTGGCGGCAGCGACGACGACACCGGCGGCAAGGCCGTTGCCCAGTCGCCGTCCGCCCCGCCGACCAGCAGTGCACCGGAGCTGCCCGTCGGAGTGAAGTGCTCCGGTGCGGACTGCACCGGCCAGGATCCCGAGAGCATGGGGTGCGGCGGGCAGTTCGCCACGACCGCGGCCCGCGCGACCGTCGGCCGGACCGTCGTCGAGGTGCGCTACAGCAAGACCTGCTCCGCTGCCTGGGCGAGGATCACCGAGGCGAAGACGGGGGACAAGGTCCAGATAAGCGCTGCGGACGCGGAGCAGAACGGGCTGGTGAGCGCCGACAAGGATGCGTACACGCCGATGGTCGCCGTGGCAGCCGAGTCCGAGGCCAAGGCGTGCGCGACGCTCGCCACGGGCCTCAAGGGGTGCACCACGGCGCAGTGAGGGCGCTCAGTGGAACGACTGCGCGCTCCAGTGAGCCGCACCACAAGGGTCCGGCGGTGCGTGGGCCCTGGGGTCCGATAGCCTGACCGCTGGATATCTCTTCACGTCGAGAGATCGATCACTACGGTGGAGATATCCAGCACCAGGGGCAGGGACCCCCACCGCCAGCTGTCTTACGGAGATCGCCATGACCCGCACTCCCGTGAATGTCACCGTCACCGGCGCGGCCGGCCAGATCGGCTACGCGCTGCTCTTCCGCATCGCCTCGGGCCACCTGCTCGGCGCGGACGTGCCGGTCAAGCTCCGCCTGCTGGAGATCCCGCAGGGCCTGAAGGCCGCGGAGGGCACCGCCATGGAGCTCGACGACTGCGCCTTCCCGCTGCTGCGGGGCATCGAGATCACCGACGACCCGAACGTCGCCTTCGACGGTGCCAACGTCGCCCTGCTCGTGGGCGCCCGCCCCCGTACCAAGGGCATGGAGCGCGGCGACCTGCTGGAGGCCAACGGCGGCATCTTCAAGCCGCAGGGCAAGGCCATCAACGACCACGCCGCGGACGACATCAAGGTCCTCGTCGTCGGCAACCCGGCCAACACCAACGCCCTCATCGCCCAGGCCGCCGCCCCGGACGTACCGGCCGAGCGCTTCACCGCGATGACCCGCCTCGACCACAACCGTGCGATCTCGCAGCTGGCCGCCAAGACCGGTGCCGCCGTCTCCGACATCAAGCGCCTCACCATCTGGGGCAACCACTCCGCGACCCAGTACCCGGACGTCTTCCACGCGGAGATCGCGGGCAAGAACGCCGCCGAGGTCGTCAACGACCAGGAGTGGCTGGCCGACACCTTCATCCCGACCGTCGCCAAGCGGGGCGCCGCGATCATCGAGGCCCGCGGTGCCTCGTCGGCCGCGTCGGCGGCGAACGCCGCGATCGACCACGTGCACACGTGGGTCAACGGCACCGCCGAGGGTGACTGGACCTCGATGGGCATCCCGTCGGACGGCTCCTACGGCGTCCCGGAGGGCCTGATCTCCTCCTTCCCCGTCACCTGCAAGGACGGCGCGTACGAGATCGTCCAGGGGCTGGACATCAACGAGTTCTCCCGCACTCGGATCGACGCCTCGGTCGCCGAGCTGGCGGAGGAGCGCGACGCGGTCCGCGGTCTCGGCCTGATCTAGGAGGAGCGGCGCGCACCGGCGCGCAGAGCTGTTGTGGGGCACCACCCTGGGTGGTGCCCCATCGTTGTTTTTCCCTGCTCCGCCCTCCGTGTGCCCCGCGTGCGGTCCGCCGGGACCCGTGGGTGTGCCCGCCGTCCGCCCGGTCCACGTTCCGTCCGCGCGATGACCTGAACCTGTTCGCGGCACATCGTGTTGTGAAGCTACACCTTGATGTAGTACTACTTATACATGAGCGAGCAGGTGCACAACAGGCTGGCCGTCGTCAGGGCTGAGCGGAATGTGACCCGTCAGCAATTGGCCGAGGCAGTGGGCGTCCACTACCAGACCATCGGCTACATCGAGCGGGGGCAGTACAACCCGAGCCTCGACCTGGCGTTGAAGGTCGCCCGGCACTTCGGGCTCCCGGTGGAGGCGTTGTTCTCCCTGGAGCCGTTCCAGCCGCTCACCGACGAGGTGTACGGGAGGACGTCATGACGGGGACGACGGCGCGCGCGGGCGCGGCGACGCGCTACGACCGCTGGATGCACGGGCTGATGAACCGGCGGGAGGGGGACGCGCTGCACGCGACCGTGAGCCGGCGACGGGCCTTCGTCGGCGGGCACATCGCCCTCACCGCCGCCGCCGTGGCGGCCTGGCTCGGGGCCGTGGTCGGTGACCGGCTCTGGTGTGCCTACGCGCTGGCCGTACTCGTGCTGCCGTGGTGCATCGCCATGGGTGTCATCAACGCCTCGACCCGGGGGCTGCTCGAACTGCGAGCCCGGGTGCTCGACGAGCGCCAGCTCGCCGAGCGCGCGGCCGTACGGGCCAGGGCGCACACGCTGACCACCTGGCTGGTCTCCGGGGCGACCGTCGGTGCCGGGGCGATAGCCTGGGTCGGGGACGTGGCCACGGACGTCACGCTCTTCACCGTGCTCTTCGTCGTCCTGATCGTCCACTGGACGATGCCCCGCTGGGTGGCGGGCCTGTCCGTCCGCGACGAACCCGCGGACGACCCCGGAATCGAGTGACGCGCATTACTTCCGGCCATGCATCGTGCATGCTTTCCGCCCTTAGGGGCAGGCGACCCGTCCACCAGTCCAAGCTGGTGAAGGACATAACGGGAACGGAAGGCAAAACGCGACGTGTCGGCAGAACTGACCATCCACGTGGCCGGAGAATGGCGCAAAGCCGCCTCCGGGGCCACGCGCGAGATCCTCGACCCCGCTGACGCCACGCCCTTCGCGGTCGTGGCGGAAGGCGGGGCCGAGGACACCGACGCCGCGATCGCCGCAGCGCGAGCCGCGTTCGACCGGGGGGAGTGGCCCCGCACACCGGTGACCGAGCGTGCCGCGCTGCTGCGGCGCGTCGCCGGGCTGCTCCAGCGGGACCGCGAGGAGCTCGGACTCCTCGAGAGCCGCGACGCGGGCAAGACCGTCGAGGAAGGGCGTGTCGACGTCGACTGCGTCGCGGACGCCTTCCGCTACTTCGCCGACCTCGTCATGGGCGAGCACGGCCGCGTCGTCGACGCCGGGTCGCCCGACATCCACAGCGTGGTCGTCCACGAGCCCGTCGGGGTGTGCGGCCTCATCACGCCCTGGAACTACCCCCTGCTCCAGGCCAGCTGGAAGATCGCCCCCGCGCTGGCCGCGGGCAACACGTTCGTGATCAAGCCCAGCGAGATCACCCCGCTGACCACCGTCGCCCTCATCCGGCTCCTCTCCGAGGCCGGTCTGCCGGACGGCGTAGCCAACATCGTCACCGGCGCCGGCGACCCGGTGGGCGCTCGCCTCGCCGAGCACCCGGACGTCGACCTCGTCTCCTTCACCGGTGGACTCGCCAGCGGTACGAAGGTCATGCGCGCCGCCGCGGAAAGCGTCAAGAAGGTCGCACTGGAACTCGGCGGCAAGAACCCCAACGTGGTGTTCGCGGACGCCTGCACCACCGACGAGGGCTTCGACACCGCCGTCGACCAGGCGCTGAACGCCGCCTTCATCCACAGTGGCCAGGTCTGCTCCGCCGGCTCCCGGCTCATCATCGAGGAGTCGCTGAGCGAGCGCTTCACGACGGAACTCGCCCGCCGCGCCGATCGGATCCGCCTCGGCCGCGGCACCGACGAGGGCGTCGAATGCGGCCCCCTCGTATCCGCCCAGCAGCTGGCGAGGACCGAGGACTACGTCGCCTCCGCGCTCGCCGAGGGTGCGCTGCTGCGAGCCGGTGGGCACCGGCCCGAGGGCCCCGGCTACTTCTACCGGCCGACCGTCCTCGACCGCTGCCACCGCGGGATGCGCGTCATCCGCGAGGAGGTCTTCGGCCCGGTGCTCACCGTCGAGACGTTCCGCACCGAGGACGAGGCCGTCGCACTCGCCAACGACACGGAGTACGGCCTCGCCGGCGCCGTGTGGAGCGGGGACCCGGGCCGTGCCCGGCGCGTCGCCGGCCGGCTGCGCCACGGGACCGTGTGGATCAACGACTTCCACCCCTATCTGCCGCAGGCGGAGTGGGGCGGCTTCGGCAAGTCCGGCATCGGCCGTGAGCTCGGCCCGGCGGGACTCGCCGAATACCGCGAGACCAAGCACATCTACCAGAACCTCGCCCCGCGCCCCGTGCGCTGGTTCGCAGGCTGAACAGGGTGAGGAAGGAACACAGGAACATGACCCAGTACGACTACGTCGTCGTCGGCGGCGGCACCGCAGGCTCGGTGATCGCTTCCCGGCTGACCCAGAACCCCGACGTCACCGTGGCCGTCATCGAGGGCGGTCCGACCGACGTGGACCGTGAGGACGTCCTCACGCTGCGTCGCTGGATGGGACTCCTCGGCGGGGAACTCGACTACGACTACCCCACCACCGAGCAGCCCCGGGGGAACTCCCACATCCGGCACAGCCGCGCCAAGGTGCTCGGCGGATGCTCGTCCCACAACACCCTCATCGCGTTCAAGCCGCTGCCGTCCGACTGGGACGAGTGGGCCGAGGCCGGAGCGACCGGTTGGGACGCCGCGGCCATGGACCCGTACTACTACCGGCTGCTGAACCACATCGTGCCGGTCGACGAGGCCGACCGTAACGCCATCGCCCGCGACTTCGTCGACGCGGCCCAGGCCGCGCTCGGCGTGCCGCGCGTCGAAGGATTCAACAAGAAGCCGTTCCACGAGGGCGTCGGCTTCTTCGACCTCGCGTACCACCCGGAGGACAACAAGCGTTCCTCGGCGTCCGTCGCCTACCTGCACCCGGTGATGGACAAGCGTCCGAACCTCACGCTGATGCTGGAGACCTGGGCCCACCGGCTGGAGCTGGAGGGGACCAGGGCGCGCGGCGTGCACGTGCGCACGAAGGACGGCGAGGAACTGTTCGTCGAGGCGCGGCGTGAAGTCCTCGTCTGCGCGGGCGCGGTGGACACCCCGCGGCTGCTGATGCACTCCGGTATCGGTCCGAAGGCGGACCTGGAGAAGCTCGGCATCCCCGTCGTGCACGACCTGCCGGGCATCGGGGAGAACCTCCTCGACCACCCCGAGTCGGTCATCGTCTGGGAGACGAACGGACCCATACCGGAGAACTCCGCGATGGACTCCGATGCCGGGCTGTTCGTCCGGAGGGACCCCGAGGAGCGGGGCCCCGACCTGATGTTCCACTTCTACCAGATCCCGTTCACGGACAATCCGGAGCGGCTCGGCTACGAACGCCCGCCGCACGGCGTGTCGATGACGCCCAACATCCCCAAGCCGCGCAGCCGCGGTCGGCTGTACCTCACCAGCGCTGACCCCGAGGTCAAGCCGGCGCTGGACTTCCGCTACTTCACGGACGAGGACGACTACGACGGCCGCACGCTCGTTGACGGCATCCGCATCGCCCGGGAGATCGCGAAGGCCGAACCGCTGGCCGGCTGGCTGAAGCGGGAGGTGTGCCCGGGACCCGAGGTCACCGGTGACGAGGAGCTCAGCGAGTACGCGCGCAAGGTGGCGCACACCGTGTACCACCCCGCGGGCACCTGCCGCATGGGTGCCGAATCCGATGGCCAGGCCGTCGTCGGACCTGACCTGAAGATCAGGGGGCTGGACGGAATACGCATCGCCGATGCGTCCGTGTTCCCGACGATGCCCGCCGTCAACCCGATGATCGGGGTCCTGATGGTGGGGGAGAAATGTGCGGCGATGCTGACGGGAAGTGAGGCCCGATGACCACCGAAACGTCACCCTCGACCACGACTGCAGGTCACGATCCCGCCGGCGACACCCCGCCGGTGTTCGCGGTCCGCAACCTGTGGAAGGTCTTCGGGCCGCGGGCCGACAAGGTGCCCGGCTCGGCCGAACTCGCCGCCCTCAGCCCCGTCGAACTGCGGGAGCGCACCGGCTGTACCGCCGCCGTCCACGACGTCAGCTTCGACGTCCGCAAGGGCGAGGTCTTCGTCGTGATGGGCCTGTCCGGCTCCGGCAAGTCCACGCTGGTGCGCTGTCTGACACGGCTGATCGAGCCCACGTCCGGTTCGATCGAGATCGATGGCGAGGACGTGCTGTCGATGGACAAGGGCCGGCTGCGCGAGCTGCGTCGGCACCGCGCGGCGATGGTCTTCCAGCACTTCGGGTTGCTGCCCCACCGCACCGTGCTGGACAACGTCGCCTACGGGCTGGAGATCCAGGGCGCCGGCCGTGCCGAGCGGCGCGCCAAGGCCGCCGAAGTGGTCGCCAAGGTCGGCCTGGAAGGCATGGAAACACGACGTCCCGGTCAGCTCTCGGGCGGACAGCAGCAGCGCGTCGGACTCGCCAGGGCGCTCGCCGTCGACCCCGAAGTGCTGCTCTTCGACGAACCGTTCAGCGCGCTCGACCCGCTGATCCGCCGCGACATGCAGGAGGAGGTGATCCGGCTGCACCGGGAGGAGGGCCGCACGATGGTCTTCATCACCCACGACCTGAGCGAGGCGCTCCGCCTCGGCGACCGGATCGCGCTGATGCGTGACGGGCGGATCGTGCAGCTCGGCACCCCCGAGGAGATCGTCGGCTCGCCCGCCGACGACTACGTGCGCGACTTCGTCCGCGACGTGCCGCGCGAGCAGGTCATGACCGTCCGCACAGCCATGCGCCCCGCGGCGGCCGGCGAAGCCGAAGAGGGCCCCGCGGTCGCTCCGGACGTCACCGTTTCCGAGGCGATCGAAGCGGTCGCACGTTCCGGCGGCGCGGTGCGCGTCGTCGAGAACGGGCAGTGCCTCGGAGTGGCGGACCACGCGGCCCTCCTCGCGGTCGTCGCGGGCCTGCCGCGCGAGGAGGTGGCGGCATGACGAAGATCGGCATACCTGCGGAGCAAGGACGGTGGTGCGGATGACCGCCACCGTGACCGTACCCAAGGCCGAACCTCGCGGCGCGGCCGGAGAGTCCGCCGACCCCGGCTTCCTGCGGAACCTCATACGGCGGGGCGGAGGACCGAAGACGTTCGCCGTGGCCGCGGCCGTCCTCGTCATCGTGCCGCTGTGCGCCGTCCTGCTGGGCGGCGGGAGCTGGCCCGCCGGGCTGACCGTCGACATCTCGGGTCCGCTCGACGACGCCAACCAGTGGGTCATCGACAACCGGGACACCCATCCCCTCTTCCTGTACTTCCTGCTGCACCTCTCCAACACGGCGACCGAAGCGGTCAACGCCGTCTACCAGGGCCTCGACGCGCTCGGCTGGCTCGGCATGCTGACCGCCGGCGTACTCGTCGCGTGGCGGGCCGGCGGACTCGGACGGCGCGGGGCGCGTCTCGCGCTCACCGCGCTCGCGGTGTTCGCCGTGTGCGGGCTGCTCGGCATGTGGGACGCCACGCTGATCACCCTTGCGCTGATGGTGGTGTCCGTCGCGGCCGCGGCCGTGCTCGGGGCGCTGATCGGCCTCGCGGCCGGGCTGTCCGACCGGTTCGACCGGGCGCTGCGCCCGGTGCTCGACACCATGCAGGTGATGCCGGCGTTCGCCTACCTGCTGCCGTTCGTGCTGGTCTTCGGCACCGGTACGCCCGCCGCGCTGTTCTGTACCGTGATCTACGCCGCACCGCCGATGGCCCGGCTCACCGCGCTCGGGCTGCGCGGTGCCGACCCGTCGGTGTTGGAGGCGTCCACCTCCCTCGGCGCCAGCGGCTGGCAGCGCCTGCGGACCGCGCGGTTCCCGCTCGCCCGCAAGCAGATGCTGCTCGGCCTCAACCAGACGATCATGATGGCCCTGTCGATGGTCGTCATCGCCGCGCTCGTCGGCGCGGGCGGTCTCGGCGAAGAGGTGTACTCGGCCCTGTCGACCACCGACGTCGGCAAGGCGTTCGCCGCGGGCGTCCCGATCGTGCTGATCGCCATCTGGTTGGACCGGACCACCGCCGCGGCGGGTGACCGCATCGGTGATCCCGTCCCCGCGGGCAGCCGGCTGCTCCACGGCCCGCGTGCCTGGGCACTGGTCGCCGCCGCCGTCGCCGTGGCCGCCGCGGTGCGTACCACCAGTTGGCCCGACGCCTGGACGTACGAGATCTCCACCCCGGTCAACAAGGCGCAGGAGTGGGTCACCGCGAACCTGACCTTCACCGAGGACTGGGCGCGGGAGTTCACGCTCTGGATCCTCAACCCGCTGCGGGACGGACTGTTGTGGCTGCCCTGGTGGTCGCTGCTGTTGATCATCGCCGTGGTGACCTGGCTCGTCGGCAACTGGGCCGCGGCGCTCACCGCGACCGCCGCAATGTCCCTCATCGGTGTCCTCGGTGTCTGGTCGAGGTCCTTGAACACGCTCTCCCAGGTGCTGGCCGCGCTGGTGGTCACGTTGGTCCTGGGCATTGCCGTGGGCGTGGTGTGCTCCCGTGCCGGACGGCTGGAGCGTTGGTTGCGCCCGCTGCTCGACGCCATGCAGACCATGCCGCAGTTCGTGTATCTGATCCCGGTCGTCGCGCTGTTCGGCGCCACCCGGACCTCGGCCATCGTCGCCGCCGTGGTGTACGCCTTGCCCGCCGTCATCCGCATCACGACCCAGGGCCTGCGCGAGGTCGACCCGGGCGCGGTCGAGGCGTCCCGTTCGCTCGGTGCCTCCGTGCGTCAGCAACTGCTCGGCGTGCAACTGCCGCTCGCCCGTCCTGCCCTGCAACTCGCCGTGAACCAGGGTGTGGTGCTGGTGCTGGCCGTGGTCGTGGTCGGCGGCCTCGTCGGTGGCGGTGCCCTCGGCTATGACGTCGTCAAGGGCCTCTCCCGGGGCGAGATGGGCCTTGGTATGACGTCCGGTGTCGCCATCGTCTGCCTCGGCCTCGTACTGGACCGGATCACCCAACGGGGCGCCCGCAAGACCGGTTGACCCACCCCCTCCCCCCTCCACCCCCCTTCACCCCTTCCCCACCAGCAAGGAGCCACCATGCGAACCATCCGTACCGCCGTCGCCGTCGCCGGCGCCCTCGGCGTCCTGTCCCTCACCGCGTGCGGTGCCGCCGACACCGGCAAGACCCAGGACGTCGGCGGCGACAAGACCGTCAAACTCACCGTGCCGTCCTGGGTGGGCGCCCAGGCCAACGTGGCCGTGGCCAAGAACATCCTGGAGAAGGAGCTCGGCTACAAGGTCAAGACCCAGCAGATGGGTGAGGTCCTGGCCTGGGACGCCCTGTCCAAGGGAGACATCGACGCGGTCCTCGAGGACTGGGGCCACCCCAAGGAGGAGAAGCAGTACGTCGAGACGAAGAAGTCCGTCGTCAAGGGCGGCGACCTCGGCGTCACGGGGCACATCGGCTGGTTCGTTCCGAAGTACTACGCGGACAAGAACCCCGACATCACCGACTGGAAGAACCTCAACAAGCACGCCGAGGACTTCAGAACCGCGGAGAGCGGGGACAAGGGACAACTGCTGGAAGGCTCGCCCGACTACGTCACCAACGATGACGCGATCATCGGGAACCTGAAGCTGAACCTGAAGACGAAGTACGCTGGCTCCGAGGCCGCCCAGATCACTGCCATGAAGAAGTACGCCAAGGAGGAGAAGCCCTTCCTGACGTACTGGTGGACCCCGCAGTGGCTGAACTCGCAGATCGACATGGTCGAGATCAAGCTGCCCGAGTACAAGGAAGGCTGCGACGCGGACCCGAAGAAGGTCGCCTGCGGCTACCCGCACACTCCGCTGCAGAAGTTCTTCAACGCGGACTTCGCGAAGAACGGAGGCGAGGCGGCCGAGTTCCTGAAGAACTTCAAGTGGTCGACCGAGCAGCAGAACGAGGTCGCCCTGATGATCGCCGACGAGAAGATGTCGCCCGACGCCGCGGCCGAGAAGTGGGTCAAGGCGAACGAGGCCACCTGGAAGGCGTGGCTGCCGAAGAAGTGACCGGCACGGCCCCGGGACACCCCCGTGTTCCCGGGGCCGCCGTCGTACGCCCGTACACGCGAGCGCCCTCGCCGGATCGTCAGCCGGCGGAAGTGCTCGCCGGGCATCGCACGGGATGACGGACCTGACGCCGCTGTGCGTGCCCGGTCCCGTCCGGCAGCAACCGCTCCGCCCGGCGCACCGACGGCTCCCGTGAACGGCCCCGGCGCGCCCGCCCGCCGTCCGGCCGTCCCGCCGTCCGGCCGTCGAGGTCCGGGTCAGGTGCGCAGCGAGGAAGCGAGCGCGCGGACCGCGTCCAGCGTCCGCAGCAGGAGCCCGGGGCCGAACGTGATGCGGGTGGCTCCGAGCCTCCCCCACCCGGCGACGTCCGGGCCGTCCTGCCCCATGCCCACGTTGATCGGTCCGGACACGGCCTCGCGCAGAACGCACAGGGCCTCGGGCGGCGCCCCGATGGGATAGACGCAGTCGGCGCCCGCCGCGACGTACAGCAGGGCCCGCTCGACCGCTGCCACCGGATCGGTCACCCCGCGGAGGAAGGTGTCCACCCGGGCGTTGAGAAACAGCGCACCGCCGGCCTCGGCCCGTACCTCCGCGAGCCAGTCCGCGTGCCGGTGCGGTTCTTTGAGCACCTTTCCGGGACCCGAGTCCTCAAGATTGACCCCGACGGCGCCGGCGTCGAGGGCCCTCCCCACGAGTTCCTTGGGGGAGAGGCCGTAGCCGCCCTCCAGATCCGCGGACACCGGTACGTCCACGGACCGGACGATCCGCGCCACCGCGGCGAACATCTCGTCCGCCGGCGTCGCGCCGTCCGCGTAGCCGAGCGCTGTCGCCACGCCCGCACTGGGTGTGGCGAGGGCCGCGAAGCCGGCTTCCACGAAGACCCGGGCGCTGGCCGCGTCCCACGGACCCGGCAGGACCAGCGGTTCCTCGGGCGCTCGCCCGTGGTGCAGGGCGCGGAAGGTCCCCACTGCGTCGCCCGGTTCGGTGGTCATCCGATGCCTCCAGGTCAGTGGGCGTGCTGCCCGGGTGTGTAGTGGCCGGGGACCATCCGGGTCGTGACGCCGAATCGGTTCCAGGCGTTGATGACCGTGATCGCCGCGATCAACTGTGCGAGCTCGGCTTCCTCGAAGTGCGCGGCGGCCCCCGCGTAGACGTCGTCCGGGACGAATCCGTCCGTGAGTACCGTCATCGCCTCGGTGAGCTCGATCGCCGCGATCTCCTTCGGCGTGTAGTAGTGCTTCGACTCCTCCCACGCGCTCAGTTGGACGATCCGGTCGACCGACTCCCCCGCAGCCAGGGCGTCCTTGGTGTGCATGTCGAGGCAGAAGGCGCAGTGGTTGATCTGCGAGGCGCGTATCTTCACCAGCTCCAGGAGGGCGGGTTCGAGCCCCTGCTTCGCGGCCACCTCCAGCTTGATCATGGCTTTGTAGACCTCGGGCGCGAGCTTCGCCCACTGCAGGCGCGGACTGTGCTCCGGGTGGTTGCCGGCGTTCTCGGTGCTCCGGATCTCTGTCATGAGAAGAACCTACGAGGGGTGTGGCTCAGGGGTATGGTCCACTTCCATGTCTGATGACTGGGCCACTCTCGGGTCGGACCTCCACCTGGAGCTGCGAGGCACCGGGCTGCGCACGGGCCTGATGGACGCCTTGCGGGAGGCGATACGCTCGGGGCGGCTCGCCGCGGGCACCCGACTGCCGTCGTCCCGTACGCTCGCCGCCGACCTCGGGGTGGCCCGCAACACCGTGGCCGACGCCTACGCCGAGCTCGTCGCGGAAGGCTGGCTCACCGCACGGCAGGGCTCGGGCACCCGGGTCGCCCCGCGGGCCACTCCGCGCAAGGTCGCGCGCGCCGCACCGCGCACCAGCCCCGCGCGACGACGGCCCGCGTACAGCCTGCTGGCCGGCTCACCGGACCTCTCGTCGTTCCCGCGCGCGCAGTGGCTCAAAGCCTCCCGTCGCGCGCTGACCGCTGCCCCGCACGAAGCCTTCGGCTACGGCGATCCGCGCGGTCGCACCGAGTTGCGCACGGCGCTCGCCGACTACCTGTCCCGTGCGCGTGGGGTGCACGCCGCCCCGGAACGCATCGTGATCTGCTCCGGATTCGTGCACGGTCTGATGCTGCTCGCCACGGTGCTGTGGCGCAGGAGGGTGCGGGAGGTGGCGGTCGAGGCGTACGGGCTCGACGCGCACCGCAAGCGGCTCGGCGACGCGGGGCTGCGCCTGCCCGCACTCCCCTTCGACGCACTCGGTACCCGGACCGCGGGGCTGGCGGGCCTGAAGGGGGTCGGCGCGGTGCTGCTCACGCCTGCGCACCAGTTCCCCATGGGGGTGGCGCTTCCCTCCGAGCGACGGGCCGCCGCCGTGGACTGGGCGCGCAGCACGGGCGGCCTGGTCCTGGAGGACGACTACGACGGCGAGTTCCGCTACGACCGCCAGCCGATCGGTGCGCTCCAGAACCTCGATCCCGAACGGGTCGCCTACCTGGGCACGGTGAGCAAGTCCCTGGCGCCCGGGCTGCGGCTCGGCTGGATGGTCCTGCCGGAGGACCTGGTGGACGAGGTCGCCGCGGCCAAGGGGGTTTCCGACTGGGCGTCGGGCGCGCTCGACCAGCTGACGCTCGCCGAGTTCATCACCTCCGGGGCCTACGACCGCCATGTGCGCGGCATGCGGCTGCGCTACCGGCGCCGACGCGACCAACTGGTGGAGGCGCTCGCCGAGCGGGCCCCGGACGTCAGGGTCAGCGGCATCGCGGCCGGGATGCACGCGGTGCTCGAACTCCCGGCGGGCACCGAGCACACGGTGGTCCAGGCGGCGGCCTGGCAGGGCCTCGCACTGGAGGGCCTCGGCCGCTACCGCCACCCGGCCACGCCGTCCGGAGCGGACGGCCTCGTCGTCGGCTACGGCACCCCTTCGGACAGCGCGTGGTCGGGTGCGTTGGACGCGCTGTGCCGCGTGCTGCCGTGAGCGGGGCAGCGGCATGGGCGGGGATGCCGGCGCAAGGCCGGAACGTCCGGGTGCGACGACGTGCGCACCCGGGGGATGCCGGGCGCAAGGCCGGAACGTCCGAGTGCGACGACGTGCGCACCCCGGACCGCTGCCCCCCGGACCGTCGTCCGGGTGCCGGCGCTGTACCGGTTGCGACGCCCGCGGCAGACCGGCGCGGTCGGGCGACCGGCGGTCAGCACGCCGGGGCGGTGTTCCGCCGGCGCGGGTCCGCAGGCTTGGCCCCTCGAAGTGCCGCCGGTCCCAAGGCCCCGCTTCGACGGGGGCCACTACCTCGGTCCAGAGCCCTCGGTGGCGCCCTGCGGAGCCGAGGGACCGTGTGCCGCCGGGGGCGGGACCTCACCGAAACGGGCCAGGGCCAGTGCGCCCGCGACCGAGATGACGAAGCCGGCGACCGCGAGCCAGGCGAGACCCTCACGGGGGCGGTCGCCGAGCCAGATCACGCCCACCGCGGCGGGACAGGTGGTCTCGGTGAGGACCAGGCCGGCCGTGGCCGTGGTGACGGAACCGCGGGCGAAGGCGGAAGTGAGCAGCAGGAACGCCGCCGCGCCGCCGAGCAGCAGCGCGTACAGCGCGGGGTTCGTGAAGTCCACCGAGTCCAGTAGCCGCACCGCGACCTCCGGCACGCCGAAGCCGATGCCCGCGCCGAGTCCCAGCACCAGCGCCCGGGAACGGCCGGGTAGCCGACCCGCCGCCAGGCCGATCAGCAGGACGACGACGGAGACGCCGAGCAGCGCCCAGCGCAGCCAGCCGGGTGCGGTCGCGTCCCCCTCCGGGCCCGAGGCGATTCCCAGCATCGCGAGCCCCGCGCACACCACGCCCACGGCCGACCACTCGATCCTGGTCAGCCGTACCGACAGCAGCCGCGTCGCGGCCACCGCGGTCACGGCAAGGCTGGCGGCGAGTGCCGCACCCACCGCGTAGATCGGGATGAGCCGCAGGGCCACGATCTGCAGCCCGAACCCCACGCCGTCCAGCGCCAGCCCCACGAGATAGCGCCACTGCCGCACCGCGCGCACGAGTAGCGCCGTGTCCACCCCCGAGGTGGCCCCCGGATCCGCGACGGCGCGGGCGGCGATGGCCTGGAAGACGGTGGCCATGCCGTAGCAGACCGACGAAGCAACGGCGCAGAGCATCCCGAAGAGCACAAAACGACTCTAGATGGGGAGGGTTCGTGGACTGGGCTTACGGCGGCTCGGGGCGGCCATCTAGTCTGTGCGGCGGTCAGCCGGCTGGCCGGATGTGTTCGTACGAGGAACCGGGGGACCCGAGATGGCACGGCGCAGGCTGAGGTCGAGCACGATCGTGCTGGGTGGAGTGGGGGTGCTCGCGGCGACGCTCACGTCCTGCGCCTCGGAGCCCGATGAGCGCTGTGTCGACCCGGTGACCTACGAGGTGCTCCCCGACTACGAGTGCGCTGACGACGAGGGCGTTGACGGCGACGTCGTTGACGATGATGACGATGACGATGACGACCACGGGCACAGCAACGGGCGCTACTACTACGGCGGCGGCGTCCGCGGCAACGGCAAGGTCTCGGGCGGCAGCTTCGACAAGGCGGCCGTCGACACCGGCGGATTCGGTGGATCCCACCGATCCGGCGGCGGCTGATCGGACGGGGACCAGCACACACCGATGAAACGCCACACCATCGCCCCGCGCCCCGGCTGGCAGCAGATCGTCGAGGAGCAGGGGCTCATCTACCCGCTGACCCGCTACCCCGACGGCTCGCTGCGGCCCTACTGGGACGAGAGCGCCTACTACGAGTTCTCCCTGCCCGAGGTCGAGGCCCTGGAGGAGGCCGTCGAGGAACTGCACGCCATGTGCCTGGCCGCCGCCGCGCACATCGTGGAGCAGGAGCGTTTCGCTGACCTGGGCATCACCGACCGCCGACTGGCCCGCAGGGTCGCCCAGTCCTGGCGCCGGCGCGCCGAACTGCCGTCCCTCTACGGACGGTTCGACCTGCGCTACGACGGCACGGGCCCGGCCAAGCTGCTGGAGTACAACGCGGACACCCCCACCTCGCTGGTCGAGGCCGCCAGCCCCCAGTGGTTCTGGATGGAGGAACGTTTCCCCGGTGCCGACCAGTGGAACTCGCTGCACGAGCGGCTCGTGGACGCCTGGAAGCGGCAGGCCCCGCTGCTGCCGCCGGGTCCGGTGCACTTCGCGCACTCCGACGGCGACGAACTCGGCGAGGACCTGATGACCGTCGCCTACCTCCGCGAGACCGCCCAACAGGCGGGGCTCAGCACCGCGGCACTCTCCGTCGAACGCATCGGCTGGGACCGGTTGTCCGGGAGGTTCGTCGACGACCGGCTGCGCTTCATCCGAAGTTGCTTCAAGCTCTACCCCTGGGAGTGGCTGGCGACCGACCGCTTCGGTCCGCACGTCCTCGACACCCTGGACAACGGCGGCGGCACCGGCACCACGTGCTGGATCGAGCCGGCGTGGAAGATGCTCCTCTCCAACAAAGCCCTGCTCGCGGTGTTGTGGGAGCTCTACCCGGGCCACCCGAACCTGCTGCCCGCCTACCTGGACGGTCCGCGTGACCTCGCCGAGCGCAGCGGTTACGTGGCCAAGCCGCTCCTCGGCCGCGAAGGGGCGGGCATCACCATCCACGAGGCGGGCGCAGCGCCGGTGGTCCGCGAAGAGGCCTGCTGCTACCAGGAGTTCGCACCCCTGCCGGACCTGGGCGGACGCCAGGGCGACGGCTCCGGGGGAGGCAACCGGGTCGTCCTGGGCGCCTGGGTCGTGGAGGACGAGGCCGCGGGCCTCGGGATCAGGGAGTCCTCTGGTCCGGTGACGGACGAGTACGCCCGCTTCGTCCCCCACGTGATCCTGTGAACGGGCGGCGGTCGTGCCCCGGCGTGACAGCCCGGGCACGACCGCACCGTCTCACTCGCCGGCAAGTACCGCCCTCAACTGGTCCAGCCCCCAGTCCAGGTCCTCCTTGCTGATCACCAGCGGCGGGGCGATCCGGATCGTCGACCCGTGGGTGTCCTTGACCAGCACACCGCGTTCCATCAGCTTCTCGGAGATCTCCCGGCCGGTGCCGTGCGAGGGCGTGATGTCGATCCCGGCCCACAAACCGCGCCCGCGCACCGCCTCCACCGCGCCGCCGCCGACCAGCAGCCCGAGCTCGTGGTGCAGGTGTTCGCCGAGCTCGGTCGCCCGCTGCTGGAACTCGCCGGTGCGCAGCATCGCGATGACCTCAAGCGCCACGGCGCAGGCCAACGGGTTACCACCGAAGGTCGAGCCGTGCTCGCCGGGACGGTAGACGCCGAGCACGTCGGACGAGGACACGACCGCCGACACCGGGACGACCCCGCCCCCCAGGGCCTTGCCCAGCACGTACACGTCCGGGACGACGCCCTCGTGCTCGCAGGCGAACGTGCGGCCGGTTCGGCCGAGGCCCGACTGGATCTCGTCCGCGATGAACAGCACGTTCTTCTCGCGGGTCAGCTCCCGCACTCCGGCGAGGTAGCCGGCGGGCGGCACCAGCACACCCGCCTCTCCCTGGATCGGCTCCAGCAGCACGGCCACGGTGTTCGCGCTGACCGCGGCGTCCAGGGCGGTCAGGTCGCCGTACGGGACGATCTCGAAGCCGGGCGTGTACGGGCCGAAGTCGGCCCGGGCCTCGGGGTCGGTGGAGAAACTGACGATCGTCGTCGTACGGCCGTGGAAGTTGTTCGCCGCGACCACGATCTTCGCCTGTCCCGGCGGCACGCCCTTGACCCGGTAGCCCCACTTGCGGGCGGTCTTCAGCGCGGTCTCCACCGCCTCGGCCCCGGTGTTCATGGGCAGCACCATCTCCATGCCGCAGAGTTCGGCGAGCTGCGTGCAGAAGTCGGCGAACCGGTCGTGGTGGAACGCGCGCGAGGTCAGCGTCACCCGCTCGAGCTGGGCCTTGGCGGCCTCGATCAGTCGCCGGTTGCCGTGTCCGAAGTTGAGCGCCGAGTACCCGGCGAGCATGTCGAGGAACCGGCGCCCCTCGACATCCGTCATCCAAGCACCGTCCGCCGAAGCGATGACGACGGGCAGCGGGTGGTAGTTGTGGGCGCTGTGCGCCTCCGCGGAGGCGATCGCTTGCTGCGTTGCAGACACGGGGTCTCCGTTCGTCCTGCGGCGTGGTTCGACGGTCGGCTCCAGGGCCGAGGCCGTGCTCCTTTCTATCGTCGCTCGGCCGCCGCGTGAAGAAACATCCTGACTTCCGAGGGTTCCGCCGCAGGACCTTTCCGCTCCGCCCCCGGAGGCCGGCCGCCGTGCGCCGCCGAGTAGGGTGAGCGCTACGCACGGCGACTGGCGTACGCGGAACGGACCGCGGGGGAGCCGTGTGCGGCAGGACCTACGAGGTGCCGCCCGCCTGGGCACCCCGCTCGTGGGTGCCGTCCGCTCCCCGCCCGTCGGCGGGGATCCCGAGCTGCACCCCGGGACCAGCAGGTCCCGTGCGGGTGCCCGTCGTCTCCGTCCGGCACGGAGTTCCGCGCACCCCCGGGACACCGGCCGATCGCCCCGGAGGACCGCCATGATCCACAACCATCCCGCACTCACCGCCACGGACCCCGAACTCGCTGCCCTCGTCGGTGCCGAGGAGCAGCTGCAGGCCGACACCCTGCGGCTCATCCCCAGCGAGAACTACGTGTCACAGGCGGTGCTCGAAGCCTCCGGCACCGTCCTGCAGAACAAGTACAGCGAGGGTTACCCCGGCCGCCGCTACTACGAGGGTCAGCAGAACATCGACCAGGTCGAGCTGCTCGCCGTGGAACGCGCCAAGGCCCTCTTCGGCGTCGACCACGCCAACGTCCAGCCCTACTCCGGGTCCCCGGCCAACCTCGCCGTGTACCTCGCCTTCGCACAGCCCGGCGACACCGTCATGGGCATGGCCCTCCCGATGGGAGGCCACCTCACCCACGGCTGGGGCGTGTCCGCCACCGGGACCTGGTTCCGCGGCGTCCGGTACGGCGTGCGCCGGGACACCGGGCTCGTCGACTTCGACGAGGTTCGCGAACTGGCCCTCAAGGAGCGGCCGAAGGTCATCTTCTGCGGTGGCACCGCCCTGCCCCGCGCCATCGACTTCGCCGCCTTCGCCGAGATCGCGCAGGAGTGCGGTGCCGTGCTGGTCGCCGATGTCGCCCACATCGCCGGCCTGATCGCGGGTGGTGCGCACCCTTCGCCCGTGCCGCACGCCGACGTGATCTCCACGACCACCCACAAGACGCTGCGCGGTCCCCGGGGCGCGATGCTGATGTGCCGCGCGGAGCACGCCAAGGCCATCGACAAGGCCGTCTTCCCCGGCCTGCAGGGCGGACCGCACAACCAGACCACGGCCGCCATCGCCGTCGCCCTGCGGGAGGCGTCGCGGCCCGCTTTCCGTGACTACGCCCAGGCGGTCGTCGGCAATGCCAAGGCCCTCGCCGAGGCCCTGCTCGCGCGGGGCTTCGACCTGGTCTCCGGTGGTACGGACAACCACCTGATCCTCATGGATCTCACCCCCAAGGACGTTCCCGGCAAGGTGGCGGCGAAGGCCCTGGACCGGGCCGGCGTCGTGGTCAACTACAACACCGTCCCCTACGACCCGCGGAAGCCCTTCGACCCGTCCGGCATCCGTATCGGAACCCCTTCGCTCACCTCGCGCGGCCTCGGCACCGAGCACATGCCGAAGGTCGCCGACTGGATCGACCGCGGCGTCACCGCGGCCCGTACGGGCGACGAGCAGGTCCTCGCCGCCATCCGGAAGGAGGTGGCCGAGCTGATGTCGGCCTTCCCCGCCCCGGGCCTCTCGAGCTGAGACCCGAGGAGCCGGCAGATCGCGGCCCCGTGGTCCGGCAGCCCGCGCGCGGACCGTTCGGTACGTCCGTCCCTCCGCCCAGCACGGTCCTGCCGGGCAGGCGGCGATGTCGGGCCGGAGGGGGCCAACCCGCAGGGTGCGGGCGGGCGACGGACGTCCGTCCGAGCGACCGCGACTGTGTTCCTCGTCTCACCCCCGACGCGCCGGACCGGGGAGCGGCGCAGCAGGCCGCCCCCCGGATCCGCCCGGTGCCCCGCGGGCGCCGGGCGGATCCGGGACACGACCGCCACGGAACGGCCCGGTGGGAACACCCCGGCGCAGGCCACGGCGGTACGCCGGGTACGGGCGGGGGTGAGTCCGGCGGCCGCATCCCCGCCCCTGGCACCTGCCCGCCGTACGTGGGCGATCGCTTCCGGCGCACCGCCCCCGGGTGATCGGTTCCCGTCCTGTCCGCGGCACCTGAGAGAATGATGAACATGGCCTCTGACAGTCCTCGTGTGCTCTCCGGAATCCAGCCCACCGCAGGCTCGTTCCACCTCGGCAACTACCTCGGCGCGGTCCGCCAGTGGGTCGCGTTGCAGGAGACACACGACGCCTTCTACATGGTCGTCGACCTGCACGCGATCACCGTTCCGCAGGACCCGGCCGAGCTGCGTGCCAACACCCGCCTCGCCGCGGCCCAGCTGCTCGCCGCGGGCCTCGACCCGGAGCGCTGCACGCTGTTCGTCCAGAGCCATGTCCCGGAGCACGCCCAGCTCGGCTGGGTGATGAACTGCCTCACCGGCTTCGGCGAGGCCTCGCGCATGACGCAGTTCAAGGACAAGGCCGCCAAGCAGGGCGCCGACCGGGCCACCGTCGGCCTGTTCACGTACCCGATCCTCCAGGTCGCCGACATCCTGCTGTACCAGGCCAACCAGGTCCCGGTCGGCGAGGACCAGCGGCAGCACATCGAGCTGACCCGCGACCTCGCGGAACGCTTCAACAGCCGCTTCGGTGAGACGTTCACCCTCCCCGCGCCGTACATCCTCAAGGAGACGGCGAAGATCTACGACCTGCAGGACCCGCAGATCAAGATGAGCAAGTCGGCCTCCACCCCCAAGGGTCTGGTCAACCTGCTCGACGAGCCGAAGACGACTGCGAAGAAGGTCAAGAGCGCCGTCACGGACACCGACACCGTCATCCGCTTCGACCAGGACGAGAAGCCGGGCGTCAGCAACCTGCTGACGATCTACTCCACCCTCACCGGTACCGGTATCCCGGAACTGGAGCAGAAGTACGAGGGCAAGGGTTACGGTGCGCTGAAGACCGACCTCGCCGAGGTCATGGTGGAATTCGTCACGCCGTTCCGGGCCCGCACCCAGGAGTACCTGGACGACCCGGAGACCCTGGACTCCATCCTGGCCAAGGGCGCGGAGAAGGCGCGGGCGGTCGCCGCCGAGACCCTCGCACAGACCTACGACCGGGTGGGTTTCCTGCCCGCCAAGCACTGAGTCCAAGGACTCTGGCGGGATCACTGCCGCAGCCGTCACACTGGCGGCTGCACGGACCATCGATCTGAGGAGAACGACGTGGGGACCGTAACGCTCGGCGTTTCGATCGCGGTCCCGGAGCCCTTCGGCAGCCTGCTCCAGGAGCGGCGCGCGGGCTTCGGTGATCCCGCCGCCCACGGCATCCCCACGCACGTCACGCTCCTGCCCCCCACGGAGGCCGATGCGTCGGTGTTGCCGGCGGTCGAAGCCCACCTCGTGCGCGTCGCCGCCGCGAGCCGGCCGTTCCCGATGCGACTGTCGGGCACCGGGACGTTCCGCCCGCTGTCACCGGTCGTGTTCGTCAAGGTCGTCGAGGGTGCTGCCGGCTGCACCCAGCTCCAGCAGCGGGTGCGGGACGCGTCGGGCCCCCTCGTGCGGGAGCTGCAGTTCCCGTACCACCCGCACGTCACGGTGGCGCACGGCATCGCCGAGGAGGCGATGGACCGTGCCTTCGAGGAGCTGGCCGGCTACGAGGCGGCGTGGACCTGCGCGTCCTTCGCCTTGTACGAGCAGGGTGCGGACGGCGTGTGGCGCAAGCTCCGGGAGTACGCGTTCGACGGCGGCCAGGCCGCGCCGGGCGTTCCCGCCCAGGGCACTGCGCTCGACGCGCCGGCCCCCACCCACCGCTGATCCGGCGGCCTCACAGCGGGAGGCGGCGGAACAACGGCCGCGGCACGTGTCGCAGGGCCGACATCACCAGCCGTAGTGCCCCCGGCACCCACACCGTCTCCGAGCGCCGCCGCAACCCCCGCTCGATCGCCTCGGCCACCGCCTCCGGCGTGGTGGCCAGGGGAGCCTCCGCGATGCCCGCGGTCATCTTCGTCCGGACGAATCCGGGTCGGACGACCATGACGTGCACGCCCGTGCCGTACAGGGCGTCGCCCAGGCCCTGGGAGAAGGCGTCGAGGCCGGCTTTGCTGGAGCCGTAGATGAAGTTGGCCCGGCGGGCCCTCTCGCCCGCCACCGAGGACAGCACGACGAGAGAGCCGTGGCCTTGGGCCTGGAGGGCACCGGCGCAGATCAGCCCGGAGGACACCGCACCGGTGTAGTTGGTCTGGGCGATCCGGACCGCTGCGAGGGGCCTGGCCTCGTCGTGCGCCTGGTCGCCGAGGACGCCGAAGGCGAGCAGCACCATGTCGATGTCGCCCTCCGCGAAGACCTTGCCGAGCACCTCTTCGTGACCGGCGGGGTCCAGCGCGTCGAAGGGGACGGCGTGCACGACCGCGCCGAGGTCCCGCAGTTCGCCCGCGGCGGTTTCCAACGCGGGGGAGGGCCTGCCGGCGAGCCAGACCGTGCGGGTGCGGCGGGCCACCAGCCGGCGCGCGGTGGCCAACCCGATCTCCGACGCGCCACCGAGGACGAGCAGGGTCTGGGGGGTTCCGAAGGCGTCCTTCATGTGTCTCCTTTCAACGCCTGGGTTCACGGGTTCATCGGGGCGGGGCGACGTGAGTGATCCGTTCCGCTCAGAGCGAGAGGCGGCGGGAGAGGTCCGACACGAACACTCCGCCCGGATCCAGGGCGGCGCGCAGCTCGCGGAAGCGGTCGAGCTGCGGGTACATGGCCGCGAGCATCTCGGGCCGCAGCCGGGAGTCCTTGGCGAGGTACACCCTCCCGCCGGCGGCCGCGACCTCCTCGTCGAGTTCGTCGAGGAAGGCGCCCAGTCCGGGCAGGCCGGCGGGGATGTCCAGCGCCAGCGTCCAACCGGGCATCGGGAACGACAGCCATCCGGGGTCGCCTTGGCCGAAGCGCTTCAGCACGGCCAGGAACGAGGGGCAGCCGTGCCGGGCGATGCGTCCGGCGATCCGGTGCACCGCCTCCTCCTGCCCGTGTCCGACCACGAACTGGTACTGGACGAAGCCGTCCCGCCCGTAGACGCGGTTCCAGTGCGGAACCCCGTCGAGCGGGTGGAAGAACGCGGAGATCTTCTGCAGTTCGCCCACGCGCGACCGGGGTGCCTTGCGGTACCACAGTGCATTGAACGCGGCGACGGAGGCGCGGCCGAGCAGTCCCGTGGGTACGCCGCCGGGGACGGCGGGGAGCTGCCGGGGGCGGAACGTGAGCGGGCGGCGCCTCCCGCGCGGGGGCAGGGCCTCGAGCGGGGCGTGGTCCCCCCGGGTGAGGACCGAACGGCCCGTCGCGCCCCCGCGGGCGAGAAGGTCGACCCAAGCCACCGAGTAGCGGTAGCGGTGGTCGGTCGAGGCGAGTCTGGCCATCAAGTCGTCCAGGTCGGTGGCGCGTGCGGTGTCCACGGACATCAGCGACGTTTCGACGCGGTGCAGTTGGACCGTGGCCGACAGGATCACCCCGGTGAGGCCCATGCCGCCCGTCGTCGCGTCGAAGAGCTCGGTGCCGGGGAGAACGGTGTGCAGCCCGCCGTCGGCAGTGAGTAGTTCCATCGAGAGCACGTGGCGGGAGAAGGTGCCGGAGACGTGGTGGTTCTTGCCGTGAATGTCGGCCCCGATGGCTCCGCCGACCGTCACGTGGCGGGTTCCGGGTGTGACCGGCACGAACCAGCCGAGCGGGAGCAGCACCTCCATCAGCCGGTGCAGACTGACCCCGGCGTCGCACACGACGATGCCCGCCTCCGCGTCGATGCTGCGGATCCGGTCGAGGCCGGTCATGTCCAGGACGGCGCCACCGGCGTTCTGCGCGGCGTCCCCGTACGCCCGACCGAGGCCCCGCGCGATGGAGCCGCGTGCGCCGCAGTGGCGGACCGCCGCAGCGGTCTCCGCGTAGCTGCGCGGGTGCACAAGCAGTGCGGCCGAGGGGGCGGTACGGCCCCAGCCGGTTACCGCCACCGGCAAACCGTCGTCCTCGTCGGTGGTCCCGGGGGCGCCGCCGAGAGCGGACTCATGGGCGTCGGACGGGCGCTGGCGGTGCGTGGCGGAACAGTCGGCGGACATGTAGGTGACGCTATCGCCATGAATGCGGTATTCATCCCTCATGCCCATGGGCGCGCCGGAATGGGTGATTAAAGGAGTGTCATTAAAAATGACCACACATATCGGCCGTCTATTGAGAAGAGTCGCAGCTGGCCCATCGAAAGGGGTGGCAGATGCGATCCGTCAACCAGGTCCACCGGACATGCTGGCAGGACTGGGCGGACCTCGATCGCCGGCTGCTGGCGGTGATGCGCGACTGCGGAAGCCGGCCGCGTGTGGCCGTGGCGGCGCGGGCGCTGTCCCACGGCGGCGAGCACGCCGGGCTGTGGCTCGCCGCGGGCCTCCTGTGCGCGTCGGCCGACCGGGAACGGCGCCGCAGCTGGCTGCGCGGCACCTTCCTGGTCGGCGCAGCCCACCTCGCGAGCGTCGGCGTCAAGCGGGTCGTGCGCAGGCCCCGCCCCCTACTGGAGGACGCCGCGCCGCTCGTCGGCGTCGCGAGCCGGCACTCCTTCCCCAGCTCCCACGCCACCTCCGCCGCGGCGGCCGCCGTGGTCTTCGGAGCACTGCGCCCGGCGGGCCGCCGGCTGGTTCCACCGCTGGCCGCCGCCATGTGCGCGTCCCGATTGATCGTCGGCGTGCACTACCCGACCGACGTCGCCGCGGGAGCGCTCCTCGGCGGGCTCACGGCGGGGCTCGGCACCGCATGGATGCGCGCCGGCGGCGCAGGAAACCGGGGGGGAGGCCGTCGTGTCTGAAGGCGGCACCGCGCTGCTGGAACAGCCAGAACGGCGGCCGGACCCACCGGCGCCCGTCCGGGCCAGGCCCCTCGGCCTGCCCCTGGGGCTGATCAGGACGGCACGACCACGCCAATGGATCAAGAACGTCCTGGTCGCCGCGGCCCCGGCGGCCGCCGGGGAACTGGCCTCACGGCACACCGCCACCCAACTCGCAACCGTCTTCGCCCTGTTCACGGCCGCCGCCTCCGCGGTGTACCTGATCAACGACGCGCGTGACGCGGAGGCCGACCGTGCCCACCCGGTGAAGTGCACCCGCCCGGTGGCCGCCGGGGACGTACCCGTACCCGTCGCCTATGCGGCAGGGGCGCTGCTCGCCGTCGCTGCGACCGCCGCCGCGGCCCTCCTGTGCAACGCGATGACTGCCGCGCTGCTCACTGCGTACCTCGCCATGCAGTTCGCCTACTGCGTCCGGCTCAAGCACGTGCTCGTCCTCGACCTCGCCGTCGTCGCGACGGGCTTCCTGATGCGCGCCATGATCGGCGGAGTGGCGCTGGGCATCCCACTCTCCCGCTGGTTCCTGATCACCACCGGCTTCGGTGCCCTCTTCATGGTGGCCGCCAAGCGCTATTCGGAAGCGGTCCAGATGGCGGGCTCCGACGGCGCCACGCGTGCCCTGCTCGCCTCGTACACCACCGGGTACCTCCGCTTCGTCTGGCAGCTCGCGGCAGGCGTCGCCGTCCTCGGCTACTGCCTGTGGGCGTTGGAGAACGGCCAGGCCGCAGACGGGTCGCTGCTGCCCTGGCGCCAGCTCTCGGTCATCGCGTTCATCCTCGCGGTGCTGCGGTATGCGGTCTTCGCCGACCGGGGGACCGCGGGGGCGCCCGAGGACGTCGTCCTGCGCGACCGGCCGCTCGCCGTCATCGGGCTGATGTGGCTCGCGGTGTACGGATTGGCGGTCGTGCACCTGTGACCGGACGGACCCGGGAGCTGACGTCGTTCTTCCTCGTCGGAGCCTGCGCCTACGCCTCCGATCTGGCGCTGTTCGTGCTGCTGCGCGGTCCGCTCGGCCAGGATCCGCTGCCCGCCAAGGCATTCTCGTTCGTCGCCGGCTGCACCGTCGCGTACGTCGGTAACGCCCTCGGCACGTACCGCAACCGGGGCCACGGGCGTCGCGTCGCATGGCGCCAGTACGCCGTCTTCTCCGGGATCAACGCGGCGGGGGCCCTCGTCCAACTACTCTGCCTCGCCGTCTCGCACTACGTGCTCGGGCTCACCTCGCCCCGCGCCGACGCCGCCGCCGGGCTCGGCGTCGGCATGGTCCTCGCCACCTGCCTGCGCTTCTGGGCGACACGCACGTTCGTGTTCGGATCAGGATTCGCTCGAGAGGGCAGACGTACGTCATGGACTGGCTGACCCGACTCCCCGTCATCGGTCCGCACGTGCGGCGGCTGATGCAGACCCACGCATGGCGGTCGTACGAGCGGCTCGACGAGGCGCGCTGGACCCGTCTCGCAGCCGCGATCACCTTCATCAGCTTCATCGCGCTCTTCCCGCTGATCACGGTCGGGGCCGCCGTCGGCGCCTCCCTTCTCAGCAAGGCACAGCTCGACCAGATCGAAGCCAAGATCTCCGAGCAGGTGCCCGGCATCTCCGAGCAGCTGGACATCGGCGCGCTGGTCGACAACGCCGGCACCGTCGGACTGATCGCCGGTGCGCTGCTGCTGCTCACCGGCATCGGCTGGATCGGCTCGATGAGGGAGTGCCTGCGGGTCGTGTGGGGCCTCGACGACCGTGCCGACGGCAACCCGGTCGTGCGCATCGGCAAGGACGCGCTGATCCTGGTCGGGCTCGGCGCGGCCGTCCTGCTGTCGTTCGTGGCCTCCGCACTCGGTTCTACCGCCATCGGCTGGAGCGTGGACCGGCTCGGCATCGACCGGAACGGCTGGGGCGGGGTGCTGCTGCAGGCCGCCGCCCTGGCCGCCGCCATCCTCGCCGACTTCCTGGTGCTGCTGTACGTCCTGACGCTCCTGCCGGGGGTACAGCCGCCGCGCCGTCGCCTGATCGTCGCCGCGCTGATCGGCGCCGTCGGCTTCGAGCTGTTGAAACTGCTGCTCGGCGGCTACATGCAGAACGTCGCTGGACGGTCGATGTACGGCGCGTTCGGCGTCCCGGTCGCCCTGCTGCTGTGGATCAACTTCACCGCGAAGCTCACGCTCTACTGCGCCGCGTGGACGGCCACGGGCCACGGCGCCGTCACGGAGCGTCGTGCCGGCGCGGAAGACGACGGACCAGATCCGGCAGCGGCCAGCGCCGGTTGACCAGGAACGCTGCCCCCGCCAGCAGGACGAGCACCCCGCCGGTCACGCCCAGTGCGACACCAGCCCCACTGGAACCGTCGTGCGCCGATGCGGACGCCTTGGCCGGCCCCGGCCGGTTCTTCTTCCCGTCTTCGCCGGCCGAGTCGGGATGCTCGGAACCGCTGTTCCCCGTCTGCGCGTTCCGCGGCGCGACCAGCTCGCCGACCGGCTCCACCTTTCCGGCCGCGGCGAAGCCCCAGTCGAGCAGGCGGGCGGCCTCCTTGTAGACCGCGTGGGGCTCTTTCGTCGACGGATTCATGACGGTGACCAGCAGGACCCTGCCGTTCCGCTCCGCGACACCGGTGAACGTCGCTCCCGCATTGGTGGTGTTGCCGTTCTTGACGCCCGCGATGCCCTCGTACGGGGCGACCCCGGACTCGCCGGTGAGCAGCCTGTTGGTGTTCTGGATCTCGAACGTGCCGCGGGGCTTCCCCGGCTTCTGATCGCCGGGGAACGCGGCGCGCGCCGTCGAGCAGTACTCCCGGAAGTCCTTCTTCTGCAGACCGCTCCGGGCGAACAGGGTCAGGTCGTACGCGCTCGACACCTGGCCTGCCTCGTCGTATCCGTCCGGAGTGACCACCTGTGTGTCGAGCGCCTGCAACTCCTCGGCGTGCGTCTGCATCTCCTGCACCGTCTTGCCCACGCCGCCGTTCATCGACGAGAGCACGTGCACCGCGTCGTTGCCCGATCGGAGGAACACCCCGAGCCACAGATCGTGGACGGAGTACGTGAGCTTCTCCTTGACGCCGACGAGGCTGCTGCCCTCGCCGATCCCCGCGAGGTCGTCCCGGGTCACCAGGCGCAGCTGTTCCCTTGGCAGCTTGGGGAGCAAGGTGTCCGCGAACAGCATCTTCAGGGTGGAGGCGGGGGGCAGCCGCCAGTGTGCGTTGTGGGAGGCCAGCACCTCGCCGCTCTCCGCGTCCGAAACGATCCAGGCGCGGCCGGTCAGCTTCGCCGGGAGGACGGGAGCGCCCGGCCCGAGAATGACCTGGGTGCCGGGCTTGCCGAGCCGGGTGCCACCGACCGTGGACATCGCCGCGGGAGGGTTCGGAGCCTTGCGGTCCTGCTTCGCGGACGCCGCCGCGGGCGCGGCGGAGAGCGCGGGCAGCAGCGCGGCGGCGGTGACCGTCAGGGCGGCCTTCTTCACAGCAGACACGGACGAGAACGTACATGGCGTCGACGCGGATCCCGACACCGGCCACAGGACCCGCCGCGAACGCCGCCGGGACAGCCCATCGACCGGCCCACGGACCGCTCGGGGGCCGCGCCCCGGACCCCGCCACACCCGCGAGGGGGAGAGCGGTGATACTGAGTCCATGAAGCTCAGCCGCCCCGTCTCCTGGTTCCTGCTCGCCTTCGGGGTGTGGAGCTGGTTCATCTGGATCACTTTCGTCAAGAACCTGTGGAAGGACGGCAGCGGGCTCGCTTTCGACGACGCGGGTGAACCCACCGGGTACTTCTGGGTGCACCTGCTGCTCGCCGTCACGTCCTTTCTCCTGGGGACGGCCGTCGGAGTCATCGGGTTGCGTGGCGTCCGCGCACTGCGCCGCGAGCGACAGCAGTCGTCCGGCCAACTGCCGGACTGAGGAGGGAACGGTCTGCCGTGCTGCTCGTCGTCCTCGTCGTCCTGGCGGTCCTCGCCCTCCTGGTGGGCGTGCACTGGTACGTCTGGCGGCGCCTGGTCCGTGACACCACGCCGGGCCCCGGCCGGCCACGGCGTCTCGGAACCGCGGCCGTCGTCCTGCTGCCGCTGCTCTCCGTCGGGGCACTCGTCGCAGGGCGCGCGGGGGCCCCGTTCCGGCTCCAGCAGGTCCTGGCCTGGCCCGGCTACCTCTGGCTCGCCACGTTGCTCTACCTGACGCTGGCCCTGCTGGTGGGTGAGGCGGTCCGACCGATCCTGCTGCGCGTGACGGCTCGCAGGGCTGCCGCACGGTCGTCGTCCGCGCGGGAGCCAGAGCCGCTGGCCGACGCTCCGGCCGCTGCCGCACCACGTCCGGCTGAACCGTCGTCCGGTGGCGGCACGCCCCAGCCCGGCACCTTCGCCGGGGGCGGTGCGTCCACGGCACCCCCGACCGCCGACACCGGGGCGGCGACGACGATGCAGCAGGGGGGCCCTGCCGACGGCACCGCCCCGGTGAGCACGGCCGCCGTGGCGGCTCGGCCCGCGGGGACCACTGCCGGAGACGGCACCGGCACGAGCGTGGACGCCCCCCCGGACGGTGCCGTCGCAGCAGGAGTCGCACCGGCCGGGAAGACCGTGTCGCGACGGGTGTTCGTCTCGCGCATCGTCGGCGGCGCGGCGGCCGCCGCCGCGGTGGGGACCGTCGGCTACGGCACGTACGGAGTCCTGCGCGGGCCCCGTGTGAAGAGGGTCACGGTGCCGCTGGCGAAGCTCGCCCGCAGCGCCCACGGGTTCCGCATCGCCGTCGTCAGCGACATCCACCTCGGCCCGATCCTGGGGCGCGCACACAGCCAGCGGATCGTGGACACGATCAACAGCACCCAGCCGGACCTCGTCGCCGTCGTCGGTGACCTGGTGGACGGCAGCGTCGCCGACCTCGGGCCGGCGGCCGAGCCGCTCGCCCAGCTGACGGCCCGGCACGGTGCGTACTTCGTCACCGGGAACCACGAGTACTTCTCGGGTGCCGACGCGTGGGTCGACCACGTACGGGAGCTCGGCCTCACTCCGCTCCGCAACGACCGCGTCGCGCTCGACGGGTTCGACCTCGCCGGGGTCGACGACGTCGCGGGCGTCTACGAGGGGCAGGGGCCGGACTTCGGCAAGGCCCTCGGCGATCGTGACCGCAGCCGCGCCGCCGTGCTCCTCGCCCACCAGCCGGTCGTCATCGACGATGCGGTGCGCCACGGCGTGGACCTCCAGCTCTCCGGGCACACCCACGGAGGTCAGCTCTGGCCCGGGAACTACCTCGCGGACCTGGCGAACCCGACCGTGGCCGGGCTCGAACGCTACGGCGATACGCAGCTCTACGTCTCGCGCGGGGCGGGCGCCTGGGGGCCACCGGTGCGCGTCGGCGCCCCCTCCGACATCACCGTCGTCGAGTTGGCCTCCCGGCGAACCTGATTGTTCACCCGCGAGGCCGGTGATTTCCCTACCGGTCGTATGCCCTCTGTGATTGGCTGATCGCCATCACGAACAGGGGTGGGCGTGAAGGGGGATACGGGCGATGCTTTCTGTCCGGTTACGCATCGTTGTGACGTGTGTGGTGCTGCTCGTGGCGGCGGCCGGCGCCTGGCGGCTGCTTCCCTCGGGCGGTGCGGAAAAGGTCATCACGGTCGGCACGACCGACGCCGTCACCTCCCTCGACCCGGCAGGCGCCTACGACGCCGGCTCGTGGGCGCTGTACAGCAACGTCTTCCAGTCCCTGCTGACCTTCCGGCCGGGCGCTGCGACCCCGGTCCCGGACGCAGCCGAACGCTGTGCCTTCACGGGGCTCAACCTCCAGACCTACAGCTGTGAGTTACGCGACGACCTCACCTTCTCCAACGGCCACCGGATCTCGGCCGAGGACGTCAAGTACTCCTTCGAGCGGATGCTGCGGATCACGACCGACGTCGGTCCGAAATCGTTGTTCACCACGCTCGCGTCCGTCACGGCCGAGGGGCGCACGGTGACCTTCCACCTCCGCAACCGCGATGCCACGTTCCCGCAGAAGGTCGCCACGGGGGCCGGATCGATCGTCGACCGCTCTGCCTACCCGGCGAACGGGCTGCGCACGGGCGGCACCGTCGACGGCTCGGGACCGTACGTCCTCAAGGAGTACGTCCCGGGCGTCAGCGCCACCCTGGAGCCCAACCCCACCTACAAGGGCGCCATCACCAAGCGGGGCGGGCCCGTCGTCGTCCGCTATTTCAAGGAGTCGGCCCAACTCGCGGCGGCTTGGAAGCGCAAGGACGTCGACGTCACGCACCGCCAGATGCCACCGTCAGTGATCACCGGGATCGTCAACGGGACGTCGGCGGTCCGTGTTGACGCAGCCGACAGCTCCGAGGTGCGCGACCTCGTCTTCAACGTGCGCGAGGACTCGCCGTTCGCGAAGGTTGCCGTGCGGAAGGCGGTCGCCGCGGCGGTGGACCGGTCGGCCCTCGCCACCTCCGTCTACCGGGCGACCGTCGAGCCGCTCTACTCGCTGATCCCACAGGGCATCACCGGACACAGCACCTCGTTCTTCAACGCCTATCCGAAGCCCGACCCCGGCCGTGCGCGGAGACTGCTGGAGGAGACGGGGGTCGCCGCGCCGGTGCGTTTCACCCTCGCCCACCGGGACGACAGCGCCGCGGCGGCTGAGGCGGCGGAGCTGCGCCGGCAGCTGCAGGGCACCGGAGCCTTCGAGGTGACGGTGGTATCCGTGCCGTGGCAGGCCTTGCAGAAGGGCTACGCGGCGGGGAAGTACGACGCGTTCACCATCGGCTGGGTGCCGGACTTTCCCGACCCCGACAACTTCGTCCAGCCGTTGGTCGGTCATGACTCCACCCTGCACTCGGGGTATCGGAGCGCCCGTGTCGAACGGCTCATCCAGTCCACGCAGCAGTACAGCGAACGCGGACGTGCCGCGAAGGACTTCAGGTCGATCCAGGACGTGGTGGCGGATGACGTCCCGCTCGTGCCCCTGTGGCAGAAGAAGGACTACGTGTTGAGCAGCGAGGACGTCGCCGGCGCACAGTACCTGTCGGACGGCACGGGCATCTGGCGGCTGTGGGAGCTGGGGTGGCTGTGACCCGCCGGATGCGAAGGGCGGCGGGGGACGGCGGGACCGAGGATCGGCGAGGAACGGCGAGGGGGGTGTCGGCACGGAGGAGCGGCAGGCCGGCGGGGCGGGCCTCGGGCGGGTTCGGAGCCCGACGTCTTCCCGGTCCGGGCGGAGAAGGCTCCGGGGTTCGGGTGTGCTCGAGCTTCGGTGGCCGGCGGCCCGGCGATCGAGCTCGGTCTCCCGGACACCCCACCTGGACTCAGCCCTCCAGGGACGGACCCTCGCGGTGCGTCGTGCGCTTCGGCTTGACCGACGCGGCCATACCCGCGGCCGTGGGCATGAAGTCCCTGAGCAACTCGTGCGTCTCCGCGACGAGTGGGCGCAGGATCCGGAAGCGGGAGAGCGAGATCGCCCGGGCCGTGACCGGTGCGAGCCGTTCGACGAGACGGCGGCTGTTGGCACAGCCATCGGACCTGTCGTACACCCAGAACAGCACGAGCCCCATCTGCTGGAGCCAGAGGAGTTGGGGAAGTGTCTCGGCCAGCTCGGGGTCGACCTTCACGGCGGCTCCCGACAGCACCCGGCGGTGGACGCTGATCGCCGCCTCGCGCGGCCCCTCCGACTCGGGGGAGAAGGGACTGAGCGGACTCTCCGGGTCGGCCGCGTTCTTGAAGAACTGGGCCGCGAACTCGTGGTACGGCTCGGCGACGTCCAGCCAACCGAGGAGGACCCCACGGATGCGTGCCGTGAGGTCCTCCTCGCTGCCGTCGAGGATGTTCGCCACCGCTGTCTGGTGCTGCTCGGCGATCCGGTCGTAGAACCCCTGGATCAGGTGTTCCTTGGAGGAGAAGTAGTAGTAGGCGTTGCCGACCGAGACACCCGCCTCCTGGGCGATCGCCCGCATGGTCGTCTTGTCGTAACCGCGCTCCTGGAAGAGCCGGAGCGCGGTTTCGAGGATGAGGGTGCGGGTCTGCTCGCTCTTGGCGGGCTTGGCTGGCCTGCCCTGCTTCTCGTCGTTCACGCTGACCGAGCCTAGTCGGGCGGTGCCGGGGGGTCGCACTGCCCGTCGCAAGGGACAACCGTCAACTCCCGGTACTTCGCGGCGGCGAGTACCGTGGCGCGGGCGAAGGGCCGGCCGGCCGGTGTGCTCAGCCAGTGGGCCTTGGGTCGGTGTTCGGCCAGGGCCCACAGGCAGACGATCCAAGCGGCGGTGGACCGGTACACCTGGCCCTGGTCCCCGATCACCGTGATTTCCCGCAGGGTGCTCTCGTGGTCGAGTGCGGGGAAGCGGCTCCTGGCTTCGGCCGAGGCGGCTGGGACCAGGTCCAATGGGACGAGCTGCGGCTGTCGCAGCAGCCAGTGGCGCAGGTGGACGCAGAGCGTGCACTGCGCGTCGTACAGCACGGTCAGCCGTGTCACCGGAACGCCCACGGTGCTCACGCGCCCGTCGCGGGTGCCACCCAGACGGTGAGGGCCACGCTGATCAGCAGGTAGGCGACGTACGCGATGACAGTGAGGTCCATGCCCCACCCTCCTTTGAACGCGTTCAAAAGCTGGTGTCTGAACTTTAGACTCCCTTCTGAACGCGTTCAAGTCGAGATGGTCGAGGACTGCTCGGTGGTCGCAGGCTCGTAGCGGAGAACGAAGGCTGATCCCCGGGGGGTCGCCGCGTCGCACTGCCCCGGGCCGGCGATCCGTCGTCTTTGGGCGCCCCGTTGTCGTGACCGCCCTGCTGACGGACTTCCTGGACGGCCTATCCGACCGGTGATCGGCGTGACGGCCGCCATGGCGGGGGCCAAGAAACGTCGCTGACGGCAGGGCCGGTCACGCCCAGGCTGGTCCGTGCGTGCTCCAGGTACTGCCTGCGCGCGCCTCTGAATTCCGCATACGCCTGGTCCCAGTCCTGGTCGCCGCTGGTGGGGAGGCCCTGTGCGAGGTACTCGAGGTGCCACAGGCAATGATTGAGCCTTTTCGAGGCGGTGTTGGTCGCGGTGTCGCCCAACAGCCCCAATCGGTCCGAGAGTGCTGAGCGGCGGGACTCCCCCGCCCGTATCTGGTCCAGCACCTCGGGTGTCAGCTCCAGTGGTGATGATCCCGTCGTCAGCCCGCGGCCCACGGCGATGCGTTGGTAGCAGGCTGCGAGCTCCTTCACCGTGTGGGCGTACTCCCCGTAGGCGTTCAGTCGTGCCTCGTCCCAGCGCACCGCCTGCCGGCGCCGCCATCGTGTCCGTTCGTTGAGGCTCGTGACGAGGAACGATGTCAGGGCGCCGATCACGAAGCCGACGAGGGGAAGTATCTGATCGGTCAGGCTCATGGTGCCCCCGTGGGCCGAACGGTCAACGACGAGCTGTCACCTTCCCGCAACGCGGTGACCTGAAGCTCCGGCCTCTCCTTGCCAACCTCGCAGCAGATCAGATGAGTTGGCCGGACTCAGTCAGGAGTGCATCGGGAAGCTGCCGGATGCCCTCGGCACGGGTGACCGCGCCGGGCGGTCACCTCCCGGTCCGCCGCACCCGGTCGGCCCCCGTCACCGACATCACCAGGGAGTACAGCGACGTCGTCGCCGTGATGAACAGGCGGTTGTTCTTGGGCCCGCCGAAGGTCAGGTTGGAAACCGGCTCGGGGACGAGTAGCCGGCCTATCAGCGTGCCGTCGGGGTCGTAGCAGTGCACCCCGTCGTGGAACGCGGCCGCCCACAGTCGACCCTGGTCGTCGAAGCGGATGTTGTCGAAACCGCTCGTCGACTCTGCGAAGACCTTGCCGTCGGTCAGGGTGCCGTCGTCGCGTACGCCGAAAACGCGGATCTGCCGGGCGACGCTGTCCGACACGTACAACTGCTGCTCGTCCATGGAGAAGACGACCCCGTTCGGGCCGGAGAAGCCGTCCGCCGCCAGGTGGACCGTGCCGGTGGCGGGGTCGATCCGGTAGACGTTGCGCGCGCCGATCTCGCTCTCCGCACGATGCCCTTCGTAGTCGCTGGTGATGCCGAAGTCCGGGTCGGAGAACCAGATCGACCCGTCGGAACGCACCACCGCGTCGTTCGGTGAGTTGAACCGCTTGCCCTCGAAGCGGTCCGCCAGGACCGTGATGGATCCGTCGTGCTCGGTGCGGGTGACGCGACGGTTGCCCTGCTCGCAGCTGATCAGTCGGCCCTCTCGGTCCAGCGTGTTGCCGTTGCTGTGTCCCGCGGGGGAGCGGAAGACGCCGACGGTGCCGGTCGGCTCGTCCCACCGCAGCATGCGGTCGTTCGGGATGTCGCTCCAGACCACCTGACGCCAGGCCGGTAGGTAGAGCGGACCTTCGGCCCATCGGCAGTCCCCGTACAGCTGCTCCAGTTTGACGTCCCCGTTGGCACACCGTCCGGTACGGAAGCGGTCGTCCAGAATCTCGTACGGATGGTCCATTGTTGCGTCGGACATCTTCCACCTCTGTCCATCATTTGCCGAATGTCATTCTGGCCAACTCCAGTATGGCAGAACCGGGTATGGTTGCCTCATGGCGCCTGTGGATAACCTCGACAACACCGACCGTGCCCTGCTCACGCTCCTGCAGCAGGACGCAGGAAAGGCCTATGCCGTCCTGGGGAAGGCCATCGGCCTGTCCGCCGGTGCCGCGCACGAGCGGGTCCGCAAACTGCGGGAGCGTGGGGTCATCCGCCGTACGCGGGTCGACGTCGACCCCGCGGCCCTCGGTCTCGGCGTGCTGGCCTTCGTCATGGTCGAGTCCTCGGCGTGGATGGGGGACTCGGCGGACGCGTTCGCCGCGATACCGGAGATCGAAGAGGCTCACGTCATCGCGGGCAGCGCATCGATCCTGGTGAAGGTGCGGACGGCCACCACCGAGCAGCTCCAGGACGTCCTGCGCCGGTTGTACGCGATCGACGGGGTGTGCGGCACTCAGGCCACCGTCGCGCTGGAGACGTTCTTCGAGCGGCCTCCGGCGCCGTAGTCGTCCTCCTCGTCCCGCTGTGCGTGCAGACGCCGCACGCCGGGTGCCGCCGCCGTGGCCAGGCACGCACCCCCGACCGCCAACGCGGCGACGGTGAGCGGGACGTGCGCACCCCATGCGGACGCTGCGACCGGTGCGAGCGCATAGCCCAGCGGCACCGCCGCCAGTGACAGCAGCCAGTCGTACGAGGTGACGCGGGCGAGCGCGTGCGCCGGGAACGCCCGTTGGACGGCGGTGCTCCACACGGGGGAGAGGAAGCCCAGGCCCGCCTGGGCGACGCCGTACGCGGCGATGGTCAATGGCATGGGAGCGGACGCTGCCATCAGGAGCAGAGGCAGGGCGTACGTCGCGAGCCCCAGGTTCGCCGCCAGGACAGGTCGTCGCGGCCTGGCGTGCCCCGCGAGCAGGGAGCCGACCAGCAGGCCGACCGCGCCTGTCTGCAGCATCGCCACCCAGGCGCCCTCGCCGCCCGGCCCCCGCACGGCGATCGCCGGGCCGAGTGTCATCAGGACGGCCGCGGCTCCGTTCCACGCGGCGTGGGCGATCAGGCTCGTCCAGTACCAGTCGCGGCTGCGGACCTCACTCCATCCTTCGCGGAGGTCGGTGAACAGCGACCTCCGCGGCACACGGACGTTGCGCACCCGTACCGCGGCGAGCAGCGCGGCGCTCACGGCGAAGCTCGCCCCGTCGAGGACGAACGCCCAGCCGGGCCCGGAGGTGAGGACGAGCAGTCCCGCGAGGGCGGGTCCGCCCAGCCGGGCAGCGCTCAGGGCGACACCCATCGCGGCGTTGGCGCGCTGGAGTTGGTCGTCCGTCACCGTTCCCGTGATCAGCGGGGAAACGGTCGGCATCGCGAAGGCGGAGGCGGTGCCGCCGATCACCTCGGCACCGGCGACCACCCACAACCGGGGCTCGCTGCTGAGGAGTTGGGCGCCCACCAGGAGCTGCGTGGCGCACCGCACGAGGTCGGTCGCGAGGGCGATCCTGCGGGCGTCGAAGCGGTCCCCCGCCACGCCGCCGAGCGGCAGCAGGAGCAGCTTGGGGACCATCGCGCAGGCGAGCACCAGGGCGAGGGCGGAGGTGGAGCCGGTGGCTTGGAGGACGGCGAGTGCGAGGGCGGCGGGCACGACGGCGTCGCCGAGGAGGGAGAGGGTTCGTCCGGCGAAGAGCAACCGGAACGAACGTGAGCGCAGGGGGTGCGGATGCGACGGCATGCCCGTCAATGTATTTCGGTATCGAATAATTCGTCAACGAAATGTATGGGTGGGGTGATCGAACCCGAGGTGCGACCGAGCACCACGCCCAGGACAGAACACCCAGCGCCCCGGGCGTACGATCAACCGCATGGACGAGCCCGAGCCCCGCGACTGGACCGATGAGCACGTGGCGCGCTGGCAGCCGGTGCTCCCCGGCCTCGACCCGGACGTCGAAGGCGCGGTCACCCGGATGAAGAAGCTCTCCGTCCATCTCCGGAGGGTCCGTGAGAAGTCCCTCGTCGACTTCGACCTCGAACGCCACGAGTTCGACACCCTGCACAAGCTGGCAGGTCGCGGAGGTACCGCCGCACCCTCCGACCTCGCCGCCGACCTCGACCTGGCACCCGCGTCCGTCACCGGGCGCCTCGACGCCCTGGAGCGGCGCGGCTTCGTCCGCCGCACGCCGTCCACCACCGACCGGCGCCGTGTCGTCGTGGAACTCACTCCGGCGGGGCGGGCGACCTGGCTGGGGGCGATGGACGTCCTCGGCCACGAAGAGGTCCGGCTGCTCGGCGTCCTCGGCGAGGACGAACGGGCACTCCTCAACGACATGCTGCGTCGCGTCATGCTTGTCGCCGAGGAGCGTGACCGCGAGCCCCGGGACCCCGAGCACGGTGCCTAGCGCCGTGGCAGGGCGGGTTCGAAAGCTGGGCTGGGAGGAATTGAGCGCCCCAGCGGGCGCGGAGAACGGGCGATGAGGGGCGATCAGCCGGCGGTGCTGCCGGCTGACGCACCGTGACGGTCGCGCCGGAGGCCGCCCGTTCGGCTTCGACGCTGAGACGTACGAGGGAGCGCAGTACCGTCGAGCGGTGCGCCGCCCTACTCAAGCAGTGGTGCGGCCTCGCCATGCCGATGGACAAGCTCGCCTTCGCCCGTCAGGCCGCATCGCACCTCGCTGCCATCCCAGGAGGCAGGCTCTAGATGCTCAGCGAACGCGCGTAGTTGATCTGCCCCATCACCCAGTGGACGGTGTCCGGGCCGGTCGCCGGGATCATCGTGGTGTGGTGCCGGCCTCCGCTGGAGACGCTCACCTGGATGAAGCCGGTCGTCGTCTTCTCCTTCATCAGCAGGAAGAGCAGGCCGAGCAGGCAGAAGACCGCGAAGACGACCGCGAGCACGATGCCGACGGTAGGGATCTTGTCCTCGGTGCGGGACAAGTCCGTGAAGTTCCACACCGCGCCCTTGAGGGGGAGCGTGCCGGCCGGAGTGACGATCGAATCCTGCAGCACGGTGATGTCGCCGATGGACATGAGGGGCATGCCGTGGGCGCCCATGCCGGGCACCGCCTGGGGAATGCCGTAGCCGGGCGTGGTGTTGGGGTAGCCGTAGCCGAAGTCGGGAGTGCCCGGGGGCTGCGTGGGCCCCCACTGGTACTCGCCGCCGTCCTTGTAGGGGTTCGGCTCGCTCATCAGTCCCCGCTCTCGCATGCAGAAGGCCCGTTCCTGTACGGCGAGCGTACAGAAACGGGCCCGCGGCGGGGTGTCTGACCCGTCCGTCAGAAGCGGCGCGTGATCAGCGCCCGCTTGACTTCCTGGATCGCCTTCGTGACCTCGATGCCACGCGGGCAGGCGTCCGTACAGTTGAAGGTCGTGCGGCAACGCCACACGCCGTCCTTGTCGTTGAGGATCTCCAGGCGCTGCTCGCCCGCCTCGTCACGCGAGTCGAAGATGAAGCGGTGCGCGTTGACGATCGCGGCCGGCCCGAAGTACTGGCCGTCGTTCCAGAACACCGGGCAGGACGACGTGCACGCGGCGCACAGGATGCACTTGGTGGTGTCGTCGAACCGCTCGCGGTCCTCGGCCGACTGCAGGCGCTCCCGCGTCGGTTCGTTGCCCGTGGTCACCAGGAACGGCATGACGTCCCGGTACGCCTGGAAGAACGGCTCCATGTCCACGACCAGGTCCTTGAGGACGGTCAGGCCCTTGATGGCCTCGATCGTGATGGGCTTCTCCGGGTTGATGTCCTTGATCAGCGTCTTGCAGGCGAGCCTGTTCTTGCCGTTGATCCGCATCGCGTCGGAGCCGCAGATGCCGTGCGCGCAGGAGCGTCGGAAGGTCAGCGAACCGTCGACGTCCCACTTGATCTTGTGGAGACCGTCGAGCACGCGCTCCTTCGGGTCGATCTCGATCTGGAAGTCCTGCCACTCCGCCTCGGCCGAGACCTCGGGGTTGAAGCGGCGGATCCGGAAGGTGACCGTGATGTACGGGGAGGCGGTGGACTCCGCCTCCACCTTGTCCATGGTCGGGGTTGCCATCAGTACTTACGCTCCATCGGCTGGTAGCGGGTCTGGACGACGGGCTTGTAGTCGAGACGCACGGTCTCGGAGCCGTCGGCGCCGACCTCGCGGTACGCCATGGTGTGGCGCATGAAGTTGACGTCGTCGCGGTTCGGGAAGTCCTCGCGGTAGTGACCACCGCGGGACTCCTTGCGGGCCAGCGCGGAGACGGCCATGACCTCGGCCAGGTCGAGCAGGTTGCCCAGCTCGATGGCCTCCAGCAGGTCCGTGTTGAACCGCTTGCCCTTGTCCTGGATGGACACGTTCTTGTAGCGCTCGCGCAGTTCGGCGATCTTCTCGACCGCCGACTTGATGGTCTGCTCGGTGCGGAACACCATCACGTTGGCGTCCATGGTCTCCTGCAGCTCCTTGCGGATCTGCGCGACCCGCTCGTTGCCGGTGGAGGCGCGCAGCCGCTCGACCATGTCCTCCACGACCGAGGACGGGTCCTCGGGCAGGTCGACGTAGTCGGCCTTCGCGGAGTACTCGGCGGCGGAGATGCCGGCGCGGCGGCCGAAGACGTTGATGTCGAGCAGCGAGTTGGTGCCCAGGCGGTTGGCCCCGTGCACCGATACGCAGGCGACCTCGCCGGCGGCGTACAGACCCGGGACGACGGTGGTGTTGTCGGCCAGGACCTCGCCCTCGACGTTCGTCGGGATGCCGCCCATCGCGTAGTGCGCGGTCGGCTGGATCGGGATCGGGTCCGTGTAGGGCTCGATGCCGAGGTACGTGCGCGCGAACTCGGTGATGTCCGGGAGCTTCGCGTCCAGCTGCTCCGGGGGCAGGTGGGTGAGGTCCAGGTAGACGTGGTCGCCCTCCGGGCCGCAACCGCGGCCCTCGCGGATCTCCGTGTAGATGGAGCGCGAGACGACGTCGCGCGACGCGAGGTCCTTCATGACCGGCGCGTACTTCTCCATGAAGCGCTCGCCGTCCTTGTTGCGGAGGATGCCGCCCTCACCGCGGGCGCCCTCCGTCAGGAGGATGCCCATGCGCCAGATGCCCGTCGGGTGGAACTGGAAGAACTCCATGTCCTCCAGCGGCAGACCGCGCCGGTAGCAGGCGGCCTGGCCGTCGCCGGTCAGGGTGTGGGCGTTGGAGGTCACCTTGAAGAACTTGCCGGTGCCGCCGGAGGCGTAGATGACGGCCTTCGCCTGGAAGACGTGGATCTCGCCGGTGGCCAGCTCGTAGGCGACCACACCGGCCGACTTGCGGACGCCGTCGACCTCGGTGATCAGCTGATCGAGGACGTAGAACTCGTTGAAGAATTCCACGCCTTCCTTGACGCAGTTCTGGTACAGCGTCTGGAGGATCATGTGGCCGGTGCGGTCCGCGGCGTAGCAGGACCGGCGGACCGGCGCCTCGCCGTGGTTGCGGCTGTGACCGCCGAAGCGGCGCTGGTCGATGGTGCCGTTCGGGGTCCGGTTGAACGGCAGACCCATCTTCTCCAGGTCGAGGACGGCGTCGATGGCCTCCTTCGCGAGGATCTCGGCGGCGTCCTGGTCGACCAGGTAGTCACCGCCCTTGACCGTGTCGAAGGTGTGCCACTCCCAGTTGTCCTCCTCCACGTTCGCCAGCGCGGCGGCCATGCCGCCCTGCGCGGCGCCCGTGTGGGACCGGGTGGGGTAGAGCTTCGTCAGCACGGCGGTACGGCTGCGCTTCGTCGCCTCGATGGCGGCGCGCATGCCGGCGCCGCCGGCGCCGACGATGACGGTGTCGTACTTGTGAATCTTCATGGGTTAAACCTCAGCCCCGTGCCTAGCGGATGTTCGGGTCGAAGGTGAAGATCACCAGCGTGCCCAGAAGGATGGTGAACACCGTGGCCGTGTACAGCAGGCCCTTGAGCCACAGGCGCGTGTTCGGCCGCTCCGCGTAGTCGTTGATGACCGTACGCAGGCCGTTCGCGCCGTGCAGCATGGCCAGCCACAGCATCGCCAGGTCCCAGACCTGCCAGAACGGGTTGGCCCAGCGGCCCGCGACGAACGCGAAGCCGATCTTGGAGACTCCGCCGTCCAGGACGAGCTGGATCAGCAGGTGGCCGATGACCAGGACGACCAGCACGACGCCCGAGAGGCGCATGAAGAGCCACGCGGCCATCTCGAAGTTGCCGCGGGTGGACTTCGGGGTCGTCCCGGTGCGCTTGCGCGGGGCCTCGATGACCGGGGCGGGGTTGTCGGCGTCGTAGAGGGACACGCCCTCGACGGAGCCGATCGCGGAAGAGGTTTCAGCAGACATGTCGTTCCTCACCCGAACAGTTCGCGTGCGGCGTGGCCGAGCACCGGATAAAGGGCGCCCACCATCAGGACGATCCAGACGCCCATGACGGTCCAGAGCATCTGCTTCTGGTAGCGCGGGCCCTTGGACCAGAAGTCCACGGCGATGACCCGAAGGCCGTTCAGCGCGTGGAAGAGGATGGCGGCCACGAGGCCGTACTCCAGCAGCGCGACGATCGGCGTCTTGTACGTCGCGACGACATCGTCGTACGCCTCGGGGGAGACGCGGACGAGAGCGGTGTCCAGCACGTGTACGAACAGGAAGAAGAAGATGAGGACGCCGGTGACTCGGTGAGCCACCCAGGACCACATACCTTCCCGGCCGCGGTACAGCGTTCCAGCCGGCACGGAAAAACCCTCCGGGAGCGGGGATTGGAGCCGGCCGCCAGCGTTCTACCAAAGGTGACAGCTCTGTCGGTCTGGCCCGGCCGGGTACGGTCCACCGGCCCTGGCCATCGTAGCGACGAGATGTCGGTTCCCTCGCGCGGGGTCCATAGGTGTGATCAAACCGGCAATCAAAGGGGCACGGACGGACTATTGACGGGGTCCGATCGGCTCGTTTCCGGTCGATCGGGCCACTGTCCTGCCCAGGCGTGCCCTGGCGAGCCGGCGCAGCTCGTCCGCTGCGGTCACCCGCTCCTCATCAGGATCGTTACCAAGTCTTGAGCGGATCCCGGCGAGCACCTGGTCGGGGTGTTCGTCCGGGTGGAAGCCGTCCAGGTAGATCACGAAGGCGTGGCCGAAACTCGCCTCATACGCGGCGTGGGCGGCGCGCAGCGCGGTGTGCGCGGACGCAGGGGCGGTGGGAGGCAGGCCGAAGGAGCGCTCCCCGGTGAGCGCTTCGTCCAGGTCCGCCGCGGACAGGTCGTAGCTGGCCTCGTCGGCGGCCGCCAGCAGTGCGTCCACGTCGGGGTACGGCCGGTGGGCGACGATCCGGTGCGCCCAGCGACGACTGTTGCAGCAGGTGAGGACGGTGGCCGTGGCCGCGGCCTCGGGGGCGGTGTTGAAGTGGTCGAGCCCGGGCAGGCGGGCCCTGGCCGGCTGCCTCGGGGTGCGGACCGGACAGGGGGTGGCGGGGGCTGCGGGGGCGGGAATCCGCGCGGCGGGGTGGAGCACCGGTGGTCGCTGGGGGAGACCGGTGGGCGTTTCGCTGGACAGCGTGGGCTCCGGGGCGACTGGGGGCAGTGAGGGAGATGGGCTGCAACGCTATCGACGCGTGACGACACCTGTCCGAGGGATGCACGAATTTCACTCGGACGAGAGAGTGTCGGTGCGCATGATAGACGAAGCCGAGGGAAATCGCCCGATTCACCTTTGTTCGTCATACTTCAGCAGGAAAGGGAGGTTGATGAGGTGATGTGGCTTTCCCGGGGTGCACGCCGTCCGGGCTCCGCCGTCGTTGTGGTCGCGGCCCTAGCAGCGGTGGTGTCCTGCTCACCCGGCGGTTCCGCAGGTGCCAGGACCGCCGAGGGCGAATCGGCCCGGCCGCCGACAGCTCCGTCGAGGGCGACGCCGCCCGAGCCCGTCCCCTCGCCCACCAAGACGTACCCGCTGTCCACCGCCCCCCGCACCATTCCGTCCGTGCGGGCGTTCGAGGCTGCGCGCGGCCCTGGTTGGCGCCCCGGAGCGGGCAGCGCGGTCGTCGTCGCCAAGGGCAGCGAGTCGCTCGCCGACGAGGGGCGCTTGCTTGCGGGAGAGCTGAAGACCCGTTTCCGCAGCAGCGGCCCCGTCAACGCCGGCGACATCGAGCTCGCGCTCAGCCCCGGCCGGCAGGGTGCGGCCGAGTCGTACACGCTCACCACGCGTGACAACCGGGTGCGGATCACCGGCCCCGACGAGGCCGGCGTCTTCTACGGCACCAGAACCCTCAAGCAGTCGCTCCGCTCCGGCGGCTCGGTGCCGGAGGGCGTCGTGCGCGACCGGCCCGACCGCCCGCAGCGCGGGCTGAACGTGGACATCGCGCGCAAGCACTTCACGGCCGGCTGGATAGAGGCCCGGCTTCGTGAGATGGCCGATCTCAAGCTCAACACGCTCGGTCTGCACTTCTCCGACGACCAAGGCTTCCGGATCGCCTCCGACACGCACCCCGAGGTGGTCTCCGCCCAGCACCTGTCCAAGGAGGAGGTGCGCCGGATCATCGCGCTCGCGCAGAGCCTGCACATCGCGGTCGTGCCCGAGATCGACTCGCCCGGTCATCTCGGGGCCGTCCTGCGCGCGCACCCGGATCTGCAGCTGCGCAACACCCAGGGCACACCGCGCCAAGGTGCCATCGACATCTCCAAGCCCGGTTCCGCGAAGATCGTGGACGATCTGCTGCGCGAGTACGCGGCGCTCTTCCCCGCCGGATGGTTCCACGTCGGCGCCGACGAGTACCAGGCGCTGACCGTGCGGGACCCGGCCGCCTCGTACCCGCAGCTCGCCCGGGCGGCCGTGCAGAAGTACGGCCCGAACGCCCGAGTGAAGGACCTGGCGACCGGCTGGCTGAACGACCGTGCCGCGGTGGTGCGCGCAGCGCAGAAGAAGCCCAAGGCGTGGAACGACGGCTTCTTCCGCGGCGGCGTGGTCTCCGCAGACAAGAACATCGAGGTCGAGTACTGGACCGGCAAGGAGTACGGGGCACGGCCGCCGCAGGAGTACCTGGCCGAGGGCCGCAGGCTGGTCAACCTGAATGACGAGTTCCTCTACTACGTGCTCGGTGAGCCCAACCAGTTCACCTACCCGACGGGACGTCGCATCTACGAGCAGTGGACACCGCTGGTGCTGCGCGGCACGACAGCGGTGCCGGCGGGCTACTCCGGCCAGATCCTGGGCGGCCGCCTCGCCGTCTGGTGCGACCTGGCCCAAGCCCAGACCCAGGAGCAGGTGGCGGCCGGCATCCGGATGCCGCTGCGGGCGGTGTCACAGAAGCTGTGGACACCGGGGAAGCCCGCGCTCTCCTGGCCGCAGTTCAACTCGTTGGCGAACACTCTGGGCTGAGCGTAGGGTTCGGGGCCGGTCGCGGTGCGACCGGCCCGGCCGCGCCTCAAGGGGAGAGGGCGGCCTTTCTCCTGCCTTTGTTGCACTCGTCCGGGGGGACCTCGTCATGAACCATGCGCCCGCGCCCTTTCCTGCGCCCGCGCCCCATCCAGTACCCACGGCCCGCCAGGTGCTCCACTCGCCCGTCGGTCTCTCGCACGCGCTGACCGCGCTGCTGGGCTGCGTCGCGCTCGCCAACGTGCTGGAAATCGCCGCCGCGCTCAGACTGCGCAGCGTGATGGACGGCATCATCGCGGACGGCACGGCCCTCGGCGACGAGGCACTGGAGCTGGTCGACTACGGCCTGCGCGGATCGAGCCAGGTGTACGTGGTCTGCTTCCTCGCCACGGCCGTCGTCTTCATCGTCTGGTTCCACCGGGTCCGCCGGAACGCCGGGGTCTTCGCGCCTGATCTGCAGCGCCGAGGGGCGGGATGGGCGATCGGCGGTTGGTTCGTACCGTTCGGCAACCTCTGGATCCCGTTCGGGATCGCCGTCGACGTCCTGCGGGCGAGCCATCCCGACCCGTACGGTCGGCAGCCCTCGCGCCAGGGAATCCTCCGCGCCTGGTGGGGCGCCTGGGTGCTGTCGTGGTTCGTCCACCGCTTCGCGTTGCTGGCCTACGACAAGGCGCAGACCGCACAGCAGCTCCGCGACGCCGCGGGCCCCCTCGTTGTCAGCGCGTCCCTCGACCTGGTGGCGGCACTGCTCGCGATCCTCTTCGTCCGTCAGGTGACGAGGATGCAGCACGCCAAGGTCCTCGGCGGGGGGACCGTAGCCGCAGCGTGAGCCCGCCCCGGGGGTGTGTCACCCACCGGCCGGCGGTGTGCCGTGGGCGGTGCATCCTGCGCGGCCCTTCCTCACCGTTCGCCCCACCGGCCGGAGCGCGGTGTGCGCAGAATGTCACATGCGTGTGACGCATACGTGTGCGATGGGCCGGTGGGTGTGCCGTCTACCGGTCAGCAGCCGGACGCAGAGGGGGCGGGGCATGGGGTACTCGGGCTACTTCCTGGTCGGAAGGGACGAACGTCCGCTGGCCGAACAGGACGCGCTGGGTCGGGTGCGGGCGGATCTGACGCTGCACCAGCGCCGACCTGACGGCTGGCAGGTGTGGCGCCACCCGAGCGAACCCGACATCGGCGACATGGGGGCGCTCGCCGGCTCGGCGGGTGTCCCCGTGCTCTTCGGCTTCGTCATGGACAGTGCCTGTGTGGTGGTGGAGGCGGCCGCGCCGGGCAGCGGCTCTTGGTACGCCTGCCTCGCCAGGGAGCACATGGCCGAATTTCTCGCCACCAACGACATGGTGGTGGACGACCTGTTCCCGTCGGCCGAGGACGCCGTGAAGCGGGCCTCCGAGTGGGCCGTGGCAGCGGGGACGGCCGCGGAGGCCGGAGGGCTGCTGGAGATCCTGCGGGCGCCGCGGCCGGTGCCGCTCGCCGCGGATGCTGAGGAGCTCTTCTTCAGCTTCCTGGAGCGACTGGGCATTCCGGATGAGTCCGGTGTTATCGGCGTCTCTGGGTGACGATTTCGAGCCACCGGGCGCAGTAAGGGGCATACTGCGTCCGGACTGTCGGGAGGCGTCGATGAGCCTGGTGCAACTGATCGCTGAGGCGGACGAGCGGAGCCTGGCGGCGAGTGGTCTCGCGTGTCTGGACCGCTGCCTGCCTCTGTTGGTGGACGAGACGGAGGTGCTGCGTCCGCTCTGGGCGGGCATCGCCGAGGGCGAGGACGGCTGGGCGGGACAGCTCGCCGCCGCGAGGGTCGCCCTCGACGACACGCCCGCCGCCCAGGCCGCGGCCCCGGTGCGGGAGATGATCGGGGCCGCGCCCGCGCAGTGGGCCGCCGAGCCGCTCGCCGCATGGGCCACGGCCTGCTCCGCCCTGGCGCTGGAGCTCCACCAGGAGCTCGATCCCACGGGTGGTGCCGAGGGGCCGCTCGCCGCCGGCGAGGAGCGACGCCAGATCCAGATCCTGGAAATCCTCGCCGGCACACCGGGCGGCGCGGGGCTCCGACGGGCCCTGGACCTCTCGACAGAGGGCCGGCGCGTGCTGCGCGCGGCCCTGTCCCGCCGGGCGAGGGCCCAGGGCTGACCCGGCCGCCACTGCCGCGGCAGGCACGGTTCGCCCCGGGCGAACCGTGCCTGCCGCGGCGCTAGACCGCGCTGATCCCGTGCGGACCGCCCTTCGCCACCACCGTTGAGCCCAACAGGACCTCGGCGTAACCGTCGCCGTCCGTGTCGCGCACCACCGGCGAGCCGTGGCCCGACCGCGCCTTGACGCTGGGGGCGCCGGTCGTCGTGAGTCCCTCCGGCGAGCCGTGGAAGGTGGCGATCCGGCCGTCGTTGACGACGATGAGGTCGTCGTACCCGTCGCCGTTCACATCGCCGGAGGCGAGCCCCTGGCCACCTGCTCCCATGAGGACCGCCGGTGCGCCCGTCTGCGATCCGCGCGCCGAACTACTGACCACGACCAGCGGCCTGTCGCCCGACGGCGTCAGGAAGGTGAAGGCCCCGTCCGTGTCGTCGTCCCCGTCGAAGTCCCCGAACGCCGAGGCCACCAGCTTGGAACCCGGGGGAACGAGACCCGCCGCGCCGAACACCGAGCCGGGTGTCGCGGGTGCAGTACCGGAGCCGGAAACGGCGGCCAGTGCACGGATCGCGGGCAGGGCGGCGTACAGCTTCCTCCCGGGGCATTCGGTGGGGGAGCCGTCCCGGTGGCCCGACAGCCGCTGGAAGGTCACCTTCTGCCCGGCCCGGTACTTGCCGTTGTTCATGCTCGACGTGAGGGTCGTGGTCCCGTTCACGGTTGCCCCGTAGAGACCGAGCTTCCACGCGGCGACGGCGGCGATCGCCTTGCGGACCGCCGGTGTGACCGCCGCGGTCTGGTAGTTGCCGATGACGGAGATGCTGCTGGTGTTCACGTTGAAGCCGTACGTGTGTGCGCCCTGGACGGGCTTGTCGATGCCGCCGGCACGTCCCTCGAAGACCGTCCCGCACTTGTCGACCAGGAAGTGGTAGCCGATGTCGTTCCACCCCTGACTCTTCACGTGGTAGGTGAAGATGCCGCGCACGATGGCCGCCGAATTGGAGCACTTGTAGGTGTTGGAACCGGCGGTGTGGTGGACGAAGACGGCCTTGGTGCTGGTGTTGTACTTCGGCGGGTCCTGGACAAGGGACTCGTTGGCGCCCCAGCCGGCGCGCGAGACCATGGCGGGCGCTCCGGCGGGCGCGGCGACCCGCTGCGAGGGAGGTGTCACGGCGCGGTGCGAAGGCACCACCGGGGCCCCACCCTGAGGGTCGATCAGCTCCAGGCGCAGTCCCCGGGGGAGCGCCGTGCCCGAGGCGCGCAGTTGCACCCCGTCGGAGGGGCCGGTCCACAGGGGTGCGGTGCCGGCCCGCAGCCCGCTGCCGCTCCGCTCCGTGTCGCCCTCGGGCGTCCGTGCGTCGGCGTCCAGGGCGTGCCACTCGGACCACGCGCCGGTGTCGCTGTCACGGGTGCGGACCTCGGCGGTGCCGCCGAGGGGGGCGTCCGGGTCGTCCCAGGTGAGGCCGACCATGCTGAAGGGCCGGGTGGTGCGGGCCGGAAGGATTCGCACCGTCGGGTCGTTGCCGGGCACCGGAACGGTGTGGACGGCACCGCTCGCGGGGGTGGGGGGCGTGGACGCGTCCCGTGCGGGGGGCGCGGCAACGGTCGGGGCCGTGAGGCCGGTGAGGCAGAACGTCACAGTGCACGCGGCGGCGAGCGCCACGGGGCGGCATCTCATGAGCCGCGAGCATAGGGAAGTAGCGGACATATGTTGTGCAATGACGCTCCGTCGGACGCGTGGACCCCTCCGCGGGGCGAGCGGCAGTGGACTGGTCGTCGAACGCGAGCGCGAAATGGGGAGTCCGGCTTCTCGGGCCGTTGGTAACGTCCCGCCATGACCGATGATCACCATGGGGGCACGCCGTCGAGGACGCCCGTAGCGGCCGACGACGTCCAGCACGCCGTCCGGCTCGCGCTCACCACGCTGCGTGCCGGAGTCGACGCCGACTGGGACGTCAAGGCCGGAGCGCTGGAGTGGACCTGCTGGGAGACCGTCGAACACCTGGCAGACGACCTCTTCGCGTACGCGGCCCAGCTCGGTCCCGAGGCGCCCCCGACGGACCGCGACGTGCCGTTCGACTGGGTGGCCCGGCGTCCCGGGGGACCGGCGAACGTCACCTTCGCGGAACGGGCGTCCGGGCCGCGCGGGTTGCTCCAGGTGCTGGAGGCGTGCGGCGCCCTGCTCGCGGCGATGGTCAGGACCACCCCGCCCGAGGTGCGCGCGTACCACTCCTTCGGGGCGTCCGACCCGGAAGGCTTCGCCGCCATGGGGATCGTCGAGACGCTCGTCCACACGCATGACGTCGCGGCCGGGCTCGGGATCTCGTGGGCGCCCCCGAGCGGGCTCTGCGACCGCGTCCTCGCCCGTCTCTTCCCCGATGCCCCAGCGGGTACCGACCGCTGGGCCACCCTCCTGTGGGCGACGGGTCGGGGCGCTTTGCCGGGGCGCGCACGGCTGGATTCGTGGCGGTGGTACGGAGCGGTCCGCGACTGACCGGGCCGTCCGGGGGAGGTGTCGAACCCGCTCCCGGCCCGGGCCCGTTTCCACGGTTCCGGAGCGCGCCGGGGGACCGGCCGGTGCGCAGGAGGAGGGCTCGAAGAGAGGCGGCGCGCCGGAGAACAAAGGGACGACCGGGGCCGCCACCCCCCACAGGAGAGGCCCCGGTCGCCGTTTGCAGGGCCGCGGAACGGCCCCGTACCTCTCTCAGCGCCGGGGGTGCGTTTTCTGTCACACCCGCGGGCCCGCAGAATGTTGCAAGTTGTACAAGCACGTGGACGCGGCCCCCTCGGAGCACGTAGCGTGGCGCTGCGCGCTGGGCTGTGCGACGGGTAGTGACCAGCCGCGATGACGAACGGGTAGTGGGAGTGCTGGGGGACGACGCGGAGCTGACCGCCGCGGTGAACGCTGCGCAGGCCGGGGACGAGGATGCCTTTCGGGCCGTGTACCGCGCTGTGCACCCGCGGCTGCTCGGATACGTACGGACGCTGGTCGGCGAGCCCGAGGCCGAGGACGTCGCCTCAGAAGCCTGGCTGCAGATAGCCCGGGACCTGGACCGCTTCAGCGGCGACGCGGACCGGTTCCGGGGCTGGGCCGCGCGGATCGCCCGCAACCGTGCACTCGACCACATCCGGATGCGGGGCCGGCGCCCCGCCGTCGGCGGCGACGAGACCGAACTGACCGGGAAGCCCGCCGAATGCGACACCGCGGGAGAGGCCATGGAGGCCCTTGCCACCGGCCGGACCATGGAGCTCATCGCGCAACTCCCCCAGGACCAGGCAGAGGCCGTCGTCCTGCGCGTCGTCGTGGGCCTCGACGCCAAGAGCGCGGCCATGACGCTGGGCAAGCGTCCGGGTGCCGTACGCACGGCTGCCCACCGCGGGCTGAAGAAGCTGGCGGAGCTGCTGGGCACCGAGGGCGAGGGCGGCGCGGATAGCCTGGGCCGGGGCGCGGAGCTCGGAGCCGTCCCGCCGCAGCGCATCCCACGGCCCGGCCCGGCGCGCTCCGCCGGTGTGACGCATTCGCGTCTGCGGACGCAGAAGGACATGTGATGGCCGACGAGCGGTACGAATGGCTCGACAAGGACACGGCGGAGCGGTTGCTCCGTGGTGAGCCCGTCGAGCCCGTCGGCGTTGACGCGCGTAGCCAGGCGGAACGGCTCGCCAAGGCGTTGGACGATACCCGCGTCCGGGACGGTGCGACCGAGCCGATGCGGGGCGAGGACGCCGCGGTCGCGGCGTTCCGCAAGGCGCGCGACGGCGGCGGTGCAGAGCTGCTCCCTCCGGTCCGGCTCGCCTCCGCGCCCTCCGCCACCCGCTGGGGCCGCCCGGTGCGCCGCTGGGGACTGGCCGCCTCGCTGGCCGGCGTCGCCGTGGGCGGTGTGGCCGTGGCCGCGGTGGCCGGTGTGGTGCCGACACCGTTCCGCGGCGACCGCGCCCCGGAACCGGCAGCCTCGGTCTCCGGGGACGCCAGTCCGGGTCCCGTCGCCTCCGACACGCCGAGCGGTGGGGCCACATGGCGGCCGTCGCCGGCGGAGAGTCCGCAGGAGCCCCCCGCATCCTCCTCGCCCCACCCGTCCGAGCCTCCTGCGGACCGGCCCGGGGGCGGGGCGACCCAGGGCCGCGGTGACGACGAGTCCGCCCCGTCGGACGACCAGGGCACGGGCGCGGGGTCCGACGACGCCGATTGGTACGGCAAGACGGTCTCCGCGTGCCGCGACTACCGAGACGGAGCCCTCGACGAGGAGAGCAAGCAGCGCCTGGAGGCCGCAGCCAGGGGCGCGGACCGGGTCAGGCGCTTCTGCGACCGGGTGCTGTCCTCCGTCGACGACGACGGTGACGACAACGATGGCAGCTCCGGCGGCGGGGGCGGCAGGGGTGGCGGCACCGACGAGGGCGACGACGGGGACGACGGTCCCGCGGGTGTCCGCTTCCCGTTCCTGGGTGCCCCGGTCGATGCCCTCCCGGTGCCGGCCGCGCCCGTGGCCTCCCCCGACACGTCCGCCGTCCGGACCGCCTGGCTGGTCGCCGTCTAGGGGCGTGTTGCGAAGGTAGCTCCGTCCGCCCGCGGGCCAGGAGGGACTTTCACAACACGCCCTAGCACCGTCCGGCCCCGGTCGTGCCCGGCCCGTCGTCCGCGGGGTCGCGGGGGCCGGGTGGCCCGGGACGGTGGGTGCGCGCTGCCGCGTGGGCGGGGCCGGCCCGCTCGACGGCGGGATCCCGGGCTCGGCCCGTTACCCCGTCTTCCGCCCGCCACCCCCTCCCCGTGCGGCTTCGATCGTTCCGCGAGCGGTCCCGCCCGTGCAGGCCTAGCACGGCCTTCCCGCGCTCGGACGCTCGCCACCCGTACCGCCTTCCCCGTGGGTGGGGCGTACGGTCCCGCACCTCGCGGGTGCCGGGGCGGGCCGTCCTCGGGCGGGCGTCCGTCGCCCTCCGGCAGTGGAGGGAGAGGGCCGTGTGCCCGCGACGGGCCCGATCGGAGGTCACCGCGAGAGCCCGAAGGACCGCAACCGCATGCCGCCGTGCTCGGGCCGGCCAGTGCTCCGGCCGTCCTCGGGCGGGCGTCCGTTGCCCCGGTCCGTCCCTTGGCCACAGGTCCCTGACCTGGCATGTTCAAGTTCCCGACAAGAATTTCCAGCCAGGTGTGACGTTTTTTGGCTGACCGGCGCAGTACTAAGTGAGCCGACTGGTCATCGGCCGTGCCAGAGCCGGGGTTCCCCCCGTACCCGCGGCTCGGCGCACAGGCGCGGGCGGGACACGTTCCCCCGGTCCCGCCCGCGCCTCTCTCCTTCGCCGGGTCACCAGTGGACGACGACCTTGTCGCCCTTCTGCACCTGGTCGAAGACCGAAGCGAGCTTCTTCTTGTCCCGGACGTTCACACAACCGTGCGACGCGCCGGCGTAGCCGCGGGCCGCGAAGTCCGCGGAGTAGTGCACCGCCTGGCCTCCGCTGAAGAACATCGCGTACGGCATGGACGTGTGATAGATCGTCGACGTCCACTCCTTGGCCTTCCATCCCACGGTGAACGTCCCTTCGCGGGTCGGCGTGTTCTCCGAACCGAACCGCACGTCCATGGCGGCGACGACCTTGCCGTCGATCATCCAGGCGAGCGTCCTGCTCTCCTTGCTGATGCACAGCACCCGTCCGGTCTTGCACCGCGCATCGGGTTCGTCCAGCGCGTTCGTCGTCGCCGGGCGCAGTTCGTCGGCCGTCGGCCGGTGCGTCATCGCGAGGAGCTTCCGCCAGGTCGCCTCGTCCACCGACCCGGTAGCGGGCACGCCGCGCTTCTCCTGGAAGCCGCGGACCGCCTTCGAGGTCATCGAGCCGTAGAACGCAGTGGGGCTGCGGTGGAAGTGGCCGACCTGCCGGAGCCGCGCCTGCAGCTCGCGGACCTGCTCGTTCTCCGTGCCCTCCGTCATCAGCACCTTCGGGGTCGTCGGCTCCGTGCTCGCCTTCGTGGACGGCGGGTCGGCCTTCGGCTTGGAGTCGGACCCCGGAGTGGAGTCGGACCCCGGACTGGAGTCCGCCGCGGGCGACGAGGGCGCAGCCGAGGCCTTGCCGTCGGCTGCCGGTCGTGCCTTGCCGTCGGCGGCGGGCGGGGCGGCTGCTCCGCTTCCGGTCGCCTGACTGGTGCAGCTGGTGGCCAGGGCCACGACAGCGGCGGCCATGAGTGCTCTTCGCAGGACGGACGTACGGTGCATCAGCTGCCCCCCGGGACGGTCGTGTGTGAGTAGGGATGCTTCCCGGCCGCGCTTGGTTGCGGCCGGGAGGGCATGCTGTGAGGAAGGTCCCACCGCGGGGCGGCGCGTCCACCGCACGCCCGCCGGCGCGATCCGTCGCGAGGGACCCGTACCGAGGGGGACAGCTCCAGCGGGAGGCACAGCACATGGCGCGCGAGTCGGAATCGGGACTGCCGATCGAGCCGGTGTACGGACCGGACGCCCTCGAAGGGTGGGATCCGGCCGCGAAGCTGGGTGAGCCCGGGGGCTACCCGTTCACCCGCGGCGTCTACCCCTCCATGTACACGGGACGACCATGGACGATGCGCCAGTACGCGGGGTTCGGCACGGCCGCCGAGTCGAACGCCCGGTACAAGCAGCTCATCGCCCACGGCACGACCGGGCTCTCCGTCGCCTTCGACCTGCCGACCCAGATGGGCCACGACTCCGACGCGCCCCTCGCACACGGCGAGGTCGGGAAGGTCGGGGTCGCGATCGACTCCCTCGACGACATGCGGCTGCTGTTCGACGGGATCCCGCTGGACCGGGTGTCCACGTCGATGACGATCAACGCGCCGGCCTCGCTGCTGCTGCTGCTCTACCAGCTGGTCGCCGAGGAACAGGGCGTCCCCGCGGGCAAACTCACCGGGACGATCCAGAACGACGTGCTCAAGGAGTACATCGCCCGCGGTACCTACATCTTCCCCCCGGGCCCGTCGCTGCGGTTGATCGCCGACACCTTCGGGTACTGCAGGGCCGAGGTCCCGAAGTGGAACACCATCTCGATCTCCGGCTACCACATGGCGGAGGCCGGGGCGTCGCCCGCGCAGGAAGTCGCCTTCACCCTCGCGAACGGCATCGAGTACGTCAGGACGGCGCTGGCAGCGGGCATGGACGTCGACGACTTCGGGCCCCGACTCTCCTTCTTCTTCGTCGCCCGGACGACATTCCTGGAGGAGGTCGCCAAGTTCCGTGCCGCACGCCGCATCTGGGCGCGGGTCATGCGGAACGACTTCGGGGCGGAAGACCCCAAGTCCCTGATGCTGCGCTTCCACACGCAGACCGCCGGGGTGCAGCTCACCGCGCAGCAGCCCGAAACGAATCTGGTGCGCGTGGCGGTCCAGGGCCTCGCCGCCGTCCTCGGCGGCACTCAGTCGCTGCACACCAACTCCTTCGACGAGGCCATCGCGCTGCCGACCGAGAAGTCGGCCCGCCTGGCGCTCCGCACCCAGCAGGTTCTCGCGTACGAAACCGACGTCACCGCCACCGTCGATCCGTTCGCCGGGTCGTACGCCGTCGAGAGCATGACGGACGACCTGGAGGCAGCAGCGCTGGAGTTGATGGCCAAGGTGGAGGACCTGGGGGGCGCGGTCAACGCCATCGAACGCGGCTTCCAGAAGAACGAGATCGAACGCAGCGCGTACCGTATCGCGCAGGAGACCGATTCCGGGGAGCGCACCGTCGTCGGTGTCAACCGCTTCACCCTTGAGGAGGAGGAGCCGTACGAACCGCTCCGCGTCGATCCGGCCATCGAGGCCGAGCAGGTGGCACGGCTGGCGGAACTGCGCGCGGAGCGCGACCGCACGGCCGTGGACGCGCTGCTCGACGAGCTGAGGGTGACCGCCGGGGGCACCGGCAACGTGCTCCCTCCGATGAAGGAGGCACTCCGCGCCCGGGCCACGGTCGGCGAGGTGTGCAACGCCCTGCGCGACGTGTGGGGCACCTACGTTCCCGTCGACGCGTACTGAAGCGCTCCGTTCGGCCCCCGCGGAACGGCGGGGCGGAGGGACGGGCAGGGGGGCGGAAGGCCCGCGGCCTCCCTCTCGGGGAGAGCCACCGTGCTGGTGGGGATTCCGTCATGCGAAACGCAGAGGCGGTGTGTCGCAGGCGCGTGCGAGACTCCGCCTCATGCTGGGTGTGACCGATCTACCGACCTACCTCGCAGGACTCGTCCTGATCGTTCTGCTACCGGGACCGAACTCGCTCTACGTGCTCTCCGCCGCCGCCCGCCGCGGCGTACGCACGGGCTACCGCGCGGCGGCCGGCGTCTGGTGCGGCGACACGGTCTTGATGACCCTGTCAGCCGCGGGGGTCGCTTCGCTCCTCCAGGGCAATCCCATGCTCTTCGGGATCGTGAAGCTCGCCGGCGCGGGCTATCTGACGTGGCTGGCGTTCGGGATGCTCCGAGCGGCGCGGGGCATGTGGCGGTCCCGGCACGAGCCTGCGGACGTGGTGACGGAGCAGGCGCCCGCCGCAGCGGAGCGGCCGTTCCGCCGGGCCTTCGTGATCAGCCTGTTCAACCCCAAGGCGATCCTCTTCTTCGTCGCCTTCTTCGTGCAGTTCGTCGACCCCGGCTACGCCTACCCGGCACTCTCTTTCGTCGTGCTCGGCGGACTGGCCCAGCTGGCGAGCGTCCTCTACCTGACGCTGCTGATATTCGGCGGCACCCGCCTGGCGTCCGCGTTCCGCCGCCGCAGGCGACTGTCGGCCGGGGCGACGTCGGCCGCCGGTGCGCTGTTCCTCGGCTTTGCAGTGAAGCTGTCGCTCAGCAGCGCGTGACCTTTCCGAGGAAGCCGAGCAGCCCTTCCGCATCCGTGCCGGCCCAGCCGACGTAGCCGTCGGGTCGGACCAGGAAGAGGCCCTCGCCGTATGCCGGAAGGACGTCTTCCGGCTGCGTGCGCCGCACGCGCACGACGTCGGGCAGCTCGTCGGGCAGCTTCGTGGCGAGGGCGTCGACCCCCACCACCAGCAGGGTGAAGTGCGGGCCCCGGAAGACGTCGAAGAGCCGGGTTCCGTCCGCGAGACGCCCGTCGGGCGCCCGGTCGCCTCCCGTCAGTACACCCGCGGCGCCGTCGGCGAGCGGGCCACCGCGGTATCCGAGTCCGAGCTGGCGCGTCACCGCCCCGCGGCGCGCCTCGCCCCGGTGGATCCGGGTGGACAGCCCGAGGACGTCCGCCGCGACGGGCCGCCGCTCCTCCTCGTAGGAGTCGAGCAGGGCCTGCGGCGCTCCGTGACGTAGTACGTGGCCGAGCTTCCAGCCCAGGTTGTGGGCGTCCTGGACGCTGGTGTTGAGTCCTTGCCCGCCGGCCGGCGAGTGGATGTGCGCGGCGTCGCCGGCGAGGAAGACCCGGCCGCCGCGGAAGCGCTGGGCGAGGGCGGCGCGCGGGCGGAAGGCGGAGGCCCACAGCACCTCAGTGACCTGATCAGCCGTCAGGTGGGTGCGGGCGGCGACCAGGGCGCGCACTCCTTCGGGGGTGGTGTCCGGGGCGCCCTCGGCGAACCGGGCGACGAGCTGGAAGTCTTCGGTGCCGGGGAGCGGGCAGATCGCCGCCCAGCCGGAGCCCGTCCCGCCGAAGGTGTGCCAGCCGCCGCGGTCGAGGTCCCGTACGCGGACGTCCGCGACCAGGATCGGGGCCGGGTCGACCGTCTCGCCTTCCATGTCGATCCCGAGGGCAGTGCGGACCGTGCTGCGGCCCCCGTCCGCGGCGACCGCGTAGCGGGCGCGGACCGCCGTGCCGGTTGAGAGTGTCGCCGTGACGCCGTCGGCGTCCTGCTCGATGCGGGTCACGGACCGCCCGAAGGCCACGTCGCCGCCGAGCTCGCGCAGTCTGGCGAAGAGGATCTCCTGGGTGCGCCACTGGGGGAGGAGCCAGGGCTCCCCGAACGGCTCGGCCTCCGTCGGCTCCGCGCGGTCGAACATGTCGTGCTCGCTGATGCGCCGACCGTCTTCCCAGAGCTGCCCCATCGGCGCCGGTCCGCCGGCGGTGAGGACCGCGTCGACCACTCCGAGGTCGTGGAGCACCTCCAGGGTGCGCGGTTGGAGCCCCTTGCCCCGGGAGCCGGGGAACAGTCCGTCGGACCGTTCCGCGACGAAGGCGTCGACCCCGCGCCTGGCCAGGTCCACGGCGAGGGTCAGCCCGGTGGGGCCGGCGCCGACGATGAGCACGTCCACTTCCTTAACGTTGTTAAGTTCCATGAGGCGGAGCGTGCCCTTAACGGCGTTAAACTGTCAAGGTGGGACCGACGAAGATCGACCGTGCCCGGGTCGCCGAGACCGCCCTGCGGCTGCTGAACGACGTGGGGCTCGACGGGCTGAGCCTGCGCCTCATCGCCAAGGAGTTGGACGTGAAGGCGCCCGCGCTCTATTGGCACTTCAAGGACAAGAAGGCGCTGCTCGACGAGATGGCGACCGAGATGCTCCGGCGGATGGTCGCCGACATGACGGGGTCGCCGTCGGCCGACTGGCGGGAGAGCCTCGCGCTGGCGATGCGGGGGCTGCGCGAACACCTGCTGCGCTACCGCGACGGGGCGAAGGTCTACAGCGGAACGCATTTCACCGACATGAGCTTCGCCGAACCGATGGAGTCCCACCTGCGGCGCCTCACCGAAGCCGGCTTCACCCCGGGAGCGGCGGCCCGCGCCTGGCTCACCGCATACAGCTACACGATCGGCTACGTGATCGAGGAGCAGGCCATGGGGCCGGATCCGGCCACCGGTGCCGAGGGGTACGACCTGGCCGCCCGCGCGGAGCGCCTGGCCGACTACCCCTTGGCCGCGGCGGCCGGCGAGGAGATCTTCGCCGGGCGCCCCGCCGGCTTCGAGACCGGTCTCCGAGCGGTGGTGGAGGGCATCGCCCACACCCTGGGCCCGGCGGTGCGGGGCTGACCCCGCGCGCCCGCCGGACGTGTCGGTCCTCCCCCTCGGACGTGCTCGATCCACCGGTGGTCGCGGGCCCGGTGCCCTTATGGTGCGGGAGGGGAACGCACCAGCAGGCTGCCCCGCACCCACCTCGACCTCGGCGACCGTGCGCAGAAGGGGGCGTGGCCGGGCGGGGTCCGTACGCCGCGCCGATGGGCGTCGGGGGACCGGTCGTCGTGCGTGGCCGGCGGGACCCGGTGCCGGGAGGCGACGTGCGGCGGGCCGGCGCGGGGCGGCCGCTGCTCGGCTTCGTACCGCGCCCGCGCCGGATCGGGGTTGGTGTGACGAAGCCGGCGGCCGGTACGGCAATGGACGGGAGCCGACGGGAGCCGACGGAAGCCGACCGGTGCGGACGGGTGCGGACGGGTGCGGACGGCTCGTCGACCGGCGGACGCCAGCGTCTCGCGGGAAGGGGCCGCGGTCCGTGAGCGGGCGGCAGCGCCCGGCGCCCGGACGGGGGATCTGGGCGCGACAGGACGCGCATCAGTCCATATCGTGGTCAAAAGACGGGTGAGCTTACCCACACTGAGGGCCGGCCATGCGTCGTCAGACGAGTTTCCCATCCCCTATCGGGCTGAACTTTTGTTGATCTCGAGTTAGTTGGGCCTTGAAGGGGCCTACTCTTCAACGGGTGAACCAGTTGATGTCCCGCGAGCCCGACGCCGGCCTTCCCGGCGAGACCGTGCTGCCTGGCGACCGTGCGCTGCCCGGCATGCTGCCCGACGCCCTGCGCACCGAACTCATCGCCTTCCGCCGGGACTTGCACATGCACCCGGAGCTCGGCAACCAGGAGTTCCGCACCACCGCGGCGATCAAGGCCCGGCTGGAGGCCGCGGGCCTGCGCCCCCGGGTGCTGGCGAGTGGTACGGGTCTCGTGTGCGACGTCGGAACCTGGGACCGGGTACGCCCCATGCTCGCCTTCCGCGCGGACATCGACGCCCTGCCCATCCCCGACACCAAGACGGTGCCGTACCGGTCCACCGTGGCCAACCGCGCCCACGCCTGCGGCCACGACGTGCACACCACGACCGTGCTCGGGGCGGGCCTCGTCCTCGCCGACCTCGACCGGCAGGGACTGCTGCCCAACGCCGTGCGACTGATCTTCCAGCCGGCCGAAGAGGTCCTGCCCGGAGGGGCGGCAGATGCCATTGAGTCCGGCGTGCTGGACGGGGTGGGCCGGATCATCGCCGTGCACTGCGACCCACGGGTGGACGCGGGCCGGATCGGGTTGCGACCGGGCCCCATCACCTCTGCGTGTGATCGGCTGGAAATCACCCTTGACGGGCCTGGTGGACACACGGCTCGGCCGCATCTGACCACCGACCTGGTAACCGCCGCCGCGAAGGTCGTCACCGAAGTCCCCGCGCTGCTGGCCCGCAGGGTCGACACCCGCTCGGGCCTGGCGCTGACCTGGGGGCGCATCGAGTCCGGGCACGCCTGCAACGTGATCCCGCAGCACGCCGAGCTCTCCGGCACCGTCCGCTGCCTGGACCTCCCCGCCTGGCGCGAGGCCCCGGACCTGGTGCACGCCGCCGTCGATGAGATCGCCACGCTGCACCGTGCGAAGTCCCAGATCAACTACATTCGCGGAGTCCCGCCAGTGGTCAACGACCCGGTCACCACGGAACTGCTCCGCGACGCCCAGACCGCGCGCCGGGGTGCGCTCACGATCGAGGACACCGAGCAGAGCCTGGGCGGCGAGGACTTCTCCTGGTACCTGGAACACGTTCCCGGCGCGATGGCGCGTCTCGGTGTGCACCCCCCGGGGGACCCGGTCCGGCGTGATCTGCACCGCGGTGACTTCGACGCCGACGAGCGGGCGATCGAGACGGGCGTGGAGCTGTTCACGGCTGCGGCGCTGATCGACGCCGTCCCCGTGTAGCCGATCCCCGCAGCATCTTCCCCGCGTAGGGGAGCGGAAAGGGCTGCGCCCTCCCGGGTAAGGGGCCGACCCGAAGAGCGATATGGCGCCCGTGACATCGCGGGCGCCATTCGTTGTTTCCGGGTAACGCCAGGGCGTAATTTGTTTAGCTCTTGGCCAAAATAGATGACGCATTGTCATGATGTGAGTTCTCTGAGTCATCAAAAGTGCCCGAAATGTAGGAGCTGTGCATCGTGTGGGTGGTATGGGAAAATACTTGCTTGTGCGCAACTGCCAAGTCCGCTACGCGACGATCCGATAACGACTCATGAACGGGTCTTTAACTGACATCTACGCGCGTTACGATCGCCGCGAACCCAGCGCCGGAAGTGGCGCTTTCGGCCAGGTCTAAGGAGCCTTCCCGTGCGCCGGATTACCAGGATCGCCACCGTGGGCATCGCGTCCGCGGCTCTCGCAGTTTCGGTCACCGCATGCGGTGGAAAGTCGTCGTCCGATGCAGGCGCGGAGGGTGGCGCCCGGGCCGCTCTCGCCTACGACATCGGCGGCCGTGGTGACCAGTCCTTCAACGACGCCGCCTACGCCGGCATCGAGAAGGCCAAGACCGAGCTCGGCATCAAGGCCACCGAGGCGGAGCCCACCGAGGGCGAGGGCGACCCGGACAAGGTCCAGCGGCTCACCGAGCTGGCCCGCGCCGGCAACAACCCGGTGATCGGCGTCGGCTTCGCCTACGCCCCGGCCATCGCCGAGGTCGCGCCGAAGTTCCCGAAGACCACCTTCGGTCTCATCGACGACACCTCCAAGACCGGCAAGAACATCGCCAACCTGGTCTTCAACGAGGAGCAGGGTTCCTACCTGGCAGGTGTCGCCGCCGCCAAGGTGACCAAGTCCAAGACGGTCGGCTTCATCGGCGGCGTCGAGACTCCGCTGATCAAGAAGTTCGAGGCGGGCTTCGTCCAGGGTGTCAAGGACACCAACAAGGACGTCAACGTCAAGGTCCAGTACCTGACGCAGCCGCCGGACTTCGGTGGCTTCTCCAAGCCCGACCTCGGCAAGGCCGCCGCGCAGGGCCAGCTCGACGCGGGTGCCGACGTGATCTACGCGGCCGCCGGTCTCGCGGGCTCCGGCTCGATCGAGGCCGCCGCCAAGGCCAAGAAGTGGGCCATCGGCGTCGACTCGGACCAGTACAGCCAGAAGGGCCTCGCCGCCTACAAGGAGTACATCCTCACCTCGGTGACCAAGGACGTCTCCGGCGCTGTCTTCAACCTGGTCAAGTCGGTCAAGGACGGCAAGCCGCAGTCCGGTGAGATCCGCTACGGCCTGGACAGTGACGGCGTGGGCCTGGCCACCTCGAACCCCGCCTTCACCAAGATGAAGGACGTCACCGCCGCGGTCGAGAAGGCCAAGGCCGACATCATCGCCAAGAAGATCACGGTCAAGACCGCTCCGTAACCGGACAGTCGGGACCGGTGGTCCGCGGGTCCGGGGAGGACGGCATGCGCCGCCCTCTCCGGACCCCGTTCCCGATCCCGGCCGCCGGATTTCGTCATCAGGCGAAGCTACGCGCGTAGAGCCCTCTGTGGCACGATACTTTCGCCCAGCCCCTGACCTTCCTGACCAGTCCGCTGCTCGTCCCGCCGAGCTCGCCCAGTACTTTTGCTCCTTATCCGCCAAGGAGAGTGCGCCATCAACGCGTCCAGTCCGTCATCGCCGCCGGCTGCAGCCGTAGAACTCCGCGGCATCACGAAGCGCTTCCCCGGAGTCGTCGCCAACCACGACATCGACATCACCATTCGCAGGGGCACCGTCCATGCCCTCGTCGGTGAGAACGGCGCTGGTAAGTCGACCCTGATGAAGATCCTCTACGGCATGCAGAAGCCGGACGAGGGCACCATCACGATCGACGGGAACCAGGTCTCGTTCTCCAGCCCCGCGGACGCCATCGCGACCGGCATCGGCATGGTCCACCAGCACTTCATGCTGGCCGACAACCTGACCGTGCTGGAGAACGTCGTCCTCGGCGGCGAGAAGCTGTACGGGATCGGCGCGAAGGCCCGGAAGAAGATCAAGCAGATCTCGGACGCGTACGGGCTGAACATCCGCCCCGACGTCCTGGTCGAGGAGCTCGGTGTCGCCGACCGCCAGCGCGTGGAGATCCTGAAGGTCCTCTACCGCGGAGCCCGCACGCTGATCCTCGACGAGCCGACCGCCGTCCTCGTCCCGCAGGAGGTCGACGCGCTCTTCGACAACCTCCGGGAGCTCAAGGCGGAGGGCCTCACGGTCATCTTCATCTCGCACAAGCTGGGCGAGGTGCTGTCGGTCGCCGACGACATCACCGTCATCCGCCGCGGTACGACCGTGGGCACCGCCGACCCGCGCACCACCACGCCCAAGCAGCTCGCCGAGCTGATGGTCGGCAGCGAGCTGCCGTCGCCGGAGACCCGCGAGTCGACGGTGACGGACGTGTCGATGCTCGACGTGCACGACCTCAGGCTCACGGCGACCGACCCCGACGGCGTCATCCGCGAGGTCCTCGCCGGGGTCACCTTCACCATCCACAAGGGCGAGGTGATGGGCATCGCCGGTGTCGAGGGCAACGGCCAGACCGAGCTCATCGACGCCCTCATGGGCATGCGCGACCCGGATGGCGGTGTGATCACCCTCGACGGCGTCGACATCTCGCACCTGCCGACCCGCAAGCGCCGCGAAGACGGCATCGGCTACATCCCCGAGGACCGCCACCGGCACGGTCTGCTGCTGGAGTCGTCCCTCTGGGAGAACCGCATCCTCGGCCACGTCACCGAGAGCCCCAACAGCAAGAGGGGCCTGCTCGATCTCAAGGCCGCCCGCAAGGACACCGAGCGGATCGTCCGCGAGTACGACGTCCGCACCCCGGGTATCGAGGTCACCGCGGCTTCGCTCTCCGGCGGCAACCAGCAGAAGCTGATCGTCGGCCGCGAGATGAGTCACACCCCCAAGCTGCTCATCGCCGCCCACCCCACACGGGGCGTGGACGTCGGCGCGCAGGCGCAGATCTGGGACCAGATCCGGGAGGCGCGCCGCGAGGGCTTGGCGGTGCTGCTGATCTCCGCCGACCTGGACGAACTCATCGGGCTTTCCGACACCCTGCGGGTGATGTACCGCGGCCGTCTGGTCGCGGACGCCGACCCTGCCACGATCACTCCCGAGGAGCTGGGCTCGGCTATGACCGGCGCTGCCTCCGGCCACCTCGAGCACAACGAGAACGGTGAAGGCCGATGAGGAAATTCGACAAGGACCGGCTGATCCTGGGCCTCGCCGGCCCGGCGCTCGCCCTGGTCGTGGCCTTCCTGCTCACCTCCGTGGTGCTGCTGCTCTCGGGACGCAACCCCGTCGAGCCGTACCAGCTGATGTGGGAGAACGCCGAGTACACCGATGTCCAGGTGCTGATCCTCAATCAGACCGGCACGTACTACCTGGCTGCCCTGGCCGTGGCCATCGGCTTCAGGATGAACCTGTTCAACATCGGCGTGGACGGCCAGTACCGCCTCGCGGCGATGCTCGCCTCCGTCGTCGGTGCCTCCGTCGAACTGCCGGGCCCGCTGCACATCCTGCTGATCGTGGTCGTCGCCATGCTCGTCGGTGCCTTCTGGGCCGGCATCGCCGGCGTCCTGAAGACCACCCGCGGCGTGAGCGAGGTCGTCTCCACGATCATGCTCAACGCCATCGCCACCAGTCTGATCGCCTGGCTGATCCTGCCGGCCAACTTCGGTGTGCAGCCGAAGGGTTCCAACAACGTGACCACCGGTGACATCGCCGAGTCCGGCTGGTTCCCGGGCCTGGACGTGGAAGGCGGCACGATCTACGGCTTCACCTTCATCGCCTTCGCGCTGGGTGTCGTCTACTGGTTCGTGCTCAACCGCACCCGCTTCGGCTTCGATCTGCGCGCCACCGGCGCCAGCGCGTCCGCCGCCCAGGCGAGCGGTGTCGACGCCAAGAAGATGGTCATGACGGCGATGCTGGTCTCCGGCGCGATCGCCGGGCTCACCGGCATGCCGCTGCTGCTCGGCCAGACCCACACCTACAGCCTGAGCTTCCCGGCCGGTGTCGGCTTCACGGGCATCACCATCGCGCTCCTCGGCCGCAACAACCCGCTCGGGATCTTCTTCTCCGCGCTGCTCATCTCCTTCCTGGAGAAGACGTCCGCCTCGCTGGACCAGCACGGCTACGAGAAGGAGATCGCCACGATCATGCAGGGCCTGATCGTCATCTCGGTCGTCGTGTCCTACGAACTCGTCCGCCAGTACGGGCTCCGCCGCCAGCAGCAGAAGGTCGGCGAGGAACTTGCCGCCCAGGCCCGCAAGAACAAGGAAGAGGTGGCGGCATGAGCGAGTCCACGAGCACGGTCTCGATGACGGCTACTGCCCCCAAGAAGGGCGGGGGCCGCGGCAAGCTGTCCCTGCCGGTCATCCTGCTGATCATCGCGGCGGGCCTGGCGCTGTTCTCCATGGTCCGCATGATCAGCGGCGCCAACGACCTCACCTCCATCGGGCAGGTCTCCGGCGCACTGCAGCTGGCCGTGCCCATCGGTCTCGCCGGTCTCGGTGGTCTGTGGGCGGAGCGGGCCGGCGTGGTCAACATCGGACTCGAGGGAATGATGATCCTGGGCACCTGGTTCGGTGCCTGGGCGGGCTACCAGTGGGGCCCGTGGACCGGCGTCCTGCTCGGTGTCGTCGGCGGTGCGCTCGGCGGTCTGCTGCATGCCGTGATCACGGTGACCTTCAACGTCAACCACATCGTCTCCGGTGTGGCCGTCAACATCCTCGCCGTCGGCCTCACGCAGTACCTGTCCAACTTCACCTTCGCCAACGCCGAGGGCGGTTCCTCCAAGCAGTCCCCGCGCATCGACCGCATCACCGACATCACGATCCCAGGACTGTCGGACGGTCTGGCCGATGTCCAGGCCAAACACTGGTTCTTCGTCTCCGACCTGGCGGGCGTGCTCGGCGGCCTGGTCACCAACCTGTCCGTGCTCACCGTCGTCGCGCTGCTGCTGGTCCCCGGCACCTGGTGGATCCTGTGGCGCACCGCCTTCGGCCTCCGGCTGCGGTCCTGCGGTGAGAACCCCGTCGCTGCCGAGTCCCTCGGCGTCAACGTCTACAAGTACAAGTACATCGCGGTACTCGTCTCGGGCGGCATGGCCGGTCTCGGCGGTGCGTTCCTCGCCATCGTCTCCACGGGCATCTACCAGGAGGGCCAGACCGGGGGCCGCGGCTACATCGGTCTCGCCGCGATGATCTTCGGTAACTGGATGCCGGGCGGACTGGCCCTCGGCGCCGGGCTGTTCGGCTTCACCGACAGCCTCAAGCTGCGCGGCGGTGCCGAGAACGTCCACGCCATGCTGCTGCTGGTGGGCATCCTGCTGATCCTCGCGTTCGCGTGGCAGCTGTACAAGAAGAAGCACTGGCAGGCCGGGATCTCCCTGGGCGTCGCCGCCCTGGTGGTCGCCTGGTACGCGACGACCGAGGCGCTGCCCAGCCAGTTCGTGGACGCCGCGCCGTACGTCACGACGCTGCTCGTGCTGGCCCTGTCCTCGCAACGGCTGCGCATGCCCAAGGCCAACGGCCAGCCGTACAAGAAGGGCCAAGGGAAGTGACGTCGGCACAGGCCGCCGGGCCCATCGACTGGGACGCCCTGCGCGCGGCGGCACGGGAGGCGATGTCCCGGGCGTACGCCCCGTACTCCGGCTTCCCGGTCGGCGCGGCGGCACGCGTGGACGACGGACGTATCGTCAGCGGCTGCAACGTCGAGAACGCCAGCTACGGCGTCTCGTTGTGCGCCGAGTGCGGTCTCGTCTCGCAGCTGCAGGTCACCGGTGGTGGCCGGCTCACCCACTTCACGTGCGTGGACGGCAAGGGCGACGTCCTGATGCCGTGCGGCCGCTGCCGCCAGCTGCTCTACGAGTTCGGCGGGCCGGGCCTGCTGCTGGACACGGCGCTGGGCATCCTGCCGCTCGCCGAGATGCTGCCTCAGGCCTTCGGGCCCGAGCAGCTGGGCCCTGAGAAGCTCGGCTAGACCGGCGGCCCCTCCGCTTCCCCCGTGCGGAGGGGCCGCCCCACTTTCGTACCACCTGGTTCGCATCCGGAAGGACCCCCCAAGCACATGGACGCCATCTCCGTCATCCGCACCAAGCGCGACCGCGGCGAACTCAGCCCCGAGCAGATCGACTGGGTCATCGACGCGTACACCCGCGGGGAGGTCGCCGACGAGCAGATGTCGTCGTTGGCGATGGCGATCCTGCTCAACGGCATGAACCGTGCGGAGATCGCCCGTTGGACCGCCGCGATGATCGCGTCCGGTGAGCGCATGGACTTCTCCTCGCTGTCCCGCCCGACCGCCGACAAGCACTCCACCGGCGGTGTCGGCGACAAGATCACGCTGCCGCTGGCACCGCTGGTAGCCGCGTGCGGCGCGGCGGTGCCGCAGCTGTCCGGCCGCGGTCTCGGCCACACCGGCGGCACCCTGGACAAGCTGGAGTCCATCCCCGGCTGGCGCGCACTGCTGTCCAACGAGGAGATGCTGAACGTCCTCGACACCACCGGTGCGGTCATCTGCGCCGCGGGTGACGGGCTGGCCCCGGCGGACAAGAAGCTCTACGCCCTGCGCGACGTCACCGGCACGGTCGAGGCGATTCCGCTGATCGCCTCCTCGATCATGTCGAAGAAGATCGCCGAGGGGACCGGGTCGCTGGTGCTGGACGTGAAGGTCGGCACCGGCGCCTTCATGAAGAACATCGAGGACGCCCGTGAGCTGGCCTCCACCATGGTGGGCCTCGGCACCGACCACGGAGTGAAGACGGTCGCCCTGCTGACCGACATGTCCACGCCCCTCGGTCTGACCGCGGGCAACGCACTGGAGGTCCGCGAGTCCGTCGAGGTGCTCGCGGGCGGCGGCCCCCAGGACGTCATCGACCTCACCGTGGCGCTCGCCCGGGAGATGCTCGCCGCGGCCGGGATCAAGGACGCCGATCCGGCGCAGGCGCTCGCCGACGGCTCCGCGATGGACGTCTGGCGCCGGATGATCTCCGCTCAGGGCGGTGACCCGGACGCCGAGCTCCCGGTCGCTCGCGAGCAGCACGTGATCACCGCTCCGTCGTCGGGCCTGCTCACCCGCCTCGACGCGTACGGCGTCGGCGTGGCCGCTTGGCGCCTCGGCGCGGGCCGCGCCCGCAAGGAGGACCCGGTGCAGGCGGGAGCCGGCATCGAGATCCACGCGAAGCCCGGCGAGCCGGTGACCGCGGGGCAGCGACTGCTGACCCTGCACACGGACACCCCGGAGAAGTTCGCTTACGCCCTGGATTCCCTGGAGGGTGCGTTCGACATCGCCCCGTCGGCCGCGGACTTCACGGCGAACCCGATCGTCCTGGACCGCATCGCCTGACCTCCCCGCACGCTGCCAGGCATATGTCGGTGGCCTCATTCGGGTGAACGGGACCGGTGGACCTCCACCGGTCCCGTTCGGCATGCTGGGATCGGTGACGCACCCATAGACGAGACCGCCATGAGCGCACTCACCGTCGAACCCCCGACGGCCCAGGGCCGTGAGTGGGACGACGTCGTCCGGATCTGGGAGGAGACGGACGCACCCGAGGGCTGCACGGTGGAGATCATCGAGGGGATCGTCACCGTGTCACCCACACCCGCGAACAGCCACAACAGCATTGCCGACTTGGTACAGCGGCGCCTGTACACGGTGATCCCCAATGACCGGGGCATCTACCAGACCCTTGCCCTCGCCATCCCCTCCCGCCTGGGCATGTTCATCCCGGATGTTGTTGTGGCGCCCAAGACGGCGCTGATGGAACCGGGGTGCGACAACCCTGCCGCCGCCGCCGAACTCGTCGTCGAGATCACCTCGAAGTCCAACGCGAATCACGACCGGGTCGAGAAGCTGCACGCCTCCACGACGGCGGGAGTACCGCTCTACCTGCTGCTCGACAGCTGGCACTCCGGCCGCCCCACCGCGACGCTCTACGGAGAGCCGAAGAACGGGATGTGCCGCGTCCTCGACACGGTGAAGTACGGGGAAGAGATCTGCTTGCCCGCGCCCTTCGACCTGACCGTCGACAGCAGCGACTTCCCCGTCGACTGACGCGTCCGCAGGCCCGCTCCCGGCGATGACTTGTCGCTCCCGGGCCGGTCTCCCCCCTATGGACAGCACACGGCGGCCCCTCGTTCTCGCACTCGTCGGCCGGATCAACCCGGCCGACATACCGCTGCTGTGTGCACGACTGCACGCGGAGGCCGACGCCGAAAGCGGCGACGGGCCGGATGAGGTCGTCTGTGACGCCGCCCGGCTCACCGTGGCCGATCTCGCCGCCGTCGAGGCCGTCGCCCGGCTCCGGCTCACGGCCCGGCGCCTCGGACGGAACCTGACGTTGCAGAACGCCGGGCCGGATCTGCTCACGCTCCTGCACCTCGCGGGGCTGACGTAGCCCACCGGGCCGAGGCACCGAACGGGGACCGTGGTTCTCCCCGCACCCACGGACCCCGGGTGACCCGACGACGGCCCCGGTCCCGGACTGCCCGCCTCCTCAGCTCTCCGGGCCCCATCGCTCCGGCAGTCCGAACAGCGGGAACCAGCGCTTCGTGTCCAGGAAGAAGTCCATCCCGGCGACCTTGCCGTCCCTGACCTCCAGGACGATCAGCGCCCACGGGTCGAATCCGTCCCCGGACGCGCTCGGGTGGTACTGCGCGAAGGCCGGGGAGCCGTTCGCCACGGTGGGCAGGAGACGGGAGCCGCGGCAGACGTCCCCGACGCCGAGCATCCAGCCCACGATGTCGTCGTGCCCGCGCAGCCACAGGTCGTACGGAGGCATGGACATCGTCGCGTCCTCGCGCAGCAGGGCCGTCAGCGCCTCCATGTCGTACCCCTCGAAGGCCGCGACATAGCGCTCCAGCAGTCGCTGCTGCTCCTCGTCCAGTGGGTCCGCGGCATCCGCCTCAGCCGGTGCGGAATCGGCGAGCGTGGCGCGGGCGCGCTGCAGGGCGCTATTGACCGAGGCCACCGACGTGTCCAGCAGCTCGGCGACCTCCGCGGCCTTCCACGCCAGCACCTCGCGCAGGATCAGCACCGCCCGTTGCCTCGGCGGCAGGTGTTGCAGCGCCGCGACGAACGCCAACCGGATCGACTCGCGCTCGACCGCCGTGTCGGCGGGGTCGCCCACCGGCGGGAGCACCCGCCCGTCCGGCACCGGCTCGAGCCAGGTGACCTCCGGACGGGCGGTGAGCTGGGCGTGGGCCACCGGTGTGGGTGCGGAGAGGTCCATCGGACGTGCCCGGCGGTTGCCCGCGTTCAACATGTCGAGGCAGACGTTCGTCGCGATGCGGTACAGCCACGACCTCAGTGACGACCTGCCCTCGAATTTCTCAAGGCTCCGCCAGGCCCGCACCATCGTGTCCTGGACCGCGTCCTCCGCTTCGAAGGCCGACCCCAGCATGCGGTAGCAGTAGCCCGTGAGCTCCCTGCGATAGCCCTCCAGCAGGGAGTCGCGGTCCTGGGTCGCTGCCAGATCACTCATCGGGTTCCCCTGTCATGCCCGTCCGCACCAGTACCCAGGACGCTACCCGAGGGGACTGACAGCGGCGGGGGCACCGGCGGCCGCCTCAGGTGCCGGGCTTGCGGCCGTAGACGTACACGTCGTCGCCGTTGCGCAGCAGGTTCCAGTACGCCTTGGCGTCCGCGGGGCGCATGTTCACGCAGCCCCCCGAGCCGGGAGGGTTGTACATGCTCTTGGTGACCGAGTGGAAGGCCTGCCCGCCGTCGAAGAACTGGGAGTACGGCATCCGCACGTGGTACAGCGTCGACCAGTGGTCGATGCTCCGGTAGTAGACCCTCTTCGCGCCGGTGCGGGTCTTCGCCCCGGCCCGTCCGGTGCGCACCGGCACGGGGCCGTACGTCAGCCGTGCTCCGTCCTGGATCCAGCTGAGCTGCCGGGTCAGGTCGACACAGGCGATCCTGCCCTTGTTGGTGGGGCACGCGCCGGACCGGTTCGGCGTTCTTCCCGCGGCGCGCTGCGCCAGGATCGTGCTCATCGTGCGCCAGGTCACCGGGCCCGCGTAGCCGATCGTCGGGGTGATCCCGTGCCAGCGCTGGAACGTCCGGATCGCCGTGCAGTCGGCGGGCGACTGCCGTCCGTCGACGGGACGGCCCATGAACCTCTCGACCTGCTTCTGGTACGGCCCGGTCGCCGTCGTGCAGGACGCCGCCTCGGCGGGTGCGGCCCCGAGCGCGACCGCCAGGGGCACCAGCAGACCGCTGACGCCGAGGGCTGCGACGCCCCGTCTCCGCATGTTCCGTACTCGATTCACGGTGACCAACTCCCCGGTACGCGCAGTGCGGTTGCTCTGACCTATGGACGCGTACCGGGGGGCTGCGGTTGTAGGGGAGGGGCGGGGAATTCCGCGGAGTGACGAGGTATCGGCACCAGCCGCACCCCGTGCCCCGGCAGCCTCAGTTGTGCGCGGTCAGGGGCAGCAGCCGACGTGCCTGAGCGCGCGCGGCGTAGGACCCGTACAGCGTGATCGAGACGACGCCCAGGACCGCGAGCAGCCCGAGCAGGACCGTCCCTGCCCAACCGTCGGCGTGGAAGGCGATCGCGCCGAGCGTGCCGCCGGCGCTGCTGCCCAGGTAGTAAGCCGACTGGTAGAGCGCGGAGGCCTGCGCGCGGCCCGTCTTGGCGGTGCGGCTCACCGAGGAGGAGGCGACCGCGTGGCCTGCGAAGAAGCCGGCGGTGATCAGCACGAGGCCGGCGAGCACCGCGGTGAGCGAGTCCGCGAGGGAGAGCAGCAGCCCCGCCGTGGTCGTGCCGACGGCCAGGTAGAGTGCGCCCCTCCGGCCGAGGCGGCCGACCAGCTTCCCGGCCGCGGCGGACGAGACCGTTCCCACCAGGTAGACCAGGAAGACCGAGCCGACGACGCCCTGGGGCAGCCCGAACGGGTCGCCGACCAACCGGTAGCCGATGACGGTGTAGACCGCGCCGAAGACGGTCATGAACAGCGCGCCGATCCCGTACAGGCGCATCAGCAGGGGGTCCGACAGGTGTCCGCGGACGGTCGCGGCGAGTGCACGGGGGGTCAGCGAACCTTCGGTGAAATGACGCGCCCGGGGCAGCAACAGCCGGAAGGCGACCGCGCACAGCACGGCCAGGACACCGACCGAGGCGAGTCCCGCGCGCCAGCCCCACAGCTGGGCGATCCAGCCGGAGACGATGCGGCCGCTCATCCCGCCGATGCTGTTGCCGGCCACGAACAGACCGATCGCCGCGACCAGTGCCTTGGGGCGCACCTCTTCAGCGAGGTACGCCATGGCGGAGGCGGGCAGTCCGGCGAGCGCCGCGCCCTGCACCGCGCGCAGCGCGACGAGCCACTCGAGGTTCGGCGCCAGAGGCACCAGGAGCCCGACGACGACGGCGACCGCCAGGGAAGCCGTCATCATCCGCACCCGTCCGAACCGCTCGGACAGGGCACTCAGCGGCAGGACGCACAGGGCCAGTGCCGCGGTGGCCGCGGAGACCGTCCAGCTCGCCGCGCTCGCGGTCACGCCGAAGTCGGAGGAGACGGCGGGCAGCAGCGCCTGGGTGGAGTAGAGGAGGGCGAAGGTCGCGACGCCCGCGGCGAAGAGTGCGAGACTCATGCGGCGGTAGCCGGGCAAGCCGGGGGCGAGCTGACGGGACGGCGAGGTGGGGGCACCCACGGCCGTGGGCGCCCCGGTATCGGCGGAAGGCATACCTCGAAGGTAGGCACCCCCATCTGATGCGTCCAATGCATAGAACGGCTTTAATCGTTCCCATGGTGCATGAGTACAGCTCACAGGCTCGCGTGTCACTGAACAGTTACGAAGAAGACATGCGGCTGCTGCTCGCTCCGCGCCTGGCGTACTTCGCGGGGGTGGCCCGCCACGAGCATGTGACCAGGGCCGCGCAGGAGCTCGGCGTTCCCCAGTCCACTCTGTCGCGCGCCTTGGTCCGCCTCGAAGCGGACCTTGGCGTCCCCCTGTTCACCCGCAAGGGCCGTACCCTGTCGCTCACTCCGGCCGGTCGCACCTTCCTCACCTCCGTGGAACGCGCCCTCTCCGAGGTCGAACGGGCCGCGGAGTCGGTTCGCGCCGACGCTGACCCGTCCGCGGGCAAGGTGGCCTTCGGCTTCCTGCACACCATGGGTTCGGAGACGGTGCCCGAGCTCATCCGGGCCTTCCGGGTCGACCACCCCAGGGTCCGCTTCACCCTCGTGCAGAACTACGGCGAGGCGATGATCGAGCGGCTGCGCGCGGGCGAACTGGATCTGTGCCTCACCTCTCCGGTGCCGGACGCCCCCGACCTCGTGGCGCGGCGCCTGGACGAGCAGCGCCTGCGGCTCGTCGTCCCCGACGACCACCGGCTCGCCTCGCGCAAGCGCATCCGCCTCGCGGAGGCCGCGGACGAGACCTTCGTGACCCTCGAACCCGGTTACGGGCTGCGTCGCATCACCGACGCGCTGTGCGCCGAAGCGGGTTTCGCCCCACGGGTCGCCTTCGAGGGGGAGGAGGCCGAAACGCTGCGCGGACTGGTCGCCGCGGGGCTCGGGGTCGCGTTGCTCCCGCCCCCGGCCGTGCCGCGGCCGGGCGTCGTGGAGCTCACGGTGACGGCACCGCGCGCGGTGCGCGAGATCGGGGTCGCCTGGCTCGACGGACACCAGGACACCGTGCCGGTCGCGGAGTTCAAGAGGTTCCTGCTGTCCCGCCGGGGCAACCTGCTGCCCGATTGACGCGCAGGAGCGTCGGCGGCCGGGCCGCGCCGCGTGCGCGCCGCGCCCCTGCCCCCGCCGGAGCGTTGTGCCCCCGTCCCGGTCCCGCCTCAGCGCTTCCGGGTCCGCAAGCTGCGGGCGCGGCCGAATCCGGCTGCGAGCGGCATGCGCAACCCCAGCGGCGGCGGTGCCGCGAGAGCATCCGCGACGGGGCGCGCGTAGGCCCGGGAGAAGAGCGTGCCGAGGACGAAGTCGGCTGCCAGGGCCTGGACTTCGCCCTGGTACTGGCGCAGGGCGTGGCCGTCCGAGTGGACCTCGAAGCGGCAGGTGTCCCGATTCGCCTTCTTCGCCCGCTCGGCGAGCCGGTACGACAGTTCGGGGTCCGTCCGGGTGTCCTTCGTACCGTGGACGATCAGGACGTGGCGGCCGACGAGCTGCCTCACCGGTTCGGGGCGCGCCGCGACGTCGTCCTCCGGCAGCCACGGAGCAAGCGCCAGCACGGAGTTGACGGCGTCGTGGCCGGCGGCGTGCAGTGCGGCGCGGCCTCCCATGCCGTGTCCGGCCAGACACACGGGAACGTCGCCGTAGCGCCGCACCACCTCGTCCGCGGCCCAGGAGGCGTCGGCGGCGAGGCGTGCGTCGGAGCCGTTCCAGCCGCGGCCGCGGTAGCGGACGACATGGGCGACGAGGCCGTCCTCGCGGCCCGCCCGCACCAACGAGCGCGCCAGGGGCAGCGCCGCGGCGTGCGACATCGTGGACGGCCCCCGGCTCGAATCCGGTTCGCCGTCCGGCAGCAGCAGCACCACCCCGCCCACCGCACCGGAACCGCTCTGCGGCGTCACCGCACGGCCGAGCCTGGCCTGCGGGATTGGTCCGTCCACCGGCTCCGCATCCGACTCGAGCCGGGCGCGCCCGGAATCGGCCGCGCCTGCCGTACGCCCCCACCACCGGGGCAGTGCCTGGTGTGCCATGGCAGAACAGTCTCAGAAGTACACGTGTACTCCACCCGTCCGCACGGTCACTGTTACGTATCGACGGGCGGTTCATGCCTCTGCCTTCTACGCGCGTAGGGAATAGAGTGCGCAGATGACGAGCCAGACCACCCAAGCGTCCTCCCGGGGGGCCGCCCCCGGACCGGACAGGCCCACCTCCGACCAGATCCGCCGCGCCCCGAAGGTGCTCCTCCACGACCACCTCGACGGCGGACTCCGTCCCGGCACGATCATCGAGCTCGCCCGCGCCACGGGCTACGACGCACTCCCCGAGGCCGAGCCCGACAAGCTCGGCATCTGGTTCCACGAAGCCGCCGACTCCGGTTCGCTGGAGCGGTATCTGGAGACGTTCGCGCACACCTGCGCCGTCATGCAGACGCGCGAGGCGCTCGTCCGCGTCGCCGCCGAGTGTGCCGAGGACCTCGCCGAGGACGGCGTCGTCTACGCCGAGGTGCGGTACGCGCCGGAGCAACACCTCGAAGCCGGCCTCACCCTCGAAGAGGTCGTCGAGGCCGTCAACGAGGGCTTCAGGGAAGGGGAACGGCACGCTCGCGCCAGCGGTCACCGCATTCGCGTCGGCGCCCTGCTCACCGCCATGCGACACGCCGCCCGCGCCCTGGAGATCGCCGAACTCGCCAACCGGTACCGCGACTCGGGCGTCGTCGGCTTCGACATCGCGGGCGCCGAGGCGGGCTACCCGCCCACCCGGCACCTCGACGCCTTCGAGTACCTCAAGCGCGAGAACAACCACTTCACGATCCACGCCGGTGAGGGCTTCGGACTGCCGTCCATCTGGCAGGCCCTCCAGTGGTGCGGTGCCGACCGCCTCGGCCACGGCGTGCGCATCATCGACGACATCGAGGTCGCCGACGACGGCACGGTGACGCTCGGGCGGCTCGCCGCGTACGTACGGGACAAGCGCATCCCCCTGGAGCTCTGCCCGACCTCGAACCTGCAGACGGGCGCAGCCGCCTCGTACGAGGAGCACCCCATCGGCCTACTTCGCCGACTGCACTTCCGGGCCACCGTCAACACCGACAACCGGTTGATGAGCAACACGAGCATGAGCCGCGAATTCGAGCTGCTGACCGAGACGTTCGGCTACACGCTCGACGACATGCAGTGGTTCACCGTCAATGCGATGAAGTCGGCATTCATTCCTTTCGATGAACGTCTGGCGATGATCAATGACGTGATCAAGCCCGGCTACGCCGAGCTCAGGTCCGAATGGCTGTTCCGGCAGACCGCCACGAGCAGCGGCACCGTGGGCGACGAGGGCTGAGCCGGGATGCACGGAGGCGGCCGAGGGTGCGGACGCCGGCCGCTTCCGCCCGCCCGGAACCGTTTGCGGGCGGTGCGGGGTGCTGGCTAGCTTGCAGAACTCCCCGCACCCCATTCCAAGGAACCGCCTGATGAAGCCGTCCGCCGCCAGGACCTTCGGTGCCGCCGTCCTCGGTGCCGCCTTCGCCGCCGCTGCCGCCGGTACGGCGTCCGCCGCACCGCGGCTCCCCGACGTCGGCACGCCGGTGCACGCCCTCCCGGCGGTCCAGAACGAAACCTTCCCGGCTGTCGGGCAGGTGGCTCAACAGGCGGCGGGACGCGAAGTGCTGCCCGACACGACGACCAACCGGGTCACGGGGCTCGTCGGCGGTCTGCCGCCGCGGGCCTCCAGCGCGGCGAACCGTAGGGGGTGAGGAACGTCGGGGCGATGACCGAGAGGTCCGTCCTTCGGCGCGGGGCTGACGGCTCGTCGGTTCCGGCGCGGGGTGACGGGCGAGGTCCCCGGGGCGTGTGACCTGTGCGCGGTCCGGGCCCGTCCTGCCGTCGGACGGGCCCGCACCCCGTCGAAGTGACCGCCCCGGCGGGCGCGGCGGTCTTTCGTCGGTCGCGTCGAGCCGGAGGCGACGGCGCGCACGAGAAGGCGCGCACGAGAAGGCGCGCACGAGAAGGCGCGCACGAGAAGGCGCGCACACCCGGACCGGGTGTGCGCCCCTTCGGGTGGCGCCGGCAGTGTTACCAGGCGCTCGACGCGGTCGTCTCCGCCGGCAGTAGCAGCCACAGCGCCAGGTACAGCAGGAACTGCGGACCCGGCAGCAGGCACGACACGAGGAAGATCACGCGCATGGTGGTCGCGGAGGTGCCGAAGCGCCGTGCGAGCGCCGCGCACACTCCGCCGATCATGCGTCCGTCTCGGGGGCGGGCAAGTGCGGCCATGGTGGGCTCCTTCGCGAGTCCTTCGTGGGAGTCACTCCTGTGTGCTCCCGATGAATCGATAATCCCTCGGAAACGGTGGGCGAAGCGTCGCTCTACGGGGCGATCCCGACCCTGGGAATCGTCGGGGTGGGCCCCTGAGGGACGTCCTCCCGCAGCAGGGGGCCGCGCTCCTTCCCGGGACGGGGCGCCGAACGGGTTCGCCTGCGCCGTCGCAGCCGCGCACGACCCGCCGGGACCACCAGGAGGTGGGCCAGCGCCACGCCCATCGTGTTCAGCAACAGCGAGTCCACGTCGACGACCCGTCCCGGCACGCCGGTCTGCAACAGTTCGATGCCGAGCGAGATCATGGCGCCCGCACCGACCGTACGCACCAGCGACGCCCACGGCGAGACGGCGAGCCGCCCACCGGCCATGGGGAGCAGTATGCCGAGGGGGGCCAACAGAAGCAGGCCCTCGCCGATCCGCCGGGCCGCCTGCACCGGGCCGAGCGCCAGGTCCGCCTTGATGCCGGCCAGCGGTTCGAGGTTCGCCGCGTTCACCCACAGCACGTCCCGTGGCCTGAGCGTCAGCCACGCCACGAGTGCCAGATGCGCGAGCAGGAGGACGACCCCCGCCGCGCGGAAGCGGATGGCGGCACTGCCGCCCGAACCTTGACGCTGCACGCCCCCCAAGACGCGGCGACCGGCGGGATCGGTTCCGCCGGACGCACGCGGACCTCGGGAACGACGTGATCCGGAAGGCGCGCGCCGAGCCTGGGGAGAGGCCCGTCGGGGCGATGCGGGGCACGCCTCGGGGGCGACGCCGCCCCCGGTGTGACGGCCCTTCAGGGCGGATCCGGGACGAACCCGCCGCGGACACCCCGGAGCAGGAGCGGGCACCTCGGTGCCGGAAGACATCTGCCTGCCGGTTGCCGCCGTCCGGCAGGGAGCCGCCCTGGTCCCGGTGCGCCAGCCCGCCCCGGCTCGCCCCGGCACGCGACCGCGCCCCGCCCGCCGGCGCAGGGCGCTCAGGAGGACGGCGTCGATCCGGCCGTGGGCAGCACCGCGTCAGGACGCTGCTTGACCGTCGTCGTGCAGCGGTAAGCGCGGGGTGCGTACTTCCCGGGCCCGCCCAGGACCACCGTGCCGCCGTCGACCGCGGCCCCGCTCTCCGCGAAGGTGCACACGATCTGCGCCAGTGCGGCCGCCGGCAGGTCCTCGGGCTGGCGGCTCAGCCGCAGCGTGCCCAGGGGGTCACCCTCCCGCGCGGCCGAGACGGTCAGCGGGGCCCGTACGCGGGTCGCGAACCCCGCCTCCCGCTCGGTGTCCGACGGCTGCTGCGACAACTCCGCCAGGAGCACCTTCGCGATCCGGACCCGGTCGCCGGTCTTTCCCTCGTCGAGCGGAACGGTGCGGTCCACCGCCTCCAGGGCCGAGGCGCACACCAGGTAGACCTGAACCGGCACTTGGGGCTGCTGCGCCTGGCCGGTGGTCTGCTTGCCGGACAGCGTGCACGGCACCCGTGACGGCGCGGGCCCCGCGTCGACCGGCACCGTGGTCGTCCTGATCCCGCAGCCGGTCGCGGCGGCCGCGGCCACGAGGGCGCCGAGGAGCGCCGCGGCCACGCGGCGGGCCCCCGTCGCGAACGGACCCCCGGCCCTTCCCGGGCCACCTGCCGCGCAACGGAACCCGAGGCGGGCCGGCACCTTCCGTACGGTCACTGCGCGTCTCCCGCTTCTCCCCGTGCGCCGTCCCGCTCCCGGCCGGTGCGGGAGCGGGCGTCCGCCGCGATGCCCGATGCGTCGCGGGGCAGCCGCAACACGAACACCGCACCGCCGTCGCCGTCCGTCGTGTTCGCCGCGGAGATGCCGCCGCCGTGGATCAGTGCGTTCTCCATGGCGATGGACAGTCCGAGGCCGCTGCCCTCCGAGCGCGGCCGGGAGGCACTCGCCTTGTAGAACCGGTCGAAGACGTGCGGCAGCACCTCCTCGGGGATGCCGGGGCCGTGGTCCCGCACCTCGATGACCAGTTCTTCGCCCTCCGGCCGCACCGCCACCCGCACCGGCGAGCCGCCGTGCTTCAGCGCGTTCCCGATCAGGTTCGCAAGGATGACGTCGAGGCGACGGGGATCCAGGCGGGCCATGATGCCGCGCTCGGCGTCGAGTTCCACCGCGTCCAGCCAGGCCCGGGCGTCGATGCAGGCGGTGACCTGGTCGGCCACGTCGACGTCGTCGAGCACGAGACGGGCGGTGCCCGCATCGAAACGGGTCACCTCCATCAGGTTCTCCACCAGGTCGTTGAGGCGCCGGGTCTCGCTCACCACCAGGGCGACGGCGGGTGCGATCATCGGGTCCAGGCTCTCCTGCTCGTCCTCCAGCACCTCGGTCACGGCGGTCAGTGCGGTCAACGGGGTCCGCAGTTCGTGCGACATGTCGGCGACGAAGCGGCGGCTGGACTCCTCGCGGGCGCTCATGTCCGCGACCTTCTTCTCCAGCGACTCCGCCGCCTTGTTGAAGGTTCGCGAGAGGTCCGCCAGTTCGTCCGTGCCCGACACCTGCAGCCGGGTGTCCAGCTTCCCCTCGCCGAGCTGCCTGGCCGCTTGGCCGAGGCGCTGCACCGGCTTGAGCACGGTCGTCGCGGCCGCCTGGGCGAGCAGCGCCGAGCCCAGCAGGGCCAGGCCGGTGGCGATGCCCAGCGACCAGGCGAGCGAGTTCAGGTCCTGCCGCTCCTGGTCGAGGGACTTGAGCAGGTAGCCCGTCGGCCCGCCGCCCGAGATCTGCGTACCCCCCACGAGGTAGGGCGTGTTGCCGTGCTTGGTGCGCACCCAGAACAGGTGCTGCTTGTCGTTCACGGCGTCCCGCAGCTCGCGCGGCACGTCGTCGAGCGTGAAGACGTCGGGGTTGGACGCCCCGACGATCGGCTTGCCCGCCGCTCGTTCCCCGAGCAGGAGCACGCTGTAGCCCGCGTTGCCGCTCGCCATCTGCTCGGCGGCCGTCTGGAGTTCGCTCTCCGTCGGCCGCGCGGGCAGCGACGCGGCACGGTTCTGCATCTCCTGCCGGAAGTCGTTCAGTGCCGAGTCCTGGGTGCGCGTCAGCACGGCTTCGCGGTTCAGCCAGTAGGCGATCCCCGATGCGGACACCGCCGCCGTCAGCGCGACCATGCCGAACACGACGACGAGCCGCAGCCGCAGGCTGGTCCAGCCGAGTCCCGCGAGTATCGCGCGCTTCGCGGCACCCTTCTTGAGCGCTTCCGTCACTGTGCTCTTCTTCTCGTTTCCCCGCCGAGGGGGCGGCCGGTACGGCGCCGGGGTACGGCGTGAGCGGCGTGCCCCGGCCGGGTGGCCGCGGCTGCGCCGCTCACTGCGGTGCGTCCAGTCGGTATCCCACGCCCCGGACGGTGCGGATCAGGGTGGGCGAGGACGGTACGTCCTCCACCTTCGCCCGCAAACGCTGCACACAGGCGTCAACCAGGCGGGAATCGCCCAGGTAGTCGTGCTCCCACACCAGCCGGAGCAACTGTTGGCGCGACAGGGCCTGCCCCGGACGCCGGCTCAGCTCCAGCAGGAGGCGCAGCTCGGTCGGCGTCAGCTGCAGGTCCTCGCCGTTCTTGGTGACCGTCATCGCGGAGCGGTCGATGACCAGCGAGCCGAACGTCGCCGAGTCCGTCGACTCCCGCTCGCCGCGGCGCAGCACCGCGCGGATCCGGGCGTCCAGCACCCGACCCTGCACCGGCTTGACCACGTAGTCGTCGGCACCCGACTCCAGACCCACCACGACGTCGATGTCATCGCTACGTGCGGTCAGCAGGATGATCGGCAGCTGGTCGGTGCGCCTGATCCGGCGGCACACCTCGAAACCGTCGATGCCGGGCAGCATCACATCCAGCACGATCAGGTCCGGCCGCTGCTCGCGCAGCAGTTTCAGGCCGTCCTCGCCCGTCGCCGCGGTGGCCACCCGGTGGCCCTGGCGTGACAGCGAGAGTTCGAGGGCCGTGCGGATGGCGTCATCGTCCTCGATCAGCAACAGGAAAGGCACGGGGGCCATTCTGGCGCATCGTGCCGGGAGAGATCGACCGTCGAAGCGCTCCGGGCGTTCCGCGGGCACCGGCGGGGCCCTGTGACAGGCCTGTGACAGTCGGCGGACAGCGGCGTGAAGGTCCCCGGGCAGCATCTTTTCCACACGAACAGAAGCCATACGCCGATCGACGGGGGGCGCGAGATGAACGCACTGCACAGCACCACCTCCAGCGCAGTCGTCACGCGTCTCCACGACGTCGTGCGGAACACCGAGAAGTCCGGCGCCGTGAACGGGCGGGGGTGCGTTCGCGGCGCCGGGCGTCAGCCCAAGCCGTCGGAGCAGGGCTACAAGCCGTTCATGACGGTCGTTGACGCCAAGGCCGAGGGGGGTCGCGGGGGAAGCGCGTACGGGGAGGCCACGGGAGAGCGGAGCCCCCTGACCGAGGCGGAGTTCACCGCCTACGTCCAGGAGCGCCGCGCCTCGCTGTACGCCACGGCCTACCACCTGACCGGTGACCGGTTCGAGGCCGAGGACCTGCTGCAGAGCGCACTGTTCTCGACCTACCGGGCCTGGGACCGGATCAGCGACAAGGCCGCCGTCGGCGGCTACCTGCGCCGCACCATGACGAACCTGCACATCAGCGCGTGGCGCCGGCGCAAGATCGACGAGTACCCGACCGAGGAGCTCCCGGAGACGGCGGGCGACACGGACGCGATGCGGGGCACGGAGCTGCGGGCCGTGCTCTGGCAGGCCCTCGCCCGGCTGCCGGAACAACAGCGCACCATGCTCGTGCTGCGCTACTACGAGGGCCGCACCGACCCGGAGATCGCGGACATCCTCGACATCAGTGTCGGCACGGTGAAGTCGAGCATCTGGCGGTCGCTCCGCCGGCTGCGCGAGGACGAGGTCCTGAGCTTCGGCCGTGACGAGGAAGAGTCCTTCGGCGAGCTGGTGGCCTGAGGGCGCCGGGGGGCGCGGGGGAAGAGCGGGGGATCGGGGACCACGGGGGAACGAGAGGCCCGGGGGGACGGGGGGTCCACGGGGGACCACCGGGGTGACGAAGCGGGGTCGGACGGGACCGGGGGGGACTGTCCGGCCCCGCTTCGCGTTTCGTGCGTGCGTCGGGCCGTCCGGCCGGGGCGAGACGGCGGGCGGCGGCGCCCGGGCTCGGCGCCGCCGCAGGGAGAGCCGTCAGGACGCGTCGCTCGTCACCGGCGTACGGCGGCAACGCCCGGCCGCTGCGGCAGCCAGTCGGCCCAGGGCCTCCTCCTTGCCGCAGGGGTGGGCGCCGAGCGCGGACTGGCGCGCCACGATGCCGCGTTCCGCGCGCATCAGGCGCCAGCCGCGGCGCAGCAGGAAGGCGACCGACTTGCGGCCCTCGCGCAGGTCGCGGAGGAGCCGGCGGCGGAAGGTGGTGGAGGGGCGACCACGCAGGCACAAGGCGTCGGCGAGGACGCCGAGTTCCTGGCAGCGGCGGACGATGTCCGCAGCGAAGATGCCCTCGGCCACGAAGAGCGGGGTGCGCTCGATGTCGAGGTCTTCCCGGCCGGAGCGGGAACTCGTGGCGATGTCGTACACGGGGACGACCGTCCGCCCCGTGCGGCACAGGTCGAGCACCGCCTGGACCGCCGCGTCGGCGTCCCAGGACTCGGGCGAGTCCCAGTCGATGTCCGTGCCGCCGGCGACCAGCGGGAGGGAGGGGTCGTCACCCTCCTTGTAGAAGTCGTCGAGGCGCAGCACCGGGAGACCGGAGCGGGCGGCGAGGGACGACTTACCTGAGCCGGAAGGCCCGGCGAGCAGCACGACGCGCGTCGGCAGGGGATGGGAACTCACGGAACACCAGTGTGAGGCATTGACCCGTGCAGGGGACCCCCGAGGGGTCTACTTGGTGTGCGGATCACACGGGCAATACGCTGCGTGCCCGTCCGGTCACTACTCCAGGCGGGAATCTCTTGACTCCATCCACGGCCGACGCCGCGGGCCCTCCTCGCCGATGGCTGTGCCGGGCCGTGCCGGGTCGGTCCGGCGGCCGGTACCCGACGGCGGTGCTCCGGACGCCGCGCACGAGCAGACCGGGGGCGTACGCATCGCCGGGGGCCGGCGGACCTTCCCGATCCCCGCCGCGCGGCGTACGCGTCCACACCGTGCGCACACGGCCCCGGTCCAGCGGACCTCACCGGCACGTGTGAGGCGGCACTCCGAACGACGGCGGGCCGCCCAGAAAGGGCCCTCGATTCCCCCCACCGGCAAGGCCGGTGGTCCTTCCGAAGGAGAACTCATGGCACGTCACAAGGCTCCCAAGGCCCCGCGCCGCTCACTGCTGCGGTCGGCCGGACTCACCGTCACGGCGGCGGGTGCGGCGATCGCCGCCGGCGCCGGAGCGTCCCAGGCGGCCCAGGTGGGCGACCTCGAACCGCCGGCAGCGGTGCAGGGCGTGCAGTCCGGCGTCGGGCACGCGACCGGGCACGTTCCGGTGAACCCGCTCGCGCACACCGGTGTGGACCCGCTCGACAACGGCGTCGGCACGCAGGTCGCCGACTTCAAGCCGGTCGAGACCCGTTCGGTCACCGGTTCCCTGGGGACCACGTCGGACGTCCCGGTCGCCGGCCCGCTGCTGGGGGGTGTCACCCCGGGCTGAGCCCGGAAACCGCCTACGGGCCCGCAGGGTGTTCCTGCGGGCCCGTAGGCTGCGTCGCGCCGGCCGGCTCAGTAGGCCGAGCCGGACGCGCCCAGCGAACCCGTCGGGTGCCAGACGGTCTTGGTCTCCAGGAACGCGGTCAGCCGGTGAGTGCCCGGGTCCGCGGACCAGTCCCCGGTGCGCGGGCGCAGCACCCGCTTGAGGTTGTCCGCTGCCGCGACCTCCAGTTCCGCGGCGAGCTGCTCGTCCGCGCCGGTCAGATCGATGGCGTTGACGTCCTGGTGTGCGGCCAGCGGGGTCGCGATCTCCGCGGTGCGACCGGAGAGGACGTTGACGACGCCGCCGGGGAGGTCGGACGTGGCCAGCACTTCGCCCAGGGAAAGTGCGGGGAGCGGGGCCTTCTCGGAGGCGACCACGACGACGGTGTTCCCGGTGGCGATGGCCGGGGCGACCACCGAGACCAGACCGAGGAACGAGGACTCCTGCGGGGCCAGGACCGCCACCACACCGGTCGGCTCCGGGGTGGACAGGTTGAGATACGGGCCCGCGACCGGGTTGGCCCCGCCCACGACCTGGCCGATCTTGTCCGTCCAGCCCGCGTACCAGACCCAGCGGTCGATCGCGGCGTCCACGACCGCCGCCGCCTTGGACTTCGACAGGGCTTCGGCGTCGGCCACCTCCCGGACGAACTGCTCCCTGCGGCCCTCCAGCATCTCGGCGATGCGGTAGAGGATCTGGCCGCGGTTGTAGGCGGTCGCGCCAGACCAGCCGCCGAACGCCTTGCGCGCCGCGACGACCGCATCACGGGCGTCCTTGCGGGACGACAGCGGGGCGTTGGCCAGCCACTTGCCGTTGCCGGTCGCGTCAGCGGCCGATGTTGCAGCGGTCACCTCGTACACCCGTCCGCTCTCGCTGCGGGGGAACTTGCCCCCGACGAACAGCTTGTAGGTCTTGAAGACACTGAGGCGCGAAACATCAGACATCGAGGTAGGCCTCCAGACCGTGGCGGCCGCCCTCGCGGCCGAAGCCCGACTCCTTGTAGCCGCCGAACGGCGAGGTCGGGTCGAACTTGTTGAAGGTGTTGGCCCAGACCACACCGGCACGGAGCTTGTTCGCGACGGCGAGGATGCGGGAGCCCTTCTCCGTCCAGATGCCCGCCGAGAGTCCGTACTGGGTGTTGTTGGCCTTGGCGACGGCCTCGTCGGGGGTGCGGAAGGTCAGCACCGACAGCACCGGGCCGAAGATCTCGTCGCGGGCGATGGTGTGCGCCTGCGTGACGTTGGTGAACAGCGTCGGGGCGAACCAGTAGCCGGAGGAGGGAAGTTCGCACGGGGCGGACCAACGATCGGCGCCCTCGGCCTCACCGGTCTCGACGAGCCCGGTGATCCGGGCCAGCTGCTCGGCCGAGTTGATCGCGCCGATGTCGGTGTTCTTGTCCAGCGGGTCGCCGAGGCGCAGCGTGGACAGCCGGCGCTTGAGCGAGTCCAGCAGCTCGTCCTGGACGGACTCCTGGACCAGCAGCCGCGAGCCCGCGCAGCAGACCTGGCCCTGGTTGAAGAAGATGCCGCCGACGATGCCCTCGACGGCCTGGTCGATGGGAGCGTCGTCGAAGACGATGTTGGCTCCCTTGCCACCGAGTTCCAGGGTGAGCTTCTTGTCGGTGCCGGCGACCTCGCGGGCGATGGCCTTGCCGACCGCGGTGGAGCCGGTGAAGGCGACCTTGTCGACGTCCGGGTGCGCGACGAGCGCGGCTCCCGCGTCCCCGTATCCGGGCAGGATGTTGACGACGCCCTTCGGCAGCCCGGCCTGGCGGCAGATATCCGCGAAGAACAGCGCCGACAGCGGAGTGGTCTCGGCGGGCTTCAGCACCACGGTGTTGCCGGTGGCCAGCGCCGGGGCGATCTTCCACGCGAGCATCAGCAGCGGGAAGTTCCAGGGGATCACCTGGCCGGCGACGCCGAGCGGCTGCGGATTCGGGCCGTAGCCCGCGTGGTCGAGCTTGTCGGCCCATCCCGCGTAGTAGAAGAAGTGCGCCGCGACCAGCGGGAGGTCCGCATCGCGGGTCTCCTTGATCGGCTTGCCGTTGTCGAGCGTCTCCAGGACCGCCAGCTCGCGTGCACGCTCCTGGATGATCCGCGCGATGCGGAAGAGGTACTTGGCGCGTTCCGCGCCGGGCAGCGCGGACCACTTCTCGAACGCCTTGCGCGCCGCCTTCACGGCACGGTCGACGTCTTCGGCGCCCGCCTGGGCGACCTCGGAGAGCACTTCCTCGGTCGACGGGGAGACGGTCTTGAAGACCTTGCCGTCGGCGGCGTCGGTGAACTCGCCGTTGATGAAGAGCCCGTACGACGGCGCGATGTCGACGATCGACCGGGACTCGGGTGCGGGTGCGTATTCAAAGGACATGGTCATCTCCGCTCAGTCCACCGTCACGTAGTCGGGGCCGGAGTAGCGGCCGGTCGCCAGCTTCTGGCGCTGCATCAGCAGGTCGTTGAGCAGGCTGGAGGCGCCGAAGCGGAACCAGTGGTTGTCCAGCCAGTCCTCACCCGCGGTCTCGTTGACCAGGACCAGGAACTTGATTGCATCCTTGCTGGTGCGAATGCCGCCCGCGGGTTTCACACCGACCTGCACACCGGTCTGCGCCCGGAAGTCACGTACGGCTTCCAGCATGAGCAGGGTGTTCGCGGGGGTGGCGTTGACGGCGACCTTCCCGGTCGACGTCTTGATGAAGTCGGCCCCGGCCATCATTCCGAGCCAGGAGGCGCGACGGATGTTGTCGTACGTGGAGAGCTCGCCGGTCTCGAAGATGACCTTCAGGCGGGCGGCGCCCGAGGCCTCCTTCACGGCCAGGATCTCCTCGAAGACCTTCATGTACTTGCCCGAGAGGAAGGCGCCGCGGTCGATCACCATGTCGATCTCGTCGGCGCCGGCGGCGACGGCGTCACGGGTGTCCGCGAGCTTCACGTCGAGGGCGGCGCGTCCGGCCGGGAAGGCGGTGGCGACCGAGGCGACCTTGACGTCCGTCCCGTTCAGCGCGGCCTTGGCCGTGGCCACCATGTCGGGGTAGACGCAGACGGCGGCCGTCCGGGGGGCCGAGCGGTCGGTCGGGTCGGGGTTGACGGCCTTGGCGGCGAGCGCCCGGACCTTGCCCGGGGTGTCCGCGCCTTCCAGCGTCGTCAGGTCGATCATCGAGATGGCCAGGTCGATGGCGTAGGCCTTGGCCGTCGTCTTGATGGAACGGGTGCCGAGGGACGCGGCGCGCGCTTCCAGGCCGACGGCGTCGACACCGGGCAGCCCGTGCAGGAAGCGGCGCAGTGCGCTGTCGGACGAGGTCACGTCAGCGAATGCAGGTGCAATGGTGGGCATGGTCACCAGACCAGCATATCTACGCGCGTAGCGGCGTGTACAGTCCCGGCCCGGAAATGGGGGAGCGGACGGGGGCCGGGTCCGGGTCGGCACCCCCGCTCCGGCCGGGCCGCGGCACACCCGGACGCGCGCCGCGAGCGCGCGACGGCGCCGTCCACGCGGATCCCGCCCGCCGCGACGGGTGAGGCAGAATCGCAGCATGACGACCCCCAGCCCGCAGCCACCCCCCGCAGAGCCGACCTACGCCGACCGCGTGTACCGGTCACCCGCGGGGCTCGTGACCGGTGTGCTGCTGCTCGCCTTCGTCTTCTGGGTCGGTGGCGACGCCGTGGTCCGGGGGACGGGGCTCGTCCGGTGGCTGGGGCTCGCGGGCCTGGTCCTCGTGGTGCCGCTCGTCTTCGCCTTCACCCTCCGTCCGGCCGTCTACGCGAATGCCGACCGGCTCAGGGTGCGCAATCCTTTCCGCACCATCACGCTCCCCTGGGCGTCGGTCGCGCTGGTGCGCGCCACGTACTCCAGCGAGGTCATCACCGAGGAAGGCGCGAAGTACCAGATCTGGGCCGTGCCCGTGTCGCTGCGCCAGCGCAAGCAGGCCGCACGCAAGCAGGCCGCACGCAAGCAGGCCGCGAGGGGTGGGCGCGGACCGGGCCCGACGGACACCGGGACCGGGGGCACCGAACCCCACCGCGCACCCGGCGACCGCACCATCGCCGAACTCCAGGACCTCGCCGAGCGGGGCACGTCACGCCCCGACGCGCAGGGCGAACCCCGGGTGCGCTGGGCCTACGAGGTCATCGCTCCGGCCGTCGCCGGCGCCGTCGCCTTCGTGGTGCTGCTCGTGGTCGCCTGAACCGTCGCTGTAGCCGCGTGGCTCCAGCCTGCCGCCCCGGCGGGGCGGTGCGGGCCTACCGGCGTCCCGGCGGGGCCGTCGGCTGCCGATCAGCGGAGCGCGTGACCGCTCCGGGTGCGGCCCGTCAGCCGGTGAGGCACACCGAGCGGCTCGGGAGGGCGGCGCGCTGGCACACCGAGGACCGGTCGTTGCTCGGCGTTCGCCGGGAACTCCCGCACCGCGACGGTGCTCCGGCCGCCCTCCCGCGGCCCGTCGCTCACGGCGGGCCCCGCCACACGAGCAGCAGATAGCCGCCGAACCAGGAGGAGGACAGTACCGCCCCGGCCAGCACCACCAGTGCCACCGGACGGCGGGCCCGGGCCAGTGCCGCCGCGACCGGCAGCAGCAGGGGGAAGCCCGGCAGCAGGAATCGGGCGCGCGGGAAGTAGACGCCGCCGCTCCCCAGCACGACCAGCAGCAGTACTCCGGTGAAGACGAGAAGCACCAGGGGCTGCCGGTCGACCAGACACAGCAGGTACAGCGCCGCCGACACGACGAGTACGACGGACACCACCACCAACAGCAGTTGTGGGTTGGTGTCGTAGGCGAGGTAGTCGCGGACGGCGGAGAGGGTGACGCCCCCGCCGTCCCAGGTGTTGCGCCACAGCTTCTGCACCGCGAAGTAGCCGTCCCAGCGCCCGAGCCTCAGTCCCACCCACGCCACGTACCCGCACCACCCCAGCGGCGCGAGCAGCACGCCGGCGAGCGCCCGGAGGTTCCGGCCCCGCACGAGTGCCACGAGCCCGGACACCACCACGGCCGCCGCGACGGCGACACCCGTCGGCCGGGTCAGCCCGGCCAGGGCGCTGAGCACGCCCGCCCACAGCCAGCAGGTGCCGAGTGCCGCGTAGAGCGCCCAGGCCGTGAGCGCTGTGAACAGGGACTCGGTGTAGCCCATCCACTGGACGACGGCGACCGGCAGAGCACCCCACAGAAGGGCGAGCAGGGTTCCGGTGCGCCGCCCGTGCAACCGGTCGCCGACCGCGAAGATCCCCCACGCGGCGACCAGCGACGACAGCACGGCGATCACGAGGGCCACCGAGGCGCGGCTGCCCGGAGTGACTCCCGCGACTGCCTTCACCAGTACCGGGTAGAGCGGGAAGAAGGCCAGGTTGTTCGCGTCCAGCGCGGTGCCGAGCTCCCGTGCGTAACCGTGGTCCGCGATGCCCAGGTACCAGTCGGAGTCCCACGACGTGGCCAGCGTCGGCCACACCCCGAGCCCCTTCAGGTGTGCCCAGCGGGCGAGGACGAGCAGCCCGGTCAGCCGGACCGTCAGGTAGCCGGTCAGCGCCGGGGCCGCGCGGGCGAACGACCGGAGCAGCCGGCCGTCCGCGGCCGGTACGCCGCCGCCTCCCGGTGGCGGGGGCCGCCGGGAGGCGGGGAGTGTGGGCTGATGGACTGCGGTCGGCGGCACTGCAGCTGCTCCGGTGGCTCGGCGGACGCTACCGGGGCCACCTTCGCGCCCGCCCCCACCGGCGGGCACCCGGACTTGCGTCAACTGTCGTACGGGAACCACCCGTACGAAGGCGGCGACGGCGCCGTCCGGCGTCGTGCGCCGTGCCGTGACCCTCCGGCGCGGCGTCGACGGGCGTCGTGCGCCGTGTTCGCGGTCGTGCGCCGTGTCCGCCGTCCCGCGGCCCCGCCGTGCCGTCAGATTCCGGCTGCGGCCGCCAGATCGCGCTTGACCGCCGTGAGGAGCTCGGTCGCCCGGGCCCGGGCCCCGGCGAGTTCGCCGGCGTCGGCGACCGGCACCACGATCTCCAGGTAGCACTTGAGCTTGGGCTCGGTGCCGCTCGGACGCACGATGACGCGCGCCGCGTACTCGCCCTTGAGGTAGTAGCGCAGTCCGTCGGTCGGCGGCAGCTGATCGCTTCCCTTCGTCAAGTCCTCCGCGGACGTGACGTGCAGCCCGGCCAGCACGGTGGGCGGCTGCTCGCGCAGGCGGCGCATCGCGTCCGCGATGACGCCGAGGTCCTCCACGCGGACGGACAGCTGGTCGGTGGCGTGCAGCCCGTGCGTGACCGCGAGGTCGTCCAGCAGGTCCGACAGCGTGCGGTCGTGCGCCTTGAGCTCCGCGGCCAGTTCGGCGATGAGCAGAGCGGCAGTGACGCCGTCCTTGTCGCGCACGCCCTCGGGGTCGACGCAGTAGCCGAGCGCCTCCTCGTACCCGTACCGCAGGCCCTCCGCGCGGGAGATCCACTTGAAGCCGGTGAGGGTCTCCTCGTGACGCAGACCCGCGGCGGCGGCGATCCGTCCGAGCAGCGACGACGACACGATCGACTCGGCGAAGGTGCTGTTCTCGTCCCGCGGGGACACACCCTTGTGGACCAGGTGCTGGGCGAGCAGCGCGCCGACCTCGTCGCCGCGCAGCATCCGCCAGCCGCCGTCCACCGCGCCGTCGGGGACGGCCACGGCGCACCGGTCGGCATCCGGGTCGTTCGCGATGACGATGTCCGGACGGGCCCGGCGGGCCGCGGCGAAGGCCAGGTCCATGGCACCCGGCTCCTCCGGGTTGGGGAAGGCGACCGTCGGGAACTCGGGGTCCGGCTCGGCCTGCTCCTCGACGAGCACGGGCTCGGGGAATCCGGCGCGCTCCCAGGCCGCCAGCACCACGTCCTTGCCGACGCCGTGCATCGCCGTGTAGACGACGCGGACGTCGCGCGGCGAGCCGGGACTCAGGACCGCGTCCGTACGCTCCAGGTACGCCTGCAGCACCTCGTCGCCCAGGGTCTCCCAGCCGCCGTCGGGGCGCGGCACGCCGTCCAGACCGCCGACCGCCTCGATCTGCGCCGCGATCTCACCGTCCGCGGGCGGCACGATCTGCGAGCCGTCACCGAGGTAGACCTTGTATCCGTTGTCGCGCGGCGGGTTGTGGCTGGCGGTGACTTCCACGCCGGCGACGGCTCCCAGGTGCCGTATGGCGTACGCCAGGACGGGCGTCGGCAGCGGACGCGGCAGCACGGCGGCGCGCAGACCTGCTCCGACCATCACGGCGGCCGTGTCGCGCGCGAAGTCCGTGGACTTGTGCCGGGCGTCGTAGCCGATGACGACGAGGCCGTCGGTGTGGCCCTGGGCCTTCAGGTACGCCGCGAGCCCCGCTGCGGCGCGGATCACCACGGCCCGGTTCATCCGCATCGGCCCGGCGCCGAGTTCCCCGCGCAGCCCGGCCGTTCCGAACTGCAGCGTCCCAGCGAACCGTGCGGCCAACTCCTCCGCGTCCCCGGCCTCGATGAGTCGGGCGAGCTCGTCGCGGGTCTCGGGGTCCGGGTCCTCCGCCAGCCAGGCCTGAGCCCGGGCGGTCAGCTCCTGCTGCACGCTGTCTGCCTCTCTCGGTGTCTTGGGGCCGGTGGTGTCCACGCCCGCCCGTTCACGTCTACCCCGTCGGGTGTCGCGCCTCCCGCACGCGCCGCGAGGGCAGCGCGCGGGGCAGCCCCGCGTACGGCCCCGAGGGGCCGGTCCCGGGGTACGCGTGGGTCCGGTAGGTCGGGTCGACGTCACGGCCCGGGCGCCGTGTCCGCGCGGCGCCGTCGCCCCGCCGTCGCGGATCCGTCAGATCCGGGCCAGTACCCGGGTCAGCAGCTCGCCCATCCGGGCGGCGGAGTCACGACCCGCCTGGAGCACTTCCTCGTGGTTGAGCGGCTCGCCCGACAGGCCCGCCGCCAGGTTGGTGACGAGCGAGATGCCGAGGACTTCGGCGCCGGCCTCGCGGGCCGCGATGGCCTCCAGGACGGTGGACATGCCGACCAGGTCGCCGCCCATGACCCGGACCATGTTGATCTCGGCCGGGGTCTCGTAGTGGGGACCGGGGAACTGGACGTACACGCCCTCTTCCAGCGTCCCGTCGACCTCCTTGCACAGCGCGCGCAGGCGCGGTGAGTAGAGGTCGGTCAGGTCGACGAAGTTCGCGCCCACGATGGGGGAGGCCGCGGTCAGGTTGATGTGGTCGCTGATGAGGACCGGCTGGCCGGGGCGCATGCCCTCGCGCAGGCCGCCGCAGCCGTTGGTCAGCACGACCGTCTTGCAGCCCGCGGCGACGGCGGTGCGCACACCGTGCGCCACGGCCGCGACACCGCGGCCCTCGTAGTAGTGGGTGCGTCCCAGGAAGACGAGTGCGCGCTTGTCGCCGATCCGATACGAGCGGATCTTGCCGCCGTGCCCCTCCACGGCCGGCGGCGGGAAGCCGGGCAGCTCGGTGACCGGGAATTCGGCCTCGGGCGCGCCGAGGGCGTCGACGGCCGGTGCCCAGCCCGAGCCCATCACGAGGGCGACGTCATGGGTCTCGGCGCCGGTGAGTTCGCGCAGGCGCGCGGCGGCGGCACCCGCAGCGGTGTGGGGGTCCGGGGTATCAGAAACGTTCACGAGACGAGCGTATCCCGAGAATCCCTACGCGCGTAGATGACGAGGGTCACGACTGCGCGGCCGATTCTTCGGCGGAACGCACCAATGCACGCAGCGGGGTCCTTCGGTCGCTCCGTGTCACACCCGCATCAGCAGGGGCGCTTGCGGAGCTCCATCACGTAGTCGTGCGGCGCCCCCGCGGACTCGGCCGCATCGGCGATCTCGCCCAGGTAACGCGCGGAGGGCAGCCCGCCCTCGTAGCCGTTGAGGACGTACACCCATGCGGGCTCCTCCCCGTCCAGGGTGTGCACGCGCACGCGCATGCGCCGGTAGATGTCGAGACCGACGCCCTCCCAGCGGTCCATGGAGTCCTCGTCCAGCGGGGCGATGTCGTACAGGGCGACGAAGACCTGGGAGCGCGGGGCTTCCACGATCGTGGCCAGGGCGCCTTCCCAGCCCATCTGCTCGCCGCCGAACGTCAGTCGCCAGCCGTTGAGCCAGCCCGTGCCGCGCAGCGGGGAGTGCGGAGCGCGGCGGGTCATCAGCCGCGCGTCGAGGTTGCCGGCGTACGCGGCGTAGAGCGACATGGGATCGAGGGTACGGGAGGGGGAGCGGTGGCCGCCCGTCCCGGAGGTCCGGGGGCGGTAGCGAGGCCCCGGCGCGAAGCAGGTTGAGGCGTGCGGGACAATGGGTGGGACGGACCACCCGGCAGAGCGAGAGCGCGAGGCGTAACCCCAGTGACCCGGATCGTGATCATCGGTGGCGGACCCGGCGGATACGAGGCGGCCCTGGTGGGCGCCCAACTCGGCGCGGAGGTGACCGTCGTCGACTGCGACGGCCTCGGCGGAGCCTCCGTACTCACCGACTGCGTGCCTTCGAAGACCCTGATCGCCACCGCCGAGGTGATGACGAACTTCGACTCCTCGCACGAGGAACTCGGCATCATCGTGGCGGACGACACGCCGCCCATCGAACAGTCCGCCCGGATAGTCGGCGTGGACCTCGGCAAGGTCAACCGGCGTGTGAAGCGGCTCGCCCTCGCCCAGTCCCACGACATCACCGCCTCGGTCACCCGCGCGGGGGCCCGTGTCATGCGCGGCCGCGGCCGGCTCGACGGGCGCCAGGCCGTGGACGGCTCCCGCAAGGTGGTCGTGACCGCTGCGGACGGCACCGAGGAGACCCTCACCGCCGACGCCGTGCTCATCGCGACCGGTGGGCACCCGCGCGAGATCCCCGACGCCCAGCCCGACGGCGAGCGCATCCTCAATTGGACCCAGGTGTACGACCTGACCGAGCTCCCCGAGGAGCTCATCGTGGTCGGCTCCGGTGTCACCGGTGCGGAGTTCGCGGGCGCCTACCAGGCGCTCGGCTCCCGGGTCACCCTCGTCTCCTCGCGCGACCGCGTGCTCCCGGGTGAGGACCCGGACGCGGCCGCGGTCCTCGAAGACGTCTTCCGCCGCCGCGGCATGAACGTCATGGCCCGCTCCCGCGCCCAGTCCGCCAAGCGGGTCGGCGACCGCGTCGAGGTGACGCTCTCCGACGGCCGCGTCATCTCCGGTACGCACTGTCTGATGGCGGTCGGTGCCATCCCGAACTCCGCGGGCATGGGCCTGGAGGAGGCGGGCGTCCGCCTCACCGAGTCCGGGCACGTCTGGACCGACAAGGTCTCCCGCACGACGGCCCCCGGCGTGTACGCGGCCGGTGACGTCACCGGTGTCTTCGCCCTGGCGTCGGTGGCAGCCATGCAGGGGCGCATCGCCATGTACCACTTCCTGGGCGACGCGGTGGCCCCGTTGAACCTGAAGACGGTGTCGTCCAACGTCTTCACCGACCCCGAGATCGCCACCGTCGGCTACACCCAGGCGGACGTCGACGGCGGTCTCATCGACGCCAGGGGTGTCAAGCTGCCTCTGCTACGCAATCCCCGCGCCAAGATGCAGGGCATCCGGGACGGCTTCGTGAAGATCTTCTGCCGCCCCGGCACCGGCATCGTCGTCGGCGGAGTGGTCGTCTCCCCGCGCGCATCGGAACTGATCCACCCCATCTCGATCGCGGTCGACAACAACCTGACGGTGGAACAGATCGCAAACGCTTTCACCGTGTACCCGTCGCTGTCGGGCTCGATCGCGGAAGTCGCCCGTCAGCTGCACACACGGAAGACGGCCGACGGGGCGTAACGGGGGCCATATCCGGCAAGCCGGGACGTGTCGCCGGGCCCTATAGCACTATGGGGGCCCGTCCGTGAGGAAATTCTCCCATTCGGCGCAAAGTGCTGAAAGGCATCGACCTCTGGGGTTACTGTCAGTTTCGTGTTCGCTGCAGAACGTCGTCAATTGATCCTTGAAATGGTGCGTGCCAACGGTGCCGTGTCGCTCCGTGAGCTCGCCCGCGTCGTCCAGACCTCGGAAGTGACCGTACGGCGGGACGTGCGGGCGCTGGAGGCAGAAGGACTCCTCGACCGTCGGCACGGCGGTGCGGTACTGCCGGGCGGTTTCACGCGAGAGTCCGGCTTCCCGCAGAAATCCCACCTCGCGACCGCGGAGAAGACGGCGATCGCCGACGCCGCCGCGGCCCTGGTCGAAGAAGGCGAGGCCATCGTGGTCGGCGCCGGCACGACCACGCAGGAGCTGGCGCGCCGGCTCGCGCGGGTCCCCGGCCTCACGGTGGTCACGAACTCGCTCCTGGTGGCCCAGGCCCTGGCCCACGCCAACCGCGTCGAGGTCGTCATGACCGGTGGCACCCTGCGTGGCTCGAACTACGCGCTCGTGGGCAGTGGGGCGGAGCAGTCGCTCCAGGGTCTGCGGGTCTCCCGCGCCTTCCTCTCGGGTAGCGGTCTCACGGCAGAACGTGGCCTCTCCACGTCCAACATGCTCTCGGCGAGCGTCGACAGGGCGCTCGTCCAGGCGGCAGCCGAGGTGGTGGTCCTCGCGGACCACACCAAGCTGGGTACGGACACCATGTTCCAAACGGTGCCGACGGACGTGATCACCCGCCTGGTGACCGACGAGCCGCCGGCCCACGACGACCGTGCGGCGACGGAGCTCCAGGCGCTGGCCGACCAGGGCGTGCAGGTCGCGGTCGCGGGAGCCGGTCCCGACTCCGGGCGCCCGCGCCGCGATGTGCCCCTCCCGGGCCAGCGCCGCACCCATCCGGGGCCCGCGCTGCGCACCGCGGCTGCGGCTGCCGCACTGGCCTCCGACCAGGCGGACCGGCCGCGCGTCGCGGATCTGCGCCGCCGCTGAGTCCCTGTGTGGGAAGCGGCCGGAAGCGCGGGGCCCGCGTTCGGCGTCGGCTGCCGCCGCGGGCCGGTCGTGGGGGTGGGGAAGGCCGAACGGCCCGTGGGGGTGTCGCCCCGAGGCAGCCCCCGGTGACGGGTGTGTGTGCTCCCCGGCGCCGACGGGCACTCCGGAGCGCCCCCTGCGCGGGGTGCGCGGTGCACCGAAGGCCCTTCGGCGAACCAGGGGACCACCGGGGGCGGCGCCAGCACCCCTACGCCTTCAGCCCGCGCAGGGTCAGCATCAGCAGGCGGTCCGCGAGTTCGGTGTCGGTCGGGTCCTGTTCCGCCGCAAGCGCGATCGCATTGGTCAGTTGCATCAGGTCCCTGATCGAGACGTCCGTGCGGACGGCCCCGACCGCCTGTGCGCGGGACAACAGGCGCGCCCCCGCCTCTTCCAGCGGAACGCTGCACTGGGTCAGGGCCGAACTCGTGTCGTGCGAAGCCGACATGAGGGCTCGGGCCACCCCCCGATATTCACCCGCATGAGTGACGACTGCGCGGAGCCACTCCACGAGAGCCGCGCACGGCTGCTCAGCCGAGGCCAACTCGCCGGACCGGTCGAGCAGCGAGGCCAGCGCCTCTTGGAAGACCGCGTTCATCAGGGCGTGCCGGTTCGGGAAGTGCCGGTACAGCGTGCCGATGCCAACGCCGGCCCGCCGCGCGATCTCTTCGAGCGACGCGTCCGTCCCGTGTTCGGCGAAGGCCCCGCGGGCTTCTACGAGCAGTCGCTCGTAGTTGCGGCGCGCATCGGCGCGCATCGGCCGTGACGTACCCGCTGCCGTACTCGTCGTCATGGCACCCAGCATGCCATCGGAGAGCCGGAGGAGTCCTCCGGACGCAGTGGGGCCCGCCGGTCGTGACCGGCGGGCCCCACACACGCGAGCGTCAGTCCTTGATCTCGCAGATCACGGCGCCGGAGGTGACCGACGCGCCGATCTCCGCAGCGAGCCCCTTGACTGTGCCGGAACGGTGCGCGTTGAGCGGCTGTTCCATCTTCATGGCCTCGAGGACGACGATGAGGTCGCCCTCGTTGACGGTCTGGCCCTCTTCGACGGCGACCTTGACGATGGTGCCCTGCATCGGCGACGCGAGGGTGTCACCGGACGCGGCGGCGGTGGACTTCTTGGCCGCCCGGCGCTTGGGTTTGGCACCGCCCGCGGCAGCGGTGCGCGCCAGGGTCATGCCCAGCGACGACGGCAGCGACACCTCCAGGCGCTTGCCGCCGACCTCGACGACCACGGTCTCACGGCCCGGCTCGTCCTCGGTCTCGCTGGCCGCGGGGGCGGCGAAGGCCGGGATCTCGTTGACGAACTCGGTCTCGATCCACCGGGTGTGGACGCTGAAGGGGGTGCCGTCGGTGGGAGCGAAGGCGGGGTCCACGACGACCGCCCGGTGGAACGGGATCGCGGTCGCCATGCCCTCGACCTGGAACTCGGCCAGGGCGCGCGCCGCGCGCTGCAGGGCCTGCTCGCGGGTGGCGCCCGTGACGACGAGCTTGGCGAGGAGGGAGTCCCAGGCGGGGCCGATGACACTGCCGGACTCGACGCCCGCGTCGAGCCGGACGCCGGGGCCGGTGGGGGGCGTGAAGGTGGTGACGGTGCCCGGTGCGGGCAGGAAGTTGCGGCCCGGGTCCTCGCCGTTGATGCGGAACTCGAAGGAGTGGCCGCGCAGCGGCGGGTCGTCGTAGCCCAGTGCTTCGCCGTCGGCGATGCGGAACATCTCGCGGACCAGGTCGATGCCCGTGACCTCCTCGGTCACCGGGTGCTCGACCTGGAGGCGGGTGTTGACCTCCAGGAAGGAGATCGTGCCGTCGGTGCCGACGAGGAACTCGACGGTACCGGCGCCGACGTAGCCGGCTTCCTTGAGGATGGCCTTGGAGGCGCGGTAGAGCTCGGCGTTCTGCTCGGCGCTCAGGAAGGGTGCGGGCGCCTCCTCGACGAGCTTCTGGTGGCGGCGCTGGAGCGAGCAGTCGCGGGTGGAGACGACGACCACGTTGCCGTGGGTGTCCGCCAGGCACTGGGTTTCGACGTGGCGGGGCTTGTCGAGGTAGCGCTCGACGAAGCACTCGCCGCGACCGAAGGCGGCCACGGCCTCGCGCACGGCGGAGTCGTAGAGCTCGGGAACCTCTTCGAGGGTGCGGGCGACCTTGAGCCCGCGACCGCCGCCACCGAAGGCGGCCTTGATGGCGATGGGCAGCCCGTGCTCTTCCGCGAAGGCGACGACTTCCTCGGCGCCGGACACCGGGTCGGGCGTGCCCGCGACGAGCGGCGCGCCGGCGCGCTGGGCGATGTGACGGGCGGCGACCTTGTCGCCGAGGTCGCGGATCGCCTGCGGCGGCGGGCCGATCCACGTCAGGCCCGCATCGATGACGGCCTGGGCGAAGTCGGCGTTCTCGGAGAGGAAGCCGTAGCCCGGGTGGATGGCGTCGGCACCGGAGTCGGCTGCCGCCTGGAGGACCTTGGCCATGTCCAGATAGCTGGCCGCCGGGGTGTCACCGCCCAGGGCGAACGCCTCGTCGGCCGCGCGGACGTGCAGGGCGTCCCGGTCCGGATCGGCGTAGACGGCTACGCTCGCGATTCCGGCGTCCCGGCATGCACGGGCAACGCGGACAGCGATCTCGCCTCGGTTGGCGATGAGCACCTTGCGCACGATGGCTCCCTCCTTGCTGTGTTCGCCCGGGGACGTTCCCCAGGCTGCGGCTGTGCCGCGGGCCGGTCCCGGCCGGGTCACCCGGACCGGGCACTCGGCGAGTCACCGTGCCGAAGTCCTCGCTGAAACACGCTGAGTTTAGGGACTAGTGACACGGCCTTTCGACCCATCCCCAAGGGTGAGCTTGCCCACACGGAGTGTGACTCGAGGCGGGCTCGTGTGGCGAAACCCCTTGTCGCACCACGGTACGCCTGGATTCCTTCCGTGCAGAGTAGCCTCCGGATGTGGTCAAGGTCTCTGCGTGTGCGGCCAGCGGCGCTGCGCGTTTCTTTGTGGAGTCCCTACGAATGGACGAATGATTCTTTGCCTGTGTCCAGACCCTTGTCCGCGGGTTTACCCGTTAGTAGCGTGCGCGGTGTCGTTCGTACTGCTGGTAACAGGGGTCGGGAACCGAGAGGTGGGGGCCGTGGCGCGCAGATTGGTGGCCGTCGTGGCTGCGATCGTGCTGTTCCTGGAAGCCGTGGGGATAGTGGTGGTCAACGGCATCCTCGCCACCGTCGCGGGCAACCAGAACATGTCGCTGGGCGGCATGGACCCCGGTGTGATGGCAACGGGTACCTGGGTGATGGGCGGAGGCCTCGGCCTCTTCCTCGCGGCCTGCGGTGTGCTCCTGCTCGTCGCAGGTGTGCGCGACCGTGCCCCGGGCCGGTTCGGCCGCATCCTGCTCGTCGCCTGCGCCGTGACGCACGGCGTGCTCGGCGCGCTCGCGGTGGGTCTGGTGGGTTGGGAGGCGTTCACCTTCCAGATGGTGGTCCTGGGGCTGCTGGTGCTGTCGCTGGTGGCGTACGGGGCAGTCGAGCCGGTCGTGGCGGGGAGCGACGCGGACCGGGCTCCCGGCGGAGACGGTGGCGCGCCGGTGGGCGAGGGGCCGGCACCCGCGTGAGCGTGCTTCCCCGCGGGCGCGGCGCCCGCACGAGGGTTGCGGTCGGACGGGTCGCCGCACGGCGATGGGCGCGGGCAGGCGCACGGCCGCTCGGAGGTTCCGAGTGCTCCGGACGGTGCCCGTGGTCGGCGCGTTCGCCGTTCACCGGACGCCCAGGGGGCTTGAAGGCCGCGCGAGGACGTGCGGGTTGATTCAGGGCGCCGCCCGATGCCACCCCGGCCTGGAGCGCAGCGCCCCGGTCGGATCAGCCCTCGTGTCGCGCCGGTCCGGGACCCCGTGCGGCGCGCCGCACGGGGCCCCGTGGGTCAGACCCACAGATCCGTTATCCGCACCCCCAGGTCGCCCAGCAGCCGGCGCAGCAGCGGCAGCGACATGCCGATCACGTTGCCGTGGTCGCCGTCGATCCCGTCGATGAACGGTGCCGAGCGGCCGTCCAGCGTGAAGGCACCCGCCACGCGGAGCGGTTCGCCGCTGGCCACGTACGCCGCGATCTCGGAGTCCGAGGGTTCGCCGAACCGGACCGTCGTGGCGCAGGTCGCCGCGGCGTGCCGTCCGGAAAGGGTGTCGATCACGCAGTGCCCCGTCTGCAGCACGCCGGACCGGCCGCGCATGGACTTCCAGCGGGCGGTGGCCTCTTCGGCGTCCGACGGCTTGCCCAGGGCTTCGCCGTCCAGCTCCAGGACCGAGTCGCAGCCGATGACGAGCGCACCCGCGGCATCCGAGCGGGCGGCCACGGCACGGGCCTTCGCCTCGGCGAGGACCAGCGCCAGCTCGGCCGGGGTCGGGGCGCTCAGCGCGTCCTCGTCGAACCCACTGACGATGACCTCGGGGGCGAGTCCGGCCTGGCGGAGCAGTCCGAGGCGGGCGGGAGAGGCGGAGGCGAGGACGACACGCCGGTGCTGATCGGTCATGCGGGCCATCGTAGGCGCCGGCGACGGCGGTCCGGAGGCGGATCGTGGGGGCCGCCGGCCCGCTCCGGCGGGCGGGCGTCAGCGAAGACCCGCGACGAACATCGCGATGACCATCACGACGGCCAGCAGGACGCCCGCGCGGCGCATCATCGCCTGCATGTCCCGCATGTCCTGTGGGGGCTCGTTCTTGGGATCGGACCACAGCATGTCTCCGATCCTGCTGCCGTGGTGACCCTGGCGCCTGAGTATCCGTACTCAAGTCGACTCGCCCCGACGGACCGGTTGTGCGCCGAGGTCCAGCCGGAACGGCGCGGGGGCACCGTCCGCGAGCAGCGGCACGGGGGACCGTCCGCAAGCCTCCGGACGGCACGACGGTCGGTCCCTGACACGTGCCGGGGACCGACCGCGCCCGGGTGCTCCTAGCTGGGCCAGAACGCGCGCGACCACGCCCGCGGCCCCGGCCGCGGAGCCCGCGCCCGCGCGATGCGTTCGGGGTCCGACCAGCCCTCGGGCGGCTGCGGCGCGCCGGACACGGCCGAAGCCGTCGCCGCGGCGCGCGCTTGGACCACCGCCAGTGCGGCGGCCAGCTCCTCCGGGGTCGGATTGCCCCGTACGACCTTGATCATCTCGAATCCTCCAGGTCCGGGGGCCTACAGGGGAATGTTGCCGTGCTTCTTCGGAGGGAGGTTTTCCCGCTTCGTCCGCAGCCCACGCAGGCCCTTCACGATCTGGGCACGCGTGTCGGACGGCAGGATGACCGCGTCGACGTAGCCGGCTTCCGCCGCCACGTACGGGTTGAGCAGAGTGTCCTCGTAGTCCGCGATCAGCTCGGTGCGCAGCTTCTCCTGCCCTTCCGGTTCGCCGGCGGCCGCGATCGTGCGGCGGTGCAGGATGTTCACCGCGCCTTGGGCGCCCATCACCGCGATCTGCGCGGTCGGCCAGGCGAGGTTCAGATCGGCTCCGAGGTGCTTGGACCCCATGACGTCGTACGCGCCGCCGAACGCCTTGCGCGTGATCACGGTGATCAGCGGGACGGTCGCCTCCGCGTAGGCGTAGATCAGCTTGGCGCCGCGCCGGATGATGCCGCCGTACTCCTGGTCGACGCCCGGCAGGAAGCCGGGAACGTCCACGAAGGTCAGCACCGGGATGTTGAACGCGTCGCAGGTGCGGACGAACCGCGCGGCCTTCTCACTCGCGTTGATGTCGAGGCATCCGGCGAACTGCATCGGCTGGTTGGCGACGATGCCGACCGGGTAGCCCTCGACGCGGCCGAAGCCCGTGACGATGTTCGGCGCGAACAGCGCCTGGGTCTCCAGGAATTCGCCGTCGTCGAGCACGTGCTCCAGGACGGTGTGCATGTCGTAGGGCTGGTTGGCGCTGTCCGGGATCAGCGCGTCGAGCTCCTGGTCCTCCGCGCTGAGGTCCAGGGAGGCCTCCTCGGGGAAGGCGGGTGCCTCGGACAGGTTGTTCGACGGCAGGTACGAGAGCAGGGACTTGACGTACTCGATCGCGTCCTTCTCGTCGCCCGACATGTGGTGGGCGACGCCGGACGTGGTGTTGTGCGTACGGGCGCCGCCCAGCTCCTCGAAGCCCACGTCCTCGCCGGTGACCGTCTTGATGACGTCGGGACCGGTGATGAACATGTGCGAGGTCTGGTCGACCATGACCGTGAAGTCGGTGATGGCGGGGGAGTAGACCGCGCCTCCCGCGCAAGGGCCGACGATCAGCGAGATCTGTGGGATCACGCCGGAGGCGTGCGTGTTCCGGCGGAAGATCTCGCCGTACATGCCGAGGGCCATGACACCCTCCTGGATGCGGGCGCCGCCGGAGTCGTTGATGCCGATCACCGGGCAGCCGGTCTTCAGCGCGAAGTCCATCACCTTGACGATCTTCTGCCCGAACACCTCGCCAAGGGCACCGCCGAAGACGGTGAAGTCCTGGGAGAACACGGCCACCGGGCGACCGTCCACCGTGCCGTAGCCGGTGACCACGCCGTCTCCGTACGGACGGTTGTTCTCCAGGCCGAAGTTGGTCGACCGGTGTCGTGCGAACTCGTCGAGCTCCACGAACGACCCCTCGTCGAGGAGCAGTTCGATGCGCTCGCGAGCCGTCAGCTTGCCTTTCGCGTGCTGCTTCTCGACCGCACGCTCGGAGCCCGCGTGTGTGGCCTCTTCGATACGGCGCTGCAGATCCGCGATCTTTCCCGCGGTCGTGTGGATGTCGATCTTGTTGGGCTCTGCCGACTCGGACATCGGGATGCGGCTCCCTGCCTGGTCACGGGGGTTTGGCTACTGGCTCGTAGCGTATCGGCGTGGATACGGTTCGGCACTGCGGCGTTTGCCACATCCCGCTGCGCTTGCGAACGAGACCCGCCGCAGTACTCGTACCTGTGCGACGGCGTTGCGAATGCACCTGCAACACAAGGGGTACACGAGGAGAACACCACCCGAACCGGGCGCGGGTCGATCACGCCCCCGCGATGGTCGTCGGCGTCCCGGGGCGCGGGGCCCGCCTCCGCGGAACCCGCCCGCCGGGCGCGCCGCGCCGCCGGTTCGCCTCGCGGGGCCCGGAGGGGCCAAGCTGTTCGGCATGACGCCTCACGCCTCCGAAGGTCGCTGGTCCGACCTCGACCGCCCCCCGCTGAACGCCGCGGCGTTGCGCCGCTCCCTGGTGAAGCCGGGTGGGCTGTGGACGTCGCTCGACGTCGTCGGGGCGACCGGCTCCACCAACTCCGACCTCGCGTCCCGCGCGGGAGGGCTTCCCGAGGGCGCCGTGCTCGTCGCCGAGGAGCAGACCGCGGGCCGCGGCCGTCTGGACCGCGCCTGGACCGCGCCCGCACGCTCCGGCTTGTTCCTCTCCGTGCTGCTCAAGCCGGCGGTCCCGGTCGAGCGCTGGGGCTGGCTGCCGTTGCTCACCGGGGTCGCCGCGGCGACCGGGCTGGCCAGGGCTGCCGGTACCGACTTCGCCCTCAAGTGGCCGAACGACCTGCTGGTACGGGTCGGCGGGGAGGAGCGCAAGGCCGGCGGCATCCTCGCGGAGCGTGCCGGGCAGGACGCCGTCGTCATCGGCATGGGCGTCAACGTCACGCTGCGTGAGGAGGAACTCCCGGTGCCGGGGGCGGGCTCCCTGGCGCTCGCCGACGCCGTCTGCACGGACCGCGACCCATTGCTGCGGGCGCTGCTGCGTTCGCTGGAGGAGTGGTACACGACCTGGTGCGCGGCCAACGGCGACGCGCACGCCTCCCGGCTCCAGGAGACCTACGCGGCCGGTTGCTCCACGCTCGGGCTCACGGTCCGCGTCGAGCTGCCGGGGGACCGGACGCTGATCGGTGAGGCCGTCGCCATAGACGGTGACGGCCGGCTCGTCGTGACCACTCCGGACGGCAAGGATCACTCCATCGGGGCCGGTGACATCGTCCACCTGCGCCCGGGCGGCTGACCCGGCCGGCCGACCGGGACGTGAGCTAGGGCACACCTGCCGTATCGTTGAGGCCGCGCCGGGGGTTCGCGGCATGCGCGGGCCGCCACGGCATGACAGATCGGCAGGGCAGTGCGCAGGGAACGGGCAGGAGGCGGCCGGTGACCGTCGACGACACGACTTCCGGCGCGGGTGCTTCCGGCGACGGATCGTCCGGTTCCGGCAAGGGGCCGGCGGATTCCGGCAACGGCACGTCGGGCACCGGCAAGGGAGCCCAGGGCTCCTCGGGCGGTTCCGGCAAGGGCTCTTCGGGGGCCGGCAGGAGGCAGTCGTCGGACTCGCACCCGACGCCGCACCACGAGGTCGACCACACGGCCGAGCCGACCAAGGATCCGCTCGCCATCAGGCTGGAGCACCTGATCCTCGGCGCCGACCGGCGCTACACGCCGTTCCAGGCCGCGAGGACCGCCGGCGTCTCCATGGAGCTGGCCTCCCGGTTCTGGCGCGCGATGGGCTTCGCCGATATCGGCCAGGCCAAGGCGCTCACCGAGGCCGACGTCCTCGCCCTGCGGCGGCTCGCCGGTCTCGTCGAGGCCGGCCTGCTGAGCGAGCCGATGGCCGTACAGGTGGCGCGGTCGACCGGGCAGACCACGGCGCGGCTCGCGGAATGGCAGATCGATTCGTTCCTGGAAGGCCTGACCGAACCTCCCGAGCCGGGCATGACCCGCACCGAGGTCACGTACCCGCTGGTCGAGCTGCTGCTGCCGGAGCTGGAGGAGTTCCTCGTCTACGTGTGGCGGCGGCAGCTGGCCGCCGCCACCGGCCGCGTCGTCCAGGCCGCCGACGACGAAGAGATGGTCGACCGGCGGCTCGCGGTCGGTTTCGCGGATCTCGTCGGCTTCACCCGACTCACCCGGCGGCTGGAGGAGGAGGAGCTCGGCGAACTGGTGGAATCGTTCGAGACGACCTGTGCCGACCTCGTGGCCGCGCACGGGGGGCGGCTCATCAAGACCCTCGGTGACGAGGTGCTCTTCGCGGGGGACGACGCGGGCACGGCCGCAGAGATCGCCATGCGGCTGATCGAGACGCTGTCGCACGACGAGACGATGCCCGCGCTGCGGGTCGGGATCGCTTTCGGGACGGTCACGACCCGGATGGGCGACGTGTTCGGGACCACCGTGAACCTGGCGAGCCGGCTGACCTCGATAGCTCCGAAGGACGCCGTCCTGGTGGACGGGGCGTTCGCCGAGGAGTTGTCGCGCACCGGCGATGCGCCGGTCTCGGAGGCCGAAGCCGCCGAGGCGGTCGCCACGGCCGAGAAGGAGGGCGAGGAGGCCCCGTCGTACCGCTTCGCGCTGCAGCCCATGTGGCAGCGGCCGGTGCGTGGTCTCGGAGTGGTGGAACCCTGGCTGCTGACCCGGCGCCCCACCTAGGATCCTCCCGGTGAACCATCGTTAACCGGGAGGTCTTCGATCATGTCCGAGCAGCGTTTCGGGGAATTCGTCGTCGTGCGGCGTCACGAGCAGGGCCACGTCGCGGAGCTGGTGCTCGACCGGCCCAAGGCGATGAACGCCGTGTCGACGGACATGGCCCGGTCCGTCGGGGCGGCTTGCGCGGCCCTCGGGACGGACCCCTCGGTCCGGGTGGCCGTGCTGACCTCGTCCAACGACCGGGCCTTCTGCGTGGGTGCGGACCTCAAGGAGCGGAACTCCTTCACCGACGCCGAACTGGTGCGGCAGCGGCCGACCGCCCGCGCCGCCTACACCGGGGTGCTGGAGCTGCCCATGCCGACGATCGCCGCGGTGCACGGGTTCGCCCTCGGCGGCGGGTTCGAGTTGGCCCTCTCCTGCGACGTGATCGTGGCCGACGCCACGGCGGTCGTGGGACTGCCCGAGGTGTCGGTCGGGGTGATCCCGGGCGGGGGCGGGACGCAGCTGCTGCCGCGTCGTGTCGGCGCCGCGCGGGCCGCCGAGCTGGTCTTCACCGCGCGGCGGGTGGAGGCCGCCGAGGCGCGGGAGTTGGGGCTGGTGGACGAACTGGTCGAGGCGGATGCCCGGGGTGCGGCGCTGGAGCTGGCCGGACGGATGGCCGCGAACTCCCCCGTCGGGCTGAGGGCCGCGAAGAAGGCGCTGCGGCTCGGCCATGGGCTGGACCTGCGCGCCGGCCTGGAGGTCGAGGACGCGGCCTGGCGCTCCGTGGCCTTCTCCGGGGACCGCGCCGAGGGCGTCGCGGCGTTCAACGAGAAGAGGAAGCCCGAGTGGCCCGGCGAGTGAAACCCATTCAAACCCTCCTTAGCGGGCAAATCTCCCTAAGCTGGGGGAATGGGTGTGGATGTGCGGCTGCGGGCCGTGGTGGCGCTCGCACAGTCGATGGCTGCTGCACGTACGCCACGGGAGTCGTGGCGTGCGGCCGCGGCCGGTGCGTGTGACGCGTTGGTGGGGAGCTTCGCGGCGCTCTCGGTCTGGGAGCGGGACCACGGCCGGCTGAAGGTGCTCGTCAACGCGGGGGAACGGGCCGTGGACGAGGAGGAGTTCCCCGACGGCGAGACCTATCCGGTGCACCGCTTCCCGGAGATCACGGAGTTCCTCCACGAGCAGTGGGCGGGCGGCGGTGCGCCGAGGGCGTGGGTCGAGACGGCGGACGGGCCGGCCCCGGGCGAGCACGGCTACAGCCACCAGCGCGTCGACGCGCTGCGTCAGCGGGGCCGCGGCTGCTGCGTCGTCGCCCCCATCGTGCTGCACGGGCGGGCCTGGGGCGAGCTGTACGTGGCCCGGAGGGCGGGGCAGCCCGTGTTCGACCGTGACGACGCGGACTTCGCCACCGTGCTCGCGCAGGTCGTGGCGGCCGGGATCGCCCAGCAGGAGCGGCTGGAGGAGGTCCGCCGGTTGGCCTTCACGGACCCGCTGACCGGCCTGGCCAACCGTCGGGCCGTCGACACCAGGCTCGACGAGGCGATCGAGCAGCACCGCACGGACCGCTCGGTGGTGTCCCTGGTGGTCTGCGACCTGAACGGCCTCAAGCGGGTCAACGACACGCTGGGCCACGCGGTCGGGGACCGGCTGCTGGAGCGCTTCGGCTCGGTGCTCTCCCTGTGCGGGGCGATGCTTCCGGGGGCGCTGGCGGCCCGGCTCGGCGGTGACGAGTTCTGTCTGCTGTCGACGGGGCCCGCGGCGGACGACGTGGTGAAGGTCGCGGACGAACTCTGCGAGCGCGCTGGTGGGTTGAAGCTGGGCGAAGGGGTGGCCTGCGGGGTGGCCTCGACCGGTGACCCCATCGGACCGGTGCGTTCCGCCCGACGGCTGTTCCGGCTCGCCGACGCGGCCCAGTACCGCGCGAAGGCGGCCCGGTCCCGGGGGCCGGTCGTCGCGGGCAGGGACGACACGGTCCTCCCGCTCGCGGACACCCCGCCGTCGTCCCGTCAGGACCGTCGCCGTTTCCGGGACGCCCGTCCCTGACCCGTCCGCCCGGGGCTGCCCCGTGAGGGGGTGCGGGTCCCCCGGCGGGTGGTCCGGTACCGGTAGGCCCTCCGGGGCGTCCGCTTCGCGCGCCGCCGGCGTGGCTCCGGGCGGTGCGGTGTGACGATGCCCGGGCCCCTGCGCCGCCGAAGCCCCCGCAGCCCGCGAAGCCGTGTGCGGGCGAGGTGGTGACAGAGAGGGATTCAGTCCGTAGGGTGCTGAATATGGATATGCACACTGTCGTGGTGGGGACGTCCGGCACCACCGCCGAAGATGTCATCGCCGTCGCCCGCGGCAACGCCCGTATCGAGCTCTCCGAGGAGGCCCTCGCGGCCCTCGCGACCGCGCGCGGCATCGTGGACGCGCTGGCGGCGAAGCCCGAGCCGGTGTACGGCGTGTCGACCGGGTTCGGCGCGCTCGCCACCCGGCACATCGGCCATGACCTGCGCAAGCAGCTGCAGCGCAACATCGTGCGCTCGCACGCTGCGGGCATGGGGCCCCGCGTGGAGCGCGAGGTCGTGCGCGCGCTGATGTTCCTGCGACTGAAGACGGTGGCCTCGGGGCACACCGGCGTACGCCCCGAGGTCGCGCAGACGATGGCCGACGTGCTCAACGCGGGGATCACCCCGGTCGTCCACGAGTACGGCTCGCTCGGCTGCTCCGGCGACCTGGCGCCCCTGTCGCACTGTGCCCTGACGCTGATGGGCGAGGGTGACGCCGAGGGCCCCGACGGCAACGTGCGCCCCGCCGGCGAGCTCCTCGTCGAGCACGGCATCGCCCCCGTCGAGCTCCGCGAGAAGGAGGGCCTCGCCCTCCTCAACGGCACCGACGGCATGCTCGGCATGCTGATCATGGCGCTCGCCGACCTCGAACGCCTCTACACCGCCGCCGACATCACGGCCGCCCTCTCACTGGAAGCCCTCCTCGGCACCGACAAGGTGCTCGCCCCCGAGCTGCACGCCATCCGCCCGCATCCCGGCCAGGCCGCCTCCGCCGCCAACATGAGCGCCGTGCTCAAGGGCTCCGAGCTCACCGGCCACTTCCAGGAGGAGGAGGCGCCGCGCGTCCAGGACGCCTACTCCGTGCGTTGCGCCCCGCAGGTCGCCGGAGCCGGGCGGGACACCCTCGCGCACGCCCGGCTCGTCGCCGGACGCGAGCTCGCGTCCGCCGTCGACAACCCGGTCGTGCTCCCCGACGGACGGGTCGAGTCCAACGGCAACTTCCACGGGGCGCCGGTCGCGTACGTCCTCGACTTCCTCGCCATCGCCGCAGCCGACCTCGGTTCCATCGCCGAGCGGCGCACCGACCGGCTGCTCGACAAGAACCGGTCGCACGGTCTCCCGCCGTTCCTCGCGGACGACGCAGGGGTCGACTCCGGCCTGATGATCGCCCAGTACACGCAGGCCGCGCTGGTGAGCGAGATGAAGCGGCTCGCCGTCCCGGCCTCGGCCGACTCCATCCCGTCCTCGGCGATGCAGGAGGACCACGTCTCCATGGGGTGGTCCGCCGCGCGCAAGCTGCGCACGGCCGTCGGGAACCTCGGCAGGATCATCGCCGTGGAGCTCTACGCGGCAACCCGTGCGATCGAGCTGCGCCGCAGCCTCAGCCCGGCCCCGGCGTCCCAGGCGGCCATCGCGGCGCTCCGCGCGGCGGGCGTCGAGGGTCCCGGCCCCGACCGCTTCCTCGCTCCCGACCTGGCCGCTGCCGAAACGTTCGTCCGGGACGGCAGGCTGATTGCCGCCGTGGAGTCGGTGACCGGCCGACTGGCCTGAGTGCCGCACCCCGTCGGGAGGGGCGCGGTCGGCTGCGCCCCCCACGTCGGGCACCGAGCGCCGCCGCACCGCCCCCGGTGCCCTGCTCGGGGCGGTGCTGCGTACAGCGGCGGCACCGGACGGTCGGTAGCCGGTAACGACGCATACCGGCGGCGTCGCGCCTCCCCAGAAGGCCGCGGACCGGAAGGTGTCCCTCCCGTTCACGACCAACGCCCTGGCCCCGGTGGCCGCCGGTCCTCCCGGCTTTCGAAGTCCATCGCACCGCTTGGGCGGGGGAGGGTGCTGCAGCGACCGCCGGGACGGAAGAGCCCCGGGGGGCTTCCTGGTCGCGCTTCAGGCCGCCCGGCCGCTGCGGCGCGCCGCGAAGCTGACGAACCCCGCCCCGACCCCCAGGAACAGGGTGCCGCCGATCAGGTACGGCGTCGTGTCCACGCTGCCCGTGTCGGCGAGGGAGACCTCCTGCGCTTCCTGAGTGGCGCTCTGCACGTCGCTCACCGCGGCACTCCCCGCGCCGGCGTCCACGGACCGTACGCGGACGGAAGCGGAGGCTCCGGGCTGCTCTGCGGTCGCCGGTGCGGCCTCACCCTCCCCGGTGGCGTTCGCCGAGGGGACGAACCACAGCGCGCAGAGCAGGGTGCCGGCTGCGGTGGCGGTGAGCAACGGGCGACGAGCAGCGGACACGGAGAATCGATCCCCCTTGTGACGGCGGCGAATTGGCCGTGTTCGGTGGTGCTGCGGCGATGCTAATGAAAGCAGCGGGTCGCAGGAAAGTCGCGGTGCCCCTGCGGCCTACCCTCCGTCGTATGACCACTTCTCAGACATCACGCTATGTGCGGCTACACGTCGAATTGGTGCTGGAGGTCGCGGAACCGGAGGCCCTGACCGACGCCGCCCTCGAACGCATCGAGGGCGACGACCTCATGCCCGACGAGGAGCGCGCGCACGCGGGGTCCTCCGTGCGCGAGGACGCCGCCGAGGCCCTCGCCTACCTCGTGGACCCCTTCGACCTGGTGACGGAGGTCCCTGGGGTGGAACTCGCCCAGGCGTCCTGGAGCTGTGAGCAAATCGACTACGACCCCGAAGCCGGAGAGTGGGTACTCGACGAGGAAGATGGCTATACGCAAGAAGACGGCCACGCGGGCGACGACGGTGACGGCGAAAGCGGTCCCGCCGGTCGACCGTAGGACCAGGTACCAGTACCGGCGTGGCCGGGCCGCTTCGCCGCACCGGCGGAGCCGGGCCCGGCCACGCCGCGTCCCGGAGCGGAGGGCCCGGGCTGCAACCGGCGGCGCCTCCAGTGCGTCGTTGAGTGGTGTTGCCCACATCTTCCGCTGGAACTGGAACCAGCGGGGGTGTTTTGGGTCTGCTTGTAAGTGTTGGCAGGGAAATCGGCGACGATGGAGAAGCGTGTGATGACGGACAGCAAGCGGCGCAGGGGCCTGGCGGCCGCGTCCGTACTGCTCGGCAGCGTGCTGGTGCTCACCGGCTGCAGCGGCGGCAGCGACAAGGCCGCAGCCGACGACTCCAAGAAGTCCCAGGCAGCTGTGGACGAGGCGGCCGCCAAGGACTCCTCGGCCGCGCGAATAGTCATCTCGCCGAAGAACGGTGCGACCAACGCGAGCATCAACAACGACGCCAAGGTCACCGTCAGCGACGGAACGCTCACCCAGGTCACCATGGCCACCGCCGATGGCAAGGAGGTCAAGGGCACCCTCGCCGCCGACGGCAAGAGCTGGAAGCCGGACGGCCAGCTGGAGCGCGCGACCGTCTACAAGATCGCCGCGTCGGCCAAGGACTCCGACGGCCGTGAGGCCCACGAGAACTCCTCCTTCACGACCGTCTCCCCGGCCAACAGCTTCATCGGCAGCTTCACGCCCGAGGACGGCTCCACCGTCGGCGTCGGCATGCCGGTCTCGATCAACTTCAACAAGCCGATCGAGAACCGCAAGGCCGTGCAGTCCGGCATCACCGTCTCCAGCTCCAGCGGTCAGGAGGTCGTCGGTCACTGGTTTGGTTCGCAGCGGCTCGACTTCCGTCCCGACCAGTACTGGCAGGCCGGTTCCACCGTCACGATGAAGCTGGAACTCGACGGGGTCGAGGGCACCAAGGGCGTCTTCGGCGTTCAGCAGAAGACGGTGACCTTCAAGATCGGTCGCAACCAGGTGTCCACCGTCGACGCCTCCACGAAGACCATGACGGTCACCCGCGACGGCAAGACGGTCAAGACCATCCCGATCTCCGCCGGTTCGCCGGAGAACCCGACCTACAACGGTCAGATGGTGATCTCCGAGAAGTTCAAGGAGACCCGGATGAACGGCGCGACCGTCGGCTTCACCGACGACGACGGCAAGGGCGAGTACGACATCAAGGACGTCCCGCACGCGATGCGGCTCTCCGCGTCCGGCACGTTCATCCACGGCAACTACTGGGGCTCCGACAGCGTCTTCGGCAGCGTCAACACCAGCCACGGCTGCGTCGGGCTGAACGACGTCAAGGGTGCCGGCGATCCGAACCAGCCCGCCGCGTGGTTCTTCGACAACTCGATCGTCGGCGATGTCGTCGTCGTCAAGAACTCCAAGGACAAGACGATCAAGCCGGACAACGGCCTCAACGGCTGGAACCTGGACTGGGCCGACTGGAAGGCCGGTTCGGCGGTCTGATCCCGCAAGCCCGGGACGCCCGGGACCGATGGGCAGGCCGACGGCGGCGGCTCCGACCAGGAGCCGCCGCCGTCGCGTTGACGGACCGCGTCCCGCCCGCGACGGGCGGCCGGGAGTCCTCGGTGACTACCTCGGAGGTAATCGACCCGGCTGCGCGCCGCGCGGCAAGATCGATGCATCGACGGGCGCCGCTCGTCGTGACGACGGGACGACCGCCGCACACCCCTCGAGGAGGACCCGTGACCGCGTACGGCATCGGCAACCTGCGCCCCCCGGCCCAACTGCACGACGACGTCTTCGCCTACATCGAGCGGATCCAGGCCACCCTGGACCCCTTCGGAGGGCGGTTCCTGGTGCACGGCGCACCGGAGCGCGAGGTGCGTGAGGGCACATGGCCCGAGGCCCTCGTCATCATCGCCTTCCCCACGATGGACGACGCCCGCGGCTGGTACGACTCCGACGCCTACCAGGAGCTCCTCCCGCTGCGTACCCGCCACATGGCGGGCGACGTGCTGCTCATCGACGGCGTCCCTCCAGGGTACGAACCGGCAGCCACGGCGGCCGCGATGAGGGCGGCACGGGTCGCAGGGTGAGCCCCGTCGGGCTGCCGATCGACCGTACGACCGCCGCCGGACCCGTGAACCGGCCGCTCTGCGGGGCGATATGACCGCACGTCGATCCTCGACCCGCCCTGGGGGCGCGACGGTCGGAGGCAGACGATACAAAGGGACCACAAGTGCGACGAAGAGTGCGGGGGCGGATCAGCGCGGTGCAGCAGACGACGGCGGCGGGTACGGCAACAACGGGTAGGAAACGGCTGATCAGCGTGGACGCAGCCCGCGCCGTCGCCGTGTTCGCCATGTTCGCCGCGCACATCGGCCCTCCGGTGAAGCCCGAGGGAGCCGGCTATCTGCTGGTCGCCTTCGACGGAACCGCACCCGCCGTCTTCACGCTCATCGCCGGTCTCTCCCTGACCCTCTCCCGCGGCGGCACCGAGCCCCGCCCGGCACCCCCCGGAGCTCTGCAGGGCACGTTCATCCGCTGTGCCGTACTCGGGTTCCTCGGGCTCTGGCTGGCGGAACAGAAGTCCGGGATCGCGGTGATCCTCTCGTTCTTCGCCGTCTACTTCCTGGCCGCCGAGCCGTTGGCGCGGTTGCGCACCCGGACCCTGGTCGTCGTGGCCGCTGTGTCGGTGGTCCTCGGCCCCCTCCTGTCGTACGTCCTCGGCCCGTACTTCGGCTACCGGGTCGTCGGCCGCGGACGCTACCCGGGCTTCAGCGCCCTCACCAGCTGGCACGGGTTCGCCGACGGACTCGACACGTTGCTGCTCTCGGGTGCCTACCCCTGGCTCACCTACTTCCCTTACGTGGTCGTCGGCATGGCCCTCGGGCGCGTGGTGAACCTGGCGCGTCCCGGCGTCGCCCGGCACCTCATCGGCTGGGGGGCGCTGGCCACGTTCGCCGGGCACGGGCTCTCCGCGCTGGCACTCGGTCCCGGCGGCGGACACGACGCGCTGATGCGTGCCATCGCCCACAGCCACTCCTTCGCGCTGAAGGCCCCCGACCCGGTGGAAGCCGTGCTGGGCAAGCAGGCCGGCGCGATACCGAGCACCTCCTGGGCGTGGCTGCTGGTCGACGACCCGTACAGCCAGACCCCGTTCGAGACGGTCGCGAACATCGGCGTCAGCCTGCTCGTCCTCGGCCTCGCCGTCGCCGCCTGCCGCAACAGGATCCTCGAAACGACGCTGCGTCCCCTGGCGGTCGTCGGGTCGATGGGGCTGTCGGTGTACGTCATCCACGTCCTCGCGCGGGCGGAACTGCGCCCGGTGCACGGTTGGACGACGCTCGGCCTGTTCTGCGTCGTCGCACTCGCGGGTTGTGTCGTATGGGAGTTCGTCTTCCGCCACGCCCCACTGAAGCGGGGGCCGCTGGAGTGGGTGCTGCACGCCCTCATGGCGAAGCCCGTCCCGACGGCGGCGGTGCGGACCGAACCCGCCCCACGGGCCCCGAGCCAGGAGCCCGTGGAGGTAGGGGCAGTCAAGGCAGCCGTGCGCTGACGGCCCGCCCGGCCCCGTCGCACCGGGACCGGGCGGCGGGACGGCGTCCGGTCCGGGCGGCCCGACCCCTCACCGCTCGTCGGTGCTGATGCCCCGGTTGCCGCACCAGATCCTGTAGGCGGCCACGGCGGTGGGCAGCGTGGGGAAGATCCGGTCCTCTCCCACGGACGCGCTGAGGCCGTAGGCGTCCAACTCGTCACGCAGGTCCTGTTTGACGCGTGCCATGGCGAACTCGATCCCGCGCCCGGTCAGTTCCCGTCGCAGCTCCTCCAGTGCGTCCAGCGCCGTGATGTCCACCTCGACGTTCGCCTCGGCGTTGAGCACGAACCACCTGACGGGCTGCCGCTGGTCGTCCACGGCCGCCAGGGCGCGGCGCCTGAAGTCCTCGGCGTTGGCGAAGAACAGCGGGGAGTCGTAGCGGTACACCACCAGCCCGGGAACGGGCCGGGCCTGTGGGTAGTCGTCGACGTCGTGCATCCCCGCAAGCCCGGGTACCAGACCCTCGATCGCGTCGTGCGGCCGGGCCACCCTGCCCAGCAACTCGACGACCGACAGACCCACGGCCACGAGCACCCCGTACAGGATGTCCAGGGCCAGCACACCGGCGAGGCACCCGAGTGCCAGCAGGAGTTCGCGCCGCCGGAACGACGCCAGCCGGCGGAAGCCGGCCAGGTCCACCAGCCGGACCGCGGCGTAGACGACCAGCGAGCCGAGCACCGCCGTGGGCGTGCTGGTGAACAGCGGGCCGAGGAACAGCAGTACGGCGAGCACGGCGGCGCCTGCGGCGAGCCCGTACGCCTGGGTGTGCCCGCCCGCCGACTTCGCGAGGGCGGTGCGGCTGGCGCTGCTGCTCACCGGGAATCCGCTCACGCTGCCCGCCCCGAGGTTCGCGGCGCCGAGCGCGAGCAGCTCCTGGTTGGCGTCCAACCGCGGCCCGCCGTCGGCCGTGGCGAAGGCGCGTGCCGTGAGGATGAAGTCGGTGTAGGCGACGAGCAGGACGCCGATGGCCGGCAGCAGCAGCCGGGGCAGGTCGCCGGGGTCGGGCAGGGCGAAACCGGGGAGCCCGGAGGGGACCTTCCCGATCACCGCGACGCCGTCGTCCTCGAGGCCGAACACCGCCACCGCCGCCGTCCCCAGCGCCACGGCCAACAGCGGGCCGGGCACGACCTGCGGCAGACGCGCCACCGTGAACAGGAACAGGATCGTGGCGGCGCTGAGCGCCACGGTGGCCGGGTGCGCCTGGGCCAGGTTCCCTACGAAGGACAGGAGTTTCGGGAAGAACCCGGATCCTTGCGTCGGCACGCCGGTGAGCTCGGTCAGCTGGTCGACGATCATGATCATGGCGACTCCCGCCAAATAGCCGATCAGGACCGGGCGGGAGAGCAGGTCGGCGACGAACCCGAGCCGCGTCGCCCAAGCCACCAGGCACATCAGCCCGACGGCGAACGCGAGGGCGGAGGCAAGGACCGCGTACCGCGCCGGATCCCCCGCCGCGAGAGGCCCGACGACGGTGGCGGTCATCAGGGCGGTCGTCGACTCGGGGCCGACCGACATCAGTCGCGACGAGCCGAAGACGGCGTACATGGCGATGCCCGGAAGGATCGCCCACAGCCCCACGACCGGCGGCAGGCCCGCGACGCTCGCATACGCCATCACCTGGGGCACGAGGTACGCCGCGACCGTGACTCCGGCCACGAGGTCCCCTCGCAGCCAGCTGCGCCGGTACCCGCGGAGGACCCCGAGACCGGGTACTCGCGGCACGACGCGACGCCAACCCCGGTCCGCGGGCGGGATGTGCTCGGACATGGCCCTCCTTCGAACGCCCTCTACCGGGCCTGGCACCCTACCCCCGGGTGGCGGCCGACCCGGCCGGCACTCTGCTCGCGCTCGCCCCGCGCGCCAGCCTCGAGACCCGTTCCACGGGGACGACAGGGCCAGGATCGACGGCAACACCCCGGCAAGCGTTCCGGATCGAGCCCAGTCTGACTACCTGTCACGACCGGTGGCTCCGTACCCACCCGTCCGGCTCCGCAGCCAGCCGGGGCGCGCACCGCGAACGCCGGCCCCGGGGCGGGCGAACAGCCGCAGGGCAGCCGGTCGGGAGCCCCGCACGACCACGTTGGAGGATCGCAGCAAACGAGGAGGCCGGGATGCTGTTGCGCAACGTGGTACCGGACGATGTCGGTCGGCTCATGGCCGCCGACCAATGGCTCTGCGACCCGCGCACGATTCTGGCTTGAACACCGCCGATTCTGGCTTGAACACCGCCGATGCCCCTCGTCGGCGGCGACGGTGCCAGGGCTACCGTCTCTCCTTCCGCTTCCTCGTGGTGGCGGAACCTCCGCGGCGAAGCCTCCGGGGCGTCCGTCAGACGTCAGGGGGCCCCTCGACGTCATCAGGCGCATCGAGGAAGTCCCGGACCACCTGGTTGAATGCAGTGGGGTTCTCCCAGAACGCGAAGTGGCTGGCGCGTTCGGCGAGCGTCTTCACGGTGGCTCCCGGAATGGCCGAGGCCACCGCCCGCGCGGCGGCGGACGGGATCACGCTGTCACTCCCGCCGATCACCAACGTCGGAACGGTGATCCTGGGCAGGACGTCACGCCAGTCCTGCATGACGTTGTCCAGGAGTAGCCTGCCGGCGTACTCCCTGGGCAGCAGCAGGTTCTGGGCGAGAACCCACCGGCGGTCCTCCTCGTCGGCGTCCGGGGTCCACATGGCGTCCAGGAACTGGGCACTGAGCTTCTCGGCGTCCGAGCGAGGGTCGCAGAGCCCCGCGACGACGTCGGCGATCTCCGAGAGGTCGTACAACGCGCCGAAGTGCTCGGCCAGACCGTCCGGCCAGTACGGCTGCCTGATCAGGACGGCGGGTTCGTCGAACAACACCAGCCGGGCCAGCCGGTCCCCGCCGAACAGGTCCCAGTAGGACCACGCCAGTGCACAGCCCATGGAATGGGCCACCCAGATGACCTCGGTGAGGTCCAGACGGTGAATGAGCTGGTGCAGGTCCGTCGACAGACGGGCGACCCGGTAACCGTGGTCGGGTGTGTCGGATTCACCGTGGCCGCGGTGGTCGACCGCGACCACATGGTGGGTCCTCGCGAACTCGGCGATCTGGTGCTTCCACTGCGCGGCGGTCTGTGACCAGCCGGGAACGAGAAGCATGTCCGGCCCGCTACCGGCCTCGAGATAGTGCAGCCGCACACCATCGTCGGTGGTGGCGAAGCCACTGCGCACGCCGTGCATCTCGTCCTCCTCCGGCGCAGCCGCAACGCCTCCCGGGGTCCCTGGAAGGGCGTGGCAGCCCCCGTTCCTCGTGTCTGCTTCCGCAACTCGGGGAACGATCCTGTCGACACCTGCCGGCCCCGGCAATCTCCCACGCCGACCGTCCAACCTGCGGACCGCCGTACGGGGCGTCTGTGTGCAGTTCCCTGCTGCCCTCCGCCGCGGAAAGGAGCTCTCGTCGGCGGACGAGGCCGACGCGGCACCCAGGAACTCGGGGCTGAGGGCCTCGGCGTGCGCTTGCGGGCTGTGAAGTCCCCGTAGGGCGCCGGCGATCTGCCCGGGAGCGCACAACCTGCCGAGATGTCCGGCGAGGCCGTCCCGCCGCTACGGCCCTCGTTCCGGAACGGCGGCTCCATCGAGCGCACCCCCGTGGTGGCGATGGACCACCGTCGAGCGTCTCGCACGATGCCGTCGGGCGGGGCAGCCACCCCGCCCATCGGCATGCCGGGGAGACACGAGGCCCCCGACGAATGCGGACGTAGATACCCTCAAATCCCCTCTTCTTCCAGCATAGTGACTATTCGTTCTAAGAATCATGAAATTGGTCAAGCACGCTCAGGCCCAGGCCTGGTCATGACTGCCACGGCAGATCGCGCAGCGCCGAGCCGCCGCAGAAGGAACGCCGGCCAGCTCGTGATCAGGATGCAGCTCACAGGGGAGAACGCCATGCATGACGGTCCGCTCCACGGGAAGCCCGGCTCCGGCGACGCTCCGGAGGGGGGCTCGCGCGACTCCGTATCCCGGCCGCCGCGTCTCTGGCTGACGCTGATCGCTTCCTCGCTGTGCATCTTCGTCGTGCAACTCGACTTCCTGGCGCTGAACCTGGCACTGCCCCGGATGGCCTCGGACCTGGGGACGACCACCACGGACCTCCAATGGGTGATCAGCGGCTACATGCTGGCACTGGCAGCCACCCTGATCCCGGGCGGCAGGCTCGGTGACATCTTCGGCCGCAGACGGATGCTGCTCGTGGGCCTCGTCGTCTTCGCGCTGTGCTCGCTGGGCGTCGGCCTGGCCTCCACGCCGAGCAGCATCATCGTGCTGCGCATCGCCCAGGGAGTCGGCGCGGGCGTGTTGTTCCCCCTCGCCGTCGCCGTGATCACCGATGCCTACCCGCCCGACCGGACGATGCGGGCCATCGGCAACGCCTACGGGATCGGGGCCCTGGCCCTGGCCCTCGGTCCCGTGTTCGGCGGTGCGGTGACGGAACTGTTGAGCTGGCGCGTGGTGCTCCTGGTCAACGTCCCGACCTGCGCCGTGACCATCGCCATGGTCGCCCTCGGCGTGCGCGAGTCGCGCGACACCACCGTGCCGCACTCGGTCGACGTACCGGGGCTGCTGCTGGTGATTCTCGGCATCGCCACCGTGACGCTGACGGTGGACCGTCAGCAGGCCTGGCCACCCGCGGTCAGCGCGGGCGTCTCGGCGGCCGGGGTGCTGTTCCTGGTCGGGTTCGTGCTCCGGGAACGCGTGGCGCGCTGGCCGCTGGTCTCGCTCGACCTGTTCCGCAACATGCTCTTCGTGATCATCACGCTGATGTCGACCGTCGCCAACATCGCCTTCGTCGTGGCCATGTACGGCGTCACGATCTACCTCCAGCAGGCGACCGGGCGCAGCCCGCTCGACTCCGGAATGATCTTTCTGGCCGCCTCCGTCGCCGCGGGCGTGGCCGCACCGCTGTCGGGACGGCTCGGCGAGCGCTTCGACGTTCCGCGGACGATGGCCGTCATGACCGTCCTCGGAGCGGTGGGCCTCTTCCTCGTCTCGCTCGGCGGCGACCTCTGGTTCTACCTTCCCGGTCTCGCACTGACCGGATTCGGGTACGGCATGGGGTGGACGATGGGAAGCAGCGGCACCCAGGCCGTCGTCCCGGTCGAGCGGGTCGGGCAGGCCTCCGGCGTGGAACTCGCCATCGTGATCGGAGTCGCGGGTATCTGCGTGGCCGCCGCCGCGTCCCTCATCGAGGTACGTACCACCGCCGACGGTCTCGCGACGGCGATCGAGGACGTGCTGCGTTGGATCGCGATCGGCAGCGCCGTCGCCGCGGCTGCCCTGGGTCTCCTCGCCACCCGTGTGGTGCCGTCGAAGCGCGCTCATGGGTCGCTCGGATGAAGCCGTGCCCGCACGCCGTGTGCTCGTTGCCGTGCATCCGGCCGTTCCGGCCGGATGGCCCAGAGCACGGTCGGTGCCGCCGGCAGATGCGGCATCAGGTCGCGTCGGCGCGTCGCGACGCTCACGCCGGGGAACGCGGGGGCGAACTCACCACCGCGGCCAGACGCATACGGGGAGTCCGCTGCCCCGTCATCGTGCGGCGCGTCGGCGAGGCGATACACGACGCCAGCGGGTACCGCAGCCGTCCCGTCACGCGCGACGCCGCAGACGCACGGCCAGGGCCGGGCACTGGTTGACGGCGCGGAGGGCGCCGTGCTCCTGCCAGGGGGCGACGGGGACGGTTGCGGAGGCGGGGTAGCCGTGCGGGCCGAGGCGAATGAGGTCGGGGGCCAGCACGGCGCACAGACCGTGGCCGGCGCAGCGGGACCAGTCCACCTCCAGGCGAGCGCCCTTCGAGGGCGGCAGGGGCAGTACTCCGTGCACGGGGCGGCCGCAGCCGGGGCTGGACAGGTGGGCGTCGACATCCTCGGAGAAGACGTCCAGCGCTGTGAGCAGGAAGCGGGCCACGCCGTCCGGGTGCGAACAGGCCCCACCGGCCTGGGCCGCCCCGAGAGCACACCTGGCGTCCTCGAGTACCGCGGGCTCGGCAGCGCCGGCAGCCAGCATGGCCAGGGCCTCGGCGGCTGCGGGCAGACCGCGCTTGCACGGTCCGCACTGGCCGGTGGACTCGGCCGCCAGCCAGGCCGCGACCCGGGCGGTCTCGCCGAGCGGACAGGTGTCATCGGGGAGCGCGACGATCGCGCCCGCGCCGAGGGTCCCACCGAGAGCGGAGAGCCCGGCACGGGAGAGCGGTGCATCGATGGCGTCCGAAGGCCGCAGCCAAGCGCCGTGGTAGCCGCCCACCAGCACGCCGACGCCCGGCCGGAGCCCACAGGCGTCCAGCACCGGCCCGAGCCGGGTCCCGATCGGAACCTCGACCACCAGCGCATCTGTGCCCGGCCGGTTGACGGTGAGCAGGGTCGTGCCGGGTTCTGCGGCGGTGCCGACCGAGGCATAGGCTTCGGGTCCGAGCCGGGCCGCGAGGGCGAGTTGGGCCCAGGTCTCGACGTTGGAGAGCAGTGTCGGACGACGACGCACCCCGCCCGCTGCGCCGTCGGCCGCGCGGGCCTTCAGGGGCGCCGGTGTCACCGGCAGACCGTTGATGCCACGGATCAGGGCGCCGGATTCGCCGGAGACGAAACGCTCGGGCAATGAGACGGTCCGGGCAGGGCAGGGCAGTGCGCGCTCGGCCAGGGCGGCCGGTACGGACGTCTCGCCCGGGCTGCCTGAGGCCACGCCGATCACGATCTCGCTGGCTCCGAATGCGGCCGCGGCCAGGCTGGCGCCGTCCAGCACCAGATGCGGCACACGGGCGAGCAGCATCTTGTCCTTGGCGCTGGCCGGTTCGCCCTCCGCGCCGTTCACCACGATGACCGGCGCCGTGCCGGTGCGGTCGGCGGTGGCGAGGGCGGCCCGGGCCTTGCGCGCGAACGGGAAGCCGGCGCCGCCGCGGCCGGACAGCCCGACGGCCTCGGCGAGGGCGAGCAGACCGGCCCTGTCCGTCCGGGGGAGCGGCGGGTGGGCACGCGTGTGGGCGGCGACGTCCAGGCGCTGGTGGCGGTCCAGGCCGAGGGTCAGCCGGCTCGGACGCAGCCAGCGCATCTCGGGCAGCTTCAAGGGGGCACTGTTCATTCGCTGCTCCCGGGGCGGGCCAGGTGGAGCGGCCAGTGCTCTGACCTCTTGGCGTGTTTGGGGTGTTTGGGGTGTTTGGGCATGCCGCCGCTCTGTGCGGGTCGGCGAGTCGCTGTTGTCGGCACGGTGGGCCTGAAGATCGGGTTGGCGGCCGTCGTCGGGCGAGCGGACCGCGTGGACAGTGCGGCCAGTTCGGCCGGGCGGACGGCGGCGGGCCGATATGCCTTGATGCTGCGCTGACGTCGGCTCCGGCTCCGGTGGCGGCCCAGATGGGAAAGGGCACGCACCATCAGTGCGAGCCCCACCAGGGCTGCGAACAGGCCGTAGCCCCAGAGCACCCACGGGTGCGCCTCGCGCCCTGCCGTCAGTCCGTGCGCCAGGGAGATCGGCCAGCAGATGTACGCCGTCGAGTGCAGCACCCGCCAGAGCCCGGGGTGGCCGCCGGCGAACCGGCCACGGAGCACACCGGTGGCCGTGATCAGGACGAGCAGGTCGGCGGCGATGGTGCCCAGGCTCACCGCGAGGGCAGTACCGCCGGCGAAGGGGATCACCGCGGCCTGCGGGGCGGCATGCCGCTCGACGACCTTGACGGCGACGTGGATGGCCAGGAAGCCGAGCGCCGCGACGGCGGTCGCCCGGTGAACCGACTGCACGGCCACCCGCAGGCGGGGGGTCAGCACCAGCCTGTCGGTGGCGGCGAGCCCGCATGCCACCACGGCGGTCAGCGAGAGCAGCGTGAAGACGCCGGCGAAAAAGTCCAGGAAGGCCATCACCTGCCCAACTACTCTCGCCGTCGTGCTGTAGAGCCCAGGACGGACGAGCAGGGCGAAGCTGGACATGCGGCACCTTCTTCCTCGACTCGGGTCGCGCAGCCAAGCCGTGGTGGGACCGGATGGGCATTCCACATGCCCACGCTGGGGCAAGGTCCCCAGGAAGTGAGGCACCGGCATCACTACGCGACAGGGCACATCGTTAGCTCGGTCCCAGCGCAGCGCCAACCGCCCCTGCTACGGCCTGTGACCGTAGTAGCTCCGGCGTCGAGGCCGGATATCCGCGTGTAGGCGACAGTTTGCGGTCCACGAACGTGACTAGTAGACGCCCACATTCGCGTGACCATACTCACCCCTGTAGGAGCCGTGGGGGCGTGCCGGGACCAAGCGGGCGATCGAACTGCCGCCAGAACTCCGAGGCCCTCGCGGCCGACGACCGGAACCGACCCGGCAACGTCGAAGAAATCGCCGCCCCTTGCCTACCGGTCCGCCGCCTGTGCCCCCTCCACGCGGGAGCGAAGCACCCCGGGAACCAGGCCGCGACCGCCAGTTACGCCTGGCCGGCCCTCACCGGCGGCGTCCCGCGACGGAGCTGCTCCACCGCCGGCCACCCCAAGAGGGAGAACTCGCCCAGCAGGTCCGCCCGTTGCCGACAACCGCACAACACGCACGGTACGAAGGCGACATGCGAGCAGCGCGCGACTGTCCGGCCGCCCCCGCCCCCTGCGCGGCCCGACGAACGGACGCCCCGTGAACCGGCGGCTTCGAGCCCACGGCACACCAGTTCACTGCGGTTCTCGTTGCGACATCGCTTCTGGCCCAGCTGCTCGCGGGATCGGCCCTCACCCCCTCGCGCTGCTCGCAGGAGAGAGCACCGCAGCGCGTCGTACCCGACTGCTCGTTCTTGCGGGGTTCCGGCGGGCCGCGTCTGCCGCCGATGGAGCGGCAGGCGCGGTGTCGTGTCCACGAAGCACTCGGTGCGTGACGGCGTCGACGTGACCGCCTGGCCACGGGAGCCGGCTACTCGTCCGCGGCCTCCGGCGCCGGAGCGATACCCGTCGGGCAGGACGCGCCCCAGTTGGTCTCGAACGGGGCGTCCAGCTTGACGCCGGTCCCGCCCAGCCCGCAGTACCCGCCCGGGTTCTTGCTCTCCGAAAGGTACTGCTGGTGGTACCCCTCCGCCGGGTAGAAGGGGCGTCCCCGTGCGGGCAGGAGTTCCGTGGTGATCGTGCCGTAGCCCGAACCCGTGAGCACCGTCTGGTACGCCTCGCGGGAGGCCTCCGCCACCGCCTCCTGCTCGGGGGTGTGGGTGTAGATCGCCGAACGGTACTGGGTACCGACGTCGTTCCCCTGGCGGAAGCCCTGGGTGGGGTCGTGGGACTCCCAGAAGACCTTGAGCAACTGACCGTACGGGACCACGGCCGGGTCGTACACCACGCGGACGGCTTCGGTGTGCCCCGTCAGGCCGGAGCACACCTCCTCGTACGTCGGGTTCGGGGTGTGGCCGCCCTGGTAGCCGACGAGGGTCGTCCACACGCCCGGCGTCTGCCAGAACTTCCGCTCCGCGCCCCAGAAGCACCCCAGCCCGAAGTCGGCGACCTCGAGGCCTTCCGGGTACGGGCCCAGCAAAGGGTTGCCGAGCACCGTGTGGCGGTCCGGTACCTCGAATTCGGGGGTCTCGCGGCCGCGCAGGGCCTGGGCGGGAGTGGGAAGCTCGGGTACGCGGCGGTTCAGGAACATGCGGGGCTCCTCCGGGAGTGGGTCCGTACGGGACAACGCCACGACCCCCCGGCGGATTCCCCGGTGCGCTGCGCCTTCCGTTCCCGGACGGGCCCGCCGCCGCACGTGTCGGTCGCCCGGGACACGGGCCGCCGCCGCACGCGTCGCCTCACTGCGTCAGGGTCGCCGGGCTTCCGCCGTTCGCCTCGTAGCCCGCCACGGCCAGGGCGCGGTAGACCGTGTACTCCGCCGCCGGATCGGCGCTGTGCGTCCAGGGGAGCGCGCCCACATGGCCGTCCACCAGCACCAGCTGGTGCATGGCCTCGGCCCACCGCTCCGACCCGACCAGGAAGAACACCAGCAGGTGGCGGACGTGCGGGAGTACCGGGTCGTCGTCAGCCGCGGTGTGCACCGCGTGCAGCGCCCCCTCGACAGCCTTGGTGATCACCGCGCTCTCGTAGAAGCCGGACACCAGATTGACCTCGGGCAGGTGCTCGAACACGGCGAACAGCGGCAGTGCCGCCAGCAGCGAACCGTGGGGCGCGCGGGCGGCGGCGGTGGTTGCGAAGTGGTCGGCCTCCGTCCGGGAGCCGTGCCACTTCTCGCACCAGTAGTGCAGCGCAGCGAGGTGCGCCCCCATGTGCACGGGGGCCCGGTCGATGACCTTGGCCCAGACCTGGTCGAACTCCTCGTGCGAGTATCCGAGCCCACGGGCCACTGCGAGTTCGACGATGTACGGGACGGGGTCGCCCGGGGCCAGCAGTGCCGCGTCGGCGCAGACGGTGCGGGCCTCCTCCAGGATGATCCGGAAGTCGTCGCTCCCGACGCCGCCGGAAGAGCGCCAGGCCTGCTGCACGAGGAACTCCGCGTGGACGGCGGCGCCGCCCGCGTCCTTCGGGGCCTGAGCGCGCCAGGTGCGCAGCCAGGAGCCACCGCTCCCGGGCTGCTGCTGCAGTTCCAGGGACGCCGCGCCCGCGAAGGCCTGCACGCGCTGCCAGCGCAGCTCCCCCTCCTTCCCGGTCCCGGCGAGGAGCTGGGAAGCGGCGCGCCAGTCCTGGGTCCGCTGCACCAGGTCGAGCACGTCGAGGAGGTCCTGGTCGGGCCCGGGCAGCCGGGGGTCCAGCAGTTCCTGCCGGACGAAGCCGTACGTCGCGGGGTCGGCCGCGTCCGGCGATCCGGGAGCGACCTGGCGGATTGCGTTGCGGCGCCGCAGCACGAACGGGCCGAGCGCCGCGGCCAGGAGGCACGTCGCGATCAGGAACCAGAGAATCTCCATGTGCCCATTGTCCCGGACGCCGCCGGGAACGAGGCCGCCCGGGGGCGGGCTACGCTCGGGCACATGAGCGACCACCACAGCTTCGAGACCCTCGCCATCCACGCGGGCAACACCGCAGATCCGCTGACCGGCGCGGTCGTCCCGCCCATCTACCAGGTGTCCACCTACAAGCAGGACGGTGTGGGCGGGCTGCGCGGCGGCTACGAGTACAGCCGAAGCGCCAACCCGACCCGTACCGCGCTGGAGGAGAACCTCGCGGCACTGGAGGGCGGTAGCCGCGGCCTCGCCTTCGCCTCCGGTCTCGCCGCCGAGGACTGCCTGCTCCGCACGCTGCTGACCCCCGGCGACCACGTGGTGATCCCCAACGACGCGTACGGAGGCACGTTCCGGCTGTTCGCGAAGGTGGTCCAGCGGTGGGGCGTGGAGTACTCCGTCGCCGACACCTCGGACCCTGCGTCGGTGCGGGGTGCCCTCACGGACCGCACGAAGGTGATCTGGGTCGAGACCCCGTCCAACCCGCTTCTCGGCATCACCGACATCGCCGCCGTCGCGGACCTCGCACGGTCGGCCGGGGCGAAGCTGGTCGTCGACAACACCTTCGCCAGCCCCTACCTCCAGCAGCCGCTCGCGCTCGGTGCCGATGTGGTCGTGCACTCGCTGACGAAGTACATGGGTGGGCACTCGGACGTCGTGGGCGGGGCGCTGGTCACGGCCGACGCGGAGCTGGGCGAGGAGCTGGCGTACCACCAGAACGCGATGGGCGCGGTGGCGGGGCCGTTCGACTCGTGGATCGTGCTGCGCGGCATCAAGACGCTGGCGGTGCGGATGGACCGCCACAGCGACAACGCCGAGCGCGTCGTCGAGATGCTGACCCAGCACCCCAAGGTGACCCGGGTCCTCTACCCGGGGCTGGACACGCACCCGGGCCACGAGACCGCGGCGAAGCAGATGAAGCGCTTCGGCGGCATGGTGTCGTTCCAGGTGCAGGGCGGCGAGCAGGCGGCCGTGGAGGTCTGCAACCGCGCGAAGCTCTTCACCCTCGGCGAGTCCCTCGGCGGCGTCGAGTCGCTGATCGAACACCCGGGCCGGATGACGCACGCCTCCGTGGCGGGGTCGGCGCTCGAGGTGCCGGCGGACCTGGTCCGGCTCTCGGTGGGCATCGAGGCCGTGGACGACCTGCTGGCCGACCTGCAGCAGGCGCTCGGCTGACGCCTCGGGGCCGGCTCCCGGTCCGGGCGGGGTGACCGCGTCGGGCCGGGTGCTGTCCGCCGGTACGGGCCGTCCGGTGACCGCCCTCTGCGGGACGGGGTTGTCCGGCCCGTGCCCGGGCCGGGTCCGCCCAGCCGGCGGGCCTTCCGCGCCCGCTCGGGCCGGCCGCCGAGTTGTTCGTCCGGTGCGGGCTGCCCTCTGGACGGGAGCCCGGGCGGGTCCGCGCCGGGTCGGGCAGAGGGCGATCGCCCTCTGCCCGCTTCAGGTCAGGCGCTGACCGTTTCGTCCTGGAGCGAGGCGCGGATCTGCTCGCGCAGCTCCGGTGTGTCCTCGTGGCCGTGGACGGATACCGCGTGCTCCGTGGCTGCGCGGATGACTTCCTCTTCCTCGCCCGAAATGGTGAGCGAGCAGTTCATGACGCTCGGCGAATTGCGGCAGTCGGCGACTTTTCTCGTCATGACGTCCTCCTGGGCTTCGTGCTTGCGCCGCCCTTTCCAGGATAGGTCGGGGCTTGCGGACCGCTCGTCGCCGGCGAGCTGGCTCGCCGCGCGTGCGGACCGGTCGCCGTCGGTGCCAGGCCGCCGGCGACCCGTCGGGCGCGGTTCACCAGCCCTCGCTCACCAACCTTCGATCTCCGGGGTCGTCATCGACGGCGGTAGGTTCCACGGCTCGACGGACACCGCCCACACCGTGAAAGCGACCACGACGACGCACAGCAGGACCCAGCCCACCCGGCGCAGGGCACGACGGCGGCGCAGCAGCCGCGTGCCGAGGCGCCCGGCGCGGGCGGCCAGATCGGCGGGGACCACCGGATGAGGGAGGTCCAGCATCCGCCTGACCTCGTCCTCCTTGGTGCGGTGGCGGGTCACGGTGCCCCCGCCGGCCGCGCAGACGCCCTTGTCCGTCGGGCCGACCCGGTGCTGCGCAGCGTGGCGACCGCTCGGGCACACAGCGCCCTGACCCGCTCCTCCGGTAGTCCGAGCAGCGCTGCCGTCTGCTCCTCCGCCACACCCTCGTACAGGCGGAGCACCACGACCAGGCGCAGTCGGGGCGTCAGCGCGGCGAGCACTCCGCGGTCCTCTGTGCTGCTCCGCACCCGGTGGTGGAAGTGCCAGGAGGTGCGTGCGAAGAGAGTGGCGAGTTCCCGCCGCGTGCGGTCGTACGGGTCTTCGCCGTGCAGCCGGTCCCACACCGCGTACGTGCGTGCCAGCGCCCCGACCAGCAAGTGCTGCGCCCGGGGATTGTTGCCGTGCGGTTCTGCCGTCAGCAAGGTCGCGACGTGGAGCAGCCGACCCCCCGCCCCCGCGGCGAACGCATCGAACTCCCGGGTGCGGCGGTCGACGAGCACGGACTGCCGCGTCTCACGCACGTCCTCATATCAGGGCAGCGCGGCCCCGGGGTCAAGAGGTGGGAGATGCTTCCGTGTCGACCGGCAGCTGCCCGGCCTGGCGGGCGGAGAGCGCCGAGTTGAAGCGGGTGAGCAGGGTGCAGAAGGACTCCCGCTCCTGCTCTGTCCACCCGTCCGTCACCTGGGCCATCAGTTCCCGCCGCGAGGAACGGACCTCTTCGAGGCGGGCGTGGCCGCGGGGCGACAGCTGGAGGACGACGGCACGGCCGTCCTCCGGGTGGGAGGTGCGTTTCACCAGCCCCGTGTCGACGAGCGGGGCGACCTGCCGGGTGACGGTCGAGGAGTCGATGCCCATCCCCGCGGCCAGGGCCTTGACTCCCATCGGGCCTTCCCGATCAAGGCGGTTGAGCAGCAGATAGGCGGCGCGGTCCATCGAGTTGCGGACCTGGCCGACCCCGCCGAGCCGGGTCTGCTCGGCCCGGCGTGCGAAGACGGCCACCTGGTGCTGGAGGGCATCGAGGAGGCCGGGGTCGAGATCAGTCGTCATGTCCTGAGATGTGGGCATGGCTGCAGAGGGCTCTCTCGTGCGTTGGTCGGTTGGTGGGGGACAGAGTACGCGGCCCCGGGCGGGTGCGTACCGGCCCTGCGCAAACCCGTGGACGAGCCGTGACCCGGGCGGCCGCCGGGCCGTTGAGCTGCGAGACTTGCTGTCATGAGCTTCCGCGCGACTGGCCCCTTTCACCCGCTGATCCTGGATGACGTCCGAGGGGCCCAGAAGATGCTCTCCGGCGTCGCCCGACTGACCCCGATGGAGGGCAGCCGGTACCTGTCCGGCCTGGTGGGGGCACCGGTCCACCTCAAGTGCGAGAACCTCCAGCGGACGGGGTCGTTCAAGCTGCGCGGTGCGTACGTCCGGATCTCCGGGTTGCGGCCGGAGGAGCGGGCGGCCGGTGTGGTGGCTGCTTCGGCGGGCAATCACGCGCAGGGGGTCGCACTCGCGTCGGCGTTGCTCGGGGTCCACTCCACCGTGTTCATGCCGATCGGTGCCCCGCTGCCGAAGGTCGCGGCCACCCGGGACTACGGTGCCGACGTCCGGATGCACGGGCACGTGGTCGACGAGACCCTGGCCGCCGCACAGGAGTACGCGGACCGGACGGGGGCGGTCTTCATCCACCCCTTCGACCACCCGGACATCATCGCGGGCCAGGGAACGGTCGGTCTGGAGATCCTCGAACAGTGTCCGGAGGTGCGGACGGTCGTCGTCGGGGTCGGTGGGGGCGGCCTGGCTGCGGGCATCGCGGTCGCGGTGAAGGCGCTGCGCCCCGATGTGCAGGTGGTCGGGGTGCAGGCGGCCGGCGCTGCGGCCTACCCGCCCTCGCTCGCCGCGGGGCGGCCGGTGTCGATCGACGAGCCGAGCACGATGGCGGACGGCATCAAGGTGGGCCGCCCCGGCGACGTGCCGTTCGCGATCGTGGAGGAGCTCGTGGACGACGTGCGGACGGTGTCCGAGGACGCCCTGTCGTCGGCGCTGCTGCTCTGCCTGGAGCGGGCGAAGCTGGTCGTCGAGCCGGCGGGGGCGAGCTCCGTCGCGGCGCTGTTGAGCGACCCGAAGGCATTCCAGGGGCCGGTCGTCGCGGTGCTGTCGGGCGGCAATGTGGATCCACTGCTCCTGCAGCGGATCCTGCGGCATGGCATGGCCGCGGCCGGTCGCTACCTGTCGCTCCGGCTCCGCCTCCCCGATCGGCCGGGGGCGCTGGCGACGTTGCTCGGGGTGCTGTCCGTGGCGGATGCGAACGTGCTGGACGTTGGGCACGTACGGACGGACCCGCGGCTCGGGCTCACCGAGGTGGAGGTCGAGCTCCACCTGGAGACCAAGGGGCTGGAGCACTGCACGGAGGTCGGTGAGGCGCTGCGGCAGGCGGGGTACCGGGTCATCGGCTGAGCGGTGGGGCGGCCCTCGCGGGCCGTCGCTCCGGTGGGACGGACCCGGTGGGTGACACGACGGGACCCCCGGCACCGCAACGGTGCCGGGGGTCCTTTACGTCCGGGCCGACTCAGCCCTGGTAGGGCTTGGCCTCGAGGACCTTGACCATGGCCATCTTGCCGTTGGGCAGTTCGTACTCGGCGTCCTCGCCGACCTTCTTGCCGTTGACGCCCGCGCCGAGCGGCGACTGCGGCGAGTACGTGGCGATGTCCTGGGAGGCGTACTCGCGGGAGGCGAGCAGGAAGGTCTCGGTGTCGGTCTCGTCGCCGTCGAAGGCGACCGTCACGACCATGCCCGGGGCGACGGTGCCGTTGTCGGCCGGGGCCTCGCCGACCTTCGCGTTCTCCAGGAGTTGGGTCAGCTGGCGCACGCGAAGCTCCTGCTTGCCCTGCTCCTCCTTGGCCGCGTGGTACCCGCCGTTCTCCCGCAGGTCGCCCTCCTCACGGGCCGCCTCGATCTTCTTTGCGATCTCGACGCGCGCGGGACCAGACAGGTGCTCCAGCTCGGCCTTGAGCTGGTTGTACGCCTCCTGGGTGAGCCAGGTGACGTTCTCGCTGGTCTGGGTCACAGGTGCTCCTCGTAGGTACTGGGGATACAAAGCATCGCCCTACCCAGAAGGATGTTCCTCCACGAGTGGGCGAAACCACGAGCCTAACAATTGGTCCGTGAAAGAGGGAGGACCGAAAGACCTCGAAAATGCGTCAATGCAGGTCAGCGTTGTCGCAGTCGCGACAACGTCAGCCCTTCGGCCCGTCGTCCGCGGTGCAACCTGCCAGTTCGGCACTGGTCGCCTTCGACGTGGTACGCACGGTGACGACCTCGTCGATACGGCTTTGGTGCGAGTCGAAGCGCACGTCGCGCCGACCGACCTCACTGCCGTCCTCCGCCCGCGAGCGCAGCGTGCAGTAGCCCTTGGCGGCGGCGTCCTTGCGGACCTCGAGGTGGACCTGGACCCGGTCGTCCGCAGAGACGTCGAACTTGATGATCTCGGCGCTGATGCGCTGCCCGCTCACGTAGTCGTAGCCGAACCACCCGATCACGCCGAGCAGGCACGCTCCGAGTGCCGCGCCCACGATCTTGAGCGTGCGGTCCGCGCGCGCGTCCGCCGAGCGACCGTATCGGCCTTCGGGGAGCCCTTGGCCAACCGCCGTCATGATCGTCCCTTCACCGTGCGGATGCCGGAATTTTTCTCCCCCCGGATTCCGTCACTATAGGAGTCGCCCTCGTGGCGGCCGACCACCGCCCCACACCGTGCGTGCCCGGCGGGACGGGCCGATGTTCTGCGACGAAGACTTGAGGATCGAACTTGACTGAGCAGCTGCGACTGATGGCCGTCCACGCCCATCCCGACGACGAGTCGAGCAAGGGTGCGGCCACGATGGCCAAATACGTGTCCGAAGGGGTGGACGTGCTGGTGGTGACCTGCACGGGCGGCGAACGCGGCTCCATCCTCAACCCGAAGCTCCAGGGCGACGCGTACGTCGAGGAGAACATCCACGAGGTGCGCCGCAAGGAGATGGACGAGGCCCGCGAGATCCTCGGTGTGAAACAGGAGTGGCTCGGCTTCGTCGACTCCGGGCTGCCCGAGGGCGACCCGCTGCCTCCGCTTCCCGAGGGTTGCTTCGCCCTGGAGGACATCGACAAGGCGGCCGGCGAGCTGGTGCGCAAGATCCGTTCCTTCCGGCCGCAGGTCGTCACGACCTACGACGAGAACGGTGGCTACCCGCACCCGGACCACATCATGACGCACAAGATCTCGATGGTCGCGTTCGAGGCCGCGGCGGACACCGAGAAGTACCCCGAGTCCGAGTACGGACCGGCCTGGCAGCCGCTGAAGCTCTACTACAACCAGGGGTTCAACCGTCCGCGCACGGTCGCCCTGCACGAGGCCCTGCTGGCGCGCGGGATGGAGTCCCCGTACGGGGAGTGGCTCGAGCGGTGGAAGCAGTTCCAGCGGACCGAGCGGACCCTCACCACGCACGTGCCGTGTGCCGACTTCTTCGAGATCCGTGACAAGGCACTGATCGCCCACGCCACGCAGATCGATCCGGACGGTGGGTGGTTCCGCGTCCCGATGGAGATCCAGAAGGAGGTCTGGCCGACGGAGGAGTACGAGCTCGCCAAGTCCCTCATCGACACCTCCCTCCCCGAGGCCGACCTCTTCGCCGGTGTCCGCGACCCCGCATGATCCGCCGAAACCCGCCCCGAGCCGGTGTTCTTCCCGGCCCGTTCCGTCGGGGGTGGGCCGGGAGAACGCTCCGCGGGCGCCCGGGTATGGTCGGTACATCCACACAAGGAGCGACCGATGAGCAGCACAGGCCTGGCGATGACCCACCTCGTCCCTCTCGCCAAGGAGCTCGACACGAACAAGGTGACGCCCGGCGTCCTCGGGTTCATCGTCTTCGCGGTGATGGCGGCCGCCGTCTGGCTGCTGATGAAGTCGATGAACCGCCACATGGGACGGGTGAGCTTCGAGGAGGTCCCGGAGGCGGGCACCACGTCGAAGGCGGACAAGCCGGCGTCGGCCGCGGGGAAGTAGGCCCGGCACCGGACCGGAGTACGGGTGCGCGCGCGGTAACCGGCGCGCCCCGGTGCCGTGCGGTGTGCGGACAGCAGCCTTCGGCCACGCCCGGCGCTCCTGGGCGTCGGCGCCGTACGTCCACGTCGGACGCGCGCCCGCACCTCCCGTCCCTGTCGGCCCGCACGGATCCAGGACGCCCACTGAGCCGGCCGTGGCGCGGGCGATGACGCGTGCACGGCCGCCCACGGGGGCCGCGAGCGGGTCGACGGCCGTCCGAACGGCCGTGGCCCCGGCGGGGCAATGATCGCCGGGAGCCCACGGCCGTTCCTGGACCAACCTGGTCCTCAGCTCGGGACCCCCATCACCTCGCGCGCGTGACGGTCCGGCACCATCCCCAGCTGCCACGCCTGCCAGCCGTCCTCCAGTCGCACTCCCCGCTCCAGGACCAGGGCGAACGCCTCCATGTAGTCCTCGATCGAGCCGTCACGTGAGGGGTGGGGTGTGCCGCGGAGCCGGGCCAGCTCCTCCTGGGCGACGACGGTGCCGATCTCCATACCGCCCGCCGAGGCGTACGGGAGCAGGGTGCAGCGGAGGAACCCGGCCCAGTCGGCGCCGCGCCGGTCTCCGTACGAGGCGAAGAGCCCCGCTGCCTCGTCGCAGAGCTCGAGGGCCTGTGCGGCGCGGTCGTTGCCCGCGTCCACGACGGCCAGTTCCACACACGTCCACGCTTCGCCGTGGGCCACGCCGATGCGCTGGAAGTCGGCCCGGGCGTCGACCAGGAGCTGGCGGGCGAACCCCGAATTGCGGAGGTTCCCGGTCTGCGCGGCGCGTTGGTCGCGGGTGGCGCGGCCCGAGTGGTGGCGGGCGCAGGCAAGCCCGTAGACGTCGCGCATGCGGGAGAACATCGTGCGGGCCCGTTCCAGCTCACGCACGGCCTGGTCGCGCTCGCCGCGCTCCTCCAGGGCCTGGCCCAGGTAGTACAGCGTCCACGCCTCACCGCGCGCGTCCTCGTTCTCGCGGTGCTGGGCGAGGGCCCGGCGGAGCTGTTCGACCGCCGGGGCGGGGTCGCGGTCCACCAGCCGGGCCCGGGCGAGCTGGGTGAGCGCCCAGGCCTCGCCGCGGTCGTCGCGGGTGCGGCCGTACAGGTCGAGCGCGTCGCGCAACTCGGATTCGGCGCGCGGCACGTCGCCCGCCCGCAGGTACACCTGACCCATCTGGAAGTGGGTCCACGCCTCCCCGTGGAGCGACTCGCCCTTGCGGTGCAGCACGAGCGCGGAGGCGAGCAGGGTGCCGGCCTCCGCGAGGTTGGCCCGGTCCCGTTCGACCGCGGCGAGCGCGTGCAGCGTCCAGGCGCGGTCCGCCGCCAGTTCCTCGGAGGCCTGGAGTTCGATCGCCTCGCGCAGCTTCGCCGAGGCTTCGGTGAGGTTGCCCTGGTGGTGCAGGGTGATGCCGAGCGAGCAGAGGGCACGGGCCGCCCCCGCGTCGTGATGCGCCTCGCGGTACAGGTTGACCACGGAGGACAGGGTTGTCCGCGCCTTGTCCAGCTCGCCCAGTTGGCGCGCCGCGATGCCGGTGCGCCACTGGACGGAGCGGACCAGCAACCCCTGGTCGACGGCCTGCGTCAGCTCGTTGATCTCGCCGAGCCGGTAGAGGTCGCCCCGCAGCAGACAGTAGTCGCACAGCGCGCCCAGGAGGTTCAGTACGGCCTGCTGGTCGAGGCCCTCCGCATGCCGCAGCGCGGCCGTGATGAAGCTCGACTCGTCGTCCAGCCAGCGCAGGGCGGCGTCGAGCGAGGAGAAGCCGTGGACGCCGAACCGGTCAGCGCGGGTCGACGTCTTGCCGTCCACGAGGCGGATCACCGAGTCGGCGAGCTCCGCGTACCCGATGATCAGGCGCTCCTGCGCGGCCGTGCGCTCCGTCTGTTCCTCCTCGTCGAGGAGCCGTGCCAGTGCGAAGGCGCGTACGGCGTCGTGCAGCCGGTAGCGCTCGCCGCGCACATGGTCCAGCAGTCCGGCCCGGGAGAGTTCCGACAGCAGTCGCAGTGCATCCGCCTCGTCGGTCGCCAGCAGGGCCGCTGCCGCGGCCGCGCCCAGCGAGGTCCGCCCCGCGAGCGCGAGCCTGCGCAGCAGCCTCCGTGCCTGCTCGGGCTGGTCGGTGTAGCGCAGCCACAGCGCCCGCTCGACCGGTTCCACGGGGCCGTAGGCGCCGAGGTCGGCCGCCAGCCGCTCCTGGGTCCGCGGTCCCAGCGACGAACCCGCGATCCGCAGAGCCAGCGGCAGCCCGCCGCACAACTCCCTGATGCGTTCGGCCGACTGCGAGTCGTACGGGCCCTCCAGGGACTCCTCGGCGGCTGCCGCCAGCAGCTCCTCCGCGCCGGCCGCGTCCAGCGCCTCCACCGGCAGGTGGTGCACCCAGGCCGGTACGTCCCCGGGCAGCTCGAGCGGTTCGCGTGCGGTCACCAGCACCAGGCTGTCGGAACGCCCGGGGAGCAGCGTGCGCACCTGCTCGGCGTCGCTCGCGTCGTCCAGGACGATGGTGACGGGCAGCCCGGTCAGGTACCGGTGGTAGAGCTCGCCGAGCCTCCGCAGCTGTGCGTCCGCCGACGACCTTTCGCGGAACAGCAGTTGTTCGCGCGGTGCACCCAGCCGGTTCAGCAGGTGCAGCAGTGCGTCCCGGGTGGGCAGTGGCTGCTCGTCGGCCGAGCCACCGCGCAGGTCCACCAGGCACGCGCCCCGGAACTGGTCCTTCAGGTGGTGGGCGGCCCGCACCGCGAGCGTCGTCCGCCCCGACCCCGGTGCGCCGTGCAGCACCACCACGGTCGGTTTCGTGTCCGTCGACGCACGGGCCGCGTGCACCCATTGGGCGATCTGCGCCATTGCGTCCTTGCGGCCCGCGAACGGCCCGCCGGGTTGCGGGAGGTGTCCGAAGGACTGCTCCAGCACGCTGCGCCTGCGTGCCGCCTGACTGCGGTCCGCGCCGCGGAGTGCAGGGGTGGCCGCGGCTTTCTTCGCGGGGCGTGCCGTCGCGGCCGCCAACATGCGCTGTTGGTCCAGGAAGGGCCGGATGCCCCGTACTTCCAGCGCCGTCAGCCACTGCAGGCGCAGTTGCTCGGGGCCGCCCGGTTGCCCCAGCGCGGCAGCCCTGCGGTGCGCGTCCGGCCAGTGGGCAGCGGTCACCTTGGCGACGGTCGCGGCGGCCCCGGCGACGGCGACCACTGCTCCTGCGCCGAGCGCCGTTCCGGTGGCCGTGCCCAGCGCCACGTCGGCGCCGAACGCCGCGACCGTCGCAACGGCCGTCACCAGCAGCGGAGTCGACACGTTCCGGCGGCTGAACCGCTCGCCGAGCGGCAGCTGTCCGGCCTCCGCCTCCTCCACGGCCCGCAGGTAGGCCGCGTATTCCTCGTCCGCAGTCGCCGCCAGCTCGTCCAGCGCGGCCTGACCGCGCGTCAGCAGCGCTGTGGAGTCGCCGCGCCCGTTCGAGTGCCGCACCTCCTCTTCGACGGCTCGTGCCAACAGCCGCTCGGCTTCCGCCCGATGGCTGTCCCGCATGTGGGTCCCCCTCCGAGAGCTTCCGCTTGCGCTTTCCGTGGTCAAGTGTCCTGCGTGACGGGGTCCGGCGCGAGGGAGACCGGCGATCATCACGCTCCCGGGGCCGGCCGGAGCGCGACGGCCGCCGGGATGCGGACCGGTCCCCTCACCCGGTCACTCCGGAGCATCACCCGATAAGAGGACGTTTGTCCTGTTCTGTGATGGGCAGGTGATCGATGTCAGGGGAATCGACCACGAAGGGAGCGGTATCAGTCGTCTCAGAAGAACGAGGAGGAATATGACGCGCTGACACCTGTGAATTCTCGGGGAAGCGGGAGCGGGAAGAGATCTTCTCTTCCCGCTCCGCCCGTTTCCGGCGCTGCGCCATCCGCTGCCTCCGCCTTTCCCGGACCCATCGCACGGGCCGTAACCGCTGGTCGGGACCCCTTCTGCGGAACCGCTCCGTGCCGTGTCATCCCCGTGGCAAATACCCCTCTGCCTTTCCCCGGGGAAGAGCCGCTGCCCGGGCTGATTACTCATGAGTTCTTCACGGTCCGCTCGTGAATGCTGTGACTGTTGGCAGTACTTCGCCGCGTGACAGCCTCTGGACGTCAACCGGCGGAGGGAGCCAGATGAACAAGGGGTACGCCGCCTTCTGCGACGCCGATCGGCAGTTCTACGACGCTCCGCACACGCTCGCCGCGGACGACGACGGGACCGCACGGCTGTACGAGGCGGCCGGGCGCGAGGCGCCCGCAGGATGGCAGCGGCACCAGTCAGGGGACTGGCTCGCCTACCGTCCGCTCGCCTCCGAACTGCCCCCGCAGGGCTGGAAGATCCACGTCTCCGCCCGTCTGGACAACGCGGAGAAGATCCTCGCCCAGGTGTGGGACTACTGCGTGCCTCGGGACATCGCCTTCAAGTTCGTGCCCAGCCGGTACCTGCTGCACAGGCGCAACGCCAAGTACGCCGACCGCGCAGCCAGCGGCAAGTTCATCACCGTCTACCCCGTGGACGACGCGCAGTGCCGCACCATCTGCGAGGACCTCGACGCCGTACTGGGCGGAGAGCCCGGTCCGTACATCCTCAGCGACCTGAGGTGGGGAGCCGGTCCCGTCCATGTGCGCTACGGAAGCTTCACCGAGCGGAACTGCCGCGACGAGCACGGGGACGTGCGCCCCGCGATAGAGGACGCCGACGGCCGGCTCGTACCGGACCGGAGGGAACCCGCGTTCCACGTCCCGCCCTGGATCACGCTCCCGGACTTCCTCCGGCCGCACCTGCGGGCCCGGTCCGCGACCACGACCACCGACATCCCGTACGTGATCGAACGGGCACTCCACTTCTCCAACGGCGGTGGTGTCTACGCCGCCCGGGACGAGCGGACGGGCCGGAAGGTCGTCCTGAAGGAGGCCCGCCCGCACGCGGGGCTCGCCGCGGACGGAGCGGACGCCGTGACGCGGCTCGTCCGGGAGAAGGAAGCCCTGGACCGCCTGTCGGGACTGCCCTGCACCCCCGAGGTGCTGGACTGGTTCACCCTCGGCGACCACACCTTCCTGGCACTGGACTACATCGAGGGCCGTCCCCTCAACACCTTCTTCGCCCGGCGGCACCCGCTGATCGAGGAGGACCCGGACCCGCAGGAGCTCGCCGCGTACACCGCGTGGGCACTGCGCATCCACGGCCTCGTGGAGCGCGCCGTGGACGCGGTCCACTCCCGCGGCGTGGCCTTCAACGACCTGCACCTCTTCAACATCATGGTCTCCGACGACGAGTCGTCCGTGGTGCTGCTCGACTTCGAGGCGGCGGCGGGAGCGGAGGAGGGCCGCCGGCAGGTCATCGCCAATCCCGGCTTCGTCGCACCCGCCGACCGCAGGGGCACCGACGTCGACCGGTACGCCCTCGCCTGCCTGCGCATCGCGCTGTTCCTCCCGCTGACGAGCCTGTTCGCCGTCGACCGCACCAAGGCCGCCCACCTGGCGGACATCGTCGCGGAGCACTTCCCGGTGGACCGCGCCTTCCTCGACGAGGCGGTCGAGGAGATCACCCGGGGGCTCCCCGCGCCGGACCCCGGCGTCACCGGTCCGCCCTTCGACGCTCCGCGCAGAGCCGGCGGCAGCAACGACCCGCCCGCGGCGGGCGGCTTCGACGGGCCCCCGCCCCGGCACGAGGCAGGGCCGCCGCACGACCGCCCGGCGCCCGGCGCCCGGTCACGCCCCGCGCGCGGACCGTACGACTACCTGCCCGTGCAGCCGGGCGACTGGCCGCGCAGCCGCGACTCCATGGCCGATGCCATCCGGGCCTCGGCGTCACTCGACCGGGACGACCGCTGCGTCCCCGGCGACATCGCCCAGTTCGCGTCGCCCGCCGGCGGCAGCTGCTTCGCCCACGGAGCGGCCGGCGTGCTCTACGCCCTCGCGGAGACCGGCTGCGGGCGGTGGCCGGAAGCCGAGGAGTGGCTGCTGCGGGCCGTGCGCACGCCGGCCCCGGGCACCCCGCTCGGCTTCTACGACGGCCTCAGCGGCATCGCCTGGACCCTCGACCGGCTCGGCCACCACGCGCCGGCCCGCGTCCTCGTGGACCTCGTCCTGGCGCAGGACTGGGACGGCATGGCGCCGGACCTGCACGGCGGGCTCGCCGGCATCGGACTCGCGCTCGACGCGCTCGCCGCGTCCACCGGCGACACCACCCTGCGCGCCGCGTCCCTGCGCTGCGGCCGCCTCGTCGCGGAGCGCACCGCGAGTACGGCAGCCACCCGGACCGGTCTGCTGTACGGCGCGAGCGGCGCGGCCCTGCTCCTGGTACGGCTGTACGAGCGGACCGGCGACCCCGAGCTGCTCGACCTCGCCGCCGACGCACTGCGCCACGACCTGGACCGTTGCGTACGTGGTGCGCGCGGCGCCCTCCAGGTCGACGAGGGCTGGCGCACCATGCCCTACCTCGGAGCGGGCAGCGTCGGCATCGGCATGGTCCTCGACGACTGGCTCGCGCACGGCACCGACGTGCAGTTCGGCGAGGCCCGCGACGGGATCGTCCGCGCGGCGCAGGCCAAGTTCTACGCACAGCCGGGACTGTTCCGCGGCGCCGCCGGCATGGTGCTCCACCTGAGCCGGACGAACGCGACCGGGCCCGGCACCACCGCGGACGACGTCGCACGGCAGATCGGCGTGCTGTCCTGGCACGCCCTCCCCTACGAAGGCCGTCTGGCCTTCCCCGGCGAACAGATGATGCGGCTGTCCATGGACCTCGGCACCGGTACGGCGGGATGCCTGCTGGCGCTGGGAGCGGCGCTCCACGACGCGCCCGTCCACCTGCCGTTCCTGCCGCCGCCACCGGCCGCGCCCGCGGCCCCCCGAACTGGCCCCTGAAGCGGGGGTCATGGCAACACCTTCCGTCCCCGAAGAAAGGAACTCGACATGTCGCTCCTCGACCTGCAGAGCATGGAGACCCCGAAGGACGAGCTCAACGACGAGATCGGCACCGGCGGCAGCCGCGCGAGCCTGCTGCTCTGCGGCGACAGCAGCCTGAGCATCACCACCTGCAACTGAACCCAGGCCGGCCGCGGAGTCCCGCTCCGCGGCCGGCAGCGGGTGGAACAGCGGTCCCGGGCGTCCATCGCCCGGGACCGTGCCGCTTGCGGGACCACGTCGACATCCGGTCCCGCTCTCGACGAACGGGGAAGCCCATGAGCCGGAGTCCGGCCACCACCGCCACGCCCCGCCCCCGGTCCGCCGGCGCGCCGGCGGCGACGGGCGCCCGGGCGCTGCTGGTCGGCGCCGCGCGGGCCTCGGCCGTGCGGACCTCGGCCATCGCCCTGTGCGGCCTCGCGGCGGCGGGCGCGGCGGTCGCCCTGCCGGCGGCCCTGGGCCGGACCCTCGACCTGCTCCTTGCCGGCGCCGCGAACACCGGACCGTGGCTGGTGCTCTGCGCGGCACTGCTCACCGCCGACGTGCTCTGCGAGGCTGCTACCGCACTGCTCGTCGGCACGGTCACGGCGCGGTCCGCCGGCTGGATCCGTCGTCGGGCCCTGCGCCATGTGCTGGCCGCCGGCCCGCCCGGCGCAGCACGATTCACCTCCGGTGACCTGGTGACCCGGCTCACCGGCAACGTGACCGAAGCCGCCGCCGCGCCCGCCGCCGCGGCGGCAGCCCTGCCGTCCCTCGTGCTTCCGGCCGGCGGGCTGGTGGCACTGGCGCTGATCGACGCGTGGACGGCCGCCGTCCTCGTGGCCGGCGCCCCCGCGCTGCTCCTGCTGCTGCGTTCCTTCAGCCGTGACACCTCCACCGGAGTCGCCCGCTACCAGCGCGCGCAGGGGGACATCGCGGCGCGGCTCGTCGAGGCGCTCGGCGGCGCCCGCACCATCGCCGCCGCGGGCACGCAGGAGCGGGAACGCACCCGCATCCTCGCCCCGATGGCCGAACTGGACGCGCGAGGGCGCCAGGTGTGGCGGGTGTACGGCCGGGCCGTGGCCCGCAGCACCGTCCTGCTGCCGCTGCTGGAGACCGCGGTTCTCGCCGTCGGCGGTCTGCGACTCGCGGCCGGCGAGCTGACCGTCGGGGAGTTGCTCGCGGTCCTGCGCTACGCGGCCCTGGCCGGCGGGCTCGGCGCGGTGGTGGGACAGCTCGCCGCCCTGCTGCGCAGCCGCGCAGCGGCCCGCCGCACGGCCGAGCTCGTCTCGGGGGAGGCCATGGAGTACGGGAGTCGGGAGTTGCCCCCGAACGGTCCGGGACGGCTGGAGTTCCGCGACGTCACCGTGGTCCACGACGGACGCACCGTGCTGCAGGGGATCGACCTGGTGGTTCCCGGCGGCACGACCCTCGCCGTCGTCGGCCGGTCGGGGGCGGGCAAGACGGCACTCGCCGCGGTCGCCGGCCGGCTGGCGGACCCGGCCGCCGGGCAGGTCCTGCTGGACGGGGTCCCGCTGGCCCAACTCGGCCGGCGGACACTGCGGCGCGAGGTCGGCTACGCCTTCGAACGCCCGGCGTTGTTCGGTGAGACGGTGTCCGGGGCGATCGCCTTCGGCCCGTACGAGCCGGACGCACCCCGGTTGACCGAGGCGGCCCGCGCGGCCGGGGCGGACGCCTTCGTACGCCGGCTCCCCCAGGGGTACCGCAGCGCGCTCGACGAGGCGCCCCTCTCCGGAGGGGAGATGCAACGGCTCGGGCTGGCACGGGCCTTCGCGCACGCCGGACGGCTGCTCGTACTCGACGACGCGACGTCGAGCCTCGACAGCGCCACCGAACGCCACGTCGTGCGCGCCCTCCTGCACGACGTCCGGAGCGGCACCCGTCTGGTGGTCGCGCACCGCGCGTCGTCCGCAGCCCGCGCCGATCTCGTGGCCTGGCTGGAGGGCGGCACGGTGCGGGCCGTCGGACGGCACGAGCAGCTGTGGCAACTGGCGGCGTACCGGGAAGTGTTCGCCGCCGAATCGAACGGGGGCGACGTCAGGGAGGCGGGCGACGACCCCCGGAGGGCGGTGCGGTGACGGCCCGCGCCCGCGTCCGAGCGGCGTGTCCCGCCGTCCGTGCGGCGCCCGGGGCGGGAGCCGGACACAGCAGGACCGAACACCCCTCGCGAGGTGCACTGCGCCGGGTGCTCTCCCGAGCGCGCCCCTTCCTCGCCGCGCGACGCCGTGCGCTGTTCGGCTTGGCCGGTTGGTCCCTGCTGGAGTCCGTGCAGACCTTCTTCGGCGGGTACGGAGTGGCCAGGGCGCTGGACGGCGGGTTCCTCGCCGGTCGCCCCGGAGTCGGCCTCGCCTGGTCGGCAGTGGCCGCCGTGGCGATCGTCGCGGGGGGCACGGCAGTCGGCCGGGTGTTCCGCCACCTCGCGGACCTGGTGGAGCCGCTCCGTGACGGCCTGGTGCGCCGGGTGGTCACCTCGGCCCTGCAGCACGCGGTGGCGGGGGCGGGCGGGGCGGTCGATCGCACCGCGGTGTCACGGCTCACTCACCAGACGGAGTCCGCCCGGGACGGCTTCGCGGGGCTCGTGCTGGTGGCCAGGTCCTTCGTCTTCACGGCCGCGGGCGCGCTGCTCGGCCTCGCGGCCCTGGCTCCGCCGCTACTGCTCGTCGTGCTTCCGCCGCTGCTCCTCGGACTGGCCCTGTTCGCCGCGGCGCTGCGGCCGATGGCCGCGCGACAGAGGGAGTTCCTGCACGCGGACGAGGCGCTCGCCCAGCGGTTCGGCGCCGTCACCGCGGGCCTGAGGGACATCACGGCGTGCGGCGCCGAGGACCGGATCACCGCGCAGGCGCAGGAGCTGATCGACACCCAGACCCGGGCGGCGCGCTCGCTCGCCCGCTGGTCGGCGGTGCGCACCCTCGCGCTCGCGGTGGCCGGGCAGCTCCCGGTCGTGCTGCTGCTGGCGTCGGCGCCCTGGCTACTGGAGCGCGGGGTCGGCGCCGGTGCGCTCCTCGGAGCGCTGACCTATCTGACGCAGTCGCTGCTGCCGGCCCTGCACACCGTGATGACCGGTCTCGGGGCGGCGGGCACCCGGCTGCTGGTGATCCTGGACCACCTCACGCAGGGAGCCGACGGGCCGACGGGCACCCGACCCCGCCCGGCCGCCCCGGTGACCGTCCCCCCGCCCGCTCGGGAGCGTGTCCCCGCGGCCGCTCCGACCCCGTCCGCGCGGGTGGAGTTCCGTTCCGTGTCGTTCGCCTACGGCCCCGGTGCGAGCCCGGTGGTGGACGGCCTCGACCTGGTCGTCGAGCCGGGTGAGCACCTCGCCGTGGTCGGTCCCAGCGGCATCGGGAAGTCCACCCTGTTCGCCCTGACGGCCGGGTTGCTGGTGCCCGACGCGGGAGAGGTGCGGATCAACGGGGTGCCCGCACCCCACGGCGTCCCTCACGCGGCTGCCCGACAGCGCGTCCTGATACCGCAGGAGGCCTACCTGTTCAGCGGCACCCTGCGGGAGAACCTCGTCTACCTCTGCCCGGACGGGGCCACCGACGCAGCCGTGGAGGACGCCGCGGAGGCCGTGGGGCTGGCCCCCGTCGTGCACCGGCTCGGGGGGCTGGACGGGCACGTCGACCCGCCGTCCCTCTCACAGGGCGAGAGGCAACTGGTGGCGCTCACCCGTGCCCATCTCTCGCCGGTCGGGCTCGTCCTGCTCGATGAGGCGACATGCCACCTGGACCCGGCGGCGGAGGCGCGTGCCGAGCGGGCGTTCGCCGATCGGCCGGGCACACTCGTGGTGATCGCCCACCGCATCAGCTCGGCGCTGCGGGCGGACCGGGTACTGGTCCTGGACGGCGTACGGGCCGAAGCCGGACCGCACGGGGAACTGCTCGGCCGGTCGGAGCTGTACCGGGACCTCGTGGGGCACTGGCGGTCCTGACGGTCGTGACCCGGGCGCGATGCGCACGCCCGGGTGCTCCTCGCCGCCTCGGGGTCACACCCAACCCGCGCGCTGGGAGATCCGTATGGCGTCGACCCGGTTGCGTGCCCCGGTCTTGCGGGTGATCGCCGACATGTAGTTGCGGATGGTGCCCGGCGACAGGTGGAGACTGCAGGCGATCTCCGGGACGGACGCACCGTCGGCGGCCAGCTTCAGCACGCTCAACTCTCGTGCTGTCAGGGGCATTTCGGTGGCCTGGAGGAAGCCGAAGGCGAGCGAGGCGTCGATGAACCGCTCGCCCGCGGCGACCCGTCGGATGCCGTCGAGTAATCGCTGGGGCCCGGAGTCCTTGCTGACGTACCCGTGGGCTCCCGTGTCGTAGGCGCGGCGCAGCGGGCCGGGCTTCGAGCCGCTCCCGAGCACGAGCAGTGCGGCACCCTTCCCGGTCATGCGCCGGGCGAGTTCGGCCATCGTGCCGATCCTGGTCGAGCCCGGGCAGTCGACGTCCACGACGCAGACGTGCGGGCGCAGTTCCTGTGCCCGTCCAGAGGCGCCCGACCACGAAGTCGACACGACCTCCAGATCACGCTCCTTTCTGAGCAGCGCAGCAAGCGCCGACCGCACCAGGCTCGTGTCGTGCACCAGCAGGACCCGTATCAAACCCGTCCCCTCCCCGCACGTGCCCGGCCGGTGGTCCACCGAACACTTCCCGTCAACTCCTCCAAGCCGTTTCCCCGCTCGCGGCGCAGGTACTCGGTCAGCGGGAGGTAGGGGAGCGCACGGCGTGGCAGGAGTGCGCTCCTGCGTGCGCATGGGTGCCGCCGTGCGCCCGCGCCGCTCGCGCATGCCCGGCGCGTCCCCGGGCAAACGGGCGCACCCCCGGATACGTCTCCCGCCGGCGATCACGGGAGCGGTCCCCGGCGCGGCCGGCGGGACGGGTCCGGAGCCGTCGAGCGGACGCGAGCAGTGCGCACCGGAGCGGTCGTCCGCGATCGGGGCTCGCGGCGGTTTCCTGCTCGCCCTCCGGCTGTCGAACGTCTTCCGCCCCGCAGGTCTACGCCCCAGGTCTACGCCCCGCAGGGCCGCCGGCTGCCCGGGCACGCCGTCGAGTCAGGCGCCCCGTCCGCTCCGAAGGCGCCTCCAACCCGGCGGATGCGCACGTGGGTTGGGGAGGGGACGGTGACGGAGGCCGCGCGGTGGGACGCGCCCGCCCGCTTCGGTGCGGGCCGGTCGTCAACCCGGCTCAACCGGGGGCTGGTTACCCGGCGACAGGGAAAGCGTCCGGGCGCCCGGCTCATCCGCCCGGGAGGAACTGGGGGCCGTAGGTCTCCTCGGTGCCGGGGATCGGGATCTCCATCAGCGCCACGGCTGGAGTCTCCAGCCTCTGCATGCGCCGCACCGACACGTGCAGGCTGCGCCGGTCGCCCTCTCTCCACGCGGTGTCGAGTCCCTCCAGGAGCCCCGTGTAGGTGCAGTCGAAGTCGTCGAGGAGTCGCTGGGCCTCGGCGGGCGGTCGATGCCATCCGCCCGCGGGCACCCTGGCCATGGGGCGCGCATCGGGGAACGGCACCCGAGGTCCGGTGAAGTGCCATTCGCCGTCGGTCTCGCGCAGCTGGCGGCCGTAGTAGATCTCGGCGAAGGCGTAGTAGTGGGCCACGTGACCGTCTCCCTGGCCATCGGCCGGTGACGTCGCGGTGCCTTCCCCCTGGTCTTTGATGATGTCGATCGAACGCTCGACGTCCTCGGGGGTCCGGGCCGGCCTGAGCAGGTTCTCTCCGATGCGGTGGTGCATCTGTCGGTGCCCCGATAGGTCCGGCGCCACGGCCCGGAACGCCTTCAGCAACTCCTCGTAGAAGAGGCCGATGCTGAGGGGGTCGTGCGCGCTTCCGGTGAGCGGTGCCGCGGGCGCCTCAATGGCCATCATGACGTCCCGAACGAGCGGCTTGCTCAAGCCGGCCAGGTACACGTCGACGCCTGGATGCACCCCGCCGGGCAACGGGCCGGGGTACTCGGGTGCCGATTCCCTGATCCGTGGCCGTCCTCCCAGGCCCGCCAGCAGGTTGCAGACGATGCCGAAGTGGTACATCTCGTCGAGGACGATGCGCTGGATCAGCCGTGCGGCAGCAGACCTCCGGTTCTTGACGGACCACCAGCCGCACAGGTACGGCGGGATGGTGGAGAACTCGATTTGTACGGCGACCTGAAGCGCTGACCTGAGCCAATCGACGTCGCGGTTCGCCTCGGGGACGGCGACCAGGCGGGCGGCCGCACCGTGCTGCGGCGCGGCATGCCGACCAGGTCCCGGTTGCCCCGCCGTGTGCGCGCACGAGGCGAGCGACATCGGCGCGCCGGCCGCCAGCGCAGCCGAAGCCAGGAGACTGCGACGTCGCACGGGGGGACCAGGCTCTCCCTCGGCAGCTCCTCTCGTATGCGCCACCGCAGCCTCCCAACGTGCCGGCAGTACCGGGCCTCGGTTCGAGCTCGGTGCGCGAAACTAGCAATCCTGCTCGGCATCGCCGGGGTGCCCGCACCGAACGACGCGACCTCCCATGCGATCGGCCGACGCCAGGGAACTCGGGGGTGACTGCATCCGACTACGTGCGGGGCGGCCTTTCGACGCACGCGCCGATCCGTCGTCGGCGGGGCGGCACCCGCTGGCCCGTACCGGCTGTCGATGAGGCAGAGTCCGCGTCTGCGCTCCACGAGGGCTGCGTATCCGCAGGGTGGTGCGTCCAGCCCGAAGGTGGGGAGTGTTTCCGATCGCTCGCGAACAGCGACTATCCGAGCGCTATCGGTCAGACGGCGAAAGCGGGACCTCTCCGTCCTTACATGACCTCAAGATCGACCGTGATGGAGAAGGGTGCAGTGGCCTTCACCGTGCCGGTGAACATCTCGCCGTCCCTGTAAGCCCTGGTGGCGGGGTCGAGGACGTAGGTGTAGACGATCGGGACCCCGGTGGCGGCCTGCTCGACCCGCCAGTAGAAGGGGATGCCGGCCTTGGCGTACTGGTCCACCTTCACGATCCGGTCGGTGGTCTCCGAACCGGGCGACACGACCTCGACGACCAGGAGCACATGCTCGGGGCGGGTAGGTGTGAGGTCGATGGTCTCCGCCCGGTAGACGATGACGTCAGGGCGACGGTTGGTGAGCGGAACGTCCTGCAGGCGGACGTCGAAGTCCGTGTCCGCGTTCCAGTCAGGGCCTGCAGCTGCGTCCAGGGAGTTGGCCAGGATCCGCGCCAGCCGGCCCAGCCGTTTGGAGGCGCTCGGACTCACGACGACCATCCCGTCCACGATCTCGATGCCGGCGCACTGCTCCTCGGACCAGGAGTCGTACTGCTCCGCGCTGATCTGCGTGTGCATCCACGCGGGCGCCACCATCTCGGCGGCCATGGTGTACCTCCTTCGAGGATTCGAGGAGCCTCGGCGGGTCCAGCGCTGCTGCGCCCAGCCCACTGTTCCGCGGTGCCGGACCGCCCGACTCGGACGAACGCCGGAAAAGTCCGACACCCACCCCGAGGGAGAGGAGCCGCCCGCCACGTGATGGCCCACAAGTGCAATGCGGCCAAGCGAGGCGGGCGCGTGAGGGTTTCACCCGGTCGCGCCAGGCGCTGTGAGAGGCTGGGCCGCATGAACCGGCTGGCTGGTGTGACCTCGCCTTATCTGCTTCAGCACGCTGACAATCCGGTCGACTGGTGGCCCTGGACGCCGGAGGCGTTCGAGGAAGCCCGGCGGCGCGACGTCCCCGTGTTCCTGAGCGTCGGCTACAGCGCCTGTCACTGGTGCCACGTCATGGCCCACGAGTCGTTCGAAGACGACGCCACCGCCGCGTACCTGAACGAGCACTTCGTGCCCGTCAAGGTGGACCGTGAGGAGCGGCCCGATGTGGACGCGGTCTACATGGAGGCCGTGCAGGCGGCCACCGGGCAGGGCGGCTGGCCCATGTCCGTGTTCATGACGCCGGACGGGGAGCCCTTCTACTTCGGCACGTACTTCCCGCCCGAGGCCCGCCACGGCATGCCGTCCTTCCGCCAAGTGCTCGACGGCGTGCACAACGCCTGGACGAGCCGGCGGGACGAGGTGGGAGAGGTCGCGGGGAAGATCACTCGGGACCTTGCCGAGCGCGAGCTGAGTATCGGGGATGCCGAGATGCCCACCGAGGAGACCCAGGCCCTGGCACTCCTCCAACTGACCCGGGACATCGATCCTTCGACCGGCTGGTTCGAGGGGGACACCAAGTTCCCGCCGTCGATGGTGATCGAGTTCCTGTTGCGCCACCACGCACGGGCCGGTTCCGTGGGGGCGCTGGAGATGTCGGAGGGGCTGTGCGGCGCGATGGCCCGTTCGAGCCTGTACGACCAGGTGGGGGGCGGGTTCCACCGGTACGTCCTCACGCCGAGGGCTGGTGGACCACTGGTCCCCCACTTCGAGAAGATGCTGTACGACAACGCGCTGCTCTGCCGGGCGTACGCCCACCTGTGGCGGGTCACGGGCAGCGACCTCGCCCGGCGGGTGGCCCTGGAGACCGCCGACTTCATGGTGCGCGAGCTGCGGACGCCGGAGGGCGGCTACGCGTCGGCGCTCGACGCGGACAGCGACGCGGGCGACGGCACGCACGAGGAGGGGGCGTTCTACGTATGGACGCCCGCACAGCTGACCCAGGTGTTGGGCGAGGGCGACGCCGCCTTCGCCGCACGGTACTTCGGGGTGACCGAGGAGGGGACCTTCGAGGGGGGCGCCTCCGTGCTCAGGCTCCCGCAGGACGCGGGCCCGGCCGACGCCGAGCGGGTCGCGCGCATCAAGGAGCGGCTGGCGGCTGCGCGGGAGGAACGGCCGAGGCCCGGGCGGGACGACAAGATCGTCGCCGCGTGGAACGGACTCGCGGTCGCCGCGCTCGCCGAGGCCGGTGGGTTCTTCGACCGGCCGGACCTGGTGGAGCGGGCGACCGAGGCCGCCGACCTGCTCGTACGGCTGCACATGGACGACGGCGCCCGGCTGGCCCGTACGTCCAGGGACGGCCGCAGGGGGACCCACGCCGGAGTGCTGGAGGACTACGGGGACGTCGCCGAGGGCTTCCTCACGCTCGCGTCCGTCACCGGCGAGGGCGCGTGGCTGGAGTTCGCAGGCTTCCTGCTGGACATCGTCCTGGAGAAGTTCACCGGTCCCGCAGGCCAGTTGTACGACACCGCCCATGACGCCGAGCAGTTGATCCGGCGGCCCCAGGACCCAACGGACAATGCCGCCCCGTCCGGTTGGACCGCGGCCGCCGGCGCACTGCTCTCGTACGCGGCGCACACCGGGTCACAGACCCACCGCACCGCTGCGGAGCAGTCGTTGGGCGTGGTGAAGGCGCTGGGCCCGCGTGTGCCCCGGTTCGTCGGTTGGGGGCTGGCCGTCGCCGAGGCGGTGCTCGACGGACCGCGGGAGGTCGCGGTCGTGGGGCCGCAGGACGACCGGGGCGCCCGGGAACTGCACCGGACGGCGCTGCTGGGGACGGCCCCGGGGGCCGTGGTCGCCGCCGGCCGACCGGACAGTGGGGAGTTCCCGCTGCTTCAGGACCGTCCGCTGGTGGACGGCCGGCCCGCGGCGTACGTTTGCCGGCACTTCGTGTGCACTGCGCCGGTCACCGATGCGGATTCCTTGCAGGAGCAGTTGAGGCCCGGCGGCTGACCGGTGCCCACTGGTCCGGCCCGCATCGGGGCGCCGTGAGCTCCCGACGGGCCGTGCTGCTCCGGGGGCGGTTCTCGGTGCCGCGCCCCGACGTCCGGATGCGCCCGGGCCGACCCGGTGGACGAGGCGCGCGATGAGGTGATGCGGGGTCGGTGACGGGCCCCTTGATCCATCACCGTGCGGGCCCGCTCCCCAGCGCGTCGAGGGCGTGTTCCAGGAGCACGACCAGGTCGTCGTGCCGGTCGTGCTCCGCCCAGTGGACCGTCGCTTCGAACAGGGCGCCGAGCACGGCGGTGGTGACGACCCGCACCGCCAGGTCGTCCGGAGCCCGGCCGCTGCGTTCTGCGAGGACCCGGGAGAGCCGCCGGGAGGTCGCGGTCGCGATCTCGGCTGCCCGGGCGCGCACGGCAGGCACCGTCACCAGCAGCAGGGCGCGCCGTGCCACCTCCTCGCGTGCGTCTTCCAGGGCGGCCCCTACCGCCCGGGTGAGGGTGGACCGCAGGGCTTCCAGCGGTGGTTCACCGGCGGGCCGCTCCCGGAGCGCCGTCTCCACGGCCGCCACCGCGCCGGCACCGTCTGCCAGGACGATGTCCTCCTTGGTGGGGAAGTAGCGGAAGACGGTGGAGGGGGAGACCTCGGCGGCCGCTGCGATCTGCTCGACGGTGGTCGCTTCGTACCCTTGTTCGTCGATCAGTCGGTGAGCGGCCCTGCGGATGACGGTGCGGGTCCTGAGCTTCTTGCGTTCCCGCAGGCCCAACGGCGGCTGATGCGTATCGGGGGACGTCTGCGGTGCGGCGGCCATGATCGCCATTGTCCGGCACCGCCCGCTCGTCAGGGCCCTGTGGGGGCGTCGTCGGCTGCCCCGCGCGCCCCTACCCCAACTCCGCGGCCCTGCTCCCGGCCGAGGCCATGCCGAGCCAGGTGTGCGGATTCCCCTCCCAGCACCAGCCGAGCTTCGGTGCCTTGTTGCTGATCCAGAGTGCGGGGACCCTGCGGTCACCGCACCGCGAACCGCCCAGGGAGAAGCACTTGTTCTTGACCAGCACCTGCGGGAAGTGCGTGAGGAGGGCGATGCCTTCCTCGATGGTGAGGAGGGTGCGGTCCCTCGCGGCGACGGTCTTCATGGCGTCGTTCGGCACGACTCCGCAGAACTCCTCACCGCGCTCGACGTCGAAGAGCAGGTACGCGTCCCGGCGGGGGAGCCGGACCTCCTCGGTGGTGACGAACCGTTCGAGGGCACCGGGTTCGAAGGAGCGGTCGACGAACCCGGGCAGTTGGCCGCCGTGGAGGACGGTCCGTGGCATCGTCATCTCGATCGGCGCCAGGGTCCGGGTGACGACCAACACGAACGACACCCTGCCCGTACCGGGATCGCACGGGCCGCCCCCGGCCGCCACGGCGAGGGCGCGCAGCGGGGCGAGCGCGGAGCCGAACCGCTCCGGGGCGAGGCCGGCGAACGCCGGGTACCCGAGGTCGGTCAGGGTGCGGACCTGGCGGTCGAACTCGGCCCCCGCGTCGAAGGACGTCGTCACGGTCAAGTGGGTGCCTTTCGTCGTGCGCGGCTCGGGGGCCGCGGGGGTCCGGCGGTGTGGTCCGGCGGCTGGTGCTCCGGTGCGGCCGTCGACCGCCCGGGATCGTGCGGGTGCCGTGCGGACGGGGACGTTCGGCAACGAGCCTCCGTGGGTGCGGGCGCGCGGAACGGACGAGGAGGCGTCAACGTTCCAGCGCTAAAACTTACAACGAATATAAAAATACGCAGAGCGTACGTCGGGTGTCAAGGTAAAAGTATGTCGAGGGTAAGATCTGCTCATGGGTATCGAGCCGAACGCCATGGCTGACGCCGCGGCCATGGGCCTGCGCGAGGCCAAGAAGCGCGAGACGCGCCAACTGATCTCCGACCACGCGACCCGGCTCTTCATGGAGCAGGGCTTCGAACGCACCACCATCGCCGAGATCGCCGACGCCGCCCGTGTCGCCAAGAAGACCGTGACCAACTACTTCCCGCGCAAGGAGGACCTGGCGCTCGACCACCAGGACCGGTTCGTCGCGAGCCTGGCCGCGGCCGTCGCCGTCCGGGAGCCCGGTGAGTCGGCGTTCTCGGCACTGCGCCGGGCCTGCCTGTCGGCGGTCGCCGCGCAGGACCCGGTCACCGGTTTCGCGGGGCTGGAGTTCAGTCGCATGGTCGCGGAGAGCCCCACGCTCTCGGTATGTCTGCGCACTCTGCACGACCGGCGCGAGGACGCCCTCGCCGCCGCTCTCGCCGAAGCCACCGGGACCTCGCCCGCCGACGTCGTCCCGCGAACGGCCGCCGCCCTGCTCGGTGGCGTGCACCGGGTCCTGTTCCAGCGGATCCAGGACCTCACCCTGGCGGGTCGCGGCAACGCGGAGATCGCCGCGGTCCTCGAAGGGGAGGTATCCCGGGCGTTCGCCCTCCTGGAGCCCGCTCTGGCCGACTACGCCCGGGCGTAGTCACGCGGCCCCCGGATGCCTCCCGGGCACAAGCGGCGGCGGTGTCGGCGCACCACTTCGGCCCTCACGATCCCGTGGGGCGCGCGTACCGGACCGTCGCGATCCGGGCGCGACGGCCTGCCCGTCCGCGCGGGGCCCGCTGCTCGTGGCTGCGGCCCCCCTGGCGCCGTCCCCGGCGCGGCTCCGTGACGCCTCGCGACCCGGCGCCGGATGGGAGCCGGTCGGCGCCGTGGGCGTCGTACCGCTCAGGAGTGCTGGTAGGCCACCAGGGAGATCCCCACGTAGTGGACGACGAAGGCGGCCAACGTGAAGGAGTGGAAGACCTCGTGGAAGCCGAACCACCGGGGTGAGGGGTTCGGGCGCTTGATCCCGTAGATCACGCCGCCCGCGCTGTAGAGCAGCCCGCCGACGATGACCAGCACGAGTACCGCGATGCCGCCCTTGCGCATGAAGTCGGGCAGGAAGAACACCGCCGCCCAGCCCATCGCGATGTAGCACGGCGTGTAGAGCCAGCGCGGGGCGCCGACCCAGAACACCCGGAAGGCGATCCCCGCCACCGCTGCCGCCCAGACCGCCCACAGGAGTACCCGCCCGGTGGAGTCGGGGAGGAGGAGCAGCGTCAGCGGGGTATACGTACCGGCGATGATCAGGAAGATGTTCGCGTGGTCGAGCCGGCGCAGTACGGCAGTGGCGCGTGGACCCCAATCGCCCCGGTGGTAGAGGGCGCTCACTCCGAAGAGCAGGCAGGCGGTGAGCACGTAGATGCCGCACGCGACCCGGCCGCGCGTCGAATCCGCGAGTGCCGTCAGGACGATTCCCGCAACGAGTACCGCAGGAAACATGCCGGCGTGCAGCCACCCCCGCAGCCTCGGCTTCAGTGGCAGCGGTTCCGACTCGGTCACATCAGGCGCGGCTGCGTTCATGGCGGAATGCTACCTACGCGCCCGTAGGCAAAACCCCCGAGTGGTGATGCTCACGTGAGAGGTCCTCTGGACATATGGGCAGATGGCACGGATGATCAGATGAGTACGGTCGGCACCGGATGAGCGGCTACGAAGCATCCGGGTCGTAGCCCCCACGGGGCAACAAACTTCAAACCCCTCATTTAGGAGCAATCGTGGCGCGCGACATCGCGGCTCCCAGCAGCGTCCCCACCAACCACCAGGAACTCATCGCCTGGGTCGACGAGATCGCAGCCATCACGCAGCCGGACAGGATCGTCTGGTGCGACGGCTCCGAGGCCGAGTACGACCGCCTGTGCGAGGAGCTCGTCGCCAAGGGCACGTTCAAGAAGCTGGACCCGATCAAGCGCCCGAACTCCTACTACGCGGCCTCCGACCCGACCGACGTGGCGCGCGTCGAGGACCGCACCTTCATCTGCTCCGAGAAGGAGGAGGACGCCGGCCCGACCAACCACTGGAAGGCCCCGGCGGAGATGAAGAAGATCTTCACCGGTGAGCCCGGTGCGGACGCCTCCAAGGCCGAAGGCTCCGAGGGGATATTCCGCGGCTCGATGAAGGGCCGCACGATGTACGTCGTACCGTTCTGCATGGGGCCGCTCGGCTCGCCCCTGTCCGCGCTCGGCGTTGAGATCACCGACTCCGCGTACGTCGCGGTCTCCATGCGCACCATGACCCGCATGGGCCAGGCCGTCCTCGACGAACTCGGCTCCGACGGCTTCTTCGTGAAGGCCGTTCACACGCTGGGCGCGCCGCTCGCCGAGGGCGAGGCGGACGTCCCGTGGCCCTGCAACTCGACCAAGTACATCTCGCACTTCCCGGAGACCCGCGAGATCTGGTCGTACGGCTCCGGCTACGGCGGCAACGCCCTGCTCGGCAAGAAGTGCTACGCCCTGCGCATCGCCTCCGTCATGGCGCGCGACGAGGGCTGGCTCGCCGAGCACATGCTCATCCTGAAGCTGACTCCGCCACAGGGCGAGCCCAAGTACGTGGCCGCTGCCTTCCCGTCCGCCTGCGGCAAGACCAACCTCGCCATGCTGGAGCCCACCATCTCCGGCTGGACGGTGGAGACGATCGGCGACGACATCGCCTGGATGCGCTTCGGCGAGGACGGTCGCCTGTACGCGATCAACCCCGAGGCCGGCTTCTTCGGTGTCGCGCCCGGCACCGGTGAGCACACCAACGCCAATGCCATGAAGACCCTGTGGGGCAATGCGGTCTTCACCAACGTGGCGCTCACCGACGACAACGACATCTGGTGGGAGGGCATGACGGAGGAGACCCCCGCCCACCTCACCGACTGGAAGGGCAACGACTGGACGCCGGAGTCCGGCACCCCGGCCGCCCACCCGAACGCCCGCTTCACGGTCCCGGCCGCGCAGTGCCCGATCGCCGCCCCGGAGTGGGAGGACCCCAAGGGAGTGCCGATCTCGGCGATCCTCTTCGGTGGCCGCCGCGCCTCGGCCGTCCCGCTGGTGACCGAGTCCTTCGACTGGCAGCACGGTGTCTTCCTCGGAGCGAACGTCGCTTCCGAGAAGACCGCCGCTGCCGAGGGAAAGGTGGGCGAACTGCGCCGCGACCCGTTCGCGATGCTGCCGTTCTGCGGCTACAACATGGGCGACTACATGGCCCACTGGATCAAGGTCGGCCAGGCAGCGGACGCCTCGAAGCTCCCGAAGATCTACTACGTGAACTGGTTCCGCAAGAACGACGCGGGCAAGTTCGTCTGGCCGGGCTTCGGCGAGAACAGCCGCGTCCTGAAGTGGATCGTGGAGCGACTCGAGGGCAAGGCCGAGGGCGTCGAGACCGCGATCGGCATCCTGCCGACGAAGGAGAGCCTGGACACCGACGGCCTGGAGCTGGCCGAGGAGGACCTGGACTTCCTGCTCAAGGTCGACGCCGACGTGTGGCGCGAAGAGGCCGCCCTGGTGCCCGAGCACCTCAACACCTTCGGTGACCACACCCCGAAGGAGCTGTGGGAGGAGTACCGCGCACTGGTCGCCCGACTGGGCTGAACACCCACTCGGAGTCGAGGCCGGGGCCCGCACCGTACAACGGCGTACGGAGCGGGCCCCGGCCCGTCTCCGCTGTGTGCGGCCCGCGGCCCGTGGACGCACGGGTGTCGTGCCCGGGAGATCCCCGGCACGACACGGTGCTTGCACGGGAGGGCCATGGTCGGCCGTCGCGCTCGCCCGGCGAGCTCAACGGATGAGCGGCATCGGCCCGACGGAGGTACACGTCGGCGTGCCAGAGGAATGCCGTCCAGGGGGGTGCTTAGCATCGCGCGCACGTACACGTGCTGATTGGTGATGCTGTGAAGCCGTCCATGTGCCTCTGCATGATCGTGAAGAATGAGTCCGGCGTCATCGAACGGTGCCTGGCGTCAGTGCGCGACCTGATCTCCTACTGGGTGATCTCCGACACCGGTTCCACCGACGGGACCCAGGAGCTCATCCGTTCGGCACTGGCGGGCGTTCCGGGGGAGCTGCACGAGGAGCCCTGGGAGAACTTCGGCCACAACCGGAGCCTGAACATCAGTCATGCGCGGGGGAAGGCCGACTACCTGCTGCTGCTCGACGCCGACCTCGTGATCAGGAAGAACGGGCCCCTCCCGCCGTTGACGGGTGATGCGTACATGCTGCGGCACGCGGGTGAGATGGAGTACCGCATCAAGCGGTTGGTCCGGGGGGACATCCACTGGCGTTACGAAGGCGTCACCCACGAGTACCTCACCACGGACGAACCGGCCGGTCAGGAGAGCCTCGACGCCCTGTTCATCGAGGACTTCGCCGACGGGGGGTCGCGTCACGACAAGTTCGAGCGCGACGCACGCCTGTTGAGCGCCGAGCTGGAGCGGGACCCGGACAACGCCCGGACCGTCTTCTACCTCGCCCAGACGATGCGAGACATGGGTCGGGCTCCGGAAGCCGTCGACCTCTACCAGCGCCGCGCCGACATGGGGGGCTGGGAGGAGGAGGTCTACTACTCGCTGCTTCAGGTGGGCGTCCTGAAGGCCGATACCGGGGACTGGCCCGGTGGGATGGACGCCCTGGTGAAGGCATGGGAGTCACGTCCGGGACGTTTGGAAGCCTGCTACGAGCTGGCCGCGCGGTTGCGCAACCAGGGGCGCCATCATGCGGCGCACGCCTTCGCCCGGGCCGGGCTCGGCAGGCCGGTCCCGGACGACCTGCTGTTCGTCACCCCCTGGGTGTACCGCTGGGGTTTGCTGTTCGAGTACTCGATCAGCGCCTACGGGGTGGGCGACTGGGCGGGGTCGCTCCAGGCGTGCGACCGTCTGCTGGCCCTGCCGGGCCTTCCCGAGGCCCACCGGTTGCAGGCGCTCGCCAACCGGGAGTTCGCCGTCCGGCGCCTCTCCGCGGTCCTCAAGCCGGCGCGTTCCGCACCGGGGCGGGCGAGCCGCGGCGGAGCGGTGAAGTCCAAGGCCCGAGGAAGGAAGCGGGGGTAGGGGTACCACCCGGTGGCGCGGTGCGGCCGACCCGTCCGAGAGCCACGGGTTGGCACCCGGTCCGCGCGCCTCCACGGCCCGCGGACCGGGGCCGTCAGGGGGCGCCGATCAGCTGCGCGTCGCGCAGGGCGGCGGTGTGCGCGTCCATGCACTCGGCCGCGAGGATCGCGGCGGCGGTGTCGGCGCGCGACGCGGCCACCACCAGGGCTCGTCCGGCGAGCGCGAGGGCACGCTCGTGGAGCTCTGCGGCGGAGCCGCTGTTCAGCCCCGCGCGGCGCACGGGCGGTGCACCGCGCAGCCGGGCCACCTGCTCGGCGATGCGCTCGCCGGCGGCGTCGAGCCCGAGCTCGTCGGTGACGGTGAGGAGGGCCGCGAGATGGCCTGCGAGCTGGATGTCCAGCTCTTCCTCGCGACTGCGGTGCGGGAAGTCGCGCGCATCGGCCTCACCGGCCGTCGAGTGGACCGACTTCGAGCGGATCGGTTCGTACATGGGACGGCCCTTCTGCAATAGCTCTGGGACCATCCTAGCTTGGATTTCGTCTAAAGTTGAGTGCAGTCCGAAGATTTCCGGGTCAGGGCTGGCTGTACCCGTCGAGGAAGGTCCCGATGCGGGTGACCGCGTCCGCGAGGTCCTTGGTGTTCGGCAGCGTGACGATCCGGAAGTGATCGGGCTCGTGCCAGTTGAAGCCGGTCCCGTGGACGACCATGATCTTCTCGGCGCGCAGCAGGTCGAGCACCATCTGGCGGTCGTCCTTGATCTTGTAGACGTCCGGGTCGAGGCGGGGGAACAGGTAGAGCGCGCCCTTCGGCTTCACGCACGTCACGCCGGGGATCTGCGTCAGTAGCTCGTACGCCACGTCCCGCTGCTCCAGCAGCCGGCCGCCGGGCAGCACCAGGTCCTCGATCGACTGTCGACCCTGCAGTGCGGCCGCCACGGCGTGCTGGGCCGGCATGTTCGCGCAGAGGCGCATGTTCGCCAGGATCGTCAAGCCCTCGATGTACGAGGCAGCGTGTGCCTTCGGGCCGCAGACCGCGAGCCAGCCGCTGCGGTAGCCGGCGATCCGGTAGTTCTTCGACATCCCGTTGAACGTCAGGACCAGCAGGTCGGGCGCGATGGTCGAGGTCGGCGTGTGGGTGACCCCGTCGTAGAGGATCTTGTCGTAGATCTCGTCCGAGCAGACGACCAGGTTGTGGCGGCGGGCGATCTCGGTGAGGCCCCGGAGTACCTCGTCGTCGTAGACCGCGCCGGTCGGGTTGTTCGGGTTGATGATCACCAGCGCCTTGGTGCGGTCGGTGATCTTCCGCTCGATGTCGGCGAGGTCCGGCATCCACTCGGACTGCTCGTCGCACCGGTAGTGCACGGCCGTCCCGCCCGCGAGCGACACGGCCGCCGTCCAGAGCGGGTAGTCGGGTGCCGGTACGAGCACCTCGTCGCCGTCGTCGAGCAGCGCCTGCATCGACATCTGGATCAGCTCGGAGACGCCGTTGCCGAGGTAGACGTCCTCGACCGACAGGGGGATGCCCTTGGTCTCGTAGTGGCTCACGATCGCGCGGCGTGCGCTGAGCAGGCCCTTCGCGTCGCCGTAGCCGTGGGCGTCGCCCAGGTTGCGCAGCACGTCCTCGAGGATCGCCGGCGGGCACTCGAAGCCGAAGGCGGCGGGATTGCCGGTGTTCAGCTTCAGGATGCGGTGACCTGCGGCTTCAAGCCGCATCGCCTCATCGAGCACCGGGCCCCGGATCTCGTAACAGACGTTGGCGAGCTTGGTCGACTGGATCACCTGCATGTTCAGGAGCTTACGGCCGCCCGGGTCGGGTCGCTTCGTGTTTTGGGACACGTCGCCCGCAGGGGTGGCGGTCCGCCGTGTTCACGACGGTGCATCATTAGCTCGTATGTTCGGTTTTCTGGTTACTCTGGAGCCATGACGGCCGTCCACCTGCAGGGTTCGCTCTTCGACCAGAACGACGAGATCCGCCTCGATCCACTGGCGGACGTCCGCAGGACCGTCCTCGGCGACGGCGCGTGGCTCGACGCGCTGGACTGTTGGCTGCACGGCGCGGACGCATTGTTCGAGGCATTGGCCGACTCCGTTCCCTGGCGGGCCGAGCGGCGCCAGATGTACGAGCGGGAGGTGGACGTGCCGCGGCTGCTCGCCCACTACCGGGAAGGCGACGCCCTCCCGCACCCCGTCCTCGCCGAAGCCAGGCACGCGCTCTCCGTCCACTACGCGGCCGAACTCGGCGAGCGGTTCGTCACCGCGGGCCTCTGCTACTACCGCGACGGCCACGACAGCGTCGCCTGGCACGGCGACACCATCGGACGCGGATCCCGGGAGGACACGATGGTCGCCATCCTCTCCGTCGGCGCCCCGCGCGACCTGGTGCTCCGGCCGCGGGGCGGGGGCGCCCGCGTCCGCAGACCCCTCGGGCATGGTGACCTCGTCGTGATGGGCGGGTCCTGCCAGCGCACCTGGGAGCACGCCGTGCCGAAGACAGCGCGGGCGGTGGGGCCCCGGATCAGCGTCCAGTTCCGGCCCCGCGGGGTGAACTGACCCGAGACGGCCGGAGTCGACGGCCCGGGGCGCGACGCCGCGGGAGCCGGACGCCCCGGCCGCCATTCGGCCGCACGCGGGTTGCCCGCAGGACCGGATCGCGTTCGTATCGGGACGAAAGCCCCTCGATGCAGGCGGACGCTCATGGACGTCCCGGCGAAGGGACGACCCGTGCACATATCCGGGACCGCGGTGGGCCGCCTGTGCCGGGCGGCCGCCAGCGCCGCGGCGATGGTCTGCCTGGCATCCGTGACGGGATCCGGCCCCGCCCGGGTCGCCCGTCCGGGCCCCTTCTCGGGCCCACCCCCGCCACCGCTGTCCTGGAGCCCGTGCCCGAACGCACCAGGATTCGACTGCGCGACCGCCACGGTGCCGCTCGACTACCGCAGGCCCGCGGCGCGCACCATCGAACTGGCCGTCATCAGGCGCAGGGCGACAGGCCCCGGACGCACCGTCGGCACCCTCTTCTTCAATCCCGGTGGTCCGGGCGGGGCGGGCACCAAGGCGCTCCCCCTCGTCTACGAGGCGATCCCCGCAGAGGTGCGCGGACGGTTCGACGTCGTCAGCTGGGACCCCCGGGGCGTGGGGGACAGTACCGCCGTCCGCTGCTTCGACACCCCGCAGGAAGCCATCGACTTCCAGCGGCGGCTCCCGGTCGGCTTCCCGGTGGGCGAGGCAGAACGGACGACCTGGATCACGGCGCAGGAGGAACTCGGCCGGCGGTGCGCGCAGCGCGACCCCGAACTGCTGCGGCACGTCTCCACGGCCGACACCGCCCGCGACCTCGACCGCCTGCGCCGGGCCGTGGGCGACCCCCGGCTCAACTATCTCGGCATCTCGTACGGCACGTTCCTCGGGGCCGTCTACGCCAACCTCTTCCCCGCCCAGGTCCGCGCCATGGTCCTCGACGCCAACATCGACCCCCGGGCCTGGGTCGACCACGGTTTCCGCACCGACCCGCGCCTGACCACCTTCCAGCGCACCAGCGCCGACCTCGGCTCGGCCGCCACGCTCCGGCAGTTCCTCGACCTGTGCGGACGCAGCCCCACGGGCCGGTGCGCCTTCTCCGCCGGAAGCCCGGCCGCCACCCGCGGCAAGTTCGACCGGCTCATGCGGCGCCTGCAGACCGCTCCGCAGGGGGCCTGGACCTATGGCAGGACCGTCGGGACCGTCGTCGACAACCTGTACGCCGTCAATCCCCAGTGGACCTCACTGGCCACCGCCCTGCAGGACCTGTGGCAGTACCGCGAGCCGGAGACCCCCGCCCCACAGGAGGGCCCGCCCCCGTATCCCGGTTACGAACAGATCGAGGCGATCCGCTGCGCAGAGAGCCCGAACCCCCGCGATCCGCGGCTCTACCCAGCCCTGGAGGAATTCGGCTACGCCCGCTCCGGTGACGTCGGACGGGTGGCGGCGTGGGCGACCGAGGCGTGCGCCACCTGGCCCGTGACGGCCGCCGATCCGTACACGGGCCCGTGGGACCGTCCCACCGCCCGCCCCGTGCTCGTGGTCAACAACACCTACGACCCGGCCACCCCCTACCAGGGCGCCGTGGCCCTGGCCCGCGAACTCGGGGACGCCCGGCTGCTCACCGTCGACGGTTACGGACACGCCGCGCTGACCAATCCGAGCTCCTGCGCCGACGCCTACGAGAGCCGCTACCTCGTCGACGGGGTGCTGCCGAAGGCCGGAACGGTCTGCCGTCCGGACGAGGCCCCGTTCACACACCCCAGGCCGCGGGGCGGACTCGACACCGGCGGGGGAGGGAAGGCCGGCCACCTCCCCGGAGTCCTCCGCAGCGGCCGCACAGTCGTCCGGCGGGCGTGAACCCGGGCCCTCCGACGGCGGGTTCGTCCGACGGTGCGCCGATTACCCTGGCCGGCATGACGATGTGCAAGGCCGTCCGGTTGAGTGTCGACGCGATGGTCGAGGACCTCAGGTCACTGGTCGACGTCGAGTCCCCTTCGCGTGACCTCGATGCCCTGGCCGCCTCGGCCGAGGCCGTCGCCGCCGTCATCGAGAGCCGCCTCGGAGGGCGGGCGGTCCTCCTGGAGGGCACGGGCGGGACCCACGTCCACTGGTCGGGAGGCGGTGATCCGCAGGTCCTCGTCCTCGGTCACCACGACACGGTGTTCCCGCTCGGTACCCTGGAGCGCCGCCCTTTCACGGTGGCGGACGGGCGGGTGACGGGCCCGGGGGTCTTCGACATGCTGGGCGGTCTGGTGCAGGCCGTCCACGGACTCGCGACGCTCGACGACCGGTCGGGAGTCGAGATCCTGGTCACGGCAGACGAAGAGGTCGGCTCCGGTTCATCCCGGCCCCTGATCGAGGAACGCGCCCTCGCCTGCGGCGCCGTGCTCGTGGTCGAAGGCGCTGCCGACGGCGGAGCGGTGAAGACCGGCCGCAAGGGTTGCGGCACCTTCCGGGTCCGCGTCACGGGGTGCGCCTCGCACGCCGGACTCGAACCCGAGGCCGGGGTCAACGCGCTGGTCGAAGCGGCGCACCAGGTGCTCGCCATCGCGGCGCTCGGCCGGCCCGAGGTCGGTACGACCGTCACCCCGACCGTCGCGTCCGCAGGAACGCTGGACAACGTCGTTCCCGCGGAGGCGACCGTCGTCGTCGACGTCCGGGTGGAATCGGCCGACGAGAAGGAACGGGTCGAAGCCGCCTTCGCCGCGCTGTCCCCGCACCTCGACGGGGCGGAGATCGTGGTTGAAGGGGCCGTCGGCCGTCCCCCGATGCCCGAGTCCGCGTCGGCCCGGCTCTTCGCGCTGGCCGAGCAACTTCTTCCAGGGCTGGAGGGCGAGGCGGTCGGTGGCGGGAGCGACGGCAACTTCACGGCCGCACTGGGGGTGCCGACGCTCGACGGACTCGGGGCGGTCGGGGGTGGCGCCCACGCGGACCACGAGTACCTGGTGGTCGGGGCGATGGTCGAGCGGGCGCACCTGATCGCGGGACTGGTGGACGAGATCAGCCGCCGGTAGGAGAACGGTCCGCCGACGTGGCCCCACGCCGCACGGTCCCGGCCGTTGCGGGCCGGTGGGTGCGGTACCCGGTCCCCGCCGGGCCGGTGCATCGATCCGTACCGCTACCGCTACCGCTACCACGTCCAGGCCGGTCGCAGCACCGCGCACCGGTCCGGACGTCATCCGGTCCAGGTACTCAGCGACATCTCGGCGGTGATACCGGGTCCGAAACCGGCGAGCAGCCCCCGCTGTCCCTCCAGTGCCGATGCCTCGTCGAACATCCTGGCCAGGGCGTCGAGTACCACGACACTCGCGACGTTGCCGTACTCGGTGAGCGTGGCGCGGCTGAAACGGAACGCGTCGGGGGGTACGTCGAGGAAGCGGCTCAGGTCGTCGAGGATCCGCGGGCCGCCCGCGTGCACGATGTAGAAGTCCAGCTTGGAGGCGTTCCATTGGTGCTGTTCCGCCAGTGCGTACAGCGCGGGCGCGAGCTGCTCCATCGTCCTGGGCACGCGCGCGTCGAGTCGGAAGTGGAATCCGGTGGGCCGGACGGCGTACGAGATCCAGTCCTCGGTGTGCGGGATCAGGTACGAGCCGTTGTGCTCCAGCCGGACCCCGGTGCCGCCGCTGCCGCGGACCACCGCCGCGGCGACCCCGTCACCGAACAGGCCGTCGGACAGCAGTGATCCCACGCCGAGGTCGGTCGGCTGGTAGCACAGCGAGCAGAACTCGCAGGCGACGACGAGGGCGTTGGCGCCGGGGTGGGCCGTACAGAAGTCGTGCGCCCGGTTGACGGCCGCACCGCCTGCGGCGCACCCCAGTTGCGCGATGGGCAGCTGGCGCGTCTCGGGGCGGAAGCCCATGGCGTTGACGAGCCATGCGGTCAGCGACGGCATCATGAAACCCGTGCAGGACACGTAGACGATCAGGTCGATCTCCTGCGGTGAGAGCTCCGCGTGCTCCAGGGCGCGCCGTACCACGGCGGGCACGCGGGCCTTGGACTCCGCTTCGTAGACCGCGCTACGGGCCTCGAAACCGGGGTGCCGGAGCACCTCGGGCAAGGGCCGGACCAGGTGTCTCTTCCGTACGCCGGTGTTCGCGATGAGGCGCACGACCAGGGGGAGTCGGGGGTGGTCGGCGTGCTGCCGCCGTGCGAGGTCGAGTGTCTCCTCGCGGGTGATGACGTGCTCGGGGACCGCCACCGCCGGTTTGCACAGGACCGCCATGGATCTCCTCCCGACATCCGTGGGTCCGTCCTCGTGGGTGCCGCCTCACCGGGCTCCACGCTACGCCGCGCCGGCGACCGGCGCATGCCGGCCGCTGCCCCGAGGCCGCGGAGCACGGGGCCCAGCGGCGTGGACGGCCGGTGCACGCCGGGCGGGTCACGGGACGCACCCGCGTACGGCGCCCGGTGCGGGGACGGGCAACAGCGGGCCAGTGTCCAGAATGTGACGATCATTCACAGATGGCGATACGGGGATCTCCATGGACGTGAGCAGCACACGGCGCGCGACGGGACGCACGCCGGCGGTGGTCGGCGCTTCACTCGCCCTCCACCACGAGCGCCACGGCGAACCCGGACGCGCCCTACGTCGGGTACGGCTACCGCAACGTCCCCCGAGCGGTCTGGTGCGCTCAGGTCTTCGCCGACCTCTACGGGTACTACCAGCCGGCCATCGCCGAGGACGGGCGCTTCCGTCCCGACACGTACCGGGCGGTCAGGAAGTTCCAGGCAGCGGCCAACCAGTACGGGGGCTACCGCCTCACCGTCGACGGCGTGGTCGGCAAGGACACCGGACAGGCCATGTTGAACTTCGCCGCGCACGACAGCCGCGTGGCGCCGGCCGTGTACGGGAACTGCCTCGCTGCTCTCCCCAGCCGCTGACCGGGAGCGGCCAGCGGCGCACGTCACCGGGGGTCCCGCCTCCTTCCCGACTCGTTGTTCCGCGTACTACGCCTGCCGGCCGAGACGGTCCAACCGGCAGCGCGCGGATCCGACCGCGCGCAGGGTGATCCCCGTGTCAACCGGCACCTCCGGGTCCACCGCCCGCAGTTCGTACTCCTGGAGGACCATCGAGAGCGCGAGCACGGACTCCAGCATCGAGAAGTGCTGACCGATGCAGGCCCGCGGGCCTCCCCCGAACGGGAACCACGCGTACCGGTGCCGGGCCTTCTCGGCCCCGGGCGCGAACCGTTCCGGGTCGAAGCGCTCCGGTTCCTCCCAGTAGTGCGGATGACGGTGCGTCACCCACGGTGCCACGATCACGTCCGCCCCCGCGGGGATCTCGTAACCGCCGATCTCCGTGGCGGCGACCGCCCGCCGGCCGATGACCGGTGCCGCCGGGTACAACCGCATGGCTTCCTTCAGCACCTGCGTCAGGTAGGGGAGTGCATCCATGTCGTAGGCTTCGGGCGTCCGGCCCGCCAGCACGTGCTGCGCCTCCGCACGTGCCCTGGCCTGGTGTTCGGGGTGGCGGGCGAGGAGGTGCAGGGCGAACGCGAGGGACGTGGCCGTCGTCTCGTGCCCGGCGAGGAGGAAGATCAGTACCTGGTCCCTGATCTCCGAGGCGTCCAGGCTGCCGTCCTCGGTGCTCCCGGCCTGCGCGAGCAGGCTCAGCAGGTCGTCACCCTTCGCCGAGGTGCCATCGGCCCGCCGCTGGCGGATGATCCGGTCGCACACCGCGTACAACTCCTCCATTGCGGCGGCGGCCCGGCGGTTGCCCGGCGTCGGCCAGCTGCGGGGCGGGTTGACGGGCGAGTAGCCGCGGCGCAGCGTGTACGTCCCGATGACCGGGAAACAGCGCTCCACGACGTCGACCGCCTCCTCGACGTCCACGCCGAAGAGGATGCGTGCCACCGCGCGCAGCGCGAGCCGGGTCATCTCGTCGACCAGGTCGACCGTAGCGTCCGGTGCACCGCGCCAGCGCGCCAGGAGCGCGGTCGTCTCGTCCGTGACGGCCCCGGCGTAGCCGTCGACGCGACGGCGGGTGAACAGCGGCTGCATGAGGCGGCGCTGCCGCAGGTAGTCCTCGTCCTGACTGGTCAGCAGGCCGTTGCCGAAGGACTCCCGAACCTCTTGGTAGAAGGCGTTGTCCTTGCGGAAGTTGGCCGATTGGGTGGCCAGTACCTGCTGGGCGCCCTCGGCTGAGAACACTCCGTACAACTGGAATCGGAGTCCGGGCGGGCCCGCGGTGAACCGGACCACGTCTCCGTGTTCCCGCTGCCCGTTGAGGTAGGTGCCCAGGGAGTCCCGCTTCAGGTCGAGCATTGAGCCGAGGAAGGGTAACCCGGCGGGCCCGGGGGCGGTCTGCCCCGTGGCGGTCTTGCCGGCGGCGGTCGTCATCCGGTGACACCGCCCAAGGAAGCGGCCCGCGCCCCCGCGACGACGGCGAACGCGGGGCTCGCGCCGCCGAGCCGGGAGTCACGGACGTGCGGGCTGTGGGGGCAGCCGGCGCCCTCGACGCGGCCGCCTTGGTCGTCGTTGTGGGTGGACTGCCGCCAATCGAGCCCTGCGCCGATGCAGGCGCTGCCTTCCGTGCCGTCGTAGCCCGACGTCCACCCGTGCATTTCATCGCTCATAGTTCGTCCGCCATCCGCTTGATGAAGCGTGCCGATGCTGAAGCGTGCAGATTTCTCGGTGCTGGAGGCCCCCATTCGGGCCGTGCCACTTTGCCGCGTCGCTGCACCTACCCGATCGCGGTCTCCGGCCGGTTCGCTGATCGACTGTCCCTCGACGCGTGCGAGGAACTCGTGCTCGTTGGATTCCGGCAAGACCATGGCTCCGGTGGTCCCGGACGGGCCCCGGCACTGAACGGTAGTACCTGAACGGACACGTGGCGCACCGCAGCCGTGTCGACGAGGTGCAGCAGTCGTTCTCGGTGCGTTTTCGGGCCACCTGCCGTGCCGCACGGTGCGGCTTCGTGCATGACGAACGAACACTCTGCCGGGGGGCCTCCTCGTGAGCAAGGCCTGACGCTCCGGACCGGCGCGCAGCCGCTCTTCGGTCGTGTCGTCGTCGAGGGGCGGTCGGCGGGTCCGTACCGGCGGCGCTCAGTAACCGGCCGGGCGGACCAGCCCCGTTTCGTACGCGTGGACTGCGGCCTGGGTGCGGTCGCGCAGCCCCAGCTTCACCAGGATGCGGCTCACGTGCGTCTTCACGGTTTGCTCCGCGACCACCAGGTGCTCCGCTATCTCCGCGTTCGACAGCCCCTGGGCGATGAGGCAAAGCACTTCGGTCTCGCGCTCCGTGAGGCTGCCGACCCGGTCCTTGCGCGGGGCGCGGGGCGCCCGTGTCACCCGGGAGAACTCGCCGATGAGCCGTTTGGTGAGGTGAGGGGAGAGCAGGGCGTCTCCCGCCGCCACCACGCGTACCGCGTGGGCGAGTTCGTCCGCCGATGCGTCCTTGAGCAGGAACCCGGACGCGCCGGCGCGGAGTGCCTCGTACACGTACTCGTCGAGGTCGAAGGTGGTCAGGACGAGCACCTTGACGGCGGCTCCGGCCGCGGTGAGGCGGTGGGTCGCCTCGATACCACCGAGCTCGGGCATGCGGATGTCCATCAGGACGACGTCGGGGGCCAGTTCGGCGACCTTGCCCAGCGCGTCGAGCCCGTCCACGGCCTGGCCGACGACCTCGATGCCGGGCTCGGCGTCGAGCAGTACCGTGAATCCCTGGCGGACCATCATCTGGTCGTCGGCGATCAGCACGCGGATGGAGGGCGTCATACGGGGTCCTCGGTTGGTCGGGCGGGCGGCTTCGGTCCGGCTGCGGGCAGGAGCGCCGTGACGTCCCAGCCGCCGTCGGGAGTGGGCCCCGTGATGAGGTGGCCGCCCAACATGGCGACGCGTTCGCGCATGCCCAGGAGTCCGTGGCCGGCTCCCGGTGAGGCCGGTGGCGCGCTGAGGGGGGCGGTGTTGGTGACCCGGAGGGTGAGGCCGTCGGGCCGGTGGCCGAGTTCGACGCGGACGCGGGCTCCGGGGGCATGGCGCATCGCGTTGCTCAGCGCCTCCTGCACGATGCGGAACGCCGAGAGTTCGACGCCGGGCGACAGCGGACGCCGCTCGCCGGTGGTCTCCGTGGTGATCGCGAGACCGGCACCGCGGACGTTGCCGACGAGTTCGTCCAACCGGTCCAGGGTGGGCTGCGGGGCGTGCCGCACCCCGTCGGCCAGCGCGTCCTCGGAGCGCAGCACGCCGAGGACCCTGCGGAGTTCGGTCAGTGCCTCGACCGCGTTCTCGCGGATGCCCGCGAGGTTCTCCCTGAGCTCGTCCGAAGGGTTCTCGACCAGGTGCGGTGCGACCTGCGCCTGGATCGATATCACCGACATGTGGTGGGCGACCACGTCGTGCAGCTCGCGGGCGATGCGGTTGCGTTCTTCGAGGAGGGTGCGCCTGGCCCGTTCCTCCGCGGTGAGGACCTGCTGTTCGAGGAGTCGTTCCTGCGCCACCCTCCGCGTGCGCAGCGAGGTGCCGATGACCACGGCGCTCGAGAAGGAGATCAGACCCCACTCGGTGAGGACTCCGTTGTACTCGGGTGGCGGAGCGGCGAGGTGGAACAGCCCCGGCAGGACCGTGGCCACCAGCCCCGTGACGGCGGCGAGGGGGCGGACCCGCAGGGAGAGGAGAAGCAGGACGAGGGTGTGCAGCACGATTCCGCCGAAGGTCCACGGCCAGTGCGCGTCGGGATCGACGTTCCACCGGAACAGCGGAACCAGGAACAGCGCCAGCGTCGACAGCCACCAGGCGGGTGCAGGGCGGAACAACGACACGATCGGTGCCGCCGTCTGGAGCACGGCGAGCAGGCTCACGACCGGCGGAGTCGGGCCCGAGTCGGCGAGGTCGTTCATGTTGAGCAACAGCATCAGGAGGGCAAGCAGCACCAAGTGGACGTGCGGGAGCCATCCGAGCCAGCCCCGGCGCGGCAACGGGTCGCGAGCCAGCGTCCACAGGTCGTCGCGCAGGACGCGCGGCGCCGCCGCCAACGTCCGCACCCCCGCGGCCCTTCCGCCCCCCTCGTTCACGGTCCGCATCCTAAGGACGTCTCTCGGCCGTCGGCCGGGGGACCCGGTGTCCTCGGACGACCCGGGAGCCGCCGCGGCTCACCCGCCGCTTCTGTTCGTACGTGCGGAACGCCGTCCAACACACGAGCAGGGCGACCGCGAACACCGGGAGCCAGGCCAGCCGGGCGAGCACCCAGCCCGCACCGTCGGGGACGGTGTGCAGCCCGGGCAGGGGGCGTCCGGCGGTCAGCCCGATCGCGGTGACGGCCATCATCGCGGTCTGGTGCCAGAGGAATACGGTCATCGCGGAGAGGTTCACCAGTGCCACGGTCGCCCAGGCGGCCGGGCGCCGCAGCAACCGCCGCAGCGGATCGACCAGCAGCAGCGCGGCGCCGCACTGGGCGAGCCCGAAGGTGACGGCGGCGAGGGTGGGCGGACTGAGGTTGGAGATCTCCGCGCCGGGAACGCCGACCATGGACGCCGGGTAGCCGGCGGTCAGGACGAGGACGGCGGTGGCCGTGCCGCCGCCCAGCAGCAGCGTCCACCGGGTCGCGGGGGATCGCAGGCCGCCCCGGGCCCATGCCGCTCCCAGGCAGTACGGGACGAGCCAGCCCGCCGCCACGTTGACCCAGCCGATGCGGTCCGACCAGGCGCCGCCGTCCAGGCCGAAGCGGACGAGGTCGACGTGGAGCACGACGGCCAGCGGCCACAGCGGGCTCAGCCGGGCGACCAGCGGGGTGGCTGCCGTCAGCGCCGCGAAGACGAGGAGGAACCACAGCGGCGACAGTACGAGGGTGAGCAGGGTGTGCACGGTCTCCAGCCCGACCCCGGAGGCGAGTAGCAGGCCCCCCGTGGTCGCCCATACGGTGAAGACGGCGCCGACCGGCCGGAACAGGCGGGTCATGCGGGCCCGTAACCAACGCCCGTAGGTCTCCCCTCGGGCGCGGGCGGTGGCGTACCCACGTGCGCCGAGGTGTCCGCCCACGAGGAAGAAGACCGCCAGGGTCTGGAACCCCCAGGACACCGGGGCGAGTCGGGGCAGGTGCTGCAGCGGGCTGGTGACGCGGACGGTGCCGCTGTCGGCGACCAGGGCCGTCACCAGCCAGTGGCCGAGGACCACGCCGAGGATGGCCAGGGCGCGCAGCGCGTCGACGGCGCGGTCGCGGTCCCGGGGGGTCGCGGAGGCGATGCGTCGGACGAGGTCACGCATTTCCGTCCGCCTCGGAGGGGAGCCGTCCGGCGACGATCAGGGCGATGTTCCGGAGGGGTACGGACCCGGGCTCGAGGTAGTCGCTGTGTCCGCCGTCGCCGGCGTCGAACGGGCGGGCGCCGAACTCCGGGGAGACCGGGTCGGCACCCAGCCCGACGTCCGCGAAGGGCAGCCGCACATGTCCGTGCGGGACTTCATCGATCCAGTCGGCGGTCGCGCGGCCCACCCAGACCGTGGCCGTGGTGTTCAGCGCGGCGACGTCGTCGGCCCCGGCGCCGGGGCTGCCGTAGAGGACGATGGCGGCGACCCCGGCCACTCCGTCCCCGGCGGCGGCCCGCCCGCACACCACCGAGCCGTACGAGTGGCACACGAGTGACGTCCGGGCACCGGGCCGGAGGGCGGCCAGCTCGGCGACGAAGGACCGCAGCAGCGGCGCAGCGTCCTCGGCGCGGCCCGGGGTCAGTACGTCGGGGCCGATCGTGTGCGGTGTGCGGTATCCCAGCCAGGCGATGACGGCGGACCGCGCACCGAGTTCGTCGTGGAGGGCCGCCGCGCCCGCGCGGAGTCGCCCGTAGGTGTCGAGGCCGGTGTCCGAACCGGGGACCAGGACGGCGATCCGCTCGGCCGTGGAGAGGTCGCCGAACACTTCGGCGGTGCGGCCCCCGTCGCGGCCGTCGAAGGAGAGGAACTGCCGCGCCGGGGAGGCCATGGCACGCAGGGCCGCGGCGCGCCGTAGGTCGCCGTGGCCGGCGGCCGTGTGCTCGGCGGCACGGATGCCGTCCCGGTTGTCGGCGTAGCGCTCGGTGAGGGCGGCCGGCGTCGCGGCCTTCAGGGGGGCGAGGGCGGGTGGAACGGGTGCCGGGACGGCCGAAGGGCCGGACGCTCCCGCCAGCGGTAGCGCCACCGACGCGACCACGAGCGAGGCGATGAGGGCGCGGCCCGGGCGTCTGCTGCGCGAGCGAAGGGACATGGAAGTTCTCCTTGACCGGATACCCGTCGGGGCGTACCGGAGTCGGTCGGGTTGCGTGGCTGCCGGATGTCGGGCCGGCGGTGGTCGGTCTCGGTCGTGCGCCGTACCACCGGAGTGCCGGTCCGACGGTGGTGTTGTGCGTGGCCGCCGGGCGTCCGGTGCGGCCTGCCGGCGCGCGTCGGGGCTGCGGTCTGCCGGCGCGTGCCGCAGTGGGGTCCGGCGCGAGCCCCGGTGGAGAAGCTATGGATCGCGCTCCGTGGTCGGCGTCACCCTGGGGAGCGGTCCTGCGGCGTAGCTCCCGAGTAGTACGAGTACGGGTACCGGGCGGGGAGGCGGAGCGGGCCGGGCACGCGGTGCAGGGCGAGGACGGGGAGGGAAAGGGCCGGCGCGATCCGTGCGCGCCGCCCGCCCGCCCTTCCCGCGCGGCGAGCGCCTCGGGGGAGGTGCCGGCGGGGGCTGTAGTCTCGGCCATCCGTGCGAACCGGCGAACCGGGTGGGAATGAACCGACTGCTCAAGTGGATGCAGGGCGCGGCCGGAACGCGCTGGTTGGGGGCGTTCGGGTCGCTGGCGATCGCCGTCGGGGGCACGGTGGCGGGGGCCCTCCCGGCCCGTGACCCCTGGGGGCTGTGGGTACCTCGCGGTACCACGGCGACCGTCGCGGGCGCGGTGCTCGCGTACGTCGGACTGACGCTGCTCGTCCTCGCCTGGTGGTGCCGCGGGAGGCTGACCGCCCGCGGCGGGGGCGTCGGTGTGCGCGAGACGCTCGGCACGCTCGCCTGGTGGGCCGCGCCGCTCCTGCTCGCCCCGCCGCTGCACAGCGCGGACGTCTACAGCTACATAGCCCAAGGGGCGATGGTCCTCGACGGTCACGACGCCTATGCACACGGGCCGTCCGTCCTCACAGCGGACTCGATCGGGGCGGACGCGGCGGCCAGCGTGGGCGGCCACTGGACGGACACTCCCGCGCCGTACGGGCCGGTCTTCCTCCTCCTGGCGAAGGCGGTGGCGGCGCTCACCGGCGGGACCGTCGTGCCTGCCGTGACCGGGATGCGACTGACCGCCGTCGCCGCGCTCGTCGTGATCGCCTGGGCGGTACGACGACTCGCGGCGCTCCGGGGGGCCGACGAGTCACACGCGCTGTGGCTCGCGGTGCTCAATCCGCTCCTGCTGCTGCACGTCGTGGGCGGTGCGCACAACGACGGGTTGATGGTCGGTCTCACGTTGACGGGTGTGGTCCTGGCGCTGCGCGGCCACTGGGCGGCCGGCAGCGCCGTCGTCGCCCTGGCGGTGCTGGTCAAGTCACCGGCGGCGGTCGCCCTGTTGTTCATCGGAGTGCTCGTGGTCCGGCAGCGCGCGGGATCGTCGGGGTGGCGTGCGGCCACGGGGATGATCGGCCCGTGGCTCGTTGCCGTCGTCGTCGCGGTCTTCGCGTCCGTGCTCGGCGGCACCGGCTTCGGCTGGTTGCGGACGCAGAGCGTCGCGGCAACCATTCACACTCCGCTCTCCCCGTCCAGCGACCTCGGGCAGTTGGCGGGGTGGCTGCTGGGCGTGTCGGTCGGTGTGGACCCGGCCGCGGTCAAGGGCGCCGTGCAGAGCGCCTTCCTCGCCGCCGCGGTCGTGGCGATCGCCTTCCTCGCCCTGCGTTCGCTGCGGCCCTGGCGCGGCCGTCCGAGGCTCGACCCCGTGCACGGTCTGGGCCTGTCGCTGCTGTTGCTGGTCGGGCTATCGCCCATGGTGCAGCCGTGGTACCTGCTGTGGGGGACGGCGGTGGTGGCCGCGACCGCCTTGGCGGACGACGGGGTGGTCCGGGTGCTGACGGTCCTCTCCGCGGCGTTGGTGTACGAGACCCAGCCCTCGGGTCACACGCCGCCGTACGGGTTCGTGCTCGTTGCGATTGCGGGGGCTGTGGGGGTGGCGGCCTTGCGCAGGGGGCGCGAGCGTCTCCCTGGGGCTCCCGGGGTGACGGTGGCCGAAAAGAGCGTCTTGAACGGCTGAAGCACACCCCTCGACAATGCGCATGACAAGTCCGGAACCCACTCCGGACCGCGCAAGTCGCAAGAGGGGACCCCCACATGAACAAGCCTCTCGTCGGCGCGCTCGTTTCGCTCGCGCTCCTCGGAGCGGGAGCCGCGCCCGCGATCGCCGCCGCGCCCGCCGACACCTCCGCTCCCGCGGACGCGGCGGTCGGATCCGTCACGGCAGCCGCCCCCGCCTCCGGCGCGGTCAAGCCGAAGGCCGTCAACTTCGCCGGGACCGTGGCGCTCAGCAACTGCTCGGGCTCGGTCGTGCGCACGCCCGACTCGCAGCCGAACGACCCCGCACTCGTACTCTCCAACGGCCACTGTCTCGAGAGCGGCTTCCCGGGACCCGGCGAAGTGATCGTCGACCAGCCCTCCAGCCGCTCCTTCAGCCTCCTGAACTCCTCGGGAAGCAGGGTCGCCACGCTCAGGGCGAGCAAGGTCGCCTATGCGACGATGACCGACACCGACGTCTCACTCTACGAGCTGAGCACCAGCTACGCCCAGATCGAGAGCCGCTACGGCATCAAGGCCCTGGAGCTGAACGCGGACCGCCCGGTCCAGGGCACGGCCATCAAGGTGGTGTCCGGATACTGGAAGCGGATCTACACCTGCAACATCGACGGGTTCGCCTACCGGCTCAAGGAAGGCGCGTGGACCTGGAAGGACTCGGTCCGCTACACCTCCAGCTGCAACGTCATCGGTGGCACCTCGGGGTCGCCGGTGGTCGACGCCGCCACCGGCAAGGTCGTGGCCGTCAACAACACCGGCAACGAGGACGGCGGTCGCTGCACGATCAACAACCCCTGCGAGGTGGACGAGAACGGCAACGTGACCGTCCGCAAGGGCATCAACTACGCCGAGCAGACCTACATCATCGTTCCCTGCGTCGGCACCGGCAACAAGATCGACCTGGAACGTGAGGGGTGCACCCTGCCGAAGCCCCGGTGACGCGGGCGCGGGCGACGAACACACCGGGAAGCCCCGGTCCCCGGCGAAGGGCCGCGGACCGGGGCTTCCCCCTCGCGGGCGCCGGACGCCGCCGCACCCCCGCCCGCGGCCGGACGCCACCGCTCCGGCCGCCGTGCGCGCACCGCCCCTCGACGGCACCGGTCCGCCCGCGGTCCGCCACTCTGTCGCCGCGGCACGCCCCCGTCGTCCGCCGTTGTGGACCGCCCGGGAGGGACACTTCACCTCGGCCCCGGCTGGACGGCAGCCGCGCAGGCCACGGAGGAGGTACGTACGTCATGAGCCAGACCGTCGACCGCGCGCTCAGCATCCTGCCGCTGCTGGCACAGGGACCCGCAGACCTCGGGCAGGTCGCCGAGCGGCTGGACGTCCACAAGTCCACGGCGTTGCGCCTCCTCCGCACGCTGCACGCACACGGTCTCGTGTACCGCCAGCCGGACCAGCGCTACCGCCTCGGGATCCGACTCTTCGCCCTGGCGCAGCAGGCCGTCGAGAAGCTCGACGTCCGCGAGATCGCCCATCCCCACCTCGTCGCCCTCAACGAGGAGTGCGGGCACACGGTCCACCTCGCCGTCCACGAGGAGCAGGAGGTCCTCCACATCGACAAGGTGGACGGTCGTGACCCCGTGCGGATGTACTCGCGCATCGGTGAGCCCGTCGCCGTCACCGTCAGTGCCGTCGCGAAGATCCTCCTCGCCGACCTGCCGGAACCGGAACGCCGCGCCCTCGCAGAACGCCTGGACTACCCCATGTACACGCCTCACTCGACCCCGGACGCCGCCACGTTCCTCGAGGAGTTGGCGACCGTGCACCGGCAGGGCTGGGCGGCCGACTTCGGCGGTCACGAGGAGTTCATCAACTGCGTCGCGGCCCCCGTCCACGGCGCGGACGGGAGGGTCGTCGCCGCCCTGTCGGTCTCGGCGCCCAACGTCGTCGCCACCGCTGAGGAACTGCTGACCCTCCTACCACTGGTGCGGCGCACGGCGGGGACGATCACGAAGGAGTACTCGGGGGCGGACGGCGACATGGACGCAGCCCCGGGGAGAGCGGGGGCCGGGGCCGGTCCGGGCGAGGGGCCCGGGAGCGGTCCGCGTCCCATCGGCACCGCCGGGCCCGCGGCGGCTTCTCCGGCCGTCCTGCCCTGACGCCGCCGTCCCGGCACCCGCCCTCCCCGTCCTGCTGCCGCCGGTGCTGCCGCCAGAGCTGCGGGACCCCGGAGCCCGGGGGCGTCCGGGCCGGCAGTCTGCCGGTGCGGCCGCGCGGGGCACGAGGCAGGCCGCACGCCGTCCCGGCGACCGGCCACGACCCGGGTGGGCCACGACCGGACCCGTCCGGTACGGGACGGAACCGCAGCACCCCCCGTCGCGACACGGCGGTGCCGTGGCACCGGGAGGCCCGGCGCCACGGCACGGCCCGATCAGTTCGTGCAGTACTGCTGCTGCTTGCCGATCGACCGGTACATGCAGTCCGCGTTCTCCAGCAACTGGAGCACCGCGTCGCGGTTGCGGCTGGTCTCTCGCTCGATGACCTCGTCCGGCGGGTAGAAGCCGCCGCCCCCGAAACCGGTCGGGTACATCTCGAAGGTGTAGGCGAAGATCCTCTGGTTGCCCCACAGCCAGTCGTCGATCGACCCGTCGGTGATGTAGAGGTCGCTGGACTGCTCGGGCGTGTAGCCGTTGCTCGCGGCCATCTTCTGGCCGACGGTTGCGAAGGCGTCCCGGTCGTCCTGGGTCATGCCGGGCGCGGTGTTCGCGGTGGTGTAGCCGAACGGCCAGAGGACCAGCTCGCTGTAGGTGTGGAAGTCGATGCCGGCCGTGATCTGCTGCTTCCCGCCCACGACCCGGGAGCGCACGAAGTCGGCGACGACCTTCACTTCGGGAGCCGACTCGGGCGACGTGCCGCGGTAGGTCTCGGATCCGGTGTAGCCCGAGGAGCCGCCGCAGCAGCCCCACTTGTAGTTCCAGTTGCGGTTGAGGTCCGTGCCGTAACGGGAACCGGAGTTGGGCTGCCGGTTCTTGCGCCAGCTGCGGTAGCGGCCGGTGGCGATGTCGTACTCGCCGCCGTCCGGGTTGAGGTCCGGGATGATCCAGATTTCCCGGCCGTTGACGGCGTCGGTGATCCGGGAGTCCTTCCCGTAGCCGTCGCCGAGCTCCCGCAGCAGATAGAGGGCCATCTCGACGGTGAGGTGCTCGCGGGCGTGCTGGTGGTGGGTGAACAGGACCTCGGGCTCGTTCTCGTCGGTGGCGACGTTGTCGCTGACCTTGACCGCGACGATGTCCCGGCCTTCGTAGGACTTCCCGATCACTTGCTTGCTCATGATCTCGGGGTGCGCGGCGATGCGCTGGTCGATCTCCGTGTTCGCCTCGGCGTAGTTGTGGTACTTCGCGTCCGCGGGCGGGAAGTCGAACGCCGTGTCGGCCGCACCTGCCGCCCTGCGCGCCGGTGGGGCGGGCAGAAGGGTGAGCGAGTGGCCGATCCCGCGCAGCTGCTCGGCCTGTGCCGGGGTGGCGCTGACGACCAGGGAGTGTTCGTCCGCTTCGTCGATCGAAACGCCGGTCGCCGCGACGGCACTGCGTTCGGCGGCCGTGGACGGCCCGTGGACGTGGTACTGCCGGACCTGTTCGTCGTGCGTGGTGGAGGCCGTGGCGTTCGTCGGCTGCGGGGCGGGGGAAGCCGTAGCCGTGATCGGGACGGCGAGGGCCACGGCGAGGAGTGCGGCGAAGGACGCGGACCGGCCGGCGGACCTTCTGCTACTGCCTCTTATGCGAAGTCGCATGAAGTCTCCTGGGTGGGGAGTCGTGGGGGTGGCTCAGTGCGACGTGCATGTGGTGCCGGTTGTCGGGCACATGGTGAAGGCATGGCATGGCCCGGTCAAGAGAGTGCGCCGGCCACCTGTCTGACGAGGCGTCAATAACCGGGTGGTTTGTGAAAGTACAGCCGCCCGTCGGTGGTTGTCCCCGCGACACGGCGTCGGCGCAGGGAACCGTCCCCTTGGCTTTCCGGAGGGATGTCCTGCTGTGTGATCGTATGTGCTCACTGAAGTGGCCTGTAATGATGGGTATCCGATCAAAAGGGGGACCCATTGAGAATCGATGGAGTCGTACGACGGACCGTCACCGCAGCGTTGACCGTTGCCGCCTGTGCCGCCCTGGCGTCCTGCGGCCAGGAGGAAGTGGCGGCCGCTCCGCCGCCGCCGTCCGCGAAGCCGTGTTCCGGGACGCCGGAGCCGCCCACCGACGAGGACACGGGCGAACTGCCGGACGAGACCAGCGAGGAAGATTCCACGGGCACGAACACGGGGACGGACGAGACGACGGACGAGACCTCCCCCGACGACGGAACGGACGCGACCACGGACGACGCCTCCACCGGCCTGGACGAGACGACGGACGAGACCTCGCCGGGCACCGGAACGGACGAGACGACCGACGAGGGTTGCCCGCCAGGGTGGTACGACCTCCGGCGTGACTTCATCGCCCACCTCGCAGGGCCTGCCGATCCGTTCGACGACGACCTGCCCGCCCACGTCGAACGCGTCCGGATGCGCACGTCCGGTTCCGCGGGCGAAGCCCGGATCGACGTCGCCCAGGGCACCGAGGACGCGGACGTCACCCGTATCGCCAAGGCGTTCGCGGCCTGGCGCCGCGAGGTGTACGACGACCACGGAACGGTGGACGTCGGCTTCGGAGCCAAGGACGGACCGACGGTGGCGACCTGGTAGCCGCGGACGGGCCGTCATACTGGCGTGCATGACCCACGGCGGCTCCCCCGACCAGCAGAGCCGGGGGGCGGCGCCGCCCCCCGGTTTCGGCCCACCGATACCCCTCCCGGGGCAGCCGCCGTACGGCGGACCGCATCAGGCGTACGGGCCGGGCGCGCCCCCGTTCGGGCCGCCGCAGCCGTACGGCGGTCCTGTGCCCCCGTACAGGTACCCCGCACCGCAGGAACCACCCCATCCCGACGACCCCGAGTTCGTCGCGCACGACCCCGCCAACTCCGTGGTCGTCGACGCCCGCGGAGTGTCCCTGGAAGCCGACGGCCACACCCTGGACCTCCCGTGGTCCGCCGTCTCGACCGTCCACTTCGCCCCGGCCCCCTACGGGACCGTGCTGATGGTGGCGGTCGCCCATCCCGGCGGGATGCTCTACGAAACCCGGGTCGTCGCCCGCCGCAAGGCCGTGCTCAAGGAGTGGTTGGAGGAGATCGCTCCCGTGGTCCACTACTACCTGACCTACCGCTGAGCGTCGACGCCGCCGCACCGCAGGACCGCGCCGCCGCACGGGTCGAAGGGCCGTGCCAGGGCTAGGGGAGCGCGTGCACGTGCGGGCCGACCGCGCTGGACCAGGCGTTGCCGGCCGTCGCGTCCCAGTTCGTCGACCAGGTCATCGCACCGCGGAGCCCGGGGTACGTCCGCGCGGGCTTGAACGAGCCGCAGCCGGTGCCGCGGGCCAGGCAGTCCAACGCGTTCCTGACGACCTGCGGGTCGACGTAGCCGCTGCCCGCTCCCCGCGGTGACGCGGGCACGCCCAGCCCCACCTGGGACGGTTCGAGACCGCCTTCCAGCTGGATGCACGCCAGTGCGGTGAGGAAGTCCACGGAACCCTGGGCGTACACCTTGCCGTCGCAGCCGTTCATCGAACCGCTGTTGTAGTACTGCATGTTGACGACCGTGAGGATGTCCTTCACGTTGAGGGCCGTCCTGAAGTACGCGGTCGACGTGGACTGCATGTCGATGGTCTGCGGAGCCATCGTCAGCACGAGTCCGGGGCCCGCCTTCTGGGCGAGCTGCCGCAGGGCCTTCGTCAGGTAGGTGGCGTTGATGCCGTGCTCCAGGTCCACGTCGACACCGCTGAAACCGTAGCTCCGCATCAGGGCGTACGCACTGTCGGCGAAGGCGGTGGCCGAGGCGTCGCTGTTGATCGTGACGTTGCCGCGCTCGCCGCCGACCGAGAGGACGACTGACTTCCCGGCGCTCTTCTTGGCGCTGATGTCGTTCGTGAACTCCTCCACCGAGCCGTAGCCGACGGCCGGGTCGAGGGTGAACCCGATGCCGCCGGGTGTGGCGGTCGCGTCCGCGAACGACACCGCGATGATGTCGTACTGCGACGGGACGTCGCGCAGCTTCTGCACGGTCGCGCCGTTGTCGAAGTTCTGCCAGTAGCCGGTCAGCGCGTGCTTCGGCACCGCGGGGTTCCCCGGGGTGCCGCCCGAGGCCGTCGTGACCGTCAATGGCGTCGACTTCGCGGACTCGCCCGCCGCGTTGGTCGCGGAGACCTGGAACCGGTACGAGGTCGCCGCGGCGAGCCCCGTGACGGTCGCCGAGGTGCCCGACACCGCCTGCACCCTGGTGCCGTCGCGATACACGTGGTACCCGGTCGCACCGGCGGACCCGGTCCAGCTCAACGCCACCGACGACGAGGTGACCACACCGGACGTCAGACCCGCCGGAACCGGTGGCATCGCGGGGTCGGGGTCGGTGCCGCCACCTCCGTCCGGCCCGAGCACCGCGACGTCGTCGACGTGGTACGGGCCCTGCCCGTACCAGCCGTGGGTGTAGACCGTCACGGAAGTCGTACTCGGGCCCGTCGTGAAGGTGGTGTGCAGCTGCGACCACCCGGGCGCCCCGGGCGACCAGGTCGAGACGTCGGTCGTACCGGTCCCGCTGGCCCCGAGGTACACGTACGAGCCCTGCACCCAGGCACTCAGCCGGTACGTCGAACCCGGCTTGACGGCGACGGTCTGCCCGCACCTTGCGTTGTCCTGTCCGGCGGGTACGGCCATGAGTGCCGCGGTGCCGCCGTGTACGGGTGACGACACGGTCGTCCCGGACCCGCCGGAACAGGTCCAGCCGGTGAGTCCCGACTCGAAACCGGTGTTCTTCGCCACGTTCACGTCGGCGGCCCGCGCGGTGCCGGCACCGCCCGCGATGCCGAGGCCGGCGCCGACGGCCATTGCCAGGGCCCCGCGGAGCCATCTGCGTACGCCTGAGGTGCGGTCCACTTGCTGCCTCCGGTGGGGATGGGGTGGTGAGTGGGGGATGCACGGAGTGCTCGAACGGTGGCCACCGCTGGGCGTACAAGCTGGTCCAGACCAATCAGGTTGTCAAGTCCTGCGGCTGCCGCCGCCGTCGGGTCCACCTCCAGTGCGCCGGATGCGGTCGCTTCGGACCGGGCGCGTCCTGAACCGGGTGCGCGGACGGCAGGCACACGGGTGTCCCGCACGCGGACGTGACGGGCGCCCAGGGCGCGGCACTCGCCCTGAAGTGCGGTGAAGGAGTGGCCGGATACCGGGGAGGGAACGATTCCAGGAATTCACCGCTGATACGGGAGTTAACTCATGGAAGCTTCGTCCGGTTTAGGTCGTGAGCATTGCGTGTCCGTTGGTGTGCTGGACCCCGAAAGCTGTTCTCTGCCTCGGGGGACGTGGATAAAGTGCTGACACAGGAGGAGCACGGACAGTGAGGGATATCTGCGGTCGCCGGTGCGTCGGCGGCCGGAGCTGAACGGGGAACCAGCGTGCCGACCGCCATAGCCGTGACCAGCGCCGACCTGGTGCTGCCGCCGACCGACCGGCAGACGCCCACCGCGGCGCTGCTCCCTCCGCCGGACGTGCAGTCACTGGACGCGGCGCTCTCCGACATGCAGGTCCTGGTCGAGCGGCACGGTCATGTGATCGCCGTCTACCCCGCATCCCTCCCGGCGGCCCACGAGCGCAGGCTCCACACCGTGCGCTCGGTGCTGGAATGCGGCCGCATCGCCCTGCTCAAGCTGGATCTTCCACCACTCGGCGTGGCCGTCCTGGTACGCCAGTTACGGCAGTTGTCCATCTGTCACTACAGTGCCGGCGTCGTCGCCTCGGCCGCCCGGTTACTCTCCCACTACGTCTACGTCGGCGCCCAGCTCACCTCCGTGACCAAGCTCGACCGGGTTCCCGTGAGTCTCACGTCGCACGCCAAGTCATGGGTGCCCGGTTCGCAGTTCGCGGTGCTGGCCCATCCCCGTCCGCACCTGGTCAAGGTCGGGACCGGGGGCCTCCCCGGCCCCGAGTTCGGAACCCAACTCCTCGTGGCCAGAGGCCAGCTGCAGTCCGAATGGGTGAATTCCTCCCTCGCCCCGGCATGGCGGGTCGAGGGAATGCAGGAGGCCGCGCTGCCCGCCGATTCCCCGCGGTGGTGGGGCACCCACCGGCTGATCGAATTCGCCGCGTTCATCCCGGACGTTTCCGTCCTGTACCAACTCGTGTCGTCCGTGCGCCGGGAGGTGTGCACCTGGTGCGGTATCGAGCTCATCGGTGACCGCTGCGGCTTCTGCTCCGCGACGCTCGTACCCGTCGACGACCGCACACGCGTCGAGGGCGTCCGGCACCACGGAACGCCCATGAACCACGGGTCATGATGCGGCGCCGGGCGGTGCGCACCCGAACGGCGCCGGATCCGGCCTTCCGCGTACCGCACCGCTCCCCCGACCGCCCGCCAGCCAACGTCTCCCAACGAGGTCGTCCCGCCCATGAATTCACGCCAGCGCCGCGGCATCATCCTCCTGCTCGTCTCGGTCCTGTGCGCCGTCGCGGCGTTCGTCGGGGTGCTCTCGGTGATCAGCGACGTGAATTCCAAGGTCGGTCCCGAGGTCGACGCCTACCGGGTGAAGGAGAACGTCGCGCCCTACCAGCCGCTGCGGCCCGCGCAGTTCGAGAAGATCAGGATGCCCAAACGCTGGCTGTCCGCGAATGCGGTCACCGACGTGGGGGTCGTCGAGGGCAAGGTGGCCGTCACCCGGCTCAAGAAGGGCTCACTGCTCCAGGACGACATGTTCGTCGAACGGCCGGTGCTCGAACGGGACGAGCAGGAGATCGCCATCATGATCGATGCCGCCACCGGCGTGGCGGGAAAGATCAGAGCCGGTGACTCCGTCAACATCTACGCCACCTTCAAGGGCGAGAACGACGGATCCAAGGCCCAGTCCCGCGTCATCGTCCCCAACGCCAGAGTGATCGACGTCGGCCGGCTCACGGCGCTCGATCCCAAGGAGAACGACAGGCGGGGCAGCCTCCGCGAGGCCGTCCCGATCACCTTCGCGCTGAAGACCAAGGACGCCCAGCGCGTCGCGTACGCCGAGTCGTTCGCGGTGAACGTGCGGCTCGCCCTCCTCGCCGCCGGGGGTTCGACCCCGATCCGCCCGGGAGAGGGCACCTACACCCTCGAAGGGGACAAGTGAGGCCGGATGACGACCAGAATCCTCCCGGCCGTCGGCGACGCCGACGCCGCCCGATCCCTCACCACCCTGCTCACCCAGCTCCCGGAAGCGGAGCCCGCCGGGCCGGTCGGTGACTCCACCGCGCTGATCGACACCCTGGCACGGCTGGCCACGGAGTCCTACCACGAGCTCCCGGAAGTCGTCCTCGTCCACGAACGGATCGGACCGGTCCCGGCACTCGAGTTGATCCGCGAAGTGGCACTCCGTTTCCCCGCGGTCGGCGTCGTCCTGGTGACGTCAGACACCGGCCCCGGCCTCTACTCGGCCGCCATGGACTCCGGCGCCCGGGGCCTGGTGGGGCTGCCGCTCTCGTACGAGGAGCTCGTGCAGCGCGTCCAGACGGCTGCTGCCTGGGCCACCGGTGTGCGGCGCCACCTCGGCCACGGCGGTGATGTCTTCACCGGGCCCGGCGGCAGGGTCGTCACGGTCAGCGGTGCCAAGGGGGGCGTGGGCACCACACTCACCGCCGTGCAACTCGCCCTGGCGGCCGCCGCGTCCGGCACGAGCGCGGCGCTCGTCGACCTCGACCTCCAGTCCGGCGACGTCGCGTCCTACCTGGACGTGCAGTTCCGCCGCTCGATCGTCGACCTCGCGGGGATCCAGGACCTCTCGCCGCGTGTTCTCCAAGACGCCGTGTACGCGCATGAGACCGGGCTCGGCCTGCTGCTCGCCCCCGGTGAGGGCGAACGCGGGGAAGAGGTCGCCGACCGGGCCGTACGGCAGATCCTGAGCGCCCTTCGAAGCCGCTACGAGACCGTCGTCGTCGACTGCGGCAGCTACCTGAACGGCGCCAACGCCGCAGCGATCGAAATGGCCGACACCACGCTCCTGGTCACGACGCCGGACGTGGTCGCGGTTCGTGCCGCCAAGCGGATGGTCCGTCTCTGGGACCGCCTGCAGATCCGCAAGGCCGAGGAGACGGTCACCGTCGTCAACCGCTACGTGCGCACCACCGAGATCCAGCCGCCGCTGATCGAGAAGATCACCTCCACCCGTGTCTCCCGGACGGTCGTCCCCGCCAACTTCAAGGAGCTCCAACCGCTGGTCGACGCAGGCCGGATGCAGGACCTGGAGGCGAAGTCCACCGTCAAACAGGCGCTGTGGGGTCTGGCGGGGGAGCTCGGTCTGGTGAAGGCTTCCGATGCACCGCAGAAGTCGCGCGGCGGTCGTCTGAGCGTCACGGGCAAGGGCGACCGGGGTGCACTGGGCATTCGGCGCAGGGGCTGAAACACCGCGATCGGGAGGCGAGTCGAAGCGATGCACATCACGAGCTGGCGGGACGACCGCGGACAGACCGCGGTCGAGTTCACCGGGATGGTGCCGCTCATCCTGGCGACGCTGATCCTGCTCTGGGAGGCGGCCCTCGTCGGATACACGTTCTCGCTGGCGGGGAATTCGGCGGACGAGGGTGCGAGGGCCGGCGCGGTCGCAGGAGGCGGCGCCTGCGCCGCCGCGGCACGCAAGAACCTCCCGGCGGCCTGGCAGGCGGATCCGCGGTGCTACGAGGACGGGGACGTGTACCGCACCGAGCTCGATCTGGCCGTTCCCGTGCTCTACCCCGGGTTCCTCGACTTCCCGCTGACCGTCCCCGGGCGTGCGGGCGTGGTGCGGGAAGAGGGGGACCGCTGATGACCGGGCGCGGTCCGACCGGCCGTCGCAGGGCCCGGGGAGTCCGGGCGGACCGGGGGCAGACCGCCGTCGAGTACCTCGGCTGGCTCCCGGTCCTGCTGCTCGTCGCCCTCGCCGCCGTCCAGTTCGGGATCGCCGCGTACGGCGTGCAACAGGCGGGCACGGGAGCCAGGGCCGCGGCGCGTACGGCCTCGATCGGCGACGGCGACCCCACGCAGGCGGCCAGGGCGGCGGTGAGCGACTGGCTGGATCTCAGGATCACCGGAGGCGGGTACGACCAGGTCACCTACACGGCGACGGTCACCATCCCGTCGCTCGTACCGGGTGTCGGGGACTTCACGGCGACCCGGTCCGCCACCATGCCCGTCACCGACGACGGTTGACCCGCCACCCCGCACGACCACGCGACGACGCACGACACCGTACTTGTCAGGGAGTCACCACATGAGCCTCCGGGCGCGCATCAGCAATCCCGAGCCGCACGGCGGACAGGGCTCGGACAGCCGGCTCGTCGGCGTCTACCGGGCCAAACTCCTTGAGGAGATCGACCTCGCGGAGATGTCCGCGCTCCAGGCGGCCGATCGCCGTGCCCGCCTGGAACGCGTCCTCGGCCACATCATCAGCCGCGAAGGGCCCGTCCTCTCCTCGGTCGAACGGTCGCAGCTCATCCGTCGGGTCGTCGACGAAGCCCTCGGGCTCGGCATCCTGGAGCCCCTGCTCGAAGACGCCTCCATCAGCGAGATCATGGTGAACGGCCCGGACCAGGTCTTCGTCGAGCGCCGCGGGCGGCTGGAGCTCCTGCCGATGCGCTTCAGCTCCGTCGAGCAGCTCATGCAGACGATCGAGCGGATCGTCTCCACCGTCAACCGCCGTGTGGACGAGGCGAATCCGATGGTCGACGCACGGCTCCCCAGCGGGGAGCGCGTCAACGTGATCATTCCACCGCTCTCCCTCAGCGGTCCGATCCTCACCATCCGACGCTTCCCTCGTGCCTTCACCCTTCCCGAGATGATCGAGCTCGGTTCGCTCGACGACCACATGACGATGCTGCTCTCGGGGCTCGTGCGGTCGAAGTTCAACGTGATCGTCTCCGGTGCCACCGGCACGGGGAAGACCACGCTCCTCAACGCGCTGTCCGGACTCATCCCGGAGGGCGAGCGGATCGTCACCATCGAGGACTCCGCGGAACTCCAACTCCAGCAGAGTCACGTGATCACCCTGGAGAGTCGTCCCGCCAACGTCGAGGGCAAGGGACGCATCACCATTCGCGATCTCGTGCGCAACTCCCTGCGCATGCGCCCCGACCGCATCATCGTGGGCGAGGTCCGAGGCGGCGAGACCCTTGACATGCTCCAGGCCATGTCGACGGGCCACGACGGGTCGCTCGCCACCGTCCACGCCAACAGCGCCGAAGACGCGCTGATGCGTCTGCAGACCCTGGCCTCGATGTCGGAGATCGAGATCCCCTTCGTGGCGATCAAGGACCAGATCAACAGCGCCGTGGACGTGATCGTGCAGCTCACCCGGCACGCGGACGGCTCCCGCCGGATCACGGAGATCGCCATCCTCGACTCGCACGGCCGGGAGGAGTACCGGATCGTCACCGTCTGCCGGTTCAACGCACAGCCGATGACCGCGGACGGTCGGGTCCACGGAAGGTTCGAGTACCTGCCGCTGCCACGCAGGGTCGCGGAGCGCCTGTACATGAAGAGCGAACCGATCCCACCCGCCTTCGGCGTCGCCGCATCCGAGGAGCAGCTGACCCTGCGCGGGGCGTTCGCATGACGGACGGGGGACGGCGGACGGCGACGGTCCGCACGGCGGCGGCCCGAGTCCTGCGGACGGGCCGGTCCGCCGGGCCGACGGGGACGGTGGCGACGACCGGGCACCCGTGGACGGGCCGGTCCGCCGGGCCGACAGGTGCGCCCGCGAGGGGCGGGACCGACCGGACACCCGCATGCCTCGGCACCGCCGCAACCGCGGTGCCGGCTCCGCGTGCCGCACGGTGCGCGACGGGGTCCGCACGAGTTCCCGCGGTCCAGGAGCCCGTATCCGCCCACACCACCACGCCCCGACCCACCCCCCGACCAGAAGGTTCCGCCCGTGGATGACCTCCCGCTCCTGACGATCGGCGTCAGCCTCCTCGCCTGCGTCCTCGGTGTCGTCGGCGTGCACGTCTACTCGGCGGGCAGGGCCCAGCACCAGGCGCTCCTCGCGCGCATGTCGCAGACCGGCCAGCCCGCCCTGCCCGCAGGCCGCCGCCACCGCTTCCGGAGCGTGGACCGGCGGCTGCGGAGGACCGGGTTCGGCAAGCGCATCGAGCGCAAGATCGCCGTAACCGGACTCGACGTGACGCCCGGCGAGTACGTCGTCTACGTGATCGGCGCGCTCCTCGCCGTCTACTTCACCGTCGGCGCGGTCTTCGCCCCGTTCTTCGGCCTGCTGGCGGCCCTCATCGGGCTGTGGGGCGCCGACGCCTTCCTCGTCTGGCAGCGCGCCCAACGGACCGAGGCGTTCATCAACCAGCTCCCCGAGTTCACGCGTGTCCTCGCCAACGCCACCCAGGCCGGCCTCGCCATGCGCACCGCGCTCGCCATGGCGGCCGAGGAACTGGACGACCCCGCGGGCGAGGAACTCCTCCGGGTGGCCGACCACCTCGCCATCGGCCACACGCTCGACGACGCCCTCGGGGAACTCGCGGACCGGCTGCCCTCCAGGGAGCTTGTCGTCCTCGTCACCACCCTCGTCCTGTCCAACCGGGCCGGCGGCCAGGTCGTCACCTCCCTCCGCAACCTCACCGAGACCCTCGAACAGCGCAAGGAGACGCGGCGAGAGGTCACGACCCTGCTCTCCCAGGTCAAGGTCACCGCGATCGCCGTGCCGCTCCTCGGGCTCAGCTTCCTCCTCATGATCAACGGTATGCGGCCGGGTGCGCTGGACAAGATGACCGGGTCGGTCGTCGGGCAGCTCGCCGTCGTCGTCGCCTTCGGCATGTACGCCGTCGGCTTCTTCCTCATCCGCCGCATGTCGCGGATCAGAGTCTGAGGCAGGGAAACACACCATGGGACTTCTGCTCGCAGCCGCCTTCGGGCTCGCGGTGTACGGCGTCTTCCACGGCATCCGCATGTACCGGGCCGACGCCAAACTCCCCGGGGACCTCGCCGTAGCGCTCGAAGTCGGCGCCACCCGCACCACGGTCGTCGGCTCCGGCATCGACCGGCTGGGCATGCGGTTCGCCCCGACCGTCCTGTCCGTCATGGGCCCCAAACGCGTCGACGCGCTGCGCCACCGCCTCGACATGGCGGGCAACCCCGGGGGCATGACCGTCGACCGCTACGCAGCACGCCGCGCCGTCTACGGACTGCTCGGCGCCGCCGCCGCGCTCTCGCTCGCCCTGCGCGGCAACCCGGTGATCGCCGTCCTCGCCCTGCTCTTCGGGCTCGTCTGGACCGACGTCATCATCCGCGCGGCCATTCGCAGCCGCCGCGACGACATCGAACGCACTCTGCCCGATTTCCTCGACGTCCTCGCCGTCGTCGTTTCCGCGGGCCTCGGCTTCCGGCAGGCACTGGAGCGGGTCGCCGAGAAGTACGAAGGACCGTGGGCGGACGAACTCCGGATCACCCTGCGGCAGATGGACATGGGCGTGAGCCGGCGCGAGGCCTTCGAGCAACTGCGCAAGCGGAACTCGTCCGAACAGGTGTCGATGTTCGTCACCGCCCTGCAGCAGGGCGAGGAGTTGGGCGCACCGATCGTCGACACCCTGATCCAGATCGCGACCGACATGCGGCGCACCGACGCCCAGAACGCCCGGCGCTCCGCCGCCAGGGCCGTTCCCAAAACCACGCTCGTCGTCACCATGGTCATGCTCCCGGCGACCATGATCCTCATCGTCATGAGCTTCTACTACGGCTCCGGTGTCGACTTCGCCACCATCCTCAACGGCGGCTGACCCCGGCAGAACGACCGGAACAGGAGGTGACCCCATGGCCCCGAGGGAACCGGGCGAGGCGAGGCGCCCCGCCCGCACCCGTGGACTCTCCCGTGCCCGACGTCCGTTGCGGCGGCGCACGGGCAACCGTGAGATCCGCGGCGGACTCGGTGAAGCCCCGCGCCGTACGCTCCCCGGGCCCGCTTCGACCGCCGATCCCCACCCCGTGCCGCCGCTGCCGATCCAGGTCAACGCCCTTCAGGCGCTGTGCCGGCAGGTCTTCGGGTTCCGGATCGCCGTGATCGTCCTGGCCACCCCGTTCGCCCTGAGCCGTACGGCGAACGGTCCCGGCGTCTGGCTCGTGGGCGCCGCCGTCATCGTCACGTTCATGGTGTCGTACGTTCCCCTGCGGGACTGGGAGCGCTTCGGACCCGTCCTGCTGCGCCACCCGACGTTGCTCGCGGTGGACTCCTTCTTCGGCGCACTGCTGCTGGCGGTCGCCACGCCCGAATCGATCCTGGCCTACGTCACGCTCTGCACGCCGCTGCTCGCCGGACTGGTCTACAGCTGGCGCGGTGCGGCGGCGTTCGCCGTGCTCCAGTCACTCATCATCGGGGGAGCCTACGTCGTCAACCCTCAGGTGAACGCGTGCCTGAGCGATCTGCTCCTGCCCGGGCTGTGCGTGATAGCGGGCGCCGTCGGCAGCACCCTGCGCAACCTCATGCTCGGGTTCGGCACCGCGACCCAGGCCCTCACCGACGTCCGGGCCCGCCTCGCCGTCAACGAAGCCGTCCTGGAGGAACGGGCCCGTCTGGCACGCGAGATGCACGACTCCGTCGCGAAAACGCTGCACGGACTGGCGCTGGCCGCCGAAGGCCTCGCGGGCTCGGCCGACCGTATGGATGCGTCCACCCTCAAGCACCAGGCGGAGCTCGTGGCCCGCTCGGCACGCCGGGCCGCCGCCGAGTCGCGGGAGATGCTCTCGGACCTGAGACGGGACGCCGGGCTCGACGGGGGAGTGGATGTGCTGGGCGAACTCCGAGCGCGAACAGTGGACTTCGCACACCGTAGCGGGGTCGCGGCCAGGTTCCGGCGGCTGGGTGAGCTACCGGTGCCCGCCGTGCCGCACGTCGTGGGCCGTCAGGCGCTGACGATTGCCTCGGAGGCCATGGAGAACGCACAACGCCACGCCCAACCCGCGCACCTCGACGTCTCCGCGGGCGTCGTGGGGGACGTCCTGCGCATCAGCGTGTACGACGACGGCAAGGGCTTGCCGCCGGGCCTCACCCTGGACGGCTTGCGACAGACGGGGCACTTCGGACTCGTGGGCATGGTCGAACGCGCCGCGTCGATCGGCGCCCGCATCCGGATCGGGCGGGGACGAGCCTCGTGCGGCACGGAAGTCCGTCTGGAACTCCCGCTCTCGGCCGTCGCGCCGCAACCGCCAGGGAAAGCGCCGTCGTCGGGGCTGCAGTCGCCCGTAGAACCGCAGTCGCCCGTAGAACCGCAGACCGCACCGCTGCTGACCTGATGGGCGGCAGAACCCGACCTGAAGGGAGCAAAACCCGCCCCACCCGCCGCACCGCCAAGTTCCCGACCGACCCCGGACCCCTCGACCCGTCATCCCTCCCCGACCGACTCCGAGAGGAGGCCGCCACCATGCCGGACGACATCGCGCGTACCTTTGGGCGCCACCGGGCCCAGCGCCCCGGGGTGCCCCCGTACACGTCCTCCCGCGCCGCACCACTCAGCTCGGACCGCTCCGCCGAGACGCCGCTCCCGACTCCGAGGGGGTCCGCGGCGACCACCGTCCCCGACCTTCCCGGTTTCCCCGCACCCACGGCTGCCGCTCCGACCGTGCGCGTCGTGGTCGCCGACGACAACCCCGTCGTACGCGCCGGCCTGACCGCGCTGCTCCAGAGCCACCGGGACATCCACGTCGTGGCGGAGGCGGCGGACGGACGACAGGCGTACGAGGCGGCCCTCCGACACCGGCCGGACGTCGTCCTGCTCGACGTGCGGATGCCCGGGGTGGACGGCATCTCCGCGCTGCCCCACCTCGTCCGGCTCGCGCCGGTGCTCATGACGACGTACAGCAGCGAGAGCGAGATCGTCCATGAGGCCCTGCGGCGCGGCGCGGGCGGGTACCTGGTCCACGGTGAGTTCACCGTGGACCAACTGGTATCAGCCGTAAGGGACATCACCCAGGGCCGTGCCTCGTTCACGAGCTCGGCGTCCAGTGTGCTGCTGGCCGGCGTGCGGAACGGAGCCGTGTACGGGCCGGTGGACACCCGGCCGGCCGGAACAGGGCTGTGGCCGTCCGACGGAGAACGGGCGGAGTGGTCACTGCCCGAGTGCCCCGGGACCGTGACGACCCACCCCGCACACCAGTCCACAGCATCTGCAACCGCACACGATAGGCCTGGTGAAGCTTCCTCCGTGCCGTCATCAAGCCCTCAAATTCCCTTAGTTCATGCAGCTGGACCGCCACGCCGATCCAAGCGTAACCCTTCGCTTTCGCAAGCGAATGTGGCACATTCATCTATGGGGTCGGCCAACCCGGGGGCCGCAGGGCTGCTGGCCGAGTTGAGTCAGCGGGAGGTGGAAGTGATGGAGCTGATCGCCTCCGGCATGACCAACCAGCAGATCGCCGCCACCTGCTTCATCAGCCAGAAGACCGTGAAGAACCACATCAACCGCATTTTCGCCAAGCTCGGCGCCGGTAGCCGGGGCGAAGCCATCGCGCTCTGGCACGGCGTGGCACGGGGGAGGGTGGCACACCATGGCTGACTACGTCCGGGATGCCGCGCACGAAAGGGCCCAGTCAGGGGAATGGGCCCCTGATTGGGCCCTGAGGCCCATGCCGACCGGTGCGGTGCGGCCGTACGTTTCCGACGTCACCAGCGGAACCGGCCGCGCAGCAGCCGGAGGCGTGCGTGACACCGAGGACCCGTACGAGCCGGCCGCCACCCGGCCGGCCGGACTTGAAGGGGAACGCCATGTCGAACAGCACTCTGAAGGCCACCGTCACCGCCCCCGCTTACGTCGGCAGCTGGGCGAAGACGACGGTCGAGGCGCTCCGGCGCCGGGGCGACAAGGGGCAGGGCGCGGTCGAGTACGTGGGTGTGATCGTCCTGGTCGCCCTGATCATTGCGGCGTTGGTGGGTTCGGGTGTGGCGGAGACCATCGCGAACGGGCTGACAACGAAGGTCGGCGAGATCCTCGGCGGCTGACGCCTCGCACCCTTGGTGAGAAAGGGCAGGCCGCTCCCATCTACGTCACGGTGGTAGCGGGCCTGCTCTTTCTCGCGCTTGCGTTTTTCGTGGTCGGCCAAGCCGGCGCCCTGCGCAACGGCGCTCAAACAGCGGCCGATGCTGCTGCTCTGGCAGCGGCCAAAGAGTCCAGAGACGTGTTCGAGCCGCTGCTACTTGCCAACGCCGATCCGGTATTTCTCGAGGCGACCTTCAATCGGGGCGCGGTCGGAACCTGGGCTGGTTGCAGTGCGGCTGGGCCCATGGCTCGGCAGAACAACGCTGAGTTGCAAGGGTGCGCCGGACCCGATGGCAGCCGTTGGATCTTCAGTGTTCAGGTGAGGTCTCAGAGGTCTGTGGGTGACACCGTCCTGCCAGGGACCGAGGCGAGGAAGGCCGAAGCCGAGGCGGCGGCAGAAGTTCAATCCCGGTGTCGCTACGAGTCGGTCCCCAAGCCAACGCTCCGGTGTGACCGGATCGTCTGGGAGGTCGGCGACGGTGACCTTCCAGACATGTCGGAACTCTTCAAGGTCCGGCTGGCCGAGAACTGACCGCGAATGAACATAGAGGGAATGAAACACATGAGCATCCGCTACGGAGCGGCGACGTGCAGGCTGGCCGTCGCCCTCGTCACGACAGTGCTGAGCCTGTCGCTCACCGCCTGCGGTGGTGGAGACACCGGGTCGGCGAAGGAGAAGGCCGGCGAATCTGCACCCGCCAAGAAGGACGACCCGAAGCCCAACGATGCGGGCGAGGGGAACGTCGTGCCGGATGCTGGAAAAACCTTGGCGACAATCAACGGCAACAACGGATTTCAGTTCATCATTCGTGGCGCTACCCGCGACCCCGGCGGCTTCCTCACTGTAACAGGGACGCTCAAGAACACGTCGGGGAAGAAGGCCTACGCTCCCGTTGAATGGAATGGCCAGGAGAACAACGTCAGGCGCACCGGACGCTCGCTCGCGGGAACCACGCTGGTCGACAAGACCGAGAAGAAGCGCTACTACGTGCTTCGTGACACAGATGGTTTTCCGCTCACTACAACAGGCATCACAGGTGTGAACTCTGGTTCTGAGGTGGAGTTCTTCGCACAGTTCCCGTCTCCGCCCGACAAGACGACGCAGGTCGACATCCAGATCCCCCTGATGCCCACCGCGACGATTGAGATCTCCTGATGGCCGGCACCACGGTCCACACCAGTACGGCCGCCGTGCCTCGCTACGCGGCAGCGGTCCTCACCGCTGCCGTGCTCATCCTCGGAGTGCAGTTCGTCGTCCCGGGGGACGCACGCGCCGACGATCCGTCCACTCCGCCTGGCATCGAGTCCACGGCGCCACCACCGGAGGTCGATGGGAGCGCCTCAGGACTCAAGCTGCGGGACGGAGCGACCCTGGCGCCCGCCAAGGTTCTCGACATCGTCTCCGTCGTGGAGTCCGAAGGAGGCGAGGAGCGGCGTGAAGAGACCAGTTCCAAAATGAAGTTCGCGCTCCAGGCCGAGGTGCTCTTCGCCAAGGACAGCGCCAAGCTGTCCGGCGCCGCCAATGCGCGCATCGGTGAGATCGCAGCGGAGATCAGGCGGCAGGGAGCCAAGAGGGTCCGGGTCTTCGGCTTCACCGACAACCTTGGTTCGGCGGCGCACGGCGACGTCTTGTCCAAGCAGCGGGCAGACGCCGTGCACGGTGTGCTCTCGCAGCAGCTCGCCAACGACGGCATCACCTACGAGATCCGCGGCTACGGCGAGCAGTTCCCGATCGCCGACAACAACTCCGAGGAAGGCCGCAAGAAGAACCGTCGCGTGGAGGTGACCTTCCCGCGGGCCGAGGACAGCGGTCCGCAAAGCTGACGGGCCCGTCCTGCGGGACCGGTCCCCGAGGTCGGCCGGCTCTCGGGTTCCCGCCTCCCGTCGACGATACGCCGTGACGGCCGAGTCCTCCTCACGGCGTCACGCGCGCTCCTGCCGCCCGCCGCCCTCCGCGGTCGTGCCGTGGCAACGGGCTGTCGCACGGAGTCGCGGTGGTGTGGGCGGTGCGTCCCTGAGGGCCGGTGGGCTCGTCCGTGAGGACGAGCGGCATACCGGCCTGTCGTCCGCAGTGCTCCGGTCACCCCACTCCGTGGGTGACGGGCCGGTCGGCCGTCAGTCGCCGGTCGTACCGTCCACGAGTTCCCGAATCGCATCGATGTGCCCGTTGTGTCGAGCGGTCTCCTCGATCAAGTGGAGCATGATCCACCGCAGGGTGGGTCGCTTGCCGTCCCTGATGGGTCGCTTCGCCGCCGTCTCCAGGTCGGTATCGGCAACCAGTTGCCGATAGCGGGCGCTCTGTGCCTCGTACGCGGCGATCAGTTCCGCCAGCGGGACGTCCACCGCGATGCGCATCTCGCGGTCGGGGTCCTCTTCCGTCCACGGCCCCTCGTCCTCGTGGCCGAGCAGGACCACGTCGAACCAGTAGTACTCCACCCAATGCAGATGGCTGATCAGCCCGCACAGGGTCATCAACGGGGATCCGGGCAGCGGAGCCTCGCGGGCTCCGTCCGGCGAGACGCCTTCGCACTTCGTCAGGGCCGTCGCACGTACGTAGTCGAGGAACGTGGTCAACGAGGCCCGCTCGTCCCAGGTGGGCGGCATGTCAGTTCGTGTCATCGAAGAGATGATCCGCGAAGACCTGATCGACGTCGAGCGAGTATTTCGGGGCCATGGCACCGGTGGACCTGGGGGGCCGCACGGACGGGGCGAGCTGGGGCCCCGTGGTGCGCGGACCCGGGGTGTGTGTTCTCCGCGGGGCCGGTAGCGGTTCCGACCGGTGCGTGCACCCGCGCCCCGCCGCGCGCGGAGCCAGCCTGGTGAGGCAGGAGCACGCGGTGGTGTCGGAACGCCAGGAGGGCGTGCCGGAGCCACGGGACATAATCGTCCGCATGTTCCGCCCGGGTCCCGATCGCCGTTCCGCTGCCCCCCGTCGGCACGGCCTTCCGGCCGCAGCCCCCGCCCTCCTCGGGTACGCGGCCGTCCGGCTGACCGGCATGGCGGTCCTCGCGGTGGTCGCTGCCGCCCAGGGGAAGGACGCACTGCACCGCCTCGACCGCCGTTGGGACGCCGTCTGGTACGTCCGGATCGCCGAGCACGGCTACGGCTTCGACGTGACACTCCCCGACGGCAGCGTCCACTCGGACCTCGCGTTCTTCCCGCTGTTGCCCGCACTGGAGCGACTGGTCTCGCGGGTCCTGCCCGTCGATGCGGCGACGGCGGGGCTGGCGGTGGGGTGGATCGCGGCGTTCGCGGCCGCCTGGGGGATCCACGCGGTCGGTGCGAGGGTCGCGGGCCAGCGGGTGGGCGTGCTGCTCGCGGTGTTGTGGGGGGTGTATCCGACCGCGTTCGTGCAGTCGATGGCCTATACCGAGTCGCTGTTCACCGCGCTGGCCGCCTGGTCGCTGTACGCGGTGCTGACCGGACGCTGGATCGCGGCCGGGTCGCTGTGTGCCCTCGCCGGGCTGACCAGGCCGTCGGCCGCCGCGCTCGTCGCGGCCCTGTGCGTCACGGCGGTGGCGGGGGTCGTCCGCGGTGGCTGGGCGAGCCTGCGGTGGCGCACGGTCGCGGGGGTGCTGCTCGCGCCGCTCGGATGGGTGGGGTACGTCTGTTTCGTCGCCGTGCGCGAAGGGAGTGTCACCGCGTACTTCGACGTCCAGGCGGCCTGGGGCAACAGGGTCGACGGGGGTGTCGCGCTGGCCCTGTTCACCTGGGGACAGCTGACCGGCGGCAGTCCGCTCGCGGGGGTCGGACTGGTCGCCGCGCTCGGTTTGTTGTTCTGGGTGGTGTGGCTCTGTGTGCAGCAGCACCAGCCCCTGCCCGTGTTGGTGTACACGATCGGGATCGTCGTCATCTCGCTGATCGGAGCGGCGTACTTCGGCTCCCGTCCGCGCCTGATCATGCCGGCCTTCCCGCTGCTGCTACCCGCCGCGGCGGCGCTGGCCCGGCTGCCACTGCGGTCGGTGGTGCCGGTCACGGGGGCCCTCGCCGTGGTTTCCGGCGTGTACGGGGCGTTCACGTTGCTCGGCTCGGGGCCGCCCTGAGAGGCGGCGTTCCGCGGGGCGCGCAGGGGGGCGCGCCCGCGGTGCCTGCGGTGAGGTGCGTGGGGTGCCGATGCGGCCGGGGCCGACGTGCTGGTCCTGCTGCCGCACGTCTGCCCGGTGCTCCGTTCGGCGGCGCCGGCCCCGATCTCTGCTCGGCCGTTGGCCCATCCCTGCTAGTGCTCGTGCTTCACCGAGAGCCGCACGCCGGGACGGACCCCCCACGACGCCATGGCCCCCGCTTCGGCCTCCAGGACGTGACGGCTCCTCAGGCGCACCATGCCGAGCCGTCCCGGCCTCATCGTCGTCACGTCGATGACCCGCAACAGCTTGTCCAGGTGGGCCACATCGATCGCGAAGCGCATCCCGAAGGTGTGCACGCTGTTGCACGGGGTCAGCATGATCGCACCGTCGATGCCGTCGCGGCCCAGGAGTCCTCGGGTCCGCGCCCGGTACGACGCCGCTATCAGCAAGTCCACCGCGGTGCCGCGGCCCGGGACCGTCAGCACGCCTGTGCCGTCACGCCATCTACCCATGGGAGTAGACCGTACTGCCGGTGCCGCATGGGGAGTGGAGGGCCGGTGGGACGGGGCCGTAACGCCGCCCACGCAATCGGTGCGGCTCCCTGCGAGATCACCGCCGTGTCCGCCGCACCGTGCCTGGTCGAGCTCCGGGGAAGTGGTTCCGTGGAGCGAACATCCCCGGTGCCGACGGCCGGAAGGACGGACGGGAAGAACGGGGAAGGGCAAGGAGGGACGGGTGACTCCCGAGTGCTGCCCGGCAGCCGTCACCCTGGTGCTGTTCGCGATGCGGCGTGACACTGTGACGGCAGTTTTCCGGGACGTCGCCGTGGAGGACGTGTACGCCATGCTGATCGCCGTCGCCGTCGTGTGGGGCCTCGCCGCCGGGGCGCTGCTGCCGCGCGCCGCGTACCGGTTGTCCGTCGAGCCGGACGAGCCGTGGCGTGATACGTGTCCCGCCGGGCATCCGATCACCGGTCCTGCGCGCGGTTGGCTGGGCCGCGCCCGGTGTGCGGGCTGCGCGGTGCACGTGCTCGCCGCGCCCGTTTCCGCTGGGGGGCCGGCGGAGCGCGGCCACCCGGGGGACGGCGGGGGCGTTCGGTCCGGCGGGGTCGCGAGGAGGCCCGTCCCCTACCGGCCTTCCCCCGTCGTCCCCGCCCTCACCGCCCTCGTCTGCGCGGCGTTCGCGGCAGCCGTCGGGCCGCGGCCGGAGCTGGCCGTGTGGGTCGCGCTCACGCCGGTCGCCCTGCTCCTGGCGCTCGTCGACCGCAACGTGCACCGGTTGCCGGACCGTCTCACACTGCCGCTGGCCGGCGCGGCCGCCGTCCTCCTCGGTGGGGCTGCCCTGGTGCCCGGTGCCGCAGGGTCCTTCTGGACGGCGCTGATGGGCGGCTTGGTCCTGGGCGGCGCCTACGTCGTGCTGTTCGTGGTCAACCCGAACGGCATCGGGTTCGGCGATGTGAAGCTCGCGCTCGCGCTCGGCGTCGCCCTGGGTTGGTACGGCTGGCCGGTGCTGTTCGCCGGGGCCTTCGCCGGATTCGTGCTGGGCGCGGTGTACGGGCTCGGTCTGGTGGCGCTGCGCAAGGCGGGGCGCGGTACGGCGATCCCGTTCGGGCCGTTCATGATCTCGGGGGCGTTCCTCGGTCTCCTGTTCGGCGCGTTGGCGCCGTAAGTCCGCCGGCACCCGTCCTGCGGCTGTCCTCCTGCGGGCGCCGCCGCCCCGGCCCGTCGCCCGGGACCGGGGCGGCCGCAGCATCACACGGTCGTCGTGCCGCGGACCGCCACACGGAGGAGAGCACCCGTCATGCGGGCGGGAGCGCCTCTCCCGCCCTCTAGCATGCCGATGTATGCGGACATTTCCTGGCAATGCGGTGGTTCCGTGTGCGCAGCCGAAGACGACCCCGACTTCCGCCGCCCGGCTCGCCGGCCGTTCCGCCGCACTCCTGCCGTGGGGATGGGCGGCGGTGCTGTTCGTCCTCTACGGCACCGTGGCGGTACGGCGCCACCTGCTCCTGCGCACCACCGGCTACGACCTCGGTATCTTCGAGCAGGCCGTTCGTGCGTACGCCCACTTCCGCGCGCCCGTGGTGCCCTTGCGGGGCGAGGGCTTCAACCTGCTCGGGGACCACTTCCACCCGCTGGTCGCGGTCCTCGCCCCGCTGTACCGGGTGTGGCCCTCGCCGGTCTGCCTCCTGCTCGCCCAGTCCGCGCTGCTCGCCGTCGCGGTCGTCCCGCTGGCCGCCTGGGCCGTCCGTGCGCTGGGTCGCCGCGCCGCACACGTCGTCGCCTTCGGCTACGGGGCGAGCTGGGGCATCGCGTCGGCCGCCGCGTTCGACTTCCACGAGGTGGTGCTCGCGGTGCCGCTGCTGTCCTGCGCCCTCGAAGCACTGGGGAGGCGGCGCTGGCGCCACGCGGTCGCCTGGGCCGCACCGCTGCTGCTCATCAAGGAGGACCTCGGGCTGACGCTCGCCGCGCTCGGTGGGTACGTCGCGTGGAAGGGACCCAGACGGCTGGGGCTCGCGACTGCCGCCGCGGGTCTGATCGGCAGCGCCGTTGAGATCAAGGTGCTGCTGCCCGCCTTCAACCCCGGGGGCGGGTACGCGCACGGCGCCAACCTCGTCGAAGGACACGGCTCGCTGCTCGCCACCCTCGCCTTCGCCCCGCTGGACGCACTCCGCCCCGACGTCAAGGCCATGACCCTCGTCCTGGTCTTCGCGCCGAGTGCGCTCGTCGCACTCCGTTCACCGCTGTCGCTGATCGCCGTGCCGACGCTCGCCTGGCGCATGATGTCGGCCAACGGTTTCCACTGGGGTACCGCCTTTCACTACAGCGCCGTCCTCATGCCGGTCGTGTTCGCCGGGCTCATCGACGCGCTCACCGGCTACCGGCGGTCCGCAGACCCACTCGCGGGCCGGCACGTCCGCGCTTCGCTCGCGATCGTGGTCGCCGTGACGGTGGTGATGCTCCCGGCCTTCCCGCTGGCGCAGTTGGCGCAGCGGGCCACGTGGCGCACGACACCCCACATCGCAGCAGCCCGCACGCTGCTCCGGTTGATCCCGGACGGCACGACGGTGGCGGCGTCCAACCGGCTCGTGCCCCAGCTCACCTCCCGCTGTCAGGTCGTCACCTTCCCCACCTGGCCGGTCGAGGGGGAGCTGTACGAGTACAGCAGGAAGCGGTTGCCCCGGCCGTCCGCCGAGTGGATCATCCACGACCGGCACGCTCCGGAGGCCTGGCCCTACAAGAGCGGACACTGGCCCTATCCGCTGGAACAGCAGCTCGCCGAACTGGACACCGCGAAGCGCTCGTACGGCTACCGGGTCGTCGCCGTGCGCGACGGGATCACCCTGCTGCGGCGTCGGGCCTGAGCGGTCACGCGGGCCCGGCAACCGTCCGCCGTGCCCTGCGTCCGCCGTGCCCTGCGTCCGCCGTGCCCTGCGGGCCGCGGTGCACCGCGACGGGGAGAGCCGGAGCGTGGTCGGGGGGGGAGGGGAGGGAGGGGGGGGGACAGTGGATATAGGAGGGGGGGGAGGGGAGGGGGGGGGGGGGGGAGGAGGTGGG
>NZ_JBHZCF010000001.1:312372-345414 GCF_042755225.1 Streptomyces sp. NPDC059169 | reverse complement strand
TTTTTTGTGTTCTTCTCTTCTTTGTTGGCTTTGTGTGTTGCGGAAGTACTGGGGACGGGGGTGGTAGGCGGGCGGTTGTTTTGTTTCCCACCCCCCCCCCCCCCCCCCCCCCACGACCTTGGGGCGTCAACCGCGTGCACGGTGGTGAGGGTCACCCGTGGGGAGTACGTCACCAGAACGGCCAGGGCCGCCCATCCCCGTGTTTACGGCTCCGTACTGCATTGTGCTGCTTTCGGAGAGTAATGGAGGTGTGCCGTGGCACGCGCCGGCGCACACGAAGGGTTATGGTGGAACCCCCCCCTCGGGCCGGTCCGTATCCCCCCCCACGGACCGGCCCGTTTTCTTTCGCCCGCGCGCGGCTCAGCGGCGGTTCGCCCAGATGTTGGTCCCCGCGGTGTCCACGGCGAAGGTGTCGATCTCCGTCAACTCCTCGTCGGAGAGTGGCGATCCGGCGAGCGCCGCCACGTTCTCCTCGAGTTGCTTCACACTGCTCGCGCCGATCAGGGCGGACGTCATCCGCGGGTCACGCAGCACCCAGGTCAGGGCGAGCTGCGCCAGCGACTGGCCGCGCCGCCGTGCGATCTCGTTCAGCCCGTGGAGTCGGCGGAGCACGTCCTCCGACAGCAGGTTCGGGTCGAGGGACTTGCCCTGTGCGGCCCGCGACCCTTCCGGGACGCCCGCCAGGTACTTCTCGGTCAGCAGTCCCTGGGCGAGCGGAGCGAAGGCGATGCAGCCCATCCCGGCCGCCTCCAACGCGTCGAGCAGGCAGTCGTCCTCGGTCCACCGGTTGATCATCGAGTAGGAGGGCTGGTTGATGATCGCGGGGACGCCCATCTCCTTCAGCAGGCCGGCGGCCTCGGTGGTCTGCTGCGCGTTGTACGACGAGATGCCGACGTACAGCGCCTTGCCCTGCTGGACCGCGGACGCCAGGGCGCCCATCGTCTCCTCCAACGGAGTGTCCGGGTCGAAGCGGTGCGAGTAGAAGATATCGACGTGGTCGAGGCCCATCCGCTTCAGCGAGGCGTCGAGCGACGACAGCAGGTACTTGCGGGACCCCCACTCGCCGTACGGGCCGGGGTGCATCAGATAGCCGGCCTTCGTGGTGATGACCATCTCGTCCCGGTACCGGGCGAAGTCCTGCGCGAAGATCTTGCCGAAGTTCAGCTCGGCCGACCCGGGCGGAGGCCCGTAGTTGTTCGCCAGGTCGAAGTGGGTCACCCCGAGGTCGAAGGCGCGGCGGATGATGGCGCGCTGCGACTGCAGGGTCCGGTCGTCACCGAAGTTGTGCCAGAGGCCGAGCGAGACGGCGGGGAGTTTGAGCCCGCTGCGACCGGAGCGACGGTACTCCATGGCGTCGTAGCGGCCCTCAGCTGCGAGGTAGTAGGGGGAATCAGTCACGCTTCCCTCCCTATCACGGACTTGTGACAGGCCGGGTTGGGTGGCCGTGGCCGGTGCGCAGTAGTGTGACGGCTTCGGGGGTTGCGTAGCAGGACCGGCCGCGGGGGGATGACCACGACCCCCGTGCCAGCAGGGGCGGGCGGGCCCGGGACGGAACCGAGAGGTGGACAAAGTGAACTTGCGCGACCTGGTGTACGGGCTTTACGCACGCCGGGTGGAGGGCCGCCTCGACCACGCCCAGGTGCCCAAGCACATCGGTGTCATCCTGGACGGCAACCGCCGCTGGGCGAAGGCGGCGGGAGGTACCGCGGCCGAGGGGCACCAGGCGGGAGCCGACAAGATCTCCGAGCTGCTCGGCTGGTGCGCCGAGACGGACGTCGAGGTGGTCACGCTGTGGATGTTGTCCACGGACAACTTCGACCGTCCCGAGGAGGAGCTCCGTCCGCTCCTCGGCATCATCGAGAACACCGTCCGCAACCTGGCGTCCGACGGCCGGTGGCGCGTGCACCACGTGGGCACCATGGACCTGCTGCCCGACCGCACCCAGTCCGTCCTCAAGGAGGCCGAGCAGGTGACGGGCGGTGTCGACGGGATACTGGTCAACGTCGCCGTCGGCTACGGCGGGCGCCAGGAGATCGCGGACGCCGTCCGGTCGCTGCTGCTTGACCACGCGGCGAAGGGGACGACGTTCGAGGAGCTCGCCGAGATCGTCGACACGGACCTGATCGCCTCCCACCTCTACACCCGGGGCCAGCCCGACCCGGACCTGGTGATCCGCACCAGTGGCGAGCAGCGACTGTCGGGCTTCATGCTCTGGCAGAGCGCCCACTCGGAGTACTACTTCTGCGAGGTCTTCTGGCCTGCCTTCCGCAAGGTCGACTTCCTCCGTGCCCTGCGCGACTACGCGGCCCGCCACCGCCGTTACGGATCCTGACGAGGGCGAGGATCCCGGTCGGCCGCGGGGACGCCCGTAGCACCGCCGTCCGGCGTCCCCCGAAGAGCCGCCGGACGGGCCTGCCGAGCGGGTGCGGCTCCCGCCGCCGGGACCGCGGCCGACGTGGCGGGCCCGCTCCGCAGCCCGCCGCCTGCGCACCCCGTTCGTCCGGCGGCGCCCCCTCCGGCCGAGGCCGGCGCGGTCCTCGGCCGACTGCGGGTCCGCGCGGGCAGGGCCGGTCCGCGGGCCGTTGGACCGGTACGCACCCCGTGTGCCGTGTGCCGTGTGCCGTGTGCCGTGTGCCCCGTGCTCCCGGCCGTACGACCCCGGCCGCGGGGGCGGTCCGCGCGCGACGGGTGGGGCGGAGGCGGCCGGCGCCCACCTCCGCCCGGCTCCGCGCGCCTACCCCAGTGCCCGCGGCGTCGACTTCACGCCGCGTCGCGTCTCCCCGACCCCGCACTCGCCGGGGGCGCCGGGGTCGCGCTGGGGCGGGATCCCGCCGCAAGCCGCCGGGCAGGCACACGCACGTGACACCGGCGCGGTGCTGGGCCGAACGGGTCAAGTGGGGCATCCCGACCGTGGTCATCAGGTGTTCACCGACGCGTCGTCATATGCCATGGCATGGCAGCGCTTGTTCGAGGGAATACCCCTCACAGGTCGACATCCGGACACCCGAGCCGGATGCCGTATCTATAGCGAGGGGCACAGAGCCGCTCGCCCGGGAGGCCCTTTGCGCCAGGACGACCGTGCGGCCAGCACGGAAGGAACGGAGGGCCGGTCCTCGGCCCGTGCATCGGGGCCGATGACCGGTCCGACCGCCCGCGACGTCGTCGCACCCCGATCTCAGCCGAGGGGGTACGTCCTTCCGTGGTGAACAGCACAAAGCGCCGCATGTCCGACAGGCGCACCTACGTTCTCGACACCAGTGTCCTGCTGGCCGATCCGAACGCCGTGTCCCGGTTCGAGGAGCACGAGGTCGTGCTCCCGATCGTCGTGGTCACGGAGCTGGAGGCCAAGCGGCACCATCCGGAGCTGGGCTACTTCGCCCGCCAGGCCCTGCGTCTGCTGGACGACTACCGCGTCCGGTACGGCCGTCTGGACGCACCCCTCCCGACAGGCGAGCTCGGCGGCACGCTGCGTGTCGAGCTCAACCACTCGGACCCCGGGGTGCTTCCCGCCGGCTACCGGCTCGGCGACAACGACTCGCGGATCCTCGCGGTGGCCCGCAACCTCCAGGCCGAGGGGTACGACGTCACCGTCGTCTCCAAGGACCTGCCGCTGCGTATCAAGGCGTCCTCCGTCGGCCTGCTCGCCGAGGAGTACCGCGCGGAGTTGGCCATCACGGATTCCGGTTGGACCGGGATGTCCGAACTCGCACTGTCCGCCGATCAGGTGGACATCCTCTATGAAGAGGAGAGGCTGTACCTCCCGGGGGCCGCCGATCTGCCCGTGCACACCGGACTCGTACTCCAGTCCGAGCGGGGCAAGGCCCTCGGTCGGGTCACCGCCGACGGGAACGTCCGACTCGTCCGTGGTGACCGCGAAGCCTTCGGCATCCGCGGCCGCAGTGCCGAGCAACGGATCGCGCTCGACCTGCTGCTCGACCAGGACGTCGGCATCGTCTCCCTGGGCGGCCGGGCCGGGACCGGCAAGTCGGCGCTGGCGCTCTGCGCGGGGCTGGAGGCGGTCCTGGAGCGCAGGCAGCACCAGAAGGTGATGGTGTTCCGACCGCTGTATGCCGTCGGGGGGCAGGAACTCGGCTATCTGCCGGGCACCGAGGCGGAGAAGATGAGCCCCTGGGCCCAGGCGGTCTTCGACACCCTCTCCGCGGTGGCCGGCCGTGAGGTCATCGAGGAGGTGCTGGGGCGGGGGATGCTGGAGGTGCTGCCGCTCACGCACATCAGGGGGCGGTCACTGCACGACGCCTTCGTCATCGTCGACGAGGCCCAGTCCCTCGAACGGAACGTCCTTTTGACCGTTCTTTCCAGGATCGGGGCGAATTCCCGTGTCGTCCTCACTCATGATGTGGCGCAGCGGGACAACCTGCGCGTGGGGCGCTACGACGGGGTCGTCGCCGTCGTGGAGAAGCTGAAGGGGCATCCGCTCTTCTCGCACGTGACGCTCACCCGGTCCGAGCGCTCCCAGATCGCCGCTCTGGTGACCGAGATGCTGGAGGATGGTCCGATCTGATACGCCGTGCCCGGTATGAGAGTTGGCGTCGCCCGGTGAAGCAAAGGAGCTTAGCCGGGCGACGTCGTGCCGTACGGCCTTTTCCGGAAATCCGCTGGAGCAAACGAGGTGTGAGCTTTCACACGTAGCCATGAATTGCCTTGCGGCATCGCCTTCCGGCAGAGTCTGGGTTCCGTCAGGCCCCGCATACGGCACACCCGCACCCTCAGGGGTGCTGCACCACACAACTCCACACCTGCCGCCGTATGCCGCCCGAGCACCACGCGGCACTCCTGCATGGGAGTTGTCCACCGGGCCCGTGCCTCCCGTGACCTAGCAAGAGGGAGTGCCAGTGTCAGGGGCACGATTGCGTCCGCGAGGTCACCTAAGCGGGCGATGCTGGAAGGAAACCGTGTGAGCCGGATTTCGGTCCGGGGATTCGCCGTGGCGTCCGCCACTGCGGTCACCACTGTCGGAGCAGTCGTCGGCGTTGCCTCGGGCAGCACCCCCGCCGCGAACGACAACCTGGAGACGACCGCATCCGACGCGACGCTCCTCGCAGACATCCCGGTCGGCCAGCAGGCCCAGGTCCAGGTCTCGTCCCTGACCCAGCAGGCCGAGGCTCAAGCCACGGCGGCCGACGCCGCGGCGCGCAAGTCCGCCGAAGAGGCGGCCCGCGTGCAGGCGGCCAAGGACGCCAAGGCGAAGAAGGAAGCCGCTGACGAGAAGGCGGAGCGCGAGGCCGAGGCCAAGGCGGAGGCGGAGCGTGCCAGCCGTTCCGCCGTCCGTGACGCTTCCAGCTTCGCGGCTCAGTCGTCGTACAGCGTCGCCGACGTCCAGGCGATGGCCCGTCAGATGATCCCTGGCGACCAGTTCCAGTGCTTCAGCAACATCGTGAACCACGAGTCCAGCTGGAACTACCGGGCCACGAACGCCTCCTCGGGCGCCTACGGTCTGGTGCAGGCCCTCCCCGGCTCCAAGATGTCCTCTGCGGGCTCGGACTGGCGGACCAACCCGGCCACCCAGATCAAGTGGGGCCTCAACTACATGAACGAGCGCTACGGCAGCCCCTGCGGTGCTTGGAACTTCTGGCAGGCCAACAGCTGGTACTAGTACCGGACATAGGTGCGCGTACCGGGCCCACCCGGCACCGGATCCGAAACCGGACGCTCGACTTCGCGAAGCCCCTCTCCGTTCTACGGCGAGGGGCTTCGTGCGTGTACGGTCGGGGCGGACCCCGGGGGGAGAGGGAAGAAGATGTCGAGAACGCCAGGATGGCTCAGCCGACTGGGGGCCGGAATCACCCGCGCGGGTGCACGCTGGGAGGAGCGCCGGGCCCAGGCCGTGGCCGCGTCCGACGATGAGCTGACGCCCGACCCGGTCACCCCCGAGAGCGTTCCACCGCCGCCCGCGTACGCACCCGCCGTCGCCGCCAAGCCCGATCCCGTCGCCGCGATCCCGTGGGGGATGCGGGTCGCTGCCGAGGCCGGCTGGCGGCTCCTCGTCCTCGCCGGCACGCTCTGGGTGTTGATGAAGGTGATCGGCGCCATCCAGCTCGTCGTCCTCGCCTTCGTGGCCGCCCTGCTGATCACCGCACTGCTCCAGCCGACGGTGGCCCGGTTGAGGGGATACGGTTTGCCGCGCGGGCTCGCGACGGCCGTCACCGCGATCCTGGGCTTCGTCATCATGGGCCTGGTGGGCTGGTTCGTGGTGTGGCAGGTCACGGACAACCTGGACAGCCTCGCCGACCGGGTCAAGGACGGCATCGAGGAGCTCAAACGCTGGCTGCTGGACAGCCCGTTCCACGTCACCGAGCAGCAGATCAACGACGTCGCGCAGAACCTCAGCGACACGATCGGCACCAATACCCAAGAGATCACCTCCGCCGGGCTGCAGGGCGTGACCGTCATGGTCGAGATCCTCACCGGGATGTTGCTGGCGATGTTCTCGACGCTCTTCCTGCTGTACGACGGCAAGCGCATCTGGGGGTGGACGCTGAGGTTGGTGCCCGCTCAGGCCAGGCCCGGCGTGGCGGGCGCGGGACCGCGCGCCTGGCGGACGCTGACCGCCTACGTACGCGGCACGGTCGTCGTGGCCCTGATCGACGCGATCTTCATCGGGCTCGGCATCTACTTCCTCGACGTGCCGCTCGCCGTGCCGCTCGCTGTCTTCATCTTCCTGTTCTCCTTCATCCCGCTCGTCGGCGCCGTGGTCTCGGGTGCCCTCGCCGTCGTCGTCGCCCTCGTCACCCAGGGGGTGTTCACGGCGCTCATGGTGCTGCTGGTGGTCCTCGCCGTGCAGCAGATCGAAGGACACGTGCTGCAGCCGTTCATCCTGGGTCGCGCCGTCCGGGTGCATCCGCTGGCCGTCGTCCTGGCGGTCGCGGCCGGCGGTCTGACCGCGGGAATCGGGGGTGCCGTGGTGGCGGTGCCCCTGGTGGCGGTGACCAACACGGTGGTGGCCTACCTGCGGGCGTACGGCCAGGCGTACCCCGTCCACCACGGCCCGGGTCCGCACGGAGCGACGGCGGTGGAGGTGGCGCCCACTCAGCCGCCGGTCCCGCCGGGGGCTGACAAGCCGTAGCGGGATCGGGCGTGGCCGCCGGGGGCCGGGAGCCCGGTGGTATGCCTCACGAAGGGACGGCGGTCGTGCCGGTCGGCCCGGCCGCGTTCCCCGACGCCGTACGCAACGGGGCACCCTCGCCCGGCTCGGTGCCGGGCGGGGGCGCCCCGTGCGGTGTCCGTGGTGTCAGCCGGCTATGACGGCTTCCGCCTCCAGCGTCGTGCCGACGGCCTGGATCACCGAGGCGATCTTGAACGCCTCCTGGACGACGTCGCGGTCGACACCGGCCTTGCGCAGCACCTGCTCATGGGAGTCGAGGCACTGGCCGCAGCCGTTGACGGCGGAGACGGCGAGCGACCACAGCTCGAAGTCCGTCTTCTCCACGCCCGGGTTGCCGATGACGTTCATCCGCAGCCCGGCGCGGAGCGTCCCGTACTCGGGGTCCGACAGCAGGTGGCGGGTCCGGTAGAAGACGTTGTTCATCGCCATGATCGCGGCCGCCGACTTCGCTGCGGTGTACGCCTCGGCGGACAGGTTGGCCTTGGCCTCGGGCTCCAGCTCGCGCAGCACGATCGGCGAGCGCGAGGCGATCGCGCAGGCCAGGACCGTGCCCCACAGCTGCTGCTGCGGCAGTTCGCTGTTGCCGATCACCGAACCGAGGTTCAGCTTCAGGTCCTTCGCGTAGTCCGGCAGTGCGGACTTCAGCTCATCGAGGGCCATGCTCACTCACCGGCCAGAAGCTTGACCGGGTCGAGGGTGTCCTCGCCCTTGCTCCAGTTGCAGGGGCACAGCTCGTCGGTCTGCAGGGCGTCGAGGACCCGCAGGACCTCCTTGGGGTTGCGGCCGACGGAGCCGGCGGTCACCATCGTGAACTGGATCTCGTTGTTCGGGTCCACGATGAAGACGGCGCGCTGGGCGAAGCCGTCCTCGCCCTCGATGCCGAGGTCGCGCATCAGCTCGTGCTTGGAGTCGGCCATCATCGGGAAGGGCAGGTCACGCAGGTCGGCGTGGTCCTTGCGCCAGGCGTGGTGGACGAACTCGGAGTCGCCGGAGAAGCCGAGGACCTGGGCGTCACGGTCGGCGAACTCGTCGTTCAGCTTGCCGAAGGCGGCGATCTCGGTGGGGCAGACGAAGGTGAAGTCCTTGGGCCACGCGAAGACGACCTTCCACTTGCCCTCGTAGGACTTGTGGGTGATCTGCTCGAACTCCTTACCGGTCTCCAGCGAGACGCAGGCGGTCAGTTCGAACGTGGGGAACTGGTCACCAACAGTGAGCACGCGCTCTCCTTGCAGACTGGAAGACCCCTTGTGAGGGCTTCCGAGGGGTTGGACGGATCTCGATCGTGGCACACGGTGCATTGATCACAGAAATAGCTAGACTGGGTCGCCGTGATCGGAGGTGCTTATCAGTGGTCGTTGTAAATCCCTCAAATCGTGGCAAACAGCCCAGCCTCGCGCAGCTGCGCGCCTTCGCAGCCGTGGCCGAGCACCTGCACTTCCGGGACGCGGCCGCCGCGATCGGGATGAGCCAGCCCGCGCTCTCCGGAGCCGTGTCGGCCTTGGAGGAGGCACTGGGTGTCCAGCTGCTGGAGCGTACGACCCGGAAGGTGCTCCTGTCGCCCGCGGGTGAGCGGCTGGCGGTCCGGACCAAGGCGGTCCTCCACGCCGTCGGGGAGCTGCTGGAGGAAGCCGAGGCCGTTCGGGCGCCGTTCACCGGAGTACTCCGCCTCGGGGTGATCCCCACCGTGGCCCCCTACCTGTTGCCGACCGTCCTGCGACTGGCGCACGAGCGCTACCCGGAGCTGGAACTCCAGGTGCACGAGGAGCAGACATCCTCCCTGCTGGAGGGCCTCTCGGCGGGGCGGCTCGACGTCCTGCTGCTCGCCGTTCCTCCCCGCAAGGCTTCGCCCGGGGGGTATCCCCAGGTGCCAGGGGTCACCGAACTGCCCCTCTTCGACGAGGACTTCGTGCTCGTGACGTATGACGACCACTGGCTCGGCGGCCGGGAGGGCATCCCGCGCGACGCCCTCAAGGAGCTGCCGCTGCTGCTGCTCGACGAAGGGCACTGCCTGCGCGACCAGGCCCTCGACGTCTGCCGCGAGGTGGGCCGTACCGACGGCGCCCCACTGGCCACCACCGCCGCCGGGCTCTCCACCCTCGTCCAGTTGGTCGCCGGCGGGCTCGGCGTCACCCTGCTGCCCCGCACGGCAGTGCGGGTCGAGACCGGGCGCAATCCGGCCTTGGCGACGGGGTACTTCGCGGACCCGGCCCCGGCGCGACGGATCGCCTTGGCGATGCGCACGGGTGCGGCCCGCCAGGGCGAGTTCGAACAGTTCGCGGTGGCGCTCCGGGAGGCCCTGGCGGACCTCCCGGTGCGGGTGGTCACTCCGTCCGCAGACCGTCCGGACGCATCAGGCGCAGCAGCGGCGGCAGGCTGAGCAGCGTCACCACCAGGACGACGCCGGCGCCGATACCGGTCATCGACGCGACCGACAGCCAGTCGACCCCGACCGGGACGCTCGCCATCTTCAGCAGGACGGTGCCGAGCCCCAGCCCCACCAGGGTGGAGAGTAGCAGGCCCAGTGCGATCGGCACCGTCGTCTGCCACAGGACGGACAGGCTCAGCGTCGAGCGACGCGTGCCGAAGGCGACCAGTGCCGACAGCAGCCTCCTCCGCTCGCGCAGCTGCTCAAGTTGGGAGACGAGCAGACTCGCCCCGATCAGAACGAGCACGCACGCGGCGCCGATGAGCAGACCGGTCCTGATCGACGTGAAGCGCTTCGACTCCGACGTGCTCACCAGGTGCATCGGGGTCATCAGCGGGTCGGCACGGTAGATCGCCGTACGGGCACGCTCGATGGCGTCCGGCACGGACCGGTCCAGCTGGACGTAGATGATCGCGTACGGAGACGTGCCGAGGCCCTTCGGCGCGGCTCCCGGCGTCGCCAGGATGCCGATGGTGTCGACGCCGCCGGGGTCGCGGCGGCTCTGCGCCTGCTTCGCGGACGTGGGCAGCGTCCAGCGGACCGGTCCCGGGCCCGGGTCGCCGAAGACGTTCCCGGCGTAGAGCGTGCTACCCGGCTTGGCGAAATCCGGGGTGGCGTCGTCGTCCTCGCCGCCGTGCACCACGAAGGAGTCACCGTCCTTGCACGAGGGCAGCGTCGCCACCTCGCGCAGGGCCCGGCACGTGGCGATCGTGAGCGTGAGAGACGCGTCCGGGTCGTTCGGCCGTCGGGAGAGCTGGACGTGGGAGAGCCCGGTCGCCTCGGCGACTCCGCGGGCCCGCCCGATCTCCCCGGCCAGCGTGTCGATGTGGGAAGCGGCGTCGCTGCCCTGGGGTGCGATGACGGAGATCGCCGCCCGGGAGGGGTCCTGGCCGGTCTGCTCGGTGTACATGGTCTCGATCCCCGAGAACATCATCTGCAGGGCGATGGCACCGGCGACCGCGACCGCGATCCCGTTGACCAGCCTGGCCGCCGAACCGCTGCTCACCTGGAGTCTGCGCACGGCCAGTTGCCAGGACACCGGGCCCCCGCTGAGACGGGAGACGACCGACTCGACGAGCCAGGGCAGCAACGCCGTGACCCCGATCAGCAGCAGGACGACACCGCCGATGACCAGCCACTGGTTGAAATCGCCGTCCTCGTTGCCCTTGCCGATCATCGGGAAGAGCAGGGCGAGCCCGGCCAGCGGCAGGAGCAGCCGCCACCAGATCCGGCGCCGGGGCGGCCTGGCCGTACGGACCACTCCGAGCGGCTCGATCACCACACCGCGCAGCGCGAACAGGGTCACGGCCACCGCGGCGGCCGGCACGGCCAGGGCGACGAGTGCCGCGAGAGCCGGGGACGGATCGAGGTCAGCGGGGAAGACGCTCACCCCGAACAGGTCGATGCCGGCGGCCGACTGGCGAACCGCGGCGAACACGGCGGCACCGACGACCAGACCGATCAGTGATCCGGCGAGCGCCTCGCCTGCCGCGATGCGGCGGGCCATCCGCCCGTCGGCACCGACGAGACGCAGCGCCGCGAGACGGCGGTCGCGCCGCTCGCCCCCGAACCGCACGGCGGCCGCGATGAAGACGGCGACGGGCGTCAGCAGGGCGACGAAGACCAGCACGAGCAGCAGGGCGAGGACCGGGTCCATGGGCCGCTGGGGGGTCGAGTCGTCGAATCCGGTGACCCGCGACGCCTTTCCATCGGTGGCCTTGAGCCTGTCGCTGCCGGCGTAGTAGGCGAGTTCGCCCGGACCGATGAGGCCCTCGTCGCCGATGACCGCGGTCACCTCGGCGTCGAGGCGTTCGCGCAGCAGCGCGCCGTCCGCCGACTCCAGGAGCCTGCCGAGGGCCGGGGAGACGGCCATCTCGCCGGGTGCGGGGAATCCCGAGAGGCCGGGTGGGACCGGGGCGTCGGGGCCCTCCGGCTTCAGCAGCCGCCCGTAGACGTCCTCTTCCCGGAAGCGGGTGTCGGCCTCGCTGATGAGGAGTGTGTCGCTGCCGGGCTTCTCGGCGGTCGGTGCGGTGCTGTCGCTGCGCGCCGTTCCGCGCTCGTCGCGGGCGCCCCGCGCGCTGGGAATGGCCGTGGTGACCAGCAGCAGTGCCACGCCCAGGCCGACACCGACGCCGGTGAGGAGGGTTCGGGTCCACCCCTCGCGACCGCCGGCGATCGCGAACCTGATCCCCAGGAGCAGGTCCCTGGCCCAGGTGCGGGCCGTCATACGGCGCGCTCCATGTCCCGGGACCGGCCGTCGCGTACGACGATCTCGCGGTCGGAGTAGGCGGCGACGCGGGCCTCGTGGGTGACGAGCACGACCGCGGCGTTGGTGGAGCGCGCGGCCTCGGTGAGGAGCTGCATCACCCGCTCCCCGTTGAGGGAGTCGAGCGCACCGGTCGGCTCGTCGGCGAACAGGACCCGGGGGCTCGTGACGAGGGAGCGGGCGACGGCGACGCGCTGGCCCTGACCGCCGGACACCTCGCCGGGGCGCTTGGCTCGCGAGTCGTCCACCTCCAGGCGTTCCATCCAGTGCAGGGCGACGGCCTCCGCCTCCCTGCGCTTGGTGCCGTTCAGGCGCAGCGGGAGCGCCACGTTCTCGATGCAGGTCAGTTCCGGCACGAGCTGGCCGAACTGGAAGACGAAGCCGAAGTCGCTGCGGCGCAGCGCGCTGCGCTCCGCGTCGTTCATCGCCGACAATTCCCGGCCGTCGTAGGTGATGGTGCCGGCGTCGGGGGTGACGATCCCCGCCAGGCAGTGCAGGAGGGTCGACTTCCCGGAGCCCGACGGGCCCATGACGGCGACGACTTCGCCGGCGTGGATGGAGAACTCGGCACCGTCCAGCGCGTTGGTGGGACCGTACGCCTTCCGGAGACCGTCCGCGACGAGCAGGGATCCTGCGGGGGTCATGCGGTGACCTCCTCGGCGAGCCGGTCGAGGCGCGCGGCGGCCAGCTCCAGCCAGCGCAGGTCGGCCTCCAGGTGGAAGAGCGCGTGGTCGCAGATCAACTGGTCGGCGAGGTCGCCGCGGCGCTTGCGGTCGGTGAGGATGCGCATCAGGCGCAGGTGCTCCGCACGCTGGGTGTCGAGCAGTTCGGCGGCGCTGCGGCCGGTGAGCAGGGCGAGGACGACCTTCGTGTAGAGGGTCGACTGGAGGTACGGCTCCGGCTTCTCCGGTGTGGCGAGCCAGCGTGCGACGTCGGTGACGCCGGCCTCCGTGATGGCGTACCGCTTGCGTTCGGGGCCGCCTCCGGCCTCGATGCCGTCGACTTCCACGAGGCCGTTCTTCAGGAGCCGCGACATCGTCGAGTAGACCTGCCCGTAGTGCAGCGGCCGGTCGTGGCCGAACTTCTCGTCGAAGGCGCGCTTGAGGTCGTAACCGTGGCGGGGGCCGGACTCCAAGAGCCCGAGGAGGGTGTGACCGATGGACATGCGACAACTCTACACACCGCGTATACATCAGGTGTATACGCAAGGTGTAGAGGTGATCTCTGACAGAGGGTCCCTGCAGTTCAGAGTCGATTGTCACGATTCAGCACGACGGCTCGAGTCGTTGAGCGATCGCCCGGTGAAGGAGAAAGAGCGAGGGCCCGCGCCGTGTGGCGCGGGCCCGGGGTCGTGACGGCGTGCGGTCGGAGGCCGTGCTGGTCGATCCGGCGAGCAGGTCATTCCGCCCCGGGGGCGGGCCCTTCCTCCTGTGCGGCCTTCGGTGGCCGGCCCCTGCGCGGGATCGGCCGTACACCGCCGGGCAGTCGCCCCGCATCGGCCAGCGCCCGGCGCAGCAGGAACTCGATCTGTGCGTTGGCGCTGCGCAGTTCGTCCGACGCCCAGCGGGCCAGTGCGTCGTACACCACCGGGTCCAGACGCAGGAGCACCTGCTTGCGCTCCTGCTTGCGCCGTTCCGGCCCGCGTTCGGTCACTGGTACAGCGTGCCGGTGTTGAGGACCGGCTGTGCGGCGCGGTCACCGCACAGCACCACCATCAGGTTGGACACCATCGCCGCCTTCCGTTCGTCGTCGAGGTCCACGAAGCCCTCCTCGGCGATGCGGGCCAGCGCGGCCTCGACCATCCCCACCGCGCCGTCCACGATCTGCCTGCGGGCCGCGACCATGGCGCCCGCCTGCTGGCGCTGGAGCATCGCCGAGGCGATCTCCGGTGCGTAGGCGAGGTGCGTGAAGCGCGACTCGATGATGTGGACCCCCGCAGCCTCCACCCGGGCGTGCAACTCCACCGCGAGCTTCTCGGTGATCTCCTCGGCGTTGCCGCGTAGTGACAGTCCGTCCTCTTCGTGCGCGTCGTAGGGGTACTCGATGGCGATGTGCCGTACGGCTGCCTCGGTCTGGGTGGACACGAACTCCAGGAAGTCGTCGACCTCGAAGCGTGCCTGGGCGGTGTCCTCGACGCGCCACACCACGACGGCGGCGAGCTCGATCGGGTTGCCGTAGGCGTCGTTGACCTTGAGTATCGCCGTCTCGTGGTTGCGTACCCGGGTCGAGATCTTCTCCCGTGAGGTCAGCGGGTTCACCCAGCGCAGCCCGTCCTCGCGGATGGTGCCGCGGTAGCGTCCGAACAGCTGGACCACGCGGGCTTCGCCCGGCGCCACCATGTTGAGTCCGCTCATGGCGAGCAGTGCGGCGATCGCCACGATGATGCCGCCCAGGATCAGGGCCGTCTTCACGCCCGCCGAACCGGCTGTGGCTCCCGTCACAACGAGCCCGATACCGGCTGCCGCGCCCACCAGCCCGAGCAGCAGTGCGAGTCCGCCCCCGATGCTGTGCGCGGTGAATTCCCGTACCCGTGGTGCCGGCATCTCCGGCAGGTCGTCCGTCGTGGACGTGCTGGTCGTGGACATGTTCCATCCCCCCGTTCCTCACGGCCGTTCAGCGGCCGCGCGAGCTAGCAATGTGATTACACATTATCTCGGTTCGCAACCCTGCGCACGTCTCGTGAGTCGGTTCCAGTGGGACGGGTGCTGATTCTCACGTCCGGAAAAGGCCCGATCAGTTGTCCTTTGTCTGAACGAGCGGTGTTAGTTTTCTGAGCTGGCCTGGTGGCCACCGCCGATGACGAAGAGCACTCAGCGGGCGATGACAAGCGGGGAGCAAGGGAGCGATGGGCCGAGCAGAAGCGCGACGGGCCCGGCAGCGCGGCACTGCGCGCCGGCCGGAGAAAGCCGGCATACGCCGGTTCTTCACCTGGAAGAGGGTGTTGGGCACCTTCTTCACTCTCTGTCTGCTGGGGATGGGCGCGCTCATCGTGATCTACCTGCTCGTGCCGGTGCCGACGGCCAACGCCCAGGCGGAGATGCAGAGCAACGTCTACAAGTACAGCAACGGACAGATCCTCGCCCGCAGTGGCCAGGTCAACCGTGAGATCGTTCCGCTGAAGAGCATCCCCGAGGACGTGCGGAACACGTTCGTCGCCGCGGAGAACAAGACCTTCTACGAGGACTCCGGCGTCGACCTGATGGGCACTGCCCGCGGTGTCTTCAACACCCTGACGGGCAAGGGCAAGCAGGGCGGCTCCACCATCACCCAGCAGTACGTCAAGAACTACTACCTGAACCAGGACCAGACGGTCACGCGCAAGCTCAAGGAACTCGTGATCTCCCTGAAGGTGGATCAGGAGAAGGGCAAGGACGAGATCCTCGCGGGCTACATCAACACCAGCTACTACGGCCGGGGCGCCTACGGCATCCAGGCCGCCGCGCAGGCGTACTACGGCGTCGACGCCAAGAAGCTGAACGTCGAACAGGGCGCCTACCTCGCCGCACTGCTCCAGGCCCCGAGCCAGTACGACTGGACGGTGGCCTCGCCCACCGGCAGGAAGCTCGTGACGGAGCGCTGGAACTACGTGCTGAACAACATGGTCGAGGAGCACTGGTTGGACGCGTCCAAGCGGGCCACCCTCACGTTCCCCGTCCCCAAGCCCCCCAAGGCCGCGCCCGGTATGGAGAACCAGACCGGCTACCTCGTCGAGGCGGCCAACGCCGAGCTGGCGAGGCGCTACAAGATCAGCGAGGAGCAGATCAAGGCGGGCGGCTGGACCATCACGCTGAACATCGACAAGAAGCGCCAGGACGCGCTCGTCAAGGCGGTGAAGGACCGGCTGGAGAAGAAGCTGGACCGCGAGGGCGACAAGCGCGACGCGACCGTCCAGGCGGGTGCGACCTCCGTCGACCCGAAGACCGGCAAGGTCGTCGCCCTGTACGGCGGCGTCGGGGCCACCGAGCACTGGTTGTCCAACGCCACCCGGCGCGACTACCAGCCCGCCTCCACGTTCAAGCCACTGGTCCTGGCCTCCGCGCTGGAGAGCGGCGCGGAGACCCAGGACGGCCGGACCATCGGCCTCAACACCATGTACGACGGCACGAGCAAGCGTCCCGTCGAGGGCAGCGACACCCCGTTCGCGCCGGAGAACGAGGACGACAGGAGCTACGGCCCCGTCAGTGTCCAGCAGGCTACGAACTGGTCGGTCAACTCGGTCTACGCGCAGATGATCGTGGACGTCGGCCCGGAGAAGGCCAAGAAGACCGCGATCGACCTCGGCATGCACGACGGCGACGGCTGGCCGGTGCGGCCCGCGATGTCCCTCGGCACCATGGGCGCCTCGCCCTGGGACATGGCCGGGGCGTACGCGACCCTCGACAACCACGGCACGAAGGTCACGCCGTCGATCGTGAAGTCCGCCGCCCACATGGAACGCAAGGTCGAGATGGAGGGTGCCATCGGCGACCGGGTGATCAGCCGTGAAGCGGCGGACACCGTCACCAAGGCCATGACGGGCGTCGTCAGGAGCGGCTCGGGCCGGAACGCCCAGGGCGACTACTCCGCCGCGGGCAAGACGGGCACCTCGGAGAACAACCGTTCCGCCTGGTTCGTGGGCTATACCCCCGAACTGGTCACCGCGGTCGGCCTCTTCGGCGAGGACCCCAAGGGCAACCAGGTCACGCTGACCAACACCGTCAACGAGGGCCGTGCCAACGGCGGTGGCGTCCCGGCGCAGATCTGGCAGCAGTACACCACCGGGGCCCTCGACGGTGGCTCCGACGAGGAGTTCGACCTCGACGTGGCGGAGTCCCCGGTTGAGCAGCCCCCGTCGTCCCCGAGCTCCTCGCCCTCGCAGAGCGAGGAGCCGGAGAGCGAGGAGGACAAGCCGGAGAAGACCAAGGAGCCCGACGAGCCGCCCACCCACAAGCCGCCGAAGAACTCGCCGTCCACTCCGCCCAGCAAGCCGGGGGACCCGCAGGGCGGCGACAACGGCGGTACCGACGCGGGCACCGGCGACGGCGGCACCGGCGATGGGGGTACCGACGCGGGCACCGGCGACGGCGGTACCGACACGGGCACCTCGACCGGCACCGACACCGGTACGACGGCGGGACTGCGGCCAACGCCCTAGCCGCACCTGGCCGTCAGCCCCCGTCGGCCTCCTTGGCGATCCTGTCGCCGATGTCCGTGTCGACGGCGCGCCAGTACTGCACGGCCCGGTCCAGCACGGGACGGGACACACCCTGACTCAGGTGGCCGCTGATGTTCGCCACCAGCCGCTCCCGCGCCGCGTCGTCGAGTACGGCGCGGACCATCGTGCCCGCTTGGCCGAAGTCGTCGTCCTCCCGGTGGGGCCGGTAGGCCTCGCGCACCAGCTCGCCCGCGGCGGCCCAGCCCGCCGGGTCGCCGAAGCGCCGGAAGTCGGCTGCGGGGCCCCCGTAGGAGTTGGGGGCGTACGGCCTCGCGGCGTCCGACGCGACGTACCGCATCGGACCGTCCTTGGCGTACGAGTTGACGGCGGAGCGCGGCCGGTTGGGCGGCAGCTGGGCGTAGTTGGGGCCGATCCGGTAGCGGTGCGTGTCCGGGTAGGAGAAGAGCCGACCGAGCAGCATCCTGTCCGGCGACGGCCCGATGCCCGGCACCATGTTCGACGGCTCGAAGGCGGCCTGCTCGATGTGGACGAAGTAGTCCTCGGGGTTCTTGTCGAGCACCATCCGGCCGACCTCGATCAGGGGGTAGTCGCCGTGCGGCCACACCTTCGTGAGGTCGAAGGGGTTGAAGCGGTAGTCCGCGGCGTCCTCGAACGGCATGACCTGGACCTTGAGCGTCCAGGACGGCGCGTTCCTGGACTCGATCGACTCGTAGAGGTCGCGGCGGTGCTTGTCCGCATCCGCTCCGGCCAGCTCGTCTGCCTCGGCCTGGGTCAGGAACTCGATCCCCTGGTCGGTCGTGAAGTGGTACTTCACCCAGAATCGCTGGCCGCCGCCGTTGATCCACATGTAGGTGTGCGAGCCGTACCCGTTCATGTGGCGGTAGGTCTTCGGGATGCCGCGGTCGCCCATCAGCCAGGTCACCTGGTGTGCGGACTCGGGGGACAGGGTCCAGAAGTCCCACTGCATGTCGTTGTCGCGCAGGCCCGTGACCGGATGCCGCTTCTGGGACCGGATGAAGTCCTGGAACTTGATGGTGTCGCGTACGAAGAAGACCGGCGTGTTGTTGCCGACCAGGTCGTAGTTGCCGTGCTCGGTGTAGAACTTGAGCGCGAACCCGCGGGGGTCGCGCCACGTGTCGGGGGACCCCTGCTCGCCCGCGACCGTGGAGAAGCGGGCCAGCATCTCGGTGCGTTTGCCCGGTTGGAAGAGGTCGGCCCTGGTGAACTGGCCCACGTCGTTGGTGACGTGGAAGGTGCCGTACGCCCCCGCTCCCTTGGCGTGCACCACCCGCTCGGGGACCCGCTCGCGGTTGAACTGGGCCATCTTCTCGATGAGGTAGTGGTCCTGGAGCAGGATCGGCCCGTCGGGCCCCACGGTGAGCGAATGCTCGTCGCTCTCCACGGGGATCCCGGCGTTGTTCGTGGTGTACGGGACCCTGCGCGCTGCCTCCGTCACGAGCGTCCTCCCATCGTGCGGGAACCGGGTCAGATCGCTTCGTCCACCACAGCAGTCAACTCCTCAGATGCGAATCCGGCAACATCTGGACTTCATCCAACCCTGGGTCGTGTCCGTCCCGGGATCCCGGTGTCCCGCCCCACTGGCGACGGGCGGGACACCGGGCGGCCTACGGACGGGTGGGCAGCTCGAACCAGACCACCTTGCCGGTCGACAGCCGTGTGGCTCCCCACCGCCTGGCCAGCCGATTCACCAGGAACAGCCCGCGCCCGCCCTCGTCGGTGTCCCGTGCCCGACGCTGGCGCGGCAATTGCGGAGCGTCGTCTCCGACTTCGCAGCGCAGCACGTCGGTGCGGAGCAGTCGCAGGGTGACGGGACGCTCCGCATAGCGCACGGCGTTGGTCACCACCTCGCTCACCAGCAGTTCCACCGAGTCGGCCAGCTCCTCGAGGTCCCACCGTGCCAGCGCGCGACGGGCGAGGCGCCTGGCCCGTCCGGGTGCGGCGTCCTCCGGTTCCAGGAACCAGTAGGCGACGTCACTCGGAGCGATCCCGTCGAAGCGTGCCGCGAGCAGCGCGATGTCGTCGTCCCGGTCGCCGGGCCCGAGCACGTCCAGTACGTCGTCGCAGAGCGCCTCCAGCGGCGGGGAGTGGTCCGGGCCGGTCAGCTGCGCGGTGGCCGCGAGCCTCTCCCGCAGCTGCTCGATCCCGGTCCACACGTCACGCAGCCGTGATTCGACCAGGCCGTCGGTGTACAGCAGCAGCGTGGCCCCGGCGGGCGCGTCCAATTCGACGGCCTCGAAGTCCACCCCGCCGACGCCGATGGGCGCCCCTGGAGGCACCCGCAGCACCTCGGCCCGGCCGCCCAGGTGGAGCAGTATGGGCGGCGGATGTCCTGCGTTGGCGATCGTGATCCTGTGCGATACCGGGTCGTACACCGCGTAGAGGCAGGTCGCCATGCGGTCGGTGCCGAGCCGCTGGGCCTGCTCGTCGAGGTGGTGCAGCACCTCCTGCGGCGGTAGGTCCAGACCGGCCAGGGTCTGGGCCGTCGTCCTGAGCTGGCCCATGATCGCGGCTGACGTCATGGAGTGGCCCATGACGTCGCCCACGACCAGCGCCACCCGACTACCGGGCAGGGGGATCGCGTCGTACCAGTCGCCACCGACGCGCGCCGTCTCCGCGGCCGGCAGGTAGCGGGAGGCGAGCCGCACCCCCGTCGGCTGTGGCAGCCCCTCCGGCAACATCGTGCGTTGCAGCTCGTCCGCGATGTACGCCTCGCGGCCGTACAGCACGGCCTTGTCGATGCCGAGTGCGGTGTGCGTCGCCAGCTGGGCGGCGACCAGCAGGTCGTTGGGCTCGAAGGCGGGCCGCTCCGGTCGGCGCAGGAAGATCGCGGCACCGATCACCCGCCTCCTGCCGCGCAGCGGCGCGAGGATCGCCCGGTGTCCGGTTGGGACGGAGCGGTCCGTGCCCAGCAGCTCGGGCAGCGCGGCCCTGGCCGCGGCCGAGTCACCGAAGACGGGCCGCACGCCCCGCAGCACCTCGGCGAGCGCCCCGCCGGCCACGACCTCGCACAGCTCGGTCGCGGGCATCAGGTCGGCAGGGGTGCTGACGACGGGAGCAGGTGCGGCGGCACCGACGAGTGCGCCGTCGGTGTCCTCGTCGGTTAAACGCAGCCGGTCCGTCCGGCGCAGTCGCAGCACGAACGGAGCGACGGGCCGCTCGTCCCCGACCGGCAGCGGATCGCGCAGGTACACCAGGATCGCGTCGGAGAACGTGGGCACGGTGGCCCGGCACAACCCGAGCACGATCTCGTCCAGGTCTATCCCGCGGGCGATCCTGCGGGTCGCCGCTCCCACGAAGCGCAGCCGGTCGCCCTCGCGCCGTGCGGCACCCAGGGCGTCCTGAGGCGCCGGTGGCTGTGCGGGGAGGGCGCCGGCAGCGGCCGTCACGGGGCCGTGGGCAGCGGCTTCCTGCCGCGGCCGCGTGCGTTCCTGAGGACGGGCAGCCAGGGGCTGCCGGCCTTCGTGGGAGGTGGGATGCTCCGTCACGCGTGGGATTCCGTCCGTCCGGGCCGGTGGTGCGAGGCGTGCGCCTCGGGTGCCGCTGTGCGCCTCCGGAGGCGGTGACGACCGCGGCAGCGCCGTGGTTCCCCGTACCGCCGGACGGGGCCGCCCGTGGTCCGGGGTGGCAACACCCCTGGAGGGTCGATATACCCCTTACCCAATCCGGGCAAGGCGTCGACAGGATCGGGGAGATCCGGGCACACATACGGCACGGTTCAGTCCCCCTCGTGATGACTTACGGTCAGTTCCTGTGCAGTGCTCAATCGTTGATGCCTCGCAGCCTTGCGGAGGACGATCCTACGTTTGAACCCCAGGGGCGCATCAAGGGTCTCACGACGTCGTCATGCGGACGTGGAGGCCGGGGCGCAGTTCCAGTCGGCGGGCAGCTCCGGCACGGGCCAGCCCGGATCGGGCCGCCAGTCCTCCCACCCGTCCGAGAAAGGCGGCCCCCAGGCCCTGATGACCTCGACGGCGTCCTGGCCGGCCGTGCGCACCCGGCCCGCCTGCCCCGCGTCCATCAGTCCTGCCGTCTGCGCCTGGGCGAACTCGTCCTCGTCCAGCCAGCTCCAACTGCGGTCGGGCCGCACCGCGATGTCCAGGAAGTGGTCCTCGGAGTCGATTCCACCCGTCCAACGGATGTGCGGCTCCTCCAGGTTGACATACCAGTTCCTGAACTCCCAGCCCTCGTCCCAGAACAGCCACACCGACCAGGCCCGCCCGGGCCTGGCCAGTTTCAGGACCCCCGAACCGGACCACCGGGCGCGCACGGTGGTCCGCGGTGCGGTGTACCGCGTCGCGAGGGGCTCGTAGTGCACGGGACTGCCGTCGGTGAGCACGGGTTTGACGCATTCGGTGCCCGGAGCCATCCACACGGCCAGTAGGTCGGGGGTGTCCTGCACGACGGTCACCGGCCTGCAGATGTGCACGTCGCCGGACCCGTTGCCGCGGTACCGCCAGAGGATGTGCTCTCCCGGCGCCCAGTGCTGAAGTCTCGGCGATCCTGTCATGCGCAGATCTTAGGCGCAGCCGTACGCGAATGCTGCGGTACAGGTCACGGCCGTCCGAGCGGGCACGGGTGCGTCGCCGTCGAGGCCCACGGGCCGTCCGCAGACGGGGACGGCCCCGGGACGGCCACGGCGTACCCGGCCCCGGCCCCGTCATGCCACCCCGCGGGAGGTGGGGTCAGGGACGGGTCATCCGCAGGACGTCCAAGGCCTCGTCCAACTGCTCCAGCGTCAGGTCACCCCGCTCGACGTAGCCGCCGTCGAGCACCACCGCTCGGATGGTCCTGCGCTCGGCCAACGACTTCTTCGCGACCTTCGCCGCCTCTTCGTAGCCGATGTACTTGTTCAGGGGGGTGACGACGGAAGGCGACGACTCCGCGTACTCCCGCGCGCGCTCCGCATTGGCCGTGATGCCGTCAACCGTACGGTCCGCCAGCAGCCGGGAGGCGTGCGCGAGCAGCCGTACCGACTCCAGCAGGTTCTTGGCGATCACCGGCAGCATCACGTTCAGTTCGAAGTTGCCGGCGGCACCGGCCGTCGCGACCGTGGTGTCGTTGCCGGTCACCTGCGCGGCCACCATCAGCACCGCCTCGGGGATCACCGGGTTGACCTTGCCCGGCATGATCGACGACCCGGGCTGCAGGTCGGGCAGGTTGATCTCGGCGAGACCGGTGCGCGGGCCGCTGGCCATCCAGCGCAGATCGTTGGAGATCTTGGTGAGCGAAACGGCGATGGTGCGGAGCTGGCCACTGGTCTCCACCAGGCCGTCGCGCGCCCCCTGGGCCTCGAAGTGGTCGCGAGCCTCGGTCAGCGGCAGCCCCGTGGCCCGCGCCACCTCGGCGATCACGGCCGCGGAGAAGCCGGGCGGGGTATTGATGCCCGTTCCCACCGCCGTGCCGCCGAGGGGGAGTTCGGCGAGCCGCGGCAACGAGGCGTTCAGCCGCTCGATCCCGTACCGGACCTGCGCCGCGTAGCCGCCGAACTCCTGGCCGAGGGTGACCGGCGTCGCGTCCATCAGGTGCGTACGGCCGGACTTCACGACCCGCGCGAACTCCTCTGCCTTGCGCTCCAGCGACTCCGCGAGGTGCTCCAGCGCCGGGATCAGGTCCCGGGTCACCGCCGCCGTCGCGGCGATGTGGATGGACGAGGGGAAGACGTCGTTGGACGACTGCGACGCGTTGACGTGGTCGTTGGGGTGCACCGGACGGCCGAGACGCTCGGTCGCCAGTGTCGCCAGCACCTCGTTGGCGTTCATGTTCGACGAGGTGCCCGACCCGGTCTGGAAGACATCGACCGGAAAGTGACCGTCCCAGCGTCCGTCGGCGACCTCGGCCGCCGCTTCCTCGATGGCCCGTGCGACGTCCAGGTCGAGCACCCCCAGGCCCGCGTTGACCGTGGCGGCGGCCGCCTTGATCCGCGCCAGCGCCTCGATGTGCGCCCGCTCCAGCCGCTGCCCCGAGATCGGGAAGTTCTCCACGGCTCGTTGGGTCTGCGCCCGCCACTTGGCGTGTGCGGGGACCCTGACCTCGCCCATGGAGTCGTGCTCGATCCGGTACCCGCCCGTCGCGCCGGCGTCCGTCGCACCGTCGCCGGCCCCCGCGGCACCGGCGCCGCGGGCCGCTTCACCGCCCTTCCCCGGTGTCTGCATCCCTGGCGTCCCGTCCCTGTCCGACATCGCAAACCTCCTGAAAGGTGAGCCGTTGCCTTGATCCTTCTATTCCGGGCCCCTCCGGGCCAGGAGAAACCCCGGCGGCGCGGGACGGGAGGAGGCGCAGCGCGCGGGCGGCGGGACGGGCCGGGGCCCCGGGCATCCGCGCGCATGCAGGACGCCCCCGCCGGTCGAGCCGGCGGGGGCGCCTGGAATGCAGTCACGCCAGGCCGGGCCCGCGCACCGGGATATTGGTGAACGTCGGGGCCGGGGCCGGGTTCTGGAAGAAGTCGTTGCCCTTGTCGTCCACCACGATGAACGCGGGGAAGTCCTCGACCTCGATCTTCCAGACCGCCTCCATGCCGAGCTCCTCGTACTCGACGACCTCGACCTTCTTGATGCAGTCCTGTGCGAGCCGGGCCGCCGGGCCGCCGATCGACCCCAGGTAGAAGCCGCCGTGCGCGTCGCACGCGTCCGTGACCTGCTTGCTGCGGTTGCCCTTGGCCAGCATGACCTTGGAGCCGCCCGCCGCCTGGAACTGCTCGACGTAGCTGTCCATGCGGCCGGCCGTCGTCGGGCCGAAGGAGCCGGAGGCGTAACCCTCGGGAGTCTTGGCCGGGCCGGCGTAGTAGACCGGGTGGTCCTTCAGGTACTGCGGCATGTCCTCGCCCGCGTCCAACCGCTCCTTGATCTTGGCGTGCGCGATGTCGCGCGCCACCACCAGCGGGCCGGTCAGCGAGAGCCGGGTCTTCACCGGGTACTTGGTCAGCTCGGCGAGGATCTCGTCCATCGGCCGGTTGAGGTCGATCGTGACGACGTCCCCGGCCTCATCGCTCTCGCTGAGGTGCTCGTCGGTCGTCTCGGGCAGGAAGCGCGCCGGGTCGGTCTCCAGTTGCTCCAGGAAGACGCCCTCCGCGGTGATCTTCGCGACGGCCTGGCGGTCGGCCGAGCAGGACACGGCGATCGCCACCGGGCAGGAGGCCCCGTGGCGCGGCAGCCGCACCACGCGCACGTCGTGGCAGAAGTACTTGCCGCCGAACTGCGCACCGATGCCGATCTTCTGCGTGAGCTCGAAGACCTTCTCCTCGAGGTCCTTGTCCCGGAAGCCGTTCCCCAGGGCCGAGCCCTCCTCGGGCAGCTCGTCCAGGTAGTGCGCGGACGCGTACTTCGCGGTCTTCAGGGCGAACTCGGCGGAGGTGCCGCCGACGACGATGGCCAGGTGGTACGGCGGACAGGCGGCCGTGCCCAGCGAGCGGATCTTCTCCTCCAGGAACTTCATCATGGAGGCTTCGTTCAGGACGGCCTTGGTCTCCTGGTAGAGGAAGGACTTGTTGGCGGAGCCGCCGCCCTTGGCCATGAAGAGGAACTTGTACGCGCCGCCGTCAGTCGCGTACAGCTCGATCTGCGCGGGCAGGTTCGAGCCGGTGTTCTTCTCGTCCCACATCGTCAGCGGGGCCATCTGCGAGTACCGCAGGTTCAGCTTCGTGTACGCGTCGAAGATGCCGCGGCTGAGGGCCTCCTCGTCACCGCCCTGGGTGAGCACGTTCTGCCCGCGCTTGCCCATCACGATCGCCGTTCCGGTGTCCTGGCACATCGGCAGGACGCCCGCCGCCGCGATGTTCGCGTTCTTGAGCAGGTCCAGCGCCACGAACTTGTCGTTGGACGACGCCTCGGGGTCGTCGATGATCTTCCGCAGCTGGGCGAGGTGCGCCGGACGCAGGTAGTGCTGGATGTCGTGGATCGCCTCTTCCGCGAGCTTGCGCAGCGCCTCCGGCTCGACCGTGAGGAACGTGCGCCCGTCGGCCTCGAAGGTGGAAACCCCCTCGGCGGTCACCAGGCGGTACGGCGTGGTGTCCTCTCCCAGCGGGAGCAGATCGGCGTACTGAAACGCAGGGCTGGGCTGGTCGGAGACTGAGGGCATTGCGGCCATTCCTCACTCGGCAGACGGCGGCGCGACCCCCGTTGGTCGCGCGCCCTCCAGGTTAAGGCGCCCCCGTGCGCCGCGTTCCTGTGAGGTAAGGCTCAGTTGCGGCAGGTGTCCTCTAGTCGCGATCTATCGCGTTTCGCTACGCTGTGCCGGTGGACCTCGAAAAGCAGCCCCAGAATCCGGTCGCTCCCACCGAGTACGCCGATCCGGCCGCCTCCCTTCGTGCTTCCGACGCCGACCGCGACCGGATCGCGGACATCCTCCGGGAGGCCCTGGCCGAGGGGCGGCTCGACGCCGAGGAGCACGCTGACCGGATCGACTCGGTCTACCGCGCCAAGACGGTCGGGGAACTGGAGCCGCTGGTGCGGGACCTGCCGGCGGTCCGGTCCGCCCACGAGCAGGACCCGTACGCGCGGGGTGCCGAGGATCCCGGCGCGCCCGCGGACCGGCTGGTCGCGATCTTCTCCGCCTCCACGCGCAAGGGCCGCTGGCGCGTGGGGCCCAGGACGACCGCCTTCGCCCTGTTCGGCAACGTCGAAATCGACCTGACCGAGGCCATGTTCGGGCAGCGGCTCACCGTGATCAACGCGACGTCGGTCTTCGGCAGCGTCGAGGTCCGCGTGCCGGAGAACATCTCGATGCGCGGAGGCGGTACCGGCGTCTTCGGCAACTTCGAGGTGCGCACGCTCGAAGCCGTCGACCCCGAGGCCCCGGTGGTCGTGGTCAACGGGTACTCCGTGTTCGGCAATGTGGAGGCCAAGCCCAAGCGGGGCAAGCGGATCGCCGATCTGCACGAACGGCTGCGCAAGCGCCCGGGCCGGTGATCGCGTACGACGCACGGCGGTCGTATCCGTAGTTCCGTTCCCCGGAACTCAGTGCCACTCAGTGCATAGGCTCGCGCACAGCGGGTAGGCCTTGCTGCATCGTCTCTCGCTCGCGAAGCCGTCGTCAGGAGTAGACCGTGCTGCAACTGCCGCATCAGGCCCTGCAGGTAGCCGCCGTTCCGCCGCAGCGGAGCACTGCCCGGGAAGAACAGGACGGTCCCTGGCACGCGGAGGCGGTGTGCCGCCGGGACGAGGCGGGGCTGTTCTTCGCGCCGTCCAAGGAGCCGACCGCCGCGAGGCTCTCGAGGGAAGAGGCCGCCAAGCGCGTCTGCGCCCGGTGCCCGGTGATGGTCGAGTGCCGTGAGCACGCACTGCTCCAGCCCGAGCCGTACGGCGTGTGGGGCGGGCTCACCGCGGCGGAGCGCAGGGTGGTGCTGGCCCGTCGCCGGCGGCGCGAGACGGAGCTGAAGAAGTCGGCATCCGCGGCCTGAGACACCCGTTGACGTAAGCGGATTCCCGCGTACGTACGGGAAGGGGCGCTCCCACCGAACATGGGGGCGCCCCCTTCTGTGTCGTCTCCGTGTCGTCCACAGTCCGGCGACGTACCGGTGCGGCACGGAACCGCCACCGGCCGGCCGGGAGCGACGTCGATTCCGATATCGCCGTGACGTGGTCCCGGGAGGTTTGCGGAGCCGCCCGGCACCCAGGTCCGGTCGGGCTCCGGCGCGCCTGCCGAACCCGGCGGCCCCGCGCGGCCGGAACGGCGTCCGGCGGCTTCGGGGCGCGGGGCTGCGGCAGGCCGCCCGGCCCTACTTGGCGCGGTCGAAGTCGATGGCGCTGTAGGCACGCAGCTTCGACAGGCGGTGGGTCGAGTCGATCTGGCGGATGGTGCCCGACTTCGACCGCATCACCAGCGACTGCGTGGTCGCGGTCTCCGCGCGGTACCGCACGCCCCTGAGCAGCTCGCCGTCGGTGATGCCGGTGGCGACGAAGAAGACGTTGTCGCCGCTGACCAGGTCGTTGGTGTTGAGCACGCGGTCCAGGTCATGGCCGGCGTCGAGGGCGCGCTGCCGCTCCTCCTCGTCCTTCGGCCAGAGCTTGCCCTGGATCGTGCCGCCGAGGCACCTGATCGCACACGCGGCGATGATGCCCTCGGGGGTGCCGCCGATGCCCATGAGCAGGTCGACGCCGGTACCCTCGCGCACCGCCATGATCGCGCCGGCGACGTCGCCGTCGGAGATGAACTTGATGCGGGCGCCGGTCTCGCGGATCTCCTTGACCATGCCCTCGTGGCGGGGCCGGTCCAGGATGACGACGGTGACGTCCTCGGGGGAGGAGTTCTTCGCCTTGGCGACCCGGCGGATGTTCACCGAGACCGGGGCGTTGATGTCGACGAAATCGGCGGCCTCCGGCCCGGTGACCAGCTTGTCCATGTAGAAGACCGCGGACGGGTCGAACATGGTGCCCCGGTCGGCGGCGGCCAGGACCGCGATCGCGTTGGGCATGCCCTTGGCAGTGAGGGTCGTCCCGTCGATCGGGTCCACGGCGATGTCACACTCCGCCCCGGTGCCGTCGCCGATGCGCTCCCCGTTGAACAGCATCGGGGCTTCGTCCTTCTCGCCCTCACCGATCACGACGATGCCGTTCATCGAAACGGTGTGCACGAGGGTGCGCATGGCCTTCACGGCCGCGCCGTCGGCGCCGTTCTTGTCGCCGCGGCCCACCCAGCGGCCGGCGGCCATGGCGGCCGCTTCGGTGACCCGGACGAGCTCCATGGCGAGGTTGCGGTCGGGGGCCTCGGGCGAGACCTCCAGCTGGGAGGGAAGATGATGCTCGGTCATCGGAGCGCACCTTTCTGTACGACGACGGCCGGATGAAGAGGGTGCTGTGACTCTATCGGTACGTCGACAAAATGAGCAGAGGGGCCCACGTTTGAGCAAACGACCGTGATGCGACCATAGTGCCGTGGCAGGTATGCGAGGCAAGCAGACAGTGCGCGGAATGATCCAGTCCCTGGTGGTCATTTGCGCCTTCGCCGGAGTGATCTACGTCTTCATTCCGCACGACGATTCGATGGACCCGAACAAGGCCGTCGACTACCGCGTCGAACTGTTGACGGCACGCCGGGCGGCACCCTATCCGGTGGCCGCTCCGCTCGGCCTGCCCGCTGAGTGGAAGCCGACCTCGGTCAGGTACACGAGCAGGGAGGGCCACGCCTGGCACCTCGGGTTCCTCGACCCGGACGGCCAGTACGTCGCGGTCGAGCAGTCCACGGCGCCGGCCGGCACGTACGTCCCGCAGGTCACTCAGAAGGCGTCCAGCACCGGGCGCTCCGAGCAGCTGGGCGGGGCCACCTGGCAGCGCTGGGAAGGACCCAAGTACGACGCGCTGGTGCGCAGCGACAAGGGTGCGACCACCGTCGTCACGGGCACCGCGTCCTACGAGCGGCTCGCACAGATGGCCGAGGCCCTGGAGTCGGCGTCGGGGGCCACGGCGTCGCCCCGGCCCACGGCCTCCTGACCCCGTCCCGAACGGCCCGCCGGCCCGGACCGGCCCCGAACGGCACTGCGCCCCGATCCGGCCCGGACCGGCCCCGAACGGCACTGCGTCCCGACCTCGGAAGCGGCCCTGCGTCCCGACGCCGGACGCGGCGAGGCCGCCGCACCCGGATGGGTCGCGGCGGCCCGTGCGCGCCGTCCGTGCTGCTCCTGCGCGGCTCAGACCGTGGTGACGACCTCGTCGTACGCCAGTCGCGGAGAGCGCGGGAACCAGGCGTCCTCGCCCGGCTTGCCGATGTTGACGACCATCAGCGGGGTGTGGTCGTCGTCCAGGAACTCCTTCTGCACGCCGGCGAAGTCCACGCCGGTCATCGGACCCGCGGCCAGACCGGCGGCGCGGACGCCGACGATGAAGTAGGCGGCCTGCAGTGCGGCGTTCAGCAGCGCGGAGCGCTCACGGGCCGGGCGCTCGGCGAAGAACACGTCCTTGGCCTGCGGGAAGTGCGGGAACAGTGCGGGCAGCTCCTGGTGGAACTCGTTGTCCGCGGCGAGGATGGCGACCAGCGGTGCCGCGGCGGTCTTGGCCCGGTTGCCCTCGGCCATGTGCTGCACCAGTCGCCCGCGGGCTTCCTCCGAGCGGACCAGGACGACGCGCATCGGCGACTGGTTGAAGGCGGTCGGGCCGTATTTCACCAGGTCGTAGATCGCCTGCACCTGCTCGTCTGTGACGGGCTCGTCGGTGAAGGCGTTGGCGGTGCGGGCCTCGCGGAACAGGAGGTCCTGGGCGGTGGGGTCGAGGGCGAGGGACATGCTGCGTACCTTCCGGATGGGCGAGGGTTCAAACGACGAACCCAACGTACGCCCGGAATATATGAAGATTCAACTAAACTTGGCCCCGCGTGAGTGAGGTCACTTAACTTTCAACTAAATCGCGCTGCTCTCCGCCGCCGCAGCTCGCGGACGGTGCGGATCAGCTGGACGATGCGGCCCCGTCGTCCCCCGGGCCGTCCTGCAGATCGACGACGTGGGCCCCGCCCCCCGCTCCGGCCCCATCGGCGTCCCGTGCCGCCAACGCCGCGTCCAGCCGCGCCCGGGCACCGTCCAACCAGCGCCGGCACACCTTCGCCAGCTCCTCGCCGCGCTCCCACAGCGCGAGGGACTCCTCCAGCGTGGTGCCGCCCGCCTCCAGCCGGCGTACGACCTCGATCAGCTCGTCCCGCGCCTGCTCGTAGCCGAGCGAGCCTTCGTCCGTCTTGGCTGTCATGCGATCCACCCTATGCGTGCACACCGTCAGTGGAAGCGGTCAGTCACCCCGCGCCACCGGCCGCTCGCCCGGGACGCCCGTGACCCGGACCGAGAACCCGCCCTCCGCGACCCTGGCCCGCAGCTCCTCGTCCGCCGACACCTCCTCCGCCGCGCGCACCACGGCCCCGTCCGCGTGCTGCAGCACCGCGTAGCCCCGCTGGAGCGTCGCCGCGGGCGACAGGGCGACCACCCGCGCACGCGTGTGGGACAGCTCGGAGTCCGCGCGGTCCAGCAGATGACCCAGCACCCGTCGGCTCCGGGCGAGCAGGGCGTCCGTCTCGTGCTCGCGCTCCTCCACCATCCGCTGCGGATGGTCCATGGCCCGCCGGGCCAACGCCTGGGCGAGCCCCCGCTCCTCGCGCTCCAACAGTCCCCGCACGGTCCGCAGCGCACGATCGCGCAGCCCCTGTACCCGGTCCAGCTCCTCACCGACGTGCGGGACGACCTTCTTCGCCGCGTCGGTCGGCGTCGAGGCCCGCAGATCCGCCACCAGGTCCAGCAGCGGGGAGTCCGGCTCGTGCCCGATCGCGGACACCACCGGCGTACGGCAGTCGGCCACCGCCCGCACCAGTTGCTCGTCCGAGAACGGCAGCAGGTCCTCCACGCTGCCGCCGCCCCGAGCGACGATGATCACGTCCACGTCCGGCTGCTCGTCGAGCTCCTTGACCGCCTGCACGACCTGCGACACCGCACGCACCCCCTGGACGGCCACGGTGCGGATCTCGAACCGCACCGCCGGCCACCGCCGCCGCGCGTTCTCCAGTACGTCGCGCTCGGCCGCCGATGCCCGCCCACAGACCAGCCCCACCAGCTGCGGCAGGAACGGCAGCGGCTTCTTGCGGTCCGCAGCGAACAGCCCCTCGGCACCCAGGGAGCGCTTCAGCTGCTCCAGCCGGACGAGCAGTTCGCCGATGCCGACCGGCCTTATCTCGACGGCACGCAGCGACAGTTGTCCGCGCGGGGCGTACCACTCCGGCTTGGCGTGGACGACGACCCGGGCGCCCTCGGACACGACGTCGGCGACCGCGTCGAACACCTGGCGGTAGCACGTGACGCTCACGGAGATGTCGTACGAGGGGTCCCGCAGCGTCATGAACACCACGCCCGCGCCGGGCCTGCGCGACAGCTGGGTGATCTGCCCCTCCACCCACACCGCGCCGAGCCGGTCGATCCAGCCCCCGATGAGACGCGACACCTCACCGACGGGAAGGGGGGATTCGGCAGATGTTGTGAGGCCCATGCCCGCGAGCGTATCGGCCGCTCAGGACAATCCGACCACCCCGGCTCTCAGCCCTGTGGGCGATCGCTGGCGTGTTCGGCCCGCCCTTACGATGGGGGACATGACTGCAACGAAGGCCCGCCGCGTCCTCCTCGCCGCTCCCCGTGGCTACTGCGCGGGCGTCGACCGTGCCGTGATCGCCGTCGAGAAGGCCATCGAGCAGTACGGCGCGCCGATCTACGTCCGACATGAGATCGTCCACAACAAGTACGTCGTGCAGACCCTGGAGAAGAAGGGCGCGATCTTCGTCGAGACCACGGCGGAGGTCCCCGAGGGTTCGATCGTCATGTTCTCGGCGCACGGCGTCGCCCCGGTCGTCCACGAAGAGGCCGCCGAACGGAAGCTCGCGACCATCGACGCGACCTGCCCCCTGGTGACCAAGGTCCACAAGGAAGCCGTCCGCTACGCGCGCGAGGACTTCGACATCCTCCTCATCGGCCACGAAGGCCACGAAGAGGTCATCGGCACCACCGGTGAGGCCCCCGAGCACATCACCCTGGTCGACGGCCCGGGGGACGTGGACCAGGTCGAGGTCCGCGACCCGTCGAAGGTCGTCTGGCTCTCCCAGACCACGCTCTCCGTCGACGAGACCATGGAGACCGTCGACAAGCTCAAGACCAAGTTCCCGCTCCTCGTCTCCCCGCCGAGCGACGACATCTGTTACGCCACGCAGAACCGCCAGATCGCGGTCAAGCAGATGGGCGCCGAGGCGGACTTGGTGATCGTGGTCGGCTCGCAGAACTCTTCGAACTCCAAGCGTCTGGTCGAGGTCGCGCTGGGTGCGGGAGCCCGCTCCGCGTACCTGGTGGACTTCGCCGGGGAGATCGACGCTGCCTGGCTGGAGGGCGTGACGACGGTGGGGGTCACCTCGGGCGCCTCCGTCCCCGAGGTGCTCGTCGAGGGCGTCCTGGAGCTGCTCGCCCAGCACGGATTCGAAGACGTGGAGATCGTCAAGGCGGCCGAGGAGTCCATCACCTTCTCGCTGCCGAAGGAGCTCCGCCGGGACCTGCGCTCCGAGGCCGCCGCGCTCGTCGAGGAGTGACGCCCCGGGGCCGGTCGGGCCTGCCTCGCCCCGACGTCCGGGGAGCGCCGTCCGGGAAGGCTCGTGAACCGAGGTGCCGGCGCCCCGCCCGACGGCACCCGGTGCGAGCGCATCGGCCTTTCGGCGGGTGACCGTCAGCCCTAGCTCGTAACGTTGTGTCCATGAACGTCTTCGGAGTGGACATCGGCGGGTCGGGCATCAAGGGCGCGCCCGTCGATCTGAACCGCGGCGACCTCGCCGAGCCCCGCCACAAGGTACTGACGCCGCACCCGGCCAAGCCCGACGACGTGGCCGACTGCGTCGCCGAGGTAGTCGACCACTTCGGCTGGGAAGGCCCGGTGGGGATCACCTTCCCCGGGGTCGTCACCGGCTCGGTGATCCGTACGGCCGCGAACGTGGACAAGAGCTGGATCGGCATCGACGGCGGCAAGCTCCTCGGCGAGCGGCTGGGAACCCCCGTGACGGTGCTGAACGACGCGGACGCGGCCGGCGTCGCCGAGATGACCTGCGGCGTGGGCCGCGGGCGCGGGGGCACGGTCATCCTGCTGACCTTCGGCACCGGCATCGGCAGTGCGGTGTTCATCGACGGCCGTCTGGTGCCCAACACCGAGCTGGGCCACCTCGAACTGAACGGCCACGAGGCGGAGAAGCACGCGTCGACCAAAGTGAAGGACGACGACGACCTGAGCTGGGAGCAGTGGGCCCACCGGGTCCAGAAGTACCTGGCGCACCTGGAGATGCTCTTCTCACCCGAGTTGTTCATCATCGGCGGCGGGGTGAGCCGCAAGGCGGACAAGTTCCTGCCGCTGATCAAGAAGATCCGGGCGGAGATCGTGCCGGCGGAGCTCCAGAACAACGCGGGGATCGTCGGCGCGGCGTTGACTGCGGGGAATCAGGCGAGTCACTAGCGGACGGCTCGGCACCCCCGCCCGGGGCGCGCGCCGGGGCGGGCCAGGGCGTGGGCCTGGGGGGGGGGAAAGGTGGGAGGGGGGGGGTTAGGGGCGGAGAGGGGGAATCCAAAGTGG
>NZ_JBHZCF010000001.1:265045-312362 GCF_042755225.1 Streptomyces sp. NPDC059169 | reverse complement strand
GCCCCCCGGCCCCCCCCGTCCCCCCCCCCGGGCGGGGGGAACGCGTGGGCGGGGCGGGCTCAGGCGCGACGCGGCGGACCCGAAGGTCGGCGGCGGCGGTTCATCAGCCGGATCTTGCGGACGGTGGTGATGACGCCCGCGACCAGCGTCCCGCCGTACAGCCACCCGGCCTGCACGGCCAGCGCGGTGACCACGGCCATGACCTGCCCGCCGATGCCGCCCGCCCCGCCGGAGATCGGCACGACCCCGACGGCGTAGGCGATGGGCACGCTGATCGGTGCCGTGACCAGGTCGGCGCCCCGTACCCACAGCGCGGTCAACGCACTCACGGGCAGGAAGAGCAGACCGTAGACGACCGCCGAGCCGTCGAACAGCAGCCAGTCCAGCGATCCGATCACCAGCATCACGGCCGAGGCGAAGAGCCCCGCGCCGAGTCCGGTCAGCCGCGGGTTCGGAAACCTGCGCAGGGCCTGCACCACCGGCGGCACGGGACGGCCCGGCCGGGGTTCGGGCCGTTGTCCCGGGCGCCCGGGAGTTCCGGGGCCTGGGCGCCCCGACTTCCCCGGACGGGCCGTGACGCGGTACACCGCGGCGCCCTCGATGAGGGCGCCCTGCGGGGAAACGGGGGCCTGCGGCCGCGGCCGCCTCGACGGGGTGCCTGTCCTCTGCTGCTCCACGGGACCAACGTAGGTCGCAAAGTGCGATGAGTACGTCGTAGGACACGCCCTTTGGGTGACCTTGGTGGAGAGTTCGACGTAACGGACGCGTGACGGGCTCCGGCGCGGCGCCCGTAAACTGGGGGATCGGCCCACCCCGGGCCCGGCTCCGGCCGTCAGCCAGTGCCCGTTCCCAGCAGTCCCCACTCCAGGAAGTCGCCAACGTGTCGCTCACGATCGGAATCGTCGGTCTGCCGAATGTCGGCAAGTCGACCCTGTTCAACGCCCTGACCAAGAACGACGTGCTGGCGGCCAACTACCCGTTCGCCACCATCGAGCCGAACGTCGGCGTCGTCGGCGTGCCCGACGGGCGTCTGACGAAGCTCGCCGAGATCTTCAGCTCCCAGCGGATCCTCCCGGCGACCGTCGACTTCGTGGACATCGCCGGCATCGTCCGCGGCGCCAGCGAGGGCGAGGGGCTCGGCAACAAGTTCCTGGCCAACATCCGCGAGTCCGACGCGATCTGCCAGGTCATCCGGGCCTTCAAGGACGAGAACGTCGTGCACGTCGACGGGAAGGTCTCGCCGAAGGACGACATCGAGACGATCAACACGGAGCTGATCCTCGCGGACCTCCAGACCATCGAGAAGGTCCTGCCGCGGCTGACGAAGGAAGCCCGTATCAAGAAGGACGTGGCTCCGAAGGTCGCAGCGGTCGAGGCGGCCAAGGAAATCCTCGAGAAGGGCGACACCCTCTTCTCCCAGGGCATCGTCCAGGGGTCCGAGAACGCCGAGCTCCTGCACGACCTCCACCTGCTGACCACCAAGCCGTTCCTCTACGTCTTCAACGTCGACGAGGACGAGCTGACGGACGAGGCCTTCAAGGACGAGCAGCGGGCCCTGGTCGCCCCGGCCGAGGCGATCTTCCTGAACGCCAAGCTGGAGGCGGACCTGGCAGAGCTCGACGAGGAGGACGCGATGGAGCTCCTCCAGTCGGTCGGCGCCGAGGAGCCCGGCCTGGCGACCCTCGCCCGTGTCGGCTTCAACACGCTGGGCCTGCAGACCTACCTCACGGCGGGCCCGAAGGAGTCCCGCGCCTGGACGATCAAGAAGGGCGCGACGGCACCGGAGGCGGCGGGCGTGATCCACACCGACTTCCAGAAGGGCTTCATCAAGGCCGAGGTCATCTCCTTCGCCGACCTGGTGGACACCGGCTCGGTCGCCGACGCGCGGTCGGCGGGCAAGGCCCGCATGGAGGGCAAGGACTACGTGATGCAGGACGGCGACGTGGTGGAGTTCCGCTTCAACGTCTAATCCACTCGACGAAAGGCCGTCTGACCTGCTGCGGAGCGGGTTGGGCGGCCTTTGCGGTCCGCACAGAGTCCGCAGCGTGCTGACTTCGGTCAGCGCGCGGGGGAGCGGCTACGCCGCTTCGTCGACCTGTGGCCGGGCATCGGCGGACTGGTCCGCGTACGCCTTGTCGACAGCGGCCCGGGTTCGCTCCTCGGAGTCGGGCCACAGGTGGGTGTAGATGTTCAGCGTCATGGCCGCGTTGGTGTGGCCGAGGCGCTCGGAGACCGTCTTCACGGATTCGCCGTGCTTGATGAGCAAGCTGGCGTAGTGATGCCGCAGGGCGTGAGGTCCGGTGCCCTTCGCTATGCCGGCCTTCGCGCAGGCGGGCCGCCAGGAGGCGTCCATGAAGTGCGTGTAGACCACGGGCCCGCCTTGCGGCGCCGTGAAGATCCAGCCCTCGGGCCCATCGGCGGGGAAGTCCCGAAGATGGGCCTTCATCGCATCCACCGCCATGCGAGGGAGCGGGACCGTGCGGTGCGAGCGAGCGGTCTTGGGCGGGCAGACGTACACGCCGTGCTTGGCGGTCTGCTGGATCTGCTGCTCGACCGAGACGGTCGCGTGCAGCAGGTCCACGTGTTGGAGCTGGAGGCCGAAGAGCTCGCCGGGGCGGAGCCCGGTGGCCGCGCCGAGTAGCACGAGGCCCTTGTAGCGGGTGGGTATCTCCTCGGACAGCGTCCGCACCTGCTCGACGGCCAGGGGCACGATCTTCTTCCGTGGTACCGAGGGCAGTTTCGCCTCGGCGCACGGGTTGTGGGGGATCATCCGGTCACGGACAGCCGCCCGGAAGACGGCGTTGACAGTGTTGAAGACCGTCCGTGAGGTGCTGGCAGCCAGCCCGTGCGTGGTGGTCAGGTTGGTGACCCAGCTCTGTACGTCGCCGGGCTTGATGGCGCCGAGTGCCCGCTTCTCCCAGGCTGGGTAGACGTAGCAGCGCAGGTGCTGGGCCACCGCCTTGGCCGTGGAAGGCCGGTGCGGCTGGATGGCCCGCCATTCCTCCGCGTACTCCTTGAAGGGCTTCTTCGCAGACCGCGGATCGACGTACTGGCCGGTGACCAGGCTAGCCGTGACCTCGTCGATCCACCGCTGGGCGTCGATCTTGCGGTCGAAGTGCCGGGCGTGCTCCTTGCCGTCGAGGTCGCGGTAGCGAGCACGCCATTTGCCGTTGGGGCGCTTCTGGATGTTGGCCAAGTGGCCTCTCCTTCGTGTCGGTTGTCAGTAGTGGCCGCCGTCCTCGATGTCGCTGCTGAGCGTGCGAGCGTCGCGCTCGTCGCCCATGAGGCGGAGGCACTGCTCGTGGATCGCCCGCGAGCTGTCGGGGTGGGCCTTGATGTGGTCGGCGATGGCGACCACGGCTTGGTGGAGGCGGTCGCGCGCGTCGCGGGTCTCGTAGAACGCTTCGACGGCCTCTTGGACGAGTCGCCGGCTGGCGATGTCGAGCCCCTCCAGGGGCGGTGACATGAGCTCTTCGAGGGGGAGCTCGAAGACGCGGGTGAAGGCGAGGGCCTCGTCGAGATTGATGCGCCGACGAGGCGTGCCGTTCTCGATGCGCCAGACGGCAGTCTGGTTCATCTTGACGCCGGCTCTGGTCACCCGCTCCGCCAGCTCGGTCGTGCTCCACCCTCTGACCTCGCGCTCCAGCGCCACGCGCGCGGCCACGTTCCCCTCGCTGTAGAGCAGCGGCACCTCGCCGCCCTCGGGCCTGTCGCCTGCCATCGAACCTCCATCGTCACCGTCGCTATCCCAATTGAAACATGAGCTTCCCGATTTGGGTAACCGTCGATCCTGGGGTACAACTTTATGCAGATCGAATCGCCACCTAGCCGAATGGGAATGCATGCGATACCTGACCACCGCCGAGGTCGCCGAGCGCTACCGCACAGCCGAAAGCACCGTCCGCTACTGGCGCCACATCAAGAAGGGGCCGCTCGGCATCAAGGTCGGCAAGCGGGTGCTGTACCCCGAGGTCGAGCTGCTGCGCTACGAGCGCACGCTGATCGACGGCCGAGACGAGTGGGGCCTGGCCTCGTGAGCCGCCGGCAGCCCCGGACACAGCAACGGCCCCCGGCGCGCCAACGCCGAGGGCCGGAGATTCCCCTGCACGTCGCCCATCCCTGAACGAACGAACCGGTGAGGGGCGGGACCTTGCCCGTCCCGTCCCTCACCTGAGAGGAACGTCTATGGAGGACTCTACGTCCCCCGCCACCTCGAACGGATCCGAGGTTGTCTGGCCCGCTGCCGCGGTCCCTGGCCAGGGCATTCCCTGGCGCGACGGGGACCGAGGCGGGGACCGAACGGGGTCACGGACCCCTGCCGCACGCGCCAGCGGCGATGCTTCGACGGGTATTCCGGTCGGGGACCGAAGCACCCCCAGCGCGGAACATGTGCTGGTCAGTGCCTTGGGGACCGGTCCCGCGGGAGCGGAAGTCGGGGACCGGGCGGAGACTTTCGGTTCCCTGGTCCCCGAACCCGGTCCCCGAATCCCAGGCGAGCACGCCGTGCTCCGAGCCGATGGTGAGGGCCACGGTCCCCACGCATCTGCGGGGACCGTGGCCCCCGACGGCGGATCGGGGGCCGGGGACCGCGCCGGTGCGGGCGGCGAGACGGCCGACGAAGGAGCCGCGCTGCTGGATGACCTACGTGCGGCTATCGGTCGGTACGTGGTGCTGCCGAGCGACGAGGCTCTGATGGCGGTCACGTTGTGGGTGGCGGCCTCCCATATCCAGCCCGCCCTCCAGCACGCGCCACGGCTGGCGGTCGTGGGGCCGACCAAGGGATGCGGCAAGTCCCGCGTCCTGGATGTACTCCACGAGACCGTGCACCAGCCGATGATGACGGTGAACACCTCGCCGGCAGTGGTCTTCCGCGTCATTGGCAAGAACCCGCCGACGCTGCTGGTGGACGAGGCCGACACCATCTTCGGCCCCAAGGCCGGCGACAAGGAGGACCTGCGTGGTCTGCTGAACGCCGGGCACCAGCGCAACCGGCCCGCCTGGCGAATCTCCGGGCCGGAACACAAGCCGACGGCGTTTCCCACCTTCGCCATGGCTGCGCTCGCTGGGATCGGCGACCTGCCGGACACGATCATGGACCGGGCGGTCGTCATCCGCATGCAGAAGCGCAAGCCGGGCGAGCGGATCGCCCCGTTCCGCTCGCGATACTCGCTGCCCGAACTGCACGCGCTGCGGGACCGGCTGACCGCCTGGCTGGCCCCGCTGCGGAGCACCGCCGCGGGCTTGGTTCCGCAGATGCCGGTCGAGGACCGCGCCGCCGACACGTGGGAGCCGCTGGTGATCGTCGCCGACCTGGCTGGCGGGCACTGGCCCTCGCGGGCCCGTGCCGCCTGCCTGGCAATGACGCGCAACGAGGTGGTCCAGGACGAGCAGACGACGCTGAAGACGCGGCTGCTGCGCGACGTCCGCCGCGTGTTCGAGCAGGACGGCCACAAGGTGGCTCTGCGCAGCCAGGACCTGCTCGCTGCCCTCGTCCAGGACGCCGAGGGGCCGTGGGCCGAGTACGGCACCAAGGGCCTGAACGCCTACCACCTGGCCAACCTGCTACGGGACTTCGGCATCAGCCCGGCCAACCACCGCTTCGAAAACGGCAGGCAGGCCAAGGCGTACGCCCGTAACCAGTTCCTCGACGCCTGGGCTCGCTACTGCCCCGACCCCGCTCAACCGGCCCCCGCAGCCGACGAGGTCGCGCTCGCACGGCCAACCCACGGCAAGCCGCCCGCCCATCCGTCCGGGACGCTGCCCATCGGCCCGCCCGGCGGCCCTGCTGGCCCCAAGCCCACTCGCTGACACCAGCTGCGTATCAATCCGTCGCATCCGTCCCCGCGCAGGTCAGCGCGGGGACGGAGTTCCTTGCCGATACGGATCACTCCGTACCTGCGACCGTCTCCGTACCTGCTCTGACCAGCTACGGGACGGATGCAACGGACGTGACTAAGCCCCACCCCACACGACTACCGGAGCACCATGCCCGAAACGAGCACCGACAACGCCCCCACCCGCCGCCGCAAGGGGCTGTTCGGCCTGCCCCGCCGATCAGCAGCAAGCTGGAGCGAACGAGCCTCTAACGAGGCTTCGTCCGCGCTTGCCCCCGCCCCAGGGGTGGCGGAGGAGAAGGTCGAGCGCCAGGGGGCGCCCGAGTCGGAGGAGGGTATAGCCGAGACCAGCTGTCAGCCCGCAGCCGACTCCGTCGCCCCTCGCACTCAGCCGCCGGCCGATGTTCAATCGCTCGCCGAGCAGCCCTCCTGGCGGGATCCCGACGCCCCCGTCCTGCCCGCACTGATGAACCGCAAGCGCACCGTGGAGAAGCGCGACCAGGAGAAGACCATCCGCTTCACGCGGACCGCGGTCCGCGTGATCAGCGCCGCCGCCCACCAGCGCGGTCAGAAGTTCGCCGGATTCGTCGGCGACGCCGCGCTCGCCGTCGCCCTCGGCAAGGCGGGGCTGGTCGGCAGCCCGGAGGACGATCCTCTCCGCCCGCTGATCGAGGCCGTCGAGGCACACACGGTCGCGCTCAACCGCATCGGCAGCAACCTCAACCAGATCACCGCAGCTATCCACCGAGGAACAGTGCCCGAGCGTGCCGAGGCGGTGCTGGACCGCGTTGAGCAGGCGGCCGAGAACAGCTACCGACTGATCGACCAGCTCCTGGCGGAGGGCTCCGCGCATGGTTCCTGACATCTCCACCGGTTCCGACACCCGCGGGCTGATCGCCTACCTCTTCGGCCCCGGCCGACGCGACGAACACACCGACCCACACATCGTCGCCGCCTGGGACATGGCCGGCGCCCCCGACCCCGGCCGCAACCCGACAGCCACCTACACCCAGCTCGCCAAGCGCCTCGACCACCACGTCGACCTGCGCACCCGCGAGCTCGACGGCAAGAAGCCCGCGCAGCACGTCTGGCACTGCCCCGTCCGCACCGCACCCGGCGACCGCTACCTCACCGACACCGAGTGGGCCGAAGTCGCCCGCCGCATCGTCCACGCCACAGGCATCGCCCCCGAAGGCAACGAGAAGGCATGCCGGTGGATCGCCGTGCGCCACGCCGACGACCACATCCACCTCATGGCCACCACTGTCCGCGCCGACGGGCGCCGCCCGCGTACCCACCGCGATGGACAGCGGGCCCAAGCCGAATGCCGCAAGATCGAAGCCGAGTTCGGCCTGCGCCGCCTGAAGTCCGGCGACCTCACCGCACCCCGCACCCCCACCGGCGCCGAACGCGCCAAGGCCGAGCGCCAAGGCCAGACGATCACGGCACGGCACTGGCTGCGCGAGCAGGCGTACGCGGTCGCCGCCGCCGTACGAACCGAAGCCGACTACTTCACTGTGCTGCAGTCCCTCGGCATCAAGGTCAAAACGCGCCTCGGACCTGAGACAGGTGACGTGATCGGCTACAGCCTCGCCGCCCCCGGCGACACCAACGCGGCCGGCGAAGCCGTCTGGTACGGCGGCTCGAAACTCGCCCCCGACCTCTCCATCAACCGCCTACGCGAACGCCTCCCCGACCAGGAGATGGCCGACCGCCCCCGGTACGTGGCGGACCGCACCGACCCATGGCGGCACACCACCACCGTCATACACGCGCCACGCACCGTCCTCGACTCCGGTGACGATGCCGCCGCCCAGGGCCACCTGGCCGCCTTCGGCGACGCCCTATGTAGCATCGCCAGCGCCACGACCGGCCCACACCGGGCGGAACTACGAGCGGCGGCAGTGGCGTTCAACCGCGCCCGCCGCTCCGCCACCCGCGCCGACCACCAGGCCGCCACCGCCCTGCGCAAGGCCGCCAAGGAACTCGCCTACGCCTCCAACGAGCCGGGCGGGCTCGCCATCGCCCTGCTCTTCGCCACCGTGCACCTGGCCCGCGCCGCCGCCAAGTGGCACGAACAGCGCGGCCACGAGCAGCAGGCCGTCGCGGCCGAAGAAGCCTTCCGCCACCTCCAGGCAGGCTACCAACAGGCCGCCACACCCGTCCTGGCGGACTTGGCCCGCCGCGCACCACGAGCAGCGACCGCCCGCCGCTACGAGCATGACGTTCGCGCGGCCCTCCCCGCCCACGCCGACCGGATCCTCGCCGACCCCACTTGGACTGCCCTGACCACCACCCTCGCCCACGCCGAGACCGCCGGCCACAACCCCCGACGCCTCCTGGCCGAGGTAGGCACACAACGAGAGCTCGACAGCGCCGAGCACCCCGCCGAGGTCCTCAACTGGCGAATCACCGCTCAGCCGAACCGGCGGACGCAAGCGGCTTGGATGCGAAGCACCACCAGCGGCACCTCGGCCATGTCCGCCACGCCACACCCTCCGGCCACACCAGTGGCCATGAGGCCCGAAGAGCGCAGTCGACAACGCTGACCCTGGTCAGATGCCCCGCCACGCCTCGTGGCGGGGCATCGGGTCCGGCTCAACGGCAGAGCTCCATGATGGTGTCGTCGAAGTCAGGAAACTCCTGTGCGGCCTGCGCGATGATCGCCGCTGCCGACGCACGGCGGTCCGGAGCGAATTGCTCCGCGATAGCCGCCAGGTCGCGATTGACCCGGGGAACCCAATCCGGCTCGGGCTCATACGAGGTGCCTGCTTCCCACGGGCCGAAGCCGTCAGCCAGCAGCCACAGGAAGGCGCCCAGGTCGCGAGCGACAACGCCGGTCTCTCCTTCGGAGCCCAGAAAGACAACCGGCTGCTCGACCAGTTCCCGACCTGGACGAACCAGCCAGAACGCTGCGTTCCCGCCGGTGCCGTCCTGGCCGAATACACGGAAGTCGTCGCCGTTCAGTTCGCCGTTGCCTGTCCATGCGCGGAACCACTCGGTGGTCTCATCGGCACTCAGGAAGGACTTGTACGGTTCGAAGTCGACACCGTCCTTGCCAATGCACTCGAGCCGGACCGCCATGGCAGCGGCAAGCGCGGCGGGGAACTGGCGATCTCCGTTCGCGATCATGCGAAGAGAGTAGCGATCGGCTTGGGCTTGGCAGCACCGCCTGCTCCAGGATCGCCTCGGCCGAAACGAGGCTGAACGACAAGGTCAGCCATCGTCGTCCACGCCTCCTCGCAGTCCCCAATCGTCAAGGCCGGAGTAGATCACTGCGATGCGGCCCCTGGGGAAGTCGAACGCCGTGGCCTCCCCGCTATAGAGGGCTACCAGCGAGTCGGGCCCTCTCCACCAGGTGTCCGCCAGGCCCATCACCTCGCGCACCGACGCATATCCGCTCAGGTCGATGCCATCGACGTCATCGCCGACAAGCTTGGTGACCTGCCTTGCCCACATGGATGCGTGGTGAGCCAAGGCAAGCGACTCCACCCAGCCCTCGATGGTCGCGTGGAGGGGCGCCCATTCATCTCCCTGGATACCGAACTCACCAGACGGACTGATCATGAATGAGTAGGGGACTGCGGTCCGCTGCATCCCGGCTTCGAACCACCACCCTGCGGAGTCTGCTTCGGGCGAGTTCGGATCGAGGTACTTGGGGCCTCCGTCGTACCGCGGTGCGGGTGGCAAGAGCAGACCGCCCCATCGCTCTTGGTAGGCCGCCATGCGATCGATCACCGCTGCTGGGATGTCCCGCTCAAGCCACCACTGCCTGTGCCCCTCGACGGGGCGAACGTCGACCTTGACGCCATGCGCGGAGACAAAGGATCGCGCTCGTCGGGTCAGGCCGTCGGGCACATTGTTGATGAGGTGAAGATTCACGCGAGGGACGCTACCCAGTAGCTGTGGGGAGAGCATGCCCGGGCCAGCCTCCGTACCCAGAAGCGGCTCTCCCCAGGTCCACGGCCCTATTCCGCACGTCTGAATGTCCGAAGCTGCCGGTAGACGCCAGCGGACAAACCCCGCGCTCCTCGGCGGTCGCCCACCGCCACCTACCCGGCCGGGCACTGACACCAGCCGGTCTTCCGGTATCCGCACGCACTACAACATCGCAGTGCAATAGTTCTGTGACCTGATCAACACAGCCAAACCCGCCACACTTCGGAGCCGTCATGCGTAAGCCAGCCCTGTCCGCTGCCGCCCTCGTCATCGCCTTCGCGGCCACGACGGCATGCGGGTCGGGGAGCGATCAGAAGAACGACCAGCCAAAGAACACCACCACTGCAACCGCTGGCGTCCCGACCAAGCCGGCGGCGAAGGAGCTCACCGCCAGCGACGCCTTCAAGGCCCTTTCCGGCAAGGTCGCGTCCGCCAAGCTCTCGGGTGTTGTTACCGAGGACGACGACCCGAACCACCTCCTCGGCCGCCCTAACCAGTACACCAGCAAGGTCACGTTCACGGACTCCCGCATCAAGGTCGACGACGTCGCCGGCGCGGAGCCCGGCAGCGTCGGGCTCGGAGGAGCGATCGAGGTCTTCACAACCGCAGCCGACTCCCAGGCCCGCGCCGACTACATCCAGAACGTCACCAAGGGCATGCCCATGCTCGCCGAGTACGACTTTGTCAGCGGCACCGTACTCATCCGCGTCAGCCACTACCTCACCCCGACCCAGGCCGCCGACTACAAGGCCGCTGCCGCCGTCCTCGGGTAGGCGTCACCACGCCGGCGGACCTGTCAATCGCTCCCCTCTGGGCGGACGCTGCAGGGAGCCCGAACGGCTCGTCGACACGATGAAGGCCGGACCCGACGAGGCAATGGCCCACGAAGTCGCCGTCGGCTTCGATAGCTGATCACGGGAGCAGATACGCCGGGGCACTCTGGCATGGCGCTCCGGCCCCTCTACGCCCCGCCCCTGACTCCTCGGGCGGGGCGCTGCCGCACGGTCCTGTCAGGAGCGGCGCTGACCATCCACATGCCGGGCGAGCTCGTGTATCGCGAGCTTTGCCTGGAAGAGCTCCCGGCGCTGCTCATGCGTCAGGTGTGCAGGCAGAAGGTCAACCTGGTCCCAAGCTGCGCTTCTCAGCTGGCGAGCCAAGCCGAGCTGCCGGTGCCTCAGGGCAACCTTCAGGCCGAGGAGGCTCGCATCCAACTGCTTGAGGACGGTCCGCTGTTTCTTCGGCAACTTCTTCCGCGGCGTCGGCTGTGCCGCAGATCGCCGCTCTTCCCAGGCCGGGCCCCCTGTGAGCAGATGAACTCGAGGTCGACCCCTGTGCGTCATGAACTCTCCTCGCAGGCCATGCGGCATGTCCGAGGCCAGTGTCCCCCGTACCAGTCGTCAGGCGGCGCGGGCTGTGGGTAACTGCGAGACCCACGTCGTGAGCTCGGTCAGGTGCCCGGGCTGCAGCCCATGATTTGGGTCGGGCTGAACGAGAAGAGTTGGCGCTCCCTTGGCAGTGCGCTCCGCCGCCCATTCATGGTCGAGGCCGGTGAAGTCGTCGTCGATCCAGACGGCGGGGGCGTCGCCCAGCCAGGCGTCAACGTGGTCACGCTTCCACAGGTAGCCGTTGGGGTGGCTGGTGGTGATCTGCGGATGCGGGAGATCGACGTACGACAGGGTTGGAAGGCCGAGGAGCGGGCCGATGAGGGTGGGGGCGTCCTGCCGCCAGCTGGTGCACCAGACCGGGGTGACCAGGCCGGTGCGGATCACGTCCATGAGCATGGGGCCGTGGGCAGGGTCGAGCCAGACGGTGACCGGGTTGTCGGCGCTCCGGCCGGTGGGGACGACGTCGTGGCGGGCGTGGGTGGCCGGGGTCGAGCCGTCCGCGTTGGGGAAGGGTATGAGGACGCCGTCGATGTCGAGGAGCAGGTAGGGCGGGCGCATCAGTTCCTCCGGGGGAAGCCGGGGCGAATGGCTGGTCAGAGCTTGCGGGCGCGGATCAGCAGGGTGGTGGGCCAGTGGCCCATGCGGGGGTCGTTGAACTCCTGGGCCGAAGTGAGCCAGAAGCCCGCCCGGCTGAGGTGCCTCTCCCAACGGTCGGTGTCGAACTCCCATCGGGCGATGGGGAGCCGGGTTCGGTCGGGGAGGGTGACGTGGTCGCGGCGGGGTCGGTCGTCGCCGGAGGGGCTGCGGCCGCCGCGCTGCGGGTGGGGGACAGAGAAGGCCAGCACTCGTCCGGGCGTGAGGCGTTGGGCGATGGCCGGGAGGAGGAGCTCGGGGGCGACGAGGCCGATGGCTCCGAAGACGGAGTAGATCGCGTCGAACTGCTCGTCGGTGGCGTGCAGGTAGTGCAGGGCGTGGCCGGCGACGAAGGTGAGGTTGTTCAGCCGTCCGTAGTGGGAGCGGGCGCGGCGGACCTGGAGGCCGACCAGGTCGACACCGGTGACGCGGGCGCCGTGGCGGGTGGCGAGGTGGGCCGCGTTGTGGCCGGGGCCGCAGCCGAGTTCCAGGAGCCGCTTGCCGTGCAGGTCAGGCCCGAGGACGTCGGCGCCGGGTCCTTGGCCGGGTCTCGTGGTCCACTCCATCCGTGCGGGTACGGCAAGCGGTTCGGCAAGCCCAGCGTTGGTGCTCTGGAGGGCATGGGCGTGCCAGGGGGATGCCTGGGCGAGCACGTCAGATCTCCAGGAGGCGGAGGACGTCGGTGAGGTGGCGGCGGACGGCCTTGAGGTAGGCGGGGTCGGTGGCCGGGTCGTTGATCCAGCGGACGGCCTGCTCCATGAACCACTCGACGGCCCACATGCGGTGCCAGCCCAGGGCCCAGGTCTCGGCGGTGAGCCCGCCGCGTGGGGCGAGGGCGTCGGGAGTGCCGCCAGCGGTGACGTACTGCTCCAGGAAGACGCGCAGGCGCACGGGGTGCGGGGGCTCGATGGTGCCGTGCCAGCTGGCGAGGTCGAGCAGGCCGGGGCCGGTGAAGGCGCGGGCGAAGTCGAGGAGCCGCCAGCCGCGCTCGCCGATGTGGAGGCTGGTGGGGTGGAACTCGGAGTGCACCCAGCCGAATGGTTCCAGCGTTGCTCCGGCCGAGCGGGCTTCGGCGGCCTTGGCGATCCGGTCGAGTGCGTCCTCGACGTCGTCGGCGTCCTGCCACCGGTCGGCCTTGCGCAGCTGTTCGAGATGTTCCAGCGCCCGGGCCGGAAGTGCGCGCAGGCGCTCCTGGCCGAGGACGGGCAAGGGCGGAGCCGTACGGGTGCCGTGCAGGATCACGGCCGCGGCGACGCCGTCCAGGTCGTCGGCCTCGCGTACGGACGGTCCGAGGTCCTCCATGAGCATGCCGAGCCAGCCATCCAGGACGGCGGAGGCGTGGACCTGGGGGACGGGTACGCCGAGGGTGTGGGCCAGGCGGAGGGCCTGGTCCTCGCTGTCGAAGGGCTTCTTGGCGTACTTGAAGATCGCCGTGGTGCCGTCGGGGAAGGTGACGCGCTCGACGCCGGACATGGACCACACGCGTACCTCCTCCCGTACGGCGGTGGTCTGGCCGGTCGCGGTGAGCAGGTTGTCGAGGAGTTCGGCGCTGGGGTTCGCGGTCACGGGAGGGCTCCGGGGAGGGTGGTGGCGTCCGGGGCGGGCGAGGGATGCCAGCCCGCCCCGGAGCCTGATCGGGTGGGTTACGGGGCGGGGTTCACGCGGTGGGCGTAGACCTGCTCGATCCAGCCCGCCTTGAACGCGGCGAGGTCGTCGCGGAAGTTCGCCATCGAGGCACCGTAGGGCGCGACGACGCCGCCGGACTGGTCCGGCACGGACTGGCAGCCGTGCACGAGCCGGCCGCCGAGGGCGGCGTGGGCCTTGATGGAATCGATCCGGCGGTGCTCGTTGAACCAGCCGCCGTGGTAGACCTCGTCGAGCATCCCGCCCATCTCGTCGTCCAGGTCGAAGACGACGGACGTGGCGGCGGGGAAGAACCAGCACGGGCCGACGTTGGAGATGTGCCCGTCCAGCTCGACCTTGTTGAGCGCCATGAGCGTGGCCGCCTCGCGGAGCATCCGCAGGTGGTCGGCGGTGATCTGCGGCAGGCCGAGGCTGGCCAGGTGCTCCTCGCGGAAGAGGTACGCGTACACCTCGTACGCGGTGGCCAGGACGCGAGCCGCGTCGGAGGTCGCCTCGCTGTGCTGCTTGATGAAGTCGAGCGCGAGCTGCTCGACCGCGCTCTCGGCCGTCTCGTCCACGTCCAGGAGCAGGGACTTGACCAGCTCCCAGTCGGCGACGAGCCAGGTGTTCGACTCGAAGCGGAAGAAGTACTCGACCGGGTCGATGGTGATGCGTCGGCCGTCGACCTGGATGCCGGGCAGGCGGCTCCAGCGCGGGTCGAACGCCTCGGGCAGCTCGACCGTGATGGCCGTGGTGTCGATGGTGGTCACCGTGTCTCCGTCTCTGATAGGCCGGGTTCGGGCACAGGAATGCCCGAGCCTGGTGTGGGCGTACGGAACTTCGGGGTGCCGCCCGGACCCAAGGGGGAGCCTGGATCACGGTCGCGCCGTTCCGGGCGGCTGCTGATAAGTGAACCGGTGGTCACGCTCAGTGGGTACGGTGGAAGGCAGTTGAAGCGGTATACGCGGTTTACAGCCCCGGAGTGGAGGCGATCGTGGCGGCGCAGAGAGATCCCAACTCCCTTCTGCGCGACGTCATCGCGGCGGTCGACTGCACCTACGAGGTCCTCGCCAGAGACGTGCGGCGCATCGCGGCCGAGAACGGCGAGATCCTCCAGACCAACAAGTCGGCTATCTCGCACTGGGTTAACGGCACCCGTGCCCCGTCCGGCCGGGTAGGTCAGTACCTGGCCGAAGCGCTGTCCCGCAGAGCAGGGCGCACGGTCACCCAGACCGAGATCGGCCTCCAGACAGGTGATGCCGAAGAGCCGGCGGAATCCGACCCTGTCCTCGCGGTCACCGACCTTGGCCGTGCCGACGTCGAGCGCCGCCGCTTCCTCGCCATCGCGGCCTTCACCACCGCCGGCGTCGCCATGCCGCTCGGCTACGACCACGAAGCCACCACCCGCATGCTCCGCGCCCGCACCGGCACGTCCCTGGTCGGCGCGGAGGACGTGGACGTCGTGCGCCACATCACCGCGGCCTTCAGCGCCGCCGACGAGCGCCTCGGCGGCGGGCATGGACTGACCACCGTCACCGCGTACCTCGCCGACACAGCCGCCCCCATGCTGCGCGGACGCTTCCCCAGCGAAGCCTTACGCCGGGCCGCCTTCGGCGCCGTCGCCGAACTCGCCTACCTCGCTGGCTGGAAGCACCATGACCTCGGCCAGGAAGGCGCCGCCCAGCGCTACTACCAGGTCGGCTACAAACTCGCCTGCGAAGCCGACCCCCACGGCCACGCCGCCTGGATGATGCGCGCCCTCGCCCACCAGGCCCTGAGCCTCAAGCAGCCACACCACTGCGTCGACCTCGTAGAAGGCGCCCTCCGCACAGGTCTCGGCCACGTCGACGGCCAGACAGAAGCGCTCCTCCACATCACCCACGCCCGCGCCTACGCCGCCACCGACGAGAACGCGTCGGCCGCACGCGCTCTGCTCGCAGCCGAGGACGCCCTCCTACGAGACGATGGCCCCCAACCCACCTACTCCCGCGTCAGCGGCCCCGCTGCCGGCACCGTGGCCAGCCACACCGCCCGCACCCTGACCGACCTGGCCGACCACATCGGCACCGAGCAGCAGCACCGCGACGCCCTCACCCGCTGGGACCCCGACAAGTACAAGCGCGTCCACGCCCTCACCCACGCCGACCTCGGCGACAGCCTCGCCGCCCAGGCCCGCGCCGACGAAGCCGTCGCCGCCTGGACCCAAGCCCTGGTCCTGATGGAGGGCATGACCTCCGACCGCACCCGCAAGGCGATCACCTCAATCCGCTCCACTCTCGCGGTCTACCAGCGCCGCCGCGTTCCCGGTGCTGTCGATCTCGCACGCCGCGCCCGCGAGGCCCTCGCCTAACATGCCCAACAACCCGCCCGACGAAGGGAACACCGTGACCCAGCAGACCGACGACCAGCCGAAGGCCCTCAAGCCGGCGCTCGAATCGATGACCCTGCTGGTCGCCGCGGTCATCGTCCATGACAAGGCCACCAACCGCGTCGTCCTCCTCCAGCGCAGCGAGAACGCCAAGTTCGCCCAGGGAATGTGGGACCTCCCCGTCGGCAAAAGCGAACCGGGCGAACCGATCACGGAGACGGCGGTCCGCGAGCTCTACGAGGAGACCGGCCTCACGGTGAAGCCCGAGTCCCTCAAGGTCGCCCACATCATCCACGGTGCCTGGGGCGTCGAGGCCCCCAACGGCTTCCTCACGGTCGTCTTCGCCGCCCACGACTGGACCGGCGAGCCCGAGAACCGCGAACCGCGCAAGCACGCCCAGGTCCGCTGGGTCGACACCGACGCCATCCCTGAAGCCTTCGTTGACACCACCGCCAGTGCCCTCCACCACTACCTGAATGACGGCTCGGAGGTCTCGCTGGACGGCTGGTCGGCAGCGTGAGCATCACGCTGCTTCACCTCATACCCAAGGACCCGCACTTTTCGCCTGCACCGGCTGCGAGCGAGGCTGCGCAAGCCCGGCTACGACAACTGGTTCCTGAGGCGTTGGGCGGTTACGACGTCTGGGACATCCCCGGCACAGCCTTCATTGATCCCGGGGAGAACTGGTGTGGTGTCCGGTGCCCCGTATGCGGCTCCGACATCGAAGACTGGTGGGGCGACGCGATGGACATGGCAACCCTTCCGGACGGCCATTTCGACGCGCTTGCCGTGACGATGCCCTGTTGCTCTGCCCAGACGGACTTGAACGCCCTCGACTACGTTGAGGCTGCGGGTTTCGCCAGGTACAGCCTCGTCACCACAGACCCAGAATGCGAGCTGCCACTACCACGAGCCAGCATCCAGGCGTTGGAGGACCTCTTGGGCACGGACCTGCGACAGGTCATCGCCCGGTACTGACGTCAAGCGCTGGCTTCGCTATGCGGGGCTGCTCGGAAACAGACGCTCGTACGGCAGGTGATCGTCGTCCGGTACGCGAGGCACGTAGTCCGGGGCCGTGCGCGCGGCCACAGCCAGCAGGCGAGCGGCAAGCTAGACGTTGCGAAGCACAGTGCGCAATGTGGCAGGAAGGCTGTCTCGTTGGACGCCGCTCTTCTCGTGCTGGCGTGCTCGCCGGCCTGTCTCGTGGCGCACCTCGACGCTGTAGCGGCCGCGTGCGTCCTGCACCGCGCAGACCGAGACTGCCTTCGCCGTATTGGTGGCGCCCCCTTCAAAGCACTGGTCGTGACCGTCGTGGGGTGTGACGCGGCGCCAAGACCTGTGAGGGCGTGAACATTGAGCGAGTTGGTTTGCGAGAGCTTGCGCGCTGTTGGGACGAGCAACTGGATCGAGGGAGAGTCCTCGTTCAACAACACTGCCGAGGCCCTGGGAGACATGCGGGGCGACATCGCGCAGTTTGTCGAACTGGCGGTGGAGAATTCGCTCCCTGCGGGCGTTTAGTCCCAGGGGTTTCGGCCCGTTCGGGTACTGCCCCGACAGGAGGTAGAACATGGTGGCAGCCAGCGAGTAGACGTCTGAGGCCACTGAGCATTTGCCTGTACTCAGTACCTCCGGAGCTACGGTGGCGTATGTTCCGTTCGCGGCGGTATGGCCGTCGGCATCCATCCGCGCGGCAAAACCAAGATCTCCCAGCAGGACATTGTTGCCGGTGTCGACGAACGCATTGCCTGGTTTGACGTCGCGATGCAGTAGGCCGGCGGCGTGGACGCGTTCAAGTCCGTGCCCGAGTTGCTGACCCCAGCGCACCGCCTTAGCGATGTCGACGCCGAACGGTGCTGAAGCTGATTCAAGATCGCCGTCCATGACGGGCATCGTGATGTAGCGGATGTCGGTCCCGCTGGCGATGTCAGCGTTGTAGACGGGGAGGAGGTACTGGCTCTGCAGCTCCTTGAGCGCTTGGGCCTCGTCCCACGTGGCTGGCTGACCTGACTGCGGTTCGAAGAGCTTGAGTGCCACCTCTGTGCGCAGATGCTCGTCCTCGACCCGATAGACCTGGCCACCAGCTCCGCCCCCAAGGCGTTCCAACACCTTGTAGCGATCACTGATGCGGTTCCCGACCTGACGGTTGCCGACCTGGGCGATGACCGTTCCCGACATGCCCGTCACTCTATAGTGCTGTGCATGGAGGTACTCGGGATCAGTGTGGGCTTTCCAGCGGCAGGGCGAGGCCCTGTAGTTACCTGCGTTGTCCTAGGGGGGTCGCAGGGCGAGCCCCAGATTCAGGAGGCTTGTGAGCTTCGAACGGCGGCGTTGGAGGTCATCGACCAGGTTGAAGACCTGGGGCGCATGCTCAGCAGCAAGCTCTCGGCCTTGAATCCCAACGCCGTAGTGATCTGCGTCGCGGACGTTAGCCCGGCCGGGAACCGCAAGGCGGCACCCCGCCATCGCCTCATGATCGAAGGTGCTCTCGGGTACGTGTGCCGTGATCACAAGATCCAGCAGGTTGTGTACCGCAACGGCAAGGAAGTCGGCGAGGCGCTTGGCCTGAGCAAGGCGGAGGCGCTCGCACGTGGTAAGGCGCTGGACTCTAGGCGATCGGCGGCCGCTGCTGCGGCCCTCACGGCTTTGCCCGCTGCATCTACTACAGACCCGAATCTGTAGTAGAAGACGAGCGGGTCGGCGGTCGTTCTCCGAGGACGTCCAACGTATCTACGCCGCAGTCCTCGGCCTGGGCTGCAACCGCGGTCAGTTGATGGAGGACGACTGCATGGATACGTCGTGCTCCGTGGCTGCGGGCGTGGCGGGCAGCCTGTGCCACCGAAGTGCCGCTGGCAAGGTTGACGTCCACGATCAGTACGTTCTGTGAGGCTGCGGCTGTCTGCGAGGACAAGCTGACCAAGTCGCTGCACGAAGACAGGAGTGCGCCGACCAGGCGCTCGGCAACGGGGCTGGCGGCAAGGACCGCTTGGGCGCCGCACTGGCGCGCGACAGTGATCACTTGCTCGGTTGCGTCGCGTAGTGCGCCTGGATCGGTGAGGCGCTCGATGTTGTTGCGAGCCGTGTCCACCGCGTACAGCAGGTCGCTCATCGGTACACCCCCATAGGAACGCTGGTCTTCGGTATGTGCAGTCTTGATGGGCAACGGCGGCGTGCCAATACCGACGCTGATTCCGTTACCAACGACACTGCCTTCGGCCGCTGTGCGCGGCAAGCCGAACGGCAACCCATCACCCGTCCTGAGGCGTGTCACGTCTCCAGGGAGCGTGCCGCCGATAGCCGATCAAGCGAGTGGGCGCAGCATTCAGAGGACATGCAAGGCTAGCTACTCCAGGGGGTGGCACTCGTAGAAGGGCTCGGGCGCCATGAAGCTCAGGCCGTTCTCGTCGAGCGCGTTGAAGACGGTGACCCGGCCGTGTGGGAAGACGAACCCGATAGCCACCATCCCTTGCGCCGCATCGGTGCCGCGCCATTCCAGGAGCTCGATCCCCTGTAGCGCCTGGCCATGGAGCGAGGTCAGGGCCGGCACCGCATCGTGGTGCCAACGCAGGTCGAACCCAGGCCAACGGACGGACCCGTAGGGGGCGAGGGAGTTCCAGCCCACTGAGATGTCGTCGAACCTCTGATGCTGGATCTCGACCTGCTCTCCGTCGAAGTCGAGCAGAACGGGACCGTCGGCGAACCATGTGCCGTCCGCGATGTCCCAAAGCAGCCAGGCACGTGTCAGCGTCTTCCCAACCAGTGCGCGCAGGCGGTCGCCATGGGCGGCGGTGATCGCGGGACGGCCGCGAAGCCACTCGGGGGCGTAGGTCTCGAGGTCGAAATCGAGCATCCGAGCATTGTGCCGGGTGAGCGGCGGGGCGCGCAGTCCGCAGCCAGTCCGCAGGACACCCGTAAGTGGCCGTCGGGAGCCAACGCATGCCAACCGGGAAATCCCAGGTCAGGGCCCTAGACTGGGCTCCGCCGCAGGTCAGGATCGGGCTTCAGGTATTCCGCTTCAACGTCTGATGCTATGTCAATGCCTGGGCTCGACCCGCCTGTTGCTGGGTCGGGCACAGCTGTGTGTCCGCAGTGAGCCCTCGATCCCGCGATGCGGTGACAGCGTTTGGCCGGGCGGCATGGCGGCGACGCGGTCTCAGACCTTGACGACCTCCACGGAAGGGCCGCACAGGAGTGTCAGGTCCTCGGGGTCGGAGGTGAGGACGGTGACCGGCTGGGGCGCGCTGCGGGCGATGGCGGCGAGAACGGCATCGATGGCGTACTTGTGACCGTGAAGGTGATGGGTGCGAAGGAGGACGGCGGCCCGGTCGGTGATCTCCTTGGTGACGTCGTGAACGTCGACGCGGGAGAGGACCCACTTGATGCGGGCCGGGTGGATGCGCTCGTAGTCGGCCTCAAGCGTGGTCATGGCGCTGGTGGCGACGCGTACGCCCTCCTCCGACGCCGCCTGGACGAGGGCCACGACGGTGCGGTCCTTGCGGTAGAGCTTCGAGAGTCCTTCGCTGTCGAGCAGGAGGGTGGCGGGCATCAGGCGGCGGCCCCGCCGGCCTGCCGGTGGTCGTGGCGCAGCAGCGCCCGGGCGGCCTCGACCTCCTCGCGGGTGAGAGCTTCGTTGTCGGTCTCGAAGTCGGCGACGATCTCCCGCAGCTTGTCCATGGCGACCCTCTGTTCGAGGGCCTCGGCGACGTAGGCGGAGAAACCGCCGGGCCCGACATGGGCGCGTACGGCCTCGGCGAGATCCTCGGGCAGGCTGATCGAATACTTCCTGCTACCGCTCATGGTGCTGATCCTACCGGTAGTCGTAAGTCTGGGGGTGTGAATGACTGCCCCGAGTTTCGGTCCACCCGCAGGGAGCCGCGAACGCCTGTCGAGGCCCGGTGAGGGCGGTGGGAGGATGCGAGGAGGGTGAGAGAGGGGCGGGGAGCGTGGGGCGTGGCGAGCGGGACACGGTCGCGAGGGGAGCGCGACTGCATGAGGCGGCTCAGGCAGTGGTCGGTGACCACGGAAGGGCAGTGGAGGCCGTACGGGCGGCACTGAAGCCGATCCACGATGCGGCGGTGAAGCGGGAGCTCGACACCATTCCCGTCGCCCGGCTGCAGGACGTCACCGAAGGGCGGCTGCGGCTGGGGAGCGTCGAGAAGAGCGGACTGCGCACCCTGGGCAGTGTTCTCGAAGCGGGCCCCTACCGGTTGCGGCAGATTCCCGGTGTCGGGCAGCGCACCGTCGACCAGATGCTCGCCGCCGCCCGCAGGCTCTCCGAGGCTGTGTACGAGACCGTGGCCGTCCACATCGACGTGGACCAGCCGGAGCAGCGCACCACCGCGCTCGTCTTGGCCCTGCACGTCCTGGTGGAGGCCGGCCCGGACGCCCGGCGTGCGGTCGACAAGGCCACCGCCCTGGCGGAACGGCTCGGTCCGTTGCTGGCCGACGCGAGGCCCGCCGCCGGAAGGGTCAGGATGCTTCTGGCCGGCCGGGAGAAGAAGGCTCGCGCGTGGGCGGCAGTCGCCGAGATCCGGTCGCTGGTGGACGAGGCGGAGCGGGCCGGTCTGCCCGAGCTGCTCGCCCAGGCGTCCGTGGACCTGCTCCGGGGGCTCTCGTCCGACGTCGCGGCCTGGGTGGACTTCGAACTCCGCTCCGCGGAGTACTACAGCCTGCTCGCCGAGATCTCCGGGCGGTTGCCGGACGCGGCTGCCGCGGAGGGCTTTCTGCCGGACGAGATCGCGGAGCGGGTACGGACCCAGCACCTCGACGACACGCACCGGCGGGTCTCCCTGCGCGGTTACCAGGCGTTCGGCGCACGGTTCGCGCTTGCGCAGCGCAAGGTGATACTCGGCGACGAGATGGGCCTCGGGAAGACCATCCAGGCGATCGCCGTCCTCGCCCACCTGGCTGCCGAGGGACAGAGTCACTTCATGGTCGTCTGCCCGGCGAGCGTCCTCGTGAACTGGACTCGGGAGATCGAGGACCGCAGCGCCCTGTGCGTCATGGTGCTCCACGGTCCTGACCGGCACTACGCGTTCGCCGACTGGAAGGGGCGGGGCGGGGTGGGGGTGACCACGTTCGACGCACTGCGCGGATTTCCGGCGCCGGGCGGCGGGGAGGTCGGACTCCTCGTCGTCGACGAAGCGCACTCCGTGAAGAACCCGAAGACCAAGCGGTCTCAGTCGGTCGCCCTGTGGACGGAGCGTTGTGAGCGCAGCCTCTTCATGACCGGGACCCCGATGGAGAACCGGGTCGTGGAGTTCCGCAACTTGGTCCAGATGCTCGATGGCGACGTCGCGGACTCCCTCGGTGAACGGGACGCGTTGGCCGGATCGGTCGCCTTCCGCAAGGCTGTGGCCCCGGTCTACCTGCGGCGCAACCAGGAGGACGTGCTGACGGAACTCCCGAGCCTTCAACAGACCGACGAGTGGGAGGAGCTGAGCGCTTCGGACGAGGAGGCGTACCGCGACGCCGTGCGCGCGGGCAACTTCATGGCCATGCGCAGGGCCGCGTACATGCGCCCTGAGAAGTCGGCCAAGCTGGACCGGCTCCGGGAGATACTCCAGGAGGCCGGCGAGAACGGGCAGAAGACGGTGGTCTTCTCCAACTTCAAGGACGTACTGGGCGTGGTGAAGGAGGCCCTCGCGGCCGGAACCGCCAGGGCCACTCCGGTGTTCGGTCCGTTGACCGGCGGCGTCCCGGCCCAGCGTCGCCAGGAGATCGTCGACGACTTCGCCGGTGTCCAGGGCCCGGCTGTGCTCCTAGGGCAGATCCAGGCAGCGGGTGTCGGCCTCAACATGCAGGCCGCCTCCGTCGTCGTCATCTGCGAACCCCAGATCAAGCCGACCATCGAACATCAGGCGGTGGCCCGGGCCCACCGTATGGGCCAGGTCAGGCCGGTTCGCGTGCACCGTATCCTCGCCACCGGAGGCGTGGACGAACGCATGGTGAAGATGCTGGAGACCAAGACGCGCCTGTTCGATGCCTATGCCCGCCGCAGCGCCGTGGCCGAAGCCACCCCGGACGCGGTCGACGTGTCGGACACCGAGCTGGCACGTCGCATCGTCGAGGAGGAACAGGCACGTCTGGGTATGACGGACGAGAGGCCCCCGTCGTCCGAGTGAGGGTGTCCTCCGGTCCGCAGCCAGTCCGCAGGACACCCGTAAACGGCTGTCGGGAGCCAACGCGTGCCAACGACGAAATACCAGGTCAGGGGCGTGTGCGAGGCTCCGCCGCAGGTCAGGATCAGCGTTCAGACATTCCGCTTCAATGTGTGATGAGTTCGTTACTGTGCGCTAGGTAGTTCGTCAAGCAGACACTTCAGAAGGGGTTGAGCTCGGGCGAGCCCGGCCCCTTCTGTGTTCCCGTGCTGCCTTGGTGCTGACTTCTAGTTGCCCCGCGGCGGGGTGAGCTTGTCGAGATCCAGGCTGATCTCGAAAGGTACAGGGCGCTTCAGGGTGCCCCGGAAGATGCCAGCAGGCGCGTAGATGCCAGTCGGTTCGTCGAGTTCATAGACGTGGACGACGGGGAGGCCGCCCTCGTCCTCGATGCACCAGTAGTGCGGGATGCCGGCCTCTGCGTACTTGCGAAGCTTTACCGTGCGGTCCCGGTGGGCGGATTCGGGGGACACAACCTCGATGACAAGTCGTACCTCGTCCGGTGTGAACCAGGTGCGATCGCCGTCGTAGTCGGCCGTCGTCACCAGCAGATCCGGTTCAGGTCGGTTGCGCTGGTCGAGCCTTATGGTCATCTCGCGGCCGACCCTGACATCGGCGGGCGTTTGCTCCATGAGGGCGACGGTGAGCATCGTGACGAGGTGGCCGTGCCACCACCGCTGGGGCGACATCATGAAGACGAGGGCTCCGTCGATCAGCTCGGTGTGGCGGGGCGCCTCGGGGAGGCGGTCCAGGTCCTCCGCGAACCAGCCCTCCGCGCGCGGCGGGCGCATCCAGTCGGGCAGTGCGGTCATGGCATCACCGTAGCGATTCGGATAGGTCAGGGCCATGAGATCACCGACGGATCACCCTCCCAATCGTCCTTGTCCGCATCCCCTGTCCGTGAATCCCCCGTGCTGGTTCTGTGCTGACTTGGATCGAACAGAAGCGCGTTTCCGAGGTGAGAGCGTTGTGGTGGACGTTCCGCTTCAACGTGTAGCGGCTGGCCTATCACCATGTCCCTGATCTGGTAAAAGTACAGGTCAGAAAGGGTCTGGCCCTTCGGAGCCGGGCCCTTGGTTTTCTCCCGTGCTGGGATGGCGCCTGGGATGGGCGTAGGGCGCGCATGCTGGGTTTCGGATGTTGCACTGCCCGGTGTGGGAGCGAGCGGGAGAGGCTCCATGTGTACCCCTTCTTCACCACTCTGAGGCTCCACGCAGGTCCGCGCGTAGCACTTTTCCTACTTGTTTGACACACTCGGGTTATGGGTGAGACGGCGTACAGCATCGGGGAAGGGCCAGCGACACGGGTGAGCTTGTCGCTGCCGGAGGGGACCGCGGAGGCGATCCGGGCGAGGGTCGGCAAGCGGGAGTTCTCCGCGTTCATCGCTGAGGCGGTCGAGCGTGAGCTGCGAGGGCAGGTCCTCGATGAGTATTTGGCGGACTACGAGAGCCGCAAGGGGCCGGTCTCCGAACAGGCTCGTCAGCGGGCGCGGCAGGTCTTCGACGAGGTGTTCGCCGAGGAGGGCGAGTGGCCCGCCGCAAGCTGAGTCACGAGGGGACGCTGGTCCTCGACAGCGAAGGTCTCTCGAAGATGCTCGCCGATGACGAGCAGGTGGTGGCTCTGGTCGCCGAGGCGCGCTCGCGCGGTATGGAGGTCGCGATCAGTGCGCTCACCATCATCGAGGCCGTTCACGCTCGTACGAACGAGTCCCGTCTGAACTGGGTGCTCTCCGGGCTGCGCGTGGTGCCGGTGGGCGACGAGGAGGCGAGGGCGGCTTCGAAGTTGCTGATGGATGCTGGTTTGCACGGGCATAAGTACGCGATCGATGCGGCGGTCGCCGAGGCCGCGCTGCGACAGCACCGACCTGTGGTCATGTTGACCTCCGATATCGACGACATGGTCAAGCTCTGCGGCGATCGGGTCCGGCTCGTGGCGGTCTGATTTCTGCGGTCGGGAGTGGTCCAGGGGGGTTGTTGGGCGGCTCTTGCCCCAGACGTCTGGCGCACTGTTATTCAAGCCGTACCAGGCCATTCTGGTAGGTGATGACGACGAGTTCTTCGGCGATCTCGCAGATGGGTGGCCTCCGGTGAGAGGAGGGCCCTGCCTGCGGCCGTTCGTGCGGATACTCGCGACAGTGCGTCGGTGATCGGACTCTGCATAGGTGACGGGGCCCGTGTTCCGTCGACGTTGTCGTGATCCGTTCATTTGCCACAGCGGAGCGCTCGGTTAGGCATTGGCCGAGAGGTCTTGTCACAGGTGGGAGCTGGATGCGGCCTGGTCGAGGAGCGGCAGCGTATGAGCGGGCAGGCGCGGCGCCGTGAGCAAGTCCCGGACCAGCTGAAGGAAGCGGCCCGGAAATCGCCCAACTTCGGGCGGCTCTACGCGATGCTCAGGCGCAGGACACGAGCGATCGCGGCCGTCGAGGAGGTGTCGTGCTCCTGATTCACCATCGCGCATGGACGTCGTTCGGATACTTGAAGCCGCCTCGCTGCTGGTGCCCGAAGGCGTTGCCACCGGCAACGACATAGCCGCTTCCGATGTCTGGGACTACCTCGCGCACGACGAGGGGCAAGTGGCGCTCGACCTGTTCGAGGAACTGGGTGACGGATGGACGGGCGCCGACGGGCTTCCGGGAGCAGCTGGGACGTGTGGCGGTGATGCTGGGGCTCGGGCGAAGCCGGGAGTGGTGCTGGTGGCGAGGTGCCGAGACGCGGGTGGGCGTCATCCGGGCCGATTTCGGTGGGAGCATTGTTGTGCGCGTTCCCCTTCCCTTCCCCTTCAACACCGGCACCGGCACCGGCGCCGAAGCTCCGGTCCGGTGGGGTGCAACGCTTCGCCCCGCAGCGGTGTTTCATTCGGTGATGGATGAGAAGGCCGAGCACGAGCAGCAGCTGACCGAGCTCCTGGCGGCGGACCTCGACGGCGGCTTCACCGAGTTGGTCAGGGTCCACGGCAGGGCCGTGTACACGTTTCTGCTCCGGGTCTCCGGCTCGGCCGCCGATGCGGACGACCTCGGGCAGGACGCCTTCCTGCGCGCCTACACGGCGTTACAGGACTACGGCCCCGAGCGTCGTCGCACGCTCAAACCACGTGCCTGGCTGCTCACCATCGCCGCCAACGTGTGGCGCAACCACCTGCGGACCTGCTCGCGGCGGCCCGTGCTGGCGGGGGTGCCCGTGGAGGAGGCCTCCGACGCCTGGGCCGACCAGGGGCCGGGACCCGAGGAATCGGCAGCCCTCGCCGACGACCGGCGGCGACTGGTCAATGCGTTGCTGGAGCTGCCGGAGCACCACCGAACGCCCGTGGTGCTCCGGCACGTGCTGGGGCTGAGCTACACGGAAGTGGCCGAGGTGCAGCAGTGCGCGGTCGGTACGGTCAAGGCACAGGTGTCCCGGGGTCTGAAGGGTTTGCGCCGACTGCTGGAACCGGAGACAGCCGTGCTGGAGGAGGTGACGACATGACGACGAGTGACCACGGGGCACCCCTTGTCGGCGCGGCCCGGTCCGGCCTGGCCGGGCTCGTCGCGGAACCACCGGCGGATTTCGCCGTGCGCGTGCTGCGCCGCGTCGGTGTCCCACGGGATGCCTATGACACCTATGTCCGACTCGACGCCGCTGTCGGCGGCCTCTTCGTGGCGGCGAGCCCGGAGGCGGTGACCGGCGCCGCGCTGGACACGGGTGGGCTGACCGCGGCGGCCTTCGAGGCGCTGCACCGCTCCCGGACCCGCCGCTCGGCCGTACGGTCCGTCAGGCCGTTCCCGGGGGTCGCCACTGCGCTGCGGACCGGCCGGGCACGGCGGTTGCCCATCGACCTGTCACCGCTCTCCCCGGTGGACCGGGCGGTGCTGCAGGCGGTGCGCACCGTTCCGTTCGGCCAGCTGCGGCCGGTCGGCTGGATCGCCAGGGAGGCTGCCGCGGCACCGGAGGCCGTGGCCGGCGCCCTGGCCCGGAACCCGGCCGCGGTGCTGGTCCCCTGCCACCGCGTGACGTACGACAACGGGTCACCCTGCGACGCCGGCCACCTCCCCGAGGTGGGTGACGCCCTGCGCGCCGCCGAGGGCATCGACCTCCAGCGGGCTGCGGAGCTGTACCGGGCGGGAGTGGTGTTGCTCGGCAGCGACACCACCCGGATCTACTGCCACCCCACGTGTGCACACGCCCGCCGGATAACCCCGCCCCACCAGGTGCCGTTCCGTACCGCCCGCGAAGCGGGGCGAGCCGGGTACCGCGCCTGCAAGAGCTGCCGGCCTGTCAGCGCATGACGGTCACCGGAACCCGCAGGCCACGCCACCCGCAGGCCAGGCCCCCCGAAGGCCACGACGAACACGGAGTTGCGTCTTGCCAACCAGTGAGAACCCCGGCGACACCGCGGCGGCGGTCGCGGTCCACCCCACGCCGCTGGGGCCGCTCGTACTCGCGGCCACGGCCGATGCGCTCGTGCTGTGCTGCTTCGGCACGGGCGAGGACGCCACCGCCCGCATCACCCGGGGCGGGCTCCACGCCGTCGAGGAAGAGCGTGCCGATGCCGGCGCGCAGAAGGTTCTGGAGGCGACGCGCACCCAGCTGGACGCCTATCTGACCGGCGCGCGGCGTGACGTCACGGTGCCGGTCGACCTACGGCTCGCCACCCCGTTCTGCCGGCGCACCGTCATGGCGCTGGACGCGTTCGTGCCGTACGGGCGCACCGCGACCTACGCGGAGCTGGCCGGCGAGCTGGACCGGCCGCGGGCCGCCCGGGCGGTCGGTACGGCCCTCGGCGCCAACCCCGTCTGCGTCGTGCTGCCGTGCCACCGGATCGTCGGTTCGGGGGGCAGCCTGAACGGATACGCGGGTGGCCTCGCCGCCAAGCGCTTCCTGCTCGGGCTGGAGGCGGAGAACGGCCCGACGGCCCCTTGACCGGTGGGCGCCGGAAAATCCCCCGTAACCGGCGCCCACCTCCTTTCCTTCCGCTACGGAGAAGAGCTGAGCGCGTGAACGCCTACGACACCCCGCACCTCCCCGGGCTCGCAGAGCCGGGGCCCACCGACTGGCCCGCCCCCGATACCGGTGGGTCGCTTCCCGCGCTGAGGGACCTCGACTGGACTTCCCTGGCGGCCGAGTTGGACGCGGAGGGCGTCGCGCTCACCCCGCCGCTGTTGTCCCCGGAGCAGTGCGCCGGGCTGCGGGAGGCGTTCGACGTACCGGGGCTCTTCCGCAGCACCGTGACGATGTCGAGGCACCGGTTCGGCGAGGGCTCGTACCGCTACTTCGCGCATCCGTTGCCTGAACCGGTCCTGGCCCTGCGCCGCCAGCTGTACGCGCCCCTGGCGCGCATCGCCAACACCTGGGCCGCTCGGCTCGGGGAGCCGGGGTTCCCCGATCGCCACGAGGACCTCGTCGCGGCGTGCGCCGCCGCGGGGCAGCACCGGCCGACCCCCCTGCTGCTGCGCTACGAGCGGGGTGGCTACAACTGCCTGCACCAGGACGTGTACGGCGAGCTCACGTTCCCGCTCCAGGTGGCCGTGCTGCTGGACCGGCCGGACGAGGACTTCACCGGCGGCGAAAGCGTGTTCGTGGAGCAGCGTCCGCGCGCCCAGTCCCGGCCGCTCGTCCGCCGTCCGACGCAGGGGCAGGGGCTGGTCTTCGCGGTCCACCACCGCCCGGTGCGCTCCGCGCGCGGCTGGAGCCGGGTGATGCTGCGCCACGGAGTGAGCGCCGTGCACAGCGGGCGGCGCCACGTGCTCGGGGTGATCTTCCACGACGCCCGCTGAACGAGGGAGCCCCGGGCCGCCGGTCGGGGACCGGTGGCGGTACGGGGACCGGGGATCGTCCCGGGGGAGGGGCCCCGGCGCCTGCCGCCCGGCGGGGTGACGCGGCAACCGCGCGGTGCGCGTGCCCCGCCCCGCCCCGCCGTGCTGCCCCGCCGCGCTCGGCGGGATCGTCGTGCCGGCCGTCGTACGTCCCGGTGCGCATGCGGGCGGAGCGCCCCGCGACGCGGCGAACCCGCGGACGACCGTTGCGCGGGCCTCGATCTGCCGCCTCGCTCCAGTGGACCGGCAGCCTCGACAACGGCCCTGGTCAGAGCCGTCTCCTCGGCCGTGGAACTGCCGCTGCGGCTGGAGAGCCGCTGGAGAAACGCAACAAACAGGGTCCCGTACGGTCGCTCTGCGAGGGCGGGACGGCGTGATGACCTGCCTCGTACCACTGTCAATCCGGCGAGACAGCGTAAGGAGCAGTGGCACACATGCGGCACGTACAAGAGGCGCGGGCCACGCCTGCAGAGCCAGGGCCAGGGGCCGGGCCGGACCCGGCGACCGTGCTGGCGAACGGCTCGCCGTACCGTCTCGGTGCGGCTCTGCTGCAGTCGTTCGCGCAGGAGATGAGCGCGGTCGCCGAGCAGGCGTCCGCATTCCTGAGCGCTCCACCGGACAGCCTGTCCCTGGACGACTTCGCCCAACTCGCCCGCAGGAACGTTCCACGCTGGCACTTCGCCATGCTCAATGACACAGAGCGCAACGACGCCCTCGTCACCGCGCTTCAGCGGGGCATCCCGGAGGGCGCGACCGTACTGGACATCGGCTCCGGCAGCGGACTGCTCGCGATGGCCGCTGCCCGGGCCGGTGCGAGCCGGGTGTTCACCTGTGAGATGAACCCGCTCCTGGCCGAGGTCGCCCGGAACGTCGTGGACGCGCACGGCCTCTCCGACGTCGTCACCGTGATCGGCAGGCCGTCCACCGAGCTGGACCCGGTGCGGGACCTCGGCGGACCGGTTGACGTCCTGGTGTCGGAGATCGTCGACTGCGCCCTGATCGGTGAAGGCCTGCTGCCCACGGTGCGCCACGCACGCGAGCATCTGCTCGTGCCGGGAGGGGTCGTACTGCCGTCGGCGGCCCGCCTGTACGGCAGGCTGGTCAGCAGCGACGCGGTGCTGAAGCTGAACCAGGTCACCACGGCCGGCGGATTCGACGTCTCGCTCATGAACGCGCTCGCGACCCGCGGCCACTTCCCGGTCCGGCTCAACACCTGGCCGCACCGATTCCTGTCCGAGGCCGCGCCGGTACTGGAGTTCGACCTGGTGCGCGACTCCCTGGAGCCCGGAGAACGCGCCCTCGCCCTTCCCGCCACGGCCGACGGGGAGGCACAGGCCCTCGTGGTCTGGTTCGAGCTCGACATGGGGAACGGCATCACGCTGTCCAACCCGCCGGACAACCCGGGCTCGCACTGGATGCAGGGCTGGATTCCGCTGGAGAAGCCCGTGCCGACGAAGGCGGGCGAGACGGTCGCCCTCCGGCTCTGCTGGAGCGACTTCACCTTCCGCGCGGGCCTCTGACACGGCTCCGCCCGGTGCCGGCAGCGCACCGGCGACCGGACACCCGACGAGAAGCAGGGAGCAAGCGATGAGTCACGTCCCACCGCACGTCCCGTTCGAACTCAGCGGCAAGGAACTGCGCGACGCGGTCGTGCAGTACGCCACCAACCCGATCTACCACGACAACCTGGACTGGGAGAACCACGACAACCCGTACCGCCGGCAGCTCAGGCCGCAGGTGCTGCCCCACCTCGACTACGACAGGATCCCGGGCCGGGAGAACATACTCGACTACACCAGCCTGGCCGTGCAGCGCCTGTTGACCACGATCTACGAAGCCGACCTCGTGTTCTTCCCGAAGGCCGGACTGGAAGGCAGCGAGGAGGACTTCCGGGCGTTCTACAGCCCGGGCAACCGGGCGCTCGGCGAGCGGATCCGGCCCGCGCTGGAGCGCTGTGCCTTCGGCTTCCTCGACGACGAGGTGGAGACGTCCGGCAAGTGGACCGCCGAGAGCCTCGACGCGTACCTGGACTCCCTCGCCACCGCCGGCGGCGAGGAGCAGACGCCGACGGAGAAGGCCATCCTGGGTTCCGCGGACCCGCAGCGCGCGGCCCGCATGTGGCTGGTCCAGTTCGCGCCGGACTTCCTGTCCGAAGCGTCGCCGATGATGCGCAACGTGTTGGGGTACTACGGCCCGGCCCAGTCCGAGTGGTTCAAGGTCGTCATCGACGAGTACGGCTACGGCGTCCACGAGACCAAGCACAGCACCCTGTTCGAGCGGACCCTGGAGTCGGTCGGCCTGGAGTCCGACCTCCACCGGTACTGGCAGTACTACCTCAACAGCAGCCTGCTGCTGAACAACTACTTCCACTACCTGGGCAAGAACCACGAGTTGTTCTTCCGCTACGTCGGGGCCCTCTACTACACCGAGAGCTCCCTGGTCGACTTCTGCCGCCGTGCCGACCGGCTGTTGCGCGACACCTTCGGCGACACGGTGGACACCACCTACTTCACCGAGCACGTCCACATCGACCAGCACCACGGCCGGATGGCTCGCGAGAAGATCATCAAGCCACTGGTGGAGGCCCACGGCGAGGGCGTCATCCAGGAGATCGTGCGGGGCATCGAGGAGTACCGGGTGCTCCTGGAGGTGGCCGACGCCGACTTCTCCGAGCAGATCGCGTGGATGGATGCCCAGCCCGAGCTGAAGAAGCTGCACGACCCGGTGTTCGAGGGGCTGAAGCAGGGCAAGGTCGAGGCGCCCGTGGCTCATCTCGTCGAACCGCGGGGCGAGTTGTCCAACACCCACTGCCACGACGGCGACGAACTGTGCCACATCGTCTCCGGGGTGATGCGCTTCGAGAGCGGTCTCGGCTCGTCCCTGACGCTGCGGGCGGGCGAGGGCGTCGTGATCAAGCGGAACCGCCTGCACGGCGCGAACATCGAGTCGGACGAGTGCGTCTACGAGATCCACTCGGTGGGGGACTACCGCGCGTGCCTGTCGTGACCTTCTCCGCCGCAGGGCGGGACAACTGCGTGGTCGTCGCCGGGACGCCGTACGTCTACGCGACGGTCGGCGGCCGGGGCTTCGTGATGCGGGCCATGTGCCCGCACCGCGGAGGGCCCCTGCACCTGGCCGACGTGGCCGAGGACGGCGTCCGGCTCGTGTGTCCGTGGCACGAGCGCAAGACCTCCGTGGCACGGATGCGCGGCGAGATCCCGGCCGTGCGCGTGGGCGGCCGGATCACCGCGGTCTTCCCGGACCGCCCGCCCGCCCGCGGCTGGGCCGCGACGCCGACGACCTGCGGCGGCGTGGACCTGGAGCACCGGCCGTTGGCCCCCGCCCTGACGGGCCCGCGCACGGCGGCCCCCTGACCCGCCGACGGCTGCAACGCCCCGGGGCCGGCCGGTGTTCTACAGACGGCCGGTACGTGCGCCGCGGCACGGGCCGCGGCGCACGTACCGGACTACGAGTGACCACATGCGAGGAGAGCAGAACATGGACAGGGACGGTGGGAAGCCGCTGCTGCTGCTGATCGGCAGCAGCGGTCGCCGCAGCCGGGAGTTCATCCTTCGGACGGTGAGTCGGCGCTATGCGCTGTGGCTGCTCCAGCCGGCACCGGTGACCTGGGAGGAGCCCTACGTCGTCGGCAGTACCCCGGTCGACAACACCCGTCCCGAACCCCTCGTCGAGGCGGCTCGGCAGGTCGCCGCCGAGCACGAGGTGACCGGAGTGTTCTGCTACGACGAGGGCCTGGTGAGCCCGGCCGCCCATGTGGCGCAGGCGCTCGGGCTGCCGGGCAACTCCCCCGAGATGGTCGCCGCGTGCCGGGACAAGAACGCCACGCGCAACGTGCTGGAGCGCGCCGGGGTCGCCCAACCCGCTTCCATCGGCGTCCGGTCGCTGGCGGAGGCACGTGAAGCCGCCGAGAAGCTGGGCTTCCCGGTCGTCCTCAAGCCCCGCGGACTGGCCGGCGGCATGGGGGTGCGCAGGGCGGACGGGCCCGACGACGTGGAGAGCGCCTACCGGGCGGCGTCCGGTGCCTCCTACCCGGGTGTTCCGGTCTTCGAGGTGTCCGTGCTCGTCGAGGAGTACGTCGACGGTCCGGAGATCAGCGTCGACGCCGTGTTCTTCGAGGGCGAGTGCACCCCCCTGACGCTGGCCCGCAAGCAGGTCGGACTCGCGCCCTTCTTCGAGGAGGTCGGCCACGAGATCGACGGCGGCGACCCGCTGCTGTCGGATCCGCAACTGATCGAGGCGCTGCGGGCCAGTCACGCCGCCCTGGGCTTCCACACGGGTGTCAGCCACACGGAGTTCCGCCTCACCCCGAACGGCCCGTACCTCATGGAGGTCAACGCCCGTCTCGGCGGCGACATGATCCCCTACCTCGGGGAACTGGCCACCGGGGTCGACGTCGCGATGGCGGCTGCCGACGTCGCTGCGGGCCGACGTCCCGAGACGGCGCCGACCCGGCGCCGCGCCGCGGCGATCACCTTCCTGTACCCGGAGCAGGACGTCGAGATCGAGTCGGTGACCGTGCACGAGGACCGTTTCACACCGGACGTCCACAGCGCGGACGCGATGACCGACCCGGGGGCCGTGCTGCGCCTGCCGCCGCGCGGGTACATCTCCCGGTACGCCAGGGTCGTCTCCGTCGCGGACTCGATGGAGCGGGCCCGGGCCGCCCTGCTGAAGGCGCCGGAGATCGTCGAACTCGCGGGCCGCCCGGTGGAGGAGTCCTCCCGATGACCCCGACCGGACAGAAGTCCCCCGAGTCCGGGAAGGCCGCTCGCCCGTCGATCCTGCAGACCATGCGGGGCATCCCGGGACCCATCTGGCTCGTGCTGGTCGGCATGCTGGTCAACCGGCTCGGCAACTTCCTCCAGATCTACCTGGTCCTCTACCTCACCGCCAAGGGCTTCTCCGCGACCGAGGCGGGCCTGGCGCTCGGCGCCTACGGCGTGGGCTCGGTGGTCGGGGTGCTCGTCGGCGGCTCGGCCTCCGACCGCATCGGCTATGCGTGGACGATCGTCGGCTCCATGGCTCTCGCCGGGTTGGGCACGCTGAGCCTGCCCCACCTGGGTAGCCTGCCCCTGGTGGTCGTGGTGGCCGCGCTCATCGGACTCCTGGCCCAGATGTACCGGCCGGCGTCCTCGGCCCTGCTGGTGGAGCGAACCCCCGAGGACAACCACGTGATGGTGTTCGCCGTGTACCGCATGGCGTTCAACCTCGGTACCACGGTCGGCCCGCTGCTCGGCGCACTGCTGATCAGCCACTCGTACGACCTGATCTTCTACATCGAGGCGACGGCCCAGCTGTCCTTCGCCGCCTTCGCCCTGATCCTGGCGCGCTCCGGGGGCGCGGCGAGGCCGGCCGGGCACGACGCGGACGGCACGAGCCGCTCGTACGCCACCGTGCTGCGGGACACCCGCTACGTGCTGTTCCTGCTGGCGCTCTTCCTCAACGCCGTCGTCTACATCCAGCACACGTCGGCCCTGCCGCTCCAGCTGAAGGCCGACGGGCACGGCGTGGCCTTCTACTCCAGCCTGCTGTCGCTGAACGCCGTCATGGTCATCTGTCTGGAGCTGCTGTTCACGAAGTACGTGCAGCACCTTCCCGCCAAGGTCACGGTGGCGCTCGGCGTCGGCCTGGTCGGCGTCGGGATGAACCTGTACGTGGCCGGGCCCGGCATGGCGCTTTACGTCGTGGCCACCGTGGTGTGGACGGCCGGCGAGATGATCGGTACCCCGACGGCGTCGGCCTGGCCCGGCAGGGTCGCCCCCGAGCACCTGCGGGGCCGTTACATCGCTGCCGCCGCCTTCCCCATGCAGATCGGCTACGCGATCGGCCCCGTGCTCGGCGTCGCCGCGTGGCAGGCGTCGGCGGCGTCCGTGTGGTGGCTGTGCGGGTTGCTGACCGTGGGTGCCGTGGTCGCCGCCCTCGCCGGCATGCGTGAGCCCGCTGCGGACGCGGAAACCGCCACGGACGTGGACACCGCCGCGGACGCGGTCGACGAGTCGGCCGGGCGGGCCGGACCGGTCGCCGCGGACACCCCCTGACCGTCCCACCCCTCGGACCGTGCCGCGCGTTCCGGCACCCTGGATTCGGAAGTGAGCTAGCCGCACATGGCGTACGCAGATGGCATAGAGAAGTTCGTGGACACGGTGAACGGCGCGTTGCCGCCGGACTTCTACACCTATCCCGTCGAACGGCAGCGCGTCCTGTACGACTCGCTGACCGAGGTCCTCCCCATCCCCGTCCCCGAAGGCGTCCGGCACCGGGACGCCGCCGTCGTCCACGAAGGCCGCACGGCCCGCATCCGCATCTACGAGCCGGCCGAACGAGCCGGCCACGCCGTGCTCTTCTACATCCGTGGCGGCGGTTTCGTCATCGGCTCGCTGCACAGTCACCACAGCCTGGTCGCCGAACTGGCCGACCGAACCGGCCTGGTGACGGTGGCACTGGACTTCGACATGGCGCCGGAGAACCCCTTCCCCGGTCCCCTGGAAGACTGCTACGCGGGCTTGTGCGGCACCCTCGCCGACCTGCCCGGACTCGGACTGGGCGGCATCGATCCCGGCGGCGCCGTGCTCTGCGGGGAGAGCTCCGGCGCCAACATGGCGGTGGTGCTGTCGATGATGGCGCGCGACCGCGGCGGCCCCCGGCTGCGCGGTCAGGCGGTGATCAGTCCCGTCCTCGACTTCACCCGCTGGCGGCACGGCGGCGAGGACGCGCCCCTGCTCTCCGGGGGCGAGATGGAGTTCTACACGGCCTGCTACTGCCCGAAGCCGGAACAGGCCGCCGAACCGTACGTCTCGCCGCTGCTGGGAGGTTCCTTCCACGACCTGCCGCAGGCCTACGTCGTCGGCTGCGAAATGGACTCCCTGTGCGTGGACGCGGAGAAGTACACCGCCCTCCTCAAGGAGAACGGCACCCCCGTGACCTACGTGCGGGAGGAAGGGATGGTGCACGCCCCGGTGCGCGCGCGGCGGGTGAGCGCACCCGCTGCCGACTTCTTCGCCCGCTACTGCACCGCCGTCCGTGCTCTGGCCGGGAAGGACGACGCCGATGGGGGGCGCTGACGCGCGCACGGGGCGCCGGCACGGCCCCTGCGTCATCGTGGACCCCTATTCCTCCGGGGCCCTGTTCGCGGAGGCGCTGCGCAGCCGGGGAGTCCCGGTCGCGGCCGTCGTGAGCAGCCCGCGTCCGCCCGAGGCGTTCGCCTCCTCGTACCGGCCGCAGGACTTCCCCGACGTCATCGTGCAGGACGGGGACCTGGACGACGTTGTTCGGCGGGTGCGGGCGCTGGACCCGTGCTGTGTGCTGGCCGGCTGCGAGTCTGGAGTGGAACTGGCCGAGCAGCTCGGTCCCCGGGTCCTGCCCGATCTGAGCAACGTGCCGGAGCTGGCCGGGGCCCGCCGGGACAAGAGCCTCATGGCCGCGGCCGTGCGGACGGCCGGGATGCCGGTCATCCCGCAGATCTGCACCGCTGACGTCGAGGAGGCGGCCGACTGGCTGCGGCGCGAGGGCCTGGCCGGGGCCGACCTCGTCATCAAGCCGCCGAAGAGCGCCAGCACGGACGGTGTCATCAAGGTGGCGGGCGGGACCGACTGGCGAGCCGTGTTCGAGCGGCAGATCGGCCGGGTCAACCAGTTCGGGGAGGTCGACGACCGGCTCATCGTGCAGGAGTTCGTCACCGGCACCGAATACGTGGTCGACACCTTCAGCCATGACGGCAAGCACTCGCTGGTCGACGTGTGCGCCTACGGAAAGATCGACAACGGCCCCCACATGGCCGTCTACGACACCATGCGATGGCTGCCCCCGGACTCTCCCGCCGTCCCCGAGCTCGCCGACTACGTCTTCGGCGTCCTGGACGCGGTGGGCGTCCGCTTCGGCTCCGCCCACGTCGAGGTGATGGGCACGGCGGACGGACCGCTGCTGATCGAGCTGGGCGCCCGTCCGCACGGCGGCGGTCAGCCGCGGTTCAACCGCAACGCCACGGGCGACAGCCAGATCGACCGTACGGTGCGCTGGCTGGCGGGTGGCGAACTGCCGCAGAGCTACGAGCTGCTGACCCACCAGATGTGCGTCTTCCACGTGGCCCGCCGTTCCGGGACCGTACGCAACACCGCGGTGCTGGAGGGCATCCGGACACTGCCCAGTCACCACTTCTCCGTGCAGAACCTGTCCGATGGGGACCATGTCGACGTCACCAAGGACCTCGTCGACAGCCTCAATTTCGGGTTCGTGATCCTCGCCCACCCGGACGACGAGCAGATCAGGCGGGACTACCAGGCCGTGCGCGCCCTGGAACGGCGGCTGGTCATCGGAGAGCCGTGATCAACGCGCTCGCCTTCCTGACGAGTTCACTGGTGGTGATCATGGCACCGGGGCCCGATCTGGCCCTGATCACCCGCCTGGTGCTGACCGGCTCGCCACGGACGGCGGCCCCAGCAGCGTTCGGGATGATCACGGCGGGTGCCGCCCAAGCGGCCCTGGGGGCCCTGGGTCTCGCCGCGCTGCTCGCCGCGCGCCCGGACCTGTTCACCGCGTTCCGCTGGGCGGGGGCAGCGGTCCTGCTCGTCTGGGCGTGCCAGGCGGCGCGCACGGCACTGCGTCCGACGGCCCCCGGCCCGGTGGCACCGGCGGAAGCCACCCCGCACGGTCGGCGGCGCGCCTTCGCGCTGGGGCTGTTGTGCACCGGCTCCAACCCCAAGGTCGGCATCTTCCTGATGGCGTTCCTGCCGCAGTTCGTGCCGCCCGGCGTGCCCCCGGTCCCCGGGGTCGCGGTCCTGGCCTGCTGCTACCTCGCCCTCGGGCTGGCCTGGTTGCTGGTGTGGATGAGGCTGGTGCACCGCCTGGCCAGGCACCTGCGCTCCGTGTCGACGCTGCGCCTCAGCAACGGGCTCACCGCCGCGGTCTTCGCCGTGTTCGCGGTGCGCCTGGCGGTCGGCTGATGGAAACCTCCATCGGCCCGGTGGGGACCGGACACCGCGCCCGGCCGGCGGTCGGTGCCCTTCAGGTCGTCCGGAGCCGTTCCACCCCCTCCTGCTGGAGCAGCGCCTTCGCGTACCGGAGGAGCAGGGCGGGCATGCCGAACCGGCCGTGCGCGTGCTCCCTCAGCAGACTGGCGTCGGCCAGGCGACACAGGGTCCACCGGGCCTCGGCCGGCGTCGTGCCGGCGAGTTCGGCCACGGTGTACGCGGAGATGTCGTCGCCCCTGGTCCGGCCGAGCAGCCGGAACATCCGGCGCGCCGGCTCCGGCAGCGCCGCGTAGGACAGCTCGAAGGCCGCCTGGACCGTGGACAGCAGGCGGTCCCCCGGGTCGGACGGCTGCCGGAAGAGCCCGGTCTCCTGCAACTCGGCGTAGTACTTGGCGATACTGAGGCAGGGGTACTGCACCAGGCGCGTCGCGAGGATCCTCAGCGCCAGCGGCAGACCGTCGCAGTACCGCCCCAGAGCCATGGCGGAGAGGAGTTCCCTGCCGACCCGTTCCGGCCCCAGCAGCCGCCCGAGCAGGGCCAGCGTCTCGTCGTCGTCGAGCGCGTCGACGACGACCCGCTGGATGCCCTCCTTGGCTGCGAGGCCGGGCAGCGCGTTGCGGCTCGTGATGAGCATGGTGCACCCCGCGTCGCCAGGGATCAGGGGTCGTATCTGGTCCTCGTCCCACGCGTTGTCGACGACCACCAGGACCCGCTTGCCGGACAGTTGGGTGCGGTAGAGGTTCGTCGCCTCGTCGAGGGTGTGGGGGATCCGGGCCCCGGGAACGCCGAGGGCACGCAGGAACGACGCCAGGGCCTCGCGGGCGCCGAGGGGGCGCCGGCGGGCGTGGCCGTGCAGGTCGATGTGGAGCTGCCCGTCCGGGAAGCGGTCGAGCACCCGGTGCGCCCACCGCAGCGCGATCGCCGTCTTGCCCACTCCGGGCGGCCCGGTGATCAGTGCCGCCGGGACCTGCCCGTCCCCCTCGCCGGGAGTGAGGAGCGCTTGGTCGAGCTCCCTGATGTAGGCGGTGCGCCCGACGAAGTGCCGGGTCAGGCCGGGAAGCTGGGACGGCCTGCTCCCGGGCGGCGGGGGAGGAGCCTGCCGCGCGGCGTCCCAGTGGGTCGCCCTCTGCTGCGTGGGCACTTCCCTCCTGGGCCAGTCCAACTCCTGTTGGAGGACCTGCAGATGCGCCTGGCGCACTTCCTGCCCCGGCTGGAGGCCCAGCTCCGCGTCGAGCCTGTGCGTGACGTCGGCGAACACCCTGAGCGCCTCAGACTGTTCGCCGCTGCTGGCCAGTGCCAGCATGAGCCGCGCCTGCAGCCGCTCGTTCAGCGGCTCGTCCTCGGCGGCGGCGCGTAACGGGGCGACGGCGTGCTCCGGTTGCTGGAACCGCAGGGCGAGGTCCGCGTAGAGCAGCAGGTTCTCGATCTGCTGGCGGGCCCCGGCCGTGGCCGCCGGATGCTGTGCCAGCTGGGGCTCGTCCGCCAGGATCTGGCCGCGCCAACAGCGCTGGGCGAGGGAGGCGAACTCGTAGGCGGCCGAGGGGTCTCCGGCGGTGTGGGCCTGCCTCGCCCGGTCCGCCAGGTCCTGGAAGAGGGTCAGATCGACCTGGTCGCGCCCGAGGGACAGCGCATAGCCGATCGGGGTGCGGATCAGGTACGAGACGGCCTGGTCCGCGGGACCCGAAGCGGGGGAGCGCAGCAGCCCGCGCGCCTGGCTCACGTAGGTGTGGATCAGGTGCTGGTACGACCGGGGCGGTTCCTTGGGCCAGAGGGTGCGGCCGATCTCGTCGAAGCTGGCGGCATCGGGGTGGCGCAGCGCCAGCAGGGAGAGCAGTCTCCTCAACTTGAAGGCGCGTACGTCGATCGCCACGCCGCCGCGGTCGATGATCAGCGCGCCGAGGATGCCGATGCGAGGGCCCGGTTCGGCCTGGGCCACGGAACCCCGACCGTTCGTGAGGGAGCGGCGGATGTCGTCGACGTCGAGCCCGAGCACTCCAGCAAGGCTCCGCAAGGTCCGCACCTGCGGCAGTTCCACACGGCCGCTCTCGATGTCGCGCAGCGCCCGCACGCTGATGCCGGACAGCCCGGCGAACTCGCGCTGGGTCAGTCCCGTACGTTCCCGGAACGTCCGGACCTGGATGCGGAAGGGGGGCGATTGCCCCCGGTCGAGACGGTGGTCCGTGGCCATTGGGGCACTTCGAAGATTCGGCATGATCCCCCCGGGCGTCGAGTGATGGCTCGGCGCCCCATCAACGTGTTTCCGGGGGTGATTTCGAGACTTGAGATCCCTTGCTCCCCCGGCACGGCTCCATCGCCGGTGATCGTAGATCGAGTGGCTCGATGTCGCAATTGACGCTTCAGTGAACTTCGAGCACCCGGCGGATATTTCCAGTGGCGGAAACTATTCGGTCGATGGGGATGTCCGAAAAGAGGTGGGTGGGTTGACCGTCCGACCTTCGCCGGTGGGAGGTATTCCGGTCACGCTGGGCGTCGTCTGAGCGCCGCTTACCGAGTCGGCGTCGAAGGGCGGGCGCCTCCCTCTTCGCGACGCGCCGGGAGCGTGGGTCGGGGGCGGCTCGTGATTGCGGTGCGGTTCAGCCCCGTCGTGGGGCTGCGGTCGCCCTCTGCGGCAGCACACGTCGTCGCCGGCGTGCAGGGAGGGCGACCGCGCGCTTCGCAGCGGCAACGGGAATTCCTCGCCAATGAGTTGCTCGTCGTCGACTCGAGGTTGGAGAGCTGGGGAAACGGACCGTCCAGAAGTGTTCCGGGTATTTGCTCCTCGATTCCCCGAGTTGATCGCACGTCGCGTGAGGAGTTTGACCGTCGAGAGCCCGGCTTTTCTCTGTTCGGGGCCCGCGGGGTGGGCGTGCCGGCGATTCGGCTCGGGCGGGAGAATTGCCCGTGCCGTCCCCTCGTGAGGGGGCGCGGGTCGATGCCGCCGCCGGGTCCGTGCCCGTCCGCCGTGGGGCCGTCACCGGCGGCCCGGCTCGAACGGTGCGGTGAACGTCCGCCCGTGTCCGGGGATGTCGGCGCGCTTCGGTGGCCGGGTGGGCGTATCGGTGACCGCGGATGCCGACGCCCGCCGGGCCGCCCTGGGCCCGGCCGCCCGTCGCAGATCAACTCCTCGGAGGGAGTCCGGTCTTCGCACCCGCCCCGCACAGCGGTACCACGGCGCTACGTCCGTCCAACCCGTGCGCGCGGGCGGCCGCCCAGCAGGCCGCGCCCGTGGACTCCACGTACAGCCCGCGTCCCGCGAGATCCAGCTGGGCGGCTCGGATCTGCTCCTCCGTCACCGTGTGGAAGGTACCGCCGGAGGTGCGCACGGCGTCGAGGACCTGCCGGGCGCGCGGTGGGTCGGGGATGGCGATGCCCTCGGCGAGGGTGGGGACGGCGGCGGCCGGCGCGAGGACGTCGTCCGCGCCCGCACGGAAGGCGGTGGCCAGTGGGGCAACGGCCTCCGCCTGTACGGCGATCAGTGCCGGTTGCTCGTCGATGAGACCGTGTGCGAGCAGCTCGCCGATGGCGAGGGACGCGCCGAGCAGTAGCGTTCCGTTCCCGACGGGCACCACGAGCGCCTGGGGCAGCCGGCCGCCGAGGTCCTCCCACACCTCGTAGACGTACGTCTTCGTGCCGTGCAGGAAGTACGGGTTGTAGACGTGCGAGGCGTAGAAGACCCCGCCCTTCCCGGCGGCCGCGCGGGCCGCCCGCGCCGCCGCCTCGCGGCCGCCGGGCACGATCTCGAGCCGGGCACCGTGCGCGGAGATCTGCTCCACCTTCTTCCGCGAGGTGGTGTCGGGGACGTACACGGTGCAGTCCAGTCCGGCGCGCGCGCAGTACGCGGCGATGGCCGTTCCCGCGTTGCCGCTGCTGTCGGCGATCACTCGGCGCGGCTCGATCCGGCGGGCGAGTTCGGCGAGCACCACCGCACCGCGGTCCTTGAAGGACAGCGTCGGCATCAGGAAGTCGAGCTTCGCCGTGACGTGGTCGGTGAGCGGTACGAGCGGGGTCCGTCCCTCACCGAGCGAGACCGCTCCGAGCCCCCGCGTGGCGTCGGCGGCGGTCAGGGGCAGCGCCTCTTCGTAACGCCAGAGCGAATTGACCCGTTGGGGGAGGACGTCGAGGGGAACCGGGGACGCGGTGTAGTCCAGGTCCCAGGGGCCCCGGCACTCGGGGCAGGACCACTCGGCTTCCCCGACGGGGGAGCGTACGTCGCACATCGGACAGTGGTAATCCGTCATGTGATCCAGGATGTCAGCGGTGTGGCGTGCGGGGGCGTGCGCCGGCAGAGGCTCGTGGCGCTCCTGGGGCCCCTCGGTCCGGCAGACGGGCGGTCTTTCGGCCGGCGTGCGGGGACAACTGTCCGGAGTGCACCGCTGTCCCTCCGGCGCGCGCTGCCCACGGCGCGCGGCGACCGAGGCGAGGTGTGCGCACCCGCAATCGTTCGCCGATCCGATGTACAGGTGCCCGGGACCCCAGGAACTACCTGTAGTAACTGCCTGCACATCTGCGTCTCGTCGCCGTGGGTGAATCGTTGGCCCATGCTTGCGGGGGCAACCGACGGTTGCCACGCTGTTGCTGTCTGTCAACCTGATGGGAGTGGCCAGTGACATTCGGTGAGCAGCCGGCCTATTTGCGCGTTGCGAGCGATCTCCGCCGAAAGATCGTCAATGGTTCGCTGCCGCCGCACACCCGCCTTCCCTCGCAGGCCAGGATCCGCGAGGAGTACGGCGTCTCGGATACGGTCGCACTCGAGGCGCGCAAGGTGCTGATGGCCGAGGGGCTGGTCGAGGGGCGCTCGGGTTCGGGGACGTACGTGCGCGAGCGGCCGGTGCCCCGCCGGATCGCCCGCTCCGGCTATCGACCCCCGTCCGGTGCCAATCCCTTCCGGCAGGAGCAGTCGGCCGACGACGCCCGCGGGACCTGGGAGTCCAGCAGCAGGCAGGAGCCGGCGGCGGCGGCGATCGCCGCACGGCTGGGGATCGACGGCGGCGAGCGCGTGATGCGCACGCGGTACGTCTTCCGTGACGCGGGAGAAGTGATGATGCTCTCCACCTCCTGGGAGCCCCTCGTGATCACGGGGCGCACGCCGGTGATGCTTCCGGAGGAGGGTCCGCTCGGCGGCTGTGGCGTCGTCGAGCGCATGGGGGCGATCGACGTCGTCGTGGACAACGTGGTGGAGGAGGTCGGGGCGCGCCCCGGCCTCGCGGACGAGCTGCTGACGCTCGGCGGGGTTCCGGGGCACGTGGTGATGGTCATCCAGCGGACGTACTACGCGTCGGGGCGCGCGGTGGAGACGGCGGACGTGGTCGTTCCGGCGGACCGCTACCGGATCGCCTACCACCTCCCCGTGCGGTGACCGGCCCGGGCGCGGGGTCGGCCCGGAGCGTGCGACCGCGGTGCGGATCCCGTGCTGCACGGCCCGACCTCGCCGTGCCGGGGCGCTCAGGTGGCGTGCGGGCTCGAGCCGGCGGGGGAGTGCCGTGTCCCGCGCCGCGGTCGCCCGGTGTGGGTGCCCGTCCGGCACGGCCGCGCCCCCGGCGGCGTCCTTCCGCGCCCGTGCCCTCCATGTCGGGGCGACCGTTGTCGCTGTGTCATCCCCGGTTCGTGCCCTGGTCGTTGACGGTTTCCGGGCCGTCGGCGTGGCGCTGCCGCATGGCTGCCTGCGCCCGCCCCGTCGCATGGTGCGGCGGGGCGGGCGGTGGTGTGGTGTCAGGTCCCGGGTCGCGGTGGGACGGCTGCCGCACGGTGACTTTCCCCGGGCGCGGTGGTCGGCGCGGCACGGGACCGCACGCCTCCGGCGGGGGCGCACTCGGCCAGCTGCGCCCGTCTGGTCGGCCGGGTCGCTGGCCGGATCCGTACCTCTTCGTGAAAACGCGTAACCGCTGAGTAAATGTCAGGCGTAAGCTCAGGCATATGCAGAGTGCGGTTTCCTGGGGATCGTCGATGACGTGCAGGTCGGTAGGGGGAGGGGTGCGATGAGCGACAGCGGCGCGGTGCTCCCCTGGCTCGTGATCCGCCAGGACGACAACGGCAATCGCTATCGCGTCGGCACGTACGCCACGCAGGACGAGGCTCAGAGGATCGCCGATAGCCTCGACGGGCGCGGTCACGAACAGCTCTACTGGGTCGAGCACATCGGGCAGACAACGCCTTCCTGATCGGGTCTGACGGGACCGGCAGGGCGGACGTCGCCGCGGCGGGGGCTACGCTCCGGCGCATGACCGATCGCGTGAACCTCCGTGTCGTGGTGGCCGGGGCCGTGTACGACCAGGGGCGACTGCTGGCCGCACGCCGCAGTGCGCCGCCCGAGCTCGCGGGCGGCTGGGAACTGCCCGGCGGCAAGCTGGAGGCGGGTGAGACCCCCGAGCAGGGCCTCGTGCGCGAGCTGCGTGAAGAGCTGGGCATCGAGGCGGAGCCCGTCGAACGGGTGCCCGGCGAGTGGCCGCTGGGTCCCGGCCATGTGTTGCAGGTCTGGACGGCGCGGCTGGTCTCCGGCGAGCCGCAACCGCTGGAGGATCACGACGCGCTGCGCTGGCTGGGCGCGGACGAGCTGGATGCGGTCGACTGGCTGCCGCAGGACCGGCCAGCCGTCGAGGCGGCCGTGGGGCGACTGCCCCTGGAGCCCGCGGGTCGCGGCGATGCCCCATCGCCTCCCCGGCCGTCCTGGCCTTCCGGGGCCGCGGGACCTCCGGATGCCTCCGCCGTCTAGGGTCGCTGGGGCGTCCCGGGTCCTCAAGGTCGTCCGTCCCGAGGGGGGCCGTGAGCTTGGGAACGGTGCCCGCCCCTCAGGCGCATCCGGCTCCGCGGGGTGGTGCGCTGCTGGAGTCGTACGCCGTTCGTACCACCGCGCGCCCCTTGTTGCGATAGTCATCCCGTATATCGGGTATGGGGTCACTAACCCTCCGAAAGTGGACGCGGCTCCGCGGTGGTCCGGGAAGTGGTCGACGTGATCGACGGCGACGGCGAGTGCGCCGAGTGGATCTTCCCTGCTGAGCCCGACGCGGTGCGCGCTGCCCGGCATGCCGTCCGCGACACCCTGAGAGCCTGGGATCTGCCCGGCGCCGTCTGCGACGTGACGGTGCTCCTGGTCAGCGAACTGGTGACCAATTCTCTCCGGTACGCCTCCGGGCCCATCGGTGTCCGGCTGGTCCGGCCGGTCATCGACGGGGCGTCCCGACCGCTCCCGCCCGCCCTCCTGGTGGAGGTCTCCGATCCGCTTCCGGATCCGCCCCTGGAGCGTCCCGCGGGACCCGATGACGAGGGCGGTCGGGGGCTGCAGCTGGTGGCCTGTACGGCGAGGCGTTGGGGGACACGCCGAGGCAGGACGGGCAAGACCGTGTGGTTCGAGCTGCCGCTGCCTGGTTAGAAGTCTGGAAGAACGACGATCATTGGGTCCTCGGCTCAAAACGACCGAGACCGTGCTGTGATCGTGAACGCCGTGTCGCCGGCAGCCGTAGTGCTGAATACTGCGGGCATGGCCGGTCCGGTGCGGTGAGCTGGAGGGGACGGTCGCGTGAGCGAGATACCTGAGACGGCGAGCGGCGTGGTGTGGCAGAGCAGTCCGCCGGGCTCGATCTACGACTACATCAACGTCGCGTCGTTCTCGATCGGCCCGAACGGGCTGGTCGATCAGTGGAGTCGGCGTGCCGCAGAGCAGTTCGGCATCGCGGCCGACGCGGTCAGGGGCAAGGATCCGGTCGATGTCTTCATGCCGGCCGAGCTGCGCTCGCGGGGCCATCGCAAGCTCGCCGATGTCCTGGACGGCAAGGAGTGGACGGGGCTGGTCCCCTTCCGCATGCCGGACGGCGGCGGGGCGCACGGCCTGGCGGAGGTCTACGTCATGCCGAGTGAGACGGAACACGGCGAACGCGCCGCGCTCTGTATCGTCGTCGACGTACGTGCCCTGCGCCGCATAGAGACGGACCTCGCGGCGTCTCAGGCCATATTCGGCCAATCTCCTTTTGGCTTTCTCCTGTTCGACACCGACTTGAAAGTGCTGCGCGCCAACGAGCGCTTCGCGGCTGTCTTCGGGGGCGCCGCGAACGACCACCGCGGGCGCACCGTCCACGACTACCTCTCCCGACCCGAGGCCGAGAGGATGACCGCCTCGCTCCAACGCGTCCTGGAAACCGGGGAGTCCGTCACCGACCTGCAGATCGTCGGCGCCATTCCCGGGGGCACCGAGCGCCGCCACTGGTCCGTCAACCTCTACCGCGTGCACAGCGGATCCGGCCGTCCCGTCGGCGTCGCCGGACTCGGCATCGACGTCACCCGGCGTCAGATCGCCGCCAGGGAAGCCGCGAGCGCCCGCCGCAACCTCGCGCTCCTCAACGAGGCCAGTGCCCGGATCGGCAACTCCCTGGACCTGGAGACGACCGCCCGCGAACTGCTCGACGTCGCCGTACCCGGTTTCTGCGACCTCGCCTCCGTCGATCTCTACCAAGGACTGCTCACCGGTGAAGAAGCCCCGCCGGGGCGCGGGGGGACCGGCCACCCCGAAGGCTACGGAGGCAGTGCCGAGCTGCGCCGTGTCGCGTTCGCCAGCGCCGTCTCCGACGCCCTGATCACCGGCTCCGGTGCGGGGGCGTCGGCCACTCCGCAGGTCGGCGCGGTCCACCACTACCCCTTCAGCTCGGCCTGCGCCAACGCCCTGCGCACCGCCCGGGTCCGGGCCCTCCCGGGAGAGGAAGGAAGCCTCGTCCAGTCCACCCTCGCCGTGCCGATGGTCGCGCACGACACGGTGGTCGGGCTCGTCCAGTTCTCCCGGGCGAAGGGCAGCGAACCCTTCGGGGAGCGGGACCGGGCGCTCGCCGTCGAACTCGCGGCCCGTGCCGCGGTCTGCATGGACAACGCGCGGCTCTACCGGCGCGAGCACGAGCGGGCCCTGATCCTCCAGCGCAGCCTCCTGCCGCCCGGGGACCCCGAAGCCGCAGGTCTCGACATCGCCTGCCGGTACCTCCCCGGCAACACCGCGACCGAGGTGGGCGGCGACTGGTTCGACGTCATCGAACTGCCCGGACACCGCACCGCTCTGGTCGTCGGTGACGTCATGGGGCGCGGGCTGCGCGCCGCTGTGGCCATGGGCGAACTGCGCACCGCGGTGCGGACCTTGGCCCTGCTCGACATGGAACCCGCGGAGGTGCTCTCCGCGCTCGACGAGATCGCCCGGGGACTGGGCGCCCCGAGCGGCGCCCAGCAGGCGTCCCGGGTCGCCCACAAGGCCCGCGGCCCCGAACTGTCCGAGGTCTATCTGGCGACCTGCGTGTACGCCGTGTACGACCCGGTGACCAGACGCTGTACGTTCGCCAACGCCGGCCATCTGCCGCCGGTCCTCGTGGAGCCGGGCGAGGAGCCGCTGCTGCTCGACGTACCGCCCGGGATGCCGCTCGGCGTGGGTGGTGAGCCGTTCGAGGAGGTGCAGGTCGAGCTGCCGGAGGGCGCGCTGCTCGCGCTCTACACGGACGGGCTCGTCGAATCCCGGGACCATCCGCTCGACGAGGGCCTCAGCGCCTTCCGCAGGGCGTTGGCGGCTCCCGAGCCGCGGAGCGTCCCGGCTCCCGGATCCGGGCCGGAGGCGGCGGAGGGTGCCGGGATCCCGGCACCCTC
>NZ_JBHZCF010000001.1:253276-265037 GCF_042755225.1 Streptomyces sp. NPDC059169 | reverse complement strand
TCCCTGCTGTTTGCCTATGGCCGCGGCCGGGCGGTGCCATAGGCCCCCCCTCCCCCCCCCCCCGCCTCTGCGCGCTCCCTGGAGGACATCTGCGACCACGTCCTCAACACGCTCGACACCCGGCACGGAGAGGACGACATCGCCCTGCTGATGGCCCGCATCCAGGGGATGCCGACCGAGGCGGTGGGCGACTGGCGGCTGCCACGCGAGCCGCGGTCCGTGGGCCGTGCCCGTGAGCTGGCCCGCGCGCAACTGGTCGCCTGGGAACTCGAACCGCTCGTCGACACGGTCGAACTGCTCGTCAGCGAACTCGTCACCAACGCGCTGCGCTACGGCGAAGGGGAGATTAGGCTGCGACTGTTGCGCGACCGGACCCTCGTCTGCGAGGTGTGGGACGCCGGGCTGGTCCAGCCGCGGCGGCGGCGCGCCCGGGACACCGACGAGGGCGGTCGCGGGCTGCAATTGGTCGGCCTGCTCAGTGCCGCCTGGGGCTCGCGACGCACCCCCCGTGGCAAGACCGTCTGGTTCGAACTCGCCCTGCCGGACGGGAGCCCGACGGCGGAGCCGAGCGTGGAGCAACTGCTCAGCATGTTCTGACCGCTCGGAACGGAGTCCGTCGTCGGTCGACGCCTCGCGACGCCGATCGCCGGCCCTCCCGGCGATCCGCCACCCGGTGGGCGACGTGGGGCGGTGAGGTCCCGGTACGCCGACTCGACGTACGACCGGGAGGCAGGGCTGCGGCGCGCCGGTGCGTGACGCTTCGGCCCGCGCCTGAAGTGGCCGCGGCGGAGCGACGCCGCACCGCCCGTGCTCCTGTGCGTCGTTCCCCCGCCGCACCCGGCGGCGTCCCGGCGGGGCGGGCCCGGTGGCCCGCCCCGGCGCGTGGCGCGCTGGCTCAGGAGCCCGCGTTCCGCCGCCGGATCTTGCTGCCCAGCCACACCAGCGGGTCGTACTTCCGGTCCACCGCGCGTTCCTTGAGCGGGATCAGGGCGTTGTCCGTGATGTGGATGCCCTCGGGGCACACCTCCGTGCAGCACTTGGTGATGTTGCAGTAGCCGAGGCCGTGCTCCTCCTGCGCCGTGCGCTTGCGGTCCAGGCCGATGTCCTCGGCCGCGTCGAGGGGGTGCATGTCGAGTTCGGCGACGCGCATCAGGAAGCGCGGACCGGCGAAGGCCGCCTTGTTCTCCTCGTGGTCGCGCACCACGTGGCAGGTGTCCTGACACAGGAAGCACTCGATGCACTTGCGGAATTCCTGCGAGCGGTCGACATCGGTCTGCTGCATGCGGTAGTCACCGGCCGCCACCCCCGGGGGCGGCACGAAGGAGGGGACCTCACGTGCCTTGTCGTAGTTGAACGAGACGTCCGTGACCAGGTCGCGCATCACCGGGAAGGCCCGCAGCGGGGTGACCGTGATGGTCTCCGCCCGGTCGAAGACCGACATCCGGGTCATGCACATCAGCCGTGGCCGACCGTTGATCTCCGCACTGCACGAACCGCACTTGCCCGCCTTGCAGTTCCACCGCACTGCGAGGTCCGGGACCTGGGTGGCCTGCAGCCGGTGGATGATGTCGAGCACGACCTCGCCGTCGTGGACCTCGACCGTGAAGTCCGCGAGGCCACCGCCCCCCTGGTCGCCCCGCCACACCCTGAACCGAGCGTCGTACGTGCTCATTCGTACAGCTCCTCTTCGGCGAGGTACTTGACCAGCTCCTCCTTTTCGAAGAGGGCGAGCAGGTCGGGGCGAATGGGATCCGTCGTCTTCCGTTCCAGGTGGATCTGACCGCGCGCCGGGCCCGTGGTGTCCCCGGCCGCCGGGGCGACGGGGGAGCCGGCCAGCCGACACAGCAGATTGACCCGGCGCCACTCTCGTTCCATCGCGGGGTAGTCCTCGCGGGTGTGGCCACCGCGGCTCTCGGTGCGCTCCAGGGCGGACCGGGCGACGCACTCGCTGACCAGCAGCATGTTCCGTAGGTCCAGCGCGAGGTGCCAGCCCGGGTTGAACTGGCGGTGGCCCTCGACCCCTGCGCGACGGGCACGGCCCCGGAGATCGGCCAGTTTCTTCAGGGCCTGCGCCATTTCGCCCTCGCGACGGATGATGCCGACCAGGTCGTTCATGGTCTGCTGGAGCTCCTGGTGCAGGGCGTACGGGTTCTCCGGGGCGGCGCCGGTCTCGGGGCCCTCCGCGGTGAACGGCCGGAGCGCTTCCGCAGCTGCCGCATCGATCTGCGCCTCGTCGACGGACGGCCGTCCGCCCGCGAGGCCGACGGCGTGCTCCGCCGCGTGGAGTCCGGCACGGCGGCCGAAGACCAGTAGATCGGAGAGCGAGTTGCCGCCGAGCCGGTTGGACCCGTGCATACCGCCCGCGACCTCGCCCGCGGCGAACAGCCCGGGGACGCCCATCGCGGCGGCGGTGTCCGAGTCGACGGCGATGCCGCCCATCACGTAGTGGCAGGTGGGTCCGACTTCCATCGGCTCGGCGGTGATGTCCACGTCCGCCAGTTCCTTGAACTGGTGGTACATGGACGGGAGCCGGCGCTTGATCACCTCTGCGGGCATCCTGGTGGACACGTCGAGGAAGACCCCGCCGTGCGGCGAGCCGCGGCCCGCCTTCACCTCGGCGTTGATCGCCCGGGCGACCTCGTCACGCGGGAGCAGTTCGGGCGGTCGGCGGTTGTTGTCCGGGTCCTCGTACCAGCGGTCGCCCTCCTCCTCCGTCTCGGCGTACTTCTCCTTGAAGACGTCGGGGACGTAGTCGAACATGAACCGCTTGCCGTCGGAGTTGCGCAACACCCCTCCGTCGCCGCGCACCGACTCGGTGACCAGGATCCCCTTCACCGACGGGGGCCAGACCATCCCGGTCGGATGGAACTGGACGAACTCCATGTTGATCAGCGGCGCACCGGCGAGCAGCGCCAGTGCGTGCCCGTCGCCCGTGTACTCCCAGGAGTTGGAGGTCACCTTGAACGACTTGCCGATGCCGCCGGTGGCCAGAACCACCGCGGGTGCCTCCAGCACGAAGAAGCGTCCGGACTCGCGCGCATAGCAGAACACCCCCGAGACATGGCCCGAGGAGTCGCCGTCGGCGGCCCCGGCGTCCTTGAGCACCCGCGTCACCGTGCACTCCTGGAAGACCTTCAGCCGTGCCTCGTAGTCGCCGAACTCGCGCTCGTCCTCCTGCTGCAGGGAGACGATCTTCTGTTGGAGCGTCCGGATCAGCTCCAGGCCGGTCCGGTCCCCGACGTGGGCGAGGCGCGGGTACTCGTGTCCGCCGAAGTTCCGCTGGGAGATCCTGCCGTCCTTGGTGCGGTCGAACAGCGCACCCCAGGTCTCCAGCTCCCAGACCCGGTCGGGAGCCTCCTGGGCGTGCAGTTCCGCCATCCGCCACTGGTTGAGGAACTTCCCGCCGCGCATCGTGTCGCGGAAGTGGACCTGCCAGTTGTCGTGGGCGTTGACGTTCGCCATGGAGGCCGCGATGCCGCCTTCGGCCATCACGGTGTGGGCCTTGCCGAAGAGGGACTTGCAGATCACCGCGGTGCGGGCGCCCCGCTCGCGAGCCTCGATGGCGGCCCGCAGTCCCGCGCCGCCCGCACCCACGACGACGACGTCCCACTGCTGCCGGTCGAGCTCAGTCATCAGAAGAACCTCGGATCGTCGAAGACACCGCTGGCGAGCAGATAGACGTAGAAGTCGGCGAGCGCGACGCTGACGAGCGACGCCCAGGCGAGCAGCATGTGGCGTTCGTTCAGCTTGCTGACCCAGCCCCAGAAGCGGTAGCGCACCGGGTGCTTGGAGAAGTGCCGCAGCCGCCCGCCGATGATGTGGCGGCAGGAGTGGCAGGAGAGGGTGTAGCACCAGATCAGCACGATGTTGACGAGGAAGACCAGGGTGCCGAGGCCCATGTGCCCCCACGCGTAGCTCTCGTCTCGGAAGGCGAGCACGGTGTCGTAGGTGAGGATGCCCGCGACCGGCAGTGCCAGGTAGAAGAAGTACCGGTGCAGGTTCTGCAGGATCAGCGGGAACCGGGTCTCGCCCGAGTACCTCGTGTGCGGCTCGGCGACAGCGCAGGCCGGGGGCGACGCCCAGAAGCCCCGGTAGTAGGCCTTCCGGTAGTAGTAGCAGGTCAGGCGGAAGCCCAGCGGGAAGATCAGGATCAGCAGGGCGGGGGAGAGCCCCCACCAGCTGCCGAAGACCTCCCAGTTGGGACCGCCCTTCATCGGAACGCAGTTCTCCGCGAGGCACGGTGAGTAGAACGGCGAGACGTACGGCGCCGCGTAGTAGTCACTGTTCGCGAAGGCCCGCCAGGTCGAGTAGACGATGAAGGCGAGCAGCCCCGCCGCGGTCGCGGCGGGCGCGAGCCACCAGCGGTCGGTCCTGAGGTGGCGGGGGGCGATGGCGGCGCGTGAGGCGCCGTGCACGCCTGTATCGGTGTGAGGTTCGGTGCCTGTGGCCAACGAAGTCTCCTAGGGCGCGTGCCGGTCGCGCGCACCCAGGCCTTCGTCGTCCGAATCCGTCCACAGCGTGCTGTCGTACGGGGTGTCGGGAATGGTGACCAGGTCTTCGGGGCGGTTGACCGACTGGGCACGGGTGGCGTCCTCACGCACCTGCGTGAGGCTCCGCTCCAGCCGATCGACCGTTCGGACCAGGTCGTCGAGACAACGCTTGACCGCTGTCAAATCGTCCTGCAGGGACATGTATTGCCCTCACTTCCGCGGTCGCGGTGGCATGCGGTTCTGGGGGTGTCCCCAGAGGGCTCTGTGTGCGCCTGCGAGTGTTGCGCGTCACGTCCCTTGTTGTGAAGGCGTGTGCACCGATTCGCCGTGCGCGCCACCCGTAAGGGGCGCCCCCATTGGGCCGCACGGGTGGCGTTTGCCGGCCGCCTCGTCGTGTCGGCGTCGCACCCCGCCATCCGTCACGTTCAGTGTATGCGCAATAGGTGTGATCATCTCAAAATTCAATGAATCGCCTACATCATACGTATCGCCATGCAAGTGGATGAAGGGGTAGAAGCCATGTCCAGTGTCGGCGCCCCGGGCGGGAGGGCATGCTCCCGTACGCCTCGCACACGCACATCCCGTTCCCGGACGCCCCGCACCCGCGCCCTGCGCTCCCTGGCGTTCCTCACGAGCGGTGCGCTCGCCTTCCCGCTGCTGGCGGGCTGCAGCACGGACGACGAAGATGCGGCGGCCGCCCAGGCTCCGATCGACATCGCCCCGGCCGCCCGCGACCAGATCGAGCAGGGCGGAACCCTGCGCTGGGCGGTCGACGCCGTACCGGCAACGCTCAATGCCTTCCAAGCCGACGCCGACGACGCCACCGTGCGCGTCGCGGGCGCGGCGCTCCCCTCGCTCTACACCCTCGACCAGCACGGCCGACCCCAGCGCAACGCCGACTACCTGGAGTCCGCCAAGGTCGTCGAGCGCGAGCCGCGGCAGGTCGTCCTCTACAAGCTCAACCAGCAGGCCGTCTGGAACAACGGACGGGAGATCGGGGCGCCCGACTTCGTCGCCCAGTGGCGCGCCCTGAGCGGCCAGGACTCGGCGTACTGGACGGCGCGCAACGCAGGCTACGACCGGATCGAGAAGATCGAGCGCGGTGCGAGCGACCTGGAGGTCCGGGTCACCTTCGCCAAGCCCTACGCCGACTGGCAGTCGCTCTTCACCCCGCTGTACCCGAAGGAGGTCATGGGGACGCCGGCCTCCTTCAACGACGGTGCACGGTCCAAGCTGCCGCTCTCCGCCGGCCCCTTCCAACTGCAGTCCGTCGACACGAAGGGCGGCGCCGTCACCCTCGTCCGCAACCCCCGGTGGTGGGGGGCGCCGGCCAAGGTGGACGCGCTCGTGTTGCGCGCCGTGCCCTTCGGCCGGCGCGCCGCCGCGCTCGCCACCGGAGCGGTCGACCTGGCCGAGATCGACCGCGGCGTCGCGGACCGCATCGCCGTGGCCGCGCGCAACGCGGGGGCACAGGGAGGCGCGGCGGCGCCACCACCGACCAAGTCGCTGAAGACCCTGCCGCCCGCGCCGGGAGCGCCGGCGGACCGTGCGGGCGCCACCGGGCTCGGGCGGGAGAGGAACGAGTCCGCCCTGGAGCACCTCGCCGCCGAGCAGGTGGCCCTGCGCGCGTTCGACGTCCGCAAGACCCTGGAGCCCGCCTACACCCAGCTCGCACTGAACGGCGAGTCCGGCCCACTCGCGGACGACCGGGTGCGGCGCGCCGTGGCGCGCGCCCTGGACCGCGAGAAGCTCGCCGAGACGGCTCTCAAGCCGCTGGGGCTGCCGGCCCGGCCCGTCGGCAGCCATCTCGCGCTCGCCGGGCAGGCGGGCTACGCCGACAACAGCGGCGCGTTGGGCGGCCAGGACACCGAGGAGGCACAGGCGCTCCTCGCCGATGCGGGCTGGACCCGGGAAGGCGCGCCGACGCGACGGCCCGACACGAAGGCGGGGCCCGAGCAGACCCCCGCGGCGAGCAGCCCCGCGGCGAGCGGCTCGCCCGCGCCCGGAGCCGTGGTGAGCAGTCCGGCCGCCGCGGGCACGGGCGTCGGCAGCCCGGCCGTGAGCAGCCCGCCGACGGCGCCCGCGCCCGCGGCGGGAAGCCCCTCGGCGCTGGCTTCGGCACCGGCTTCGGCACCGGCGGCGGCCGCCCCGGCGTCCGGCAGCCCCGCCGTGCAGCCCCCCGCCGTGCAGCGCCCGGCGGCCGGGCACGGCATGTACGCGCGGCCCGGGGCCGCCGCACCCGGTGTCGCGCCGGACGAGGGCAGCCCCGTGGCGGGTGCCTACGCACCCAGGGGCACGCTGGCCCCGGGGAAGGGCGAGGAGACCCCGGTCCCGGGCCCGCTGGGCAAGGACGGCAAGGAGCTGACCCTGCGCTTCGTCCTGCCCGCTGGCCCCGGCTCCGAGCAGTCGCGTCTCGTCGGTGACGAGATCGTGAGGATGCTGGAGAGGATCGGCATCCGCACGGAGATCACCAAGGTCGCCGACGACAGCTACTTCAAGGACCACATCGCGTCCGGTGCCTACGACCTGGCGCTCTTCTCCTGGCCTGCCTCCGCCTTCCCGGCGACCGACGCGCGGCCGATCTTCGCCAAGCCGGTACCGGCCAGCGACGGCTCCCTGCTGGTGGAACAGAACTACACCCGGGTGGGCACGGACCGTATCAACCAGCTCTTCGACCAGGCCGTTTCCGAGCTGGACGAGGGCGCGGCCCGGGAGCTGATGAAGCAGGCCGACGCCAGGATCTGGGCGGCGGCCGCCTCGATCCCGCTCTTCCAGCGGCCGGAGCTGGTGGCGGCCAAGCACGACCTCGCCAATGCGGGCGCCTTCGGCTTCGCGACCCCGCGCTACCAGGACATCGGCTTCAGGAAGGCCAAGGCGGCGTTGAACGGCAAGAACCACTCGTGACCCACGGAAATGCGGTGGAGCCCGAAGAGAGGTCATCCGGCCCCGACGGCGGGCCGTGACCACCAGGAACAGCACGTTCCCCTGCCCGCCGGCACCTCGGGCGGGCAGGGCCGTATCCGGCACCGGTTCGGGGCGGGAACCGCTTCGCGCGGCGGCCCCGTACCATGGGACTCAGCCGTGGCGCGTCCGCCCGGCGGGCGTATTGAGGAAACAGACGCCGCATCCCACGATCCGAGAGAAGCGCACGCCACCCATGCCCACGCGCCACGACATCCGCAACGTCGCCATCGTCGCCCACGTCGACCACGGCAAGACGACCATCGTCGACGCCATGCTGAAGCAGGCCGGTGCCTTCGCCGCGCACCAGCTCGACTCCGTCGACGACCGGGTCATGGACTCGAACGACCTGGAGCGTGAGAAGGGCATCACGATCCTCGCCAAGAACACGGCGGTGAAGTACCACCCCAAGGACGGCGGGGCCCCGATCACGATCAACATCATCGACACCCCCGGCCACGCCGACTTCGGCGGAGAGGTCGAGCGGGGTCTGTCGATGGTCGACGGCGTCGTGCTCCTGGTGGACGCCTCCGAGGGGCCCCTCCCGCAGACCCGCTTCGTGCTGCGCAAGGCGCTCCAGCGGCGGATGCCCGTCATCCTGTGCATCAACAAGACGGACCGCCCGGACTCGCGGATCGACGAGGTCGTCAACGAGACCTACGACTTGTTCCTCGACCTGGACGCCGACGAGGACCAGATCGAGTTCCCGATCGTCTACGCGTGCGGCCGTGACGGCGTCGCCTCCCTGACCAAGCCCGAGGACGGCACGGTCCCGGCGGACAGCGAGAACCTGGAGCCGTTCTTCTCCACCATCCTGGAGCACATCCCGGCCCCGACCTACGACGAGGGCGCCCCGCTCCAGGCCCACGTCACCAACCTGGACGCCGACAACTTCCTCGGCCGCATCGCGCTGCTGCGCGTCGAGCAGGGCGAGCTCCGCAAGGGCCAGACCGTCGCCTGGATCAAGCGCGACGGCTCGATCGCCAACGTCCGCATCTCCGAGCTGATGATGACCGAGGCACTCACCCGCAAGCCCGCCGAGGTGGCCGGCCCCGGTGACATCTGTGCCGTCGCCGGCATCACCGACATCATGATCGGCGAGACGCTGGCCGACCCGGAGAACCCGGTCGCCCTCCCGCTGATCACGGTCGACGAGCCCGCGATCTCGATGACCATCGGTACGAACACCTCGCCGCTCGTCGGCCGCGGCGGCACCGGCAAGGGTGCGGACAACAAGGCCGCGGTCAAGGACCGCAAGGTCACTGCCCGTCAGGTCAAGGACCGTCTCGACCGCGAGCTGATCGGCAACGTCTCGCTCCGCGTCCTCGACACCGAGCGCCCCGACGCCTGGGAGGTCCAGGGCCGCGGTGAGCTGGCGCTGGCGATCCTGGTCGAGCAGATGCGCCGTGAGGGCTTCGAGCTGACCATCGGCAAGCCCCAGGTGGTCACCAAGGAGGTCGACGGCAAGGTCCACGAGCCGGTCGAGCGCATGACGATCGACGTGCCCGAGGAGCACATGGGTGCGGTCACGCAGCTGATGGGCGTCCGCAAGGGCCGCATGGACAACATGTCCAACCACGGCTCCGGTTGGGTCCGCATGGAGTTCGTCGTCCCGTCGCGCGGCCTCATCGGTTTCCGCACGGAGTTCCTGACGAACACCCGCGGTACGGGCATCGCCCACTCGATCCACGAGGGTCACGAGCCCTGGTTCGGCACCCTGACGACCCGCAACAACGGTTCGCTGGTTGCGGACCGGTCCGGTTCGGTCACGGGCTTCGCCATGACGAACCTCCAGGAGCGGGGCGTCCTCTTCGTCGAGCCGGGCACCGAGGTGTACGAGGGCATGATCGTCGGCGAGAACTCCCGCTCCGACGACATGGACGTCAACATCACCAAGGAGAAGAAGCTCACCAACATGCGCTCCTCCACGGCGGACGTGGCGGAGTCGATCGTCCCGCCGCGCAAGCTCTCGCTGGAGCAGTCCCTGGAGTTCTGCCGTGACGACGAGTGCGTCGAGGTGACGCCCGAGGCCGTCCGCATCCGCAAGGTGAACCTGGACGCCCGCGAGCGTGCCCGTGCCGCCTCCCGCGCCAAGCACGGCTGACGCGCGGTCAGACGTCGAGCGGCCCCTCGCAGTGACAACTGCGAGGGGCCGCTCCGCATGCGCCGACGGCGCATGCGTGTCAAACCATTTTGGATCACCAGGTGTCCGCATATCGGCTGCGGGTCTCCGTTAGGTGGGTTAACGGTCCGTTTCGCGGCTGTCTGTCTGTGATCCTTTTGTCCGGATTTTGGGCCTCTGGGGTCGGCTGATGTTGTCAAACCGAGACTCTTTAAGTGTGGTTTACGGCCCGAACGTACTCAATAGTTGGCTTCACTGAGCTCGGGTCAATGGGTCACGCGCTGTGGGGAGCGCCGACTCACGAGCACTCGGGGCGCGAGAAGGCCATCGCCGTCAGGGGTGTCGGCGATCTTTTTGTGCCCTCCTTGAAGTGAACAACTCATGAGGAGGAAACCCATGCGTGGTGCCAAGAGCGCCAAGTGGGTCGCGGGCGCGGTTCTCGTCGCCCTGGCGGCTACCGCCTGTGGCGGAAACGACGACGGCGGTAAGGGTAAGGGGTCCGCCGCCGGTGGCGGTACGTTCCGTATGGGCACCACCGAGCCCAAGAACATCGACCCGGACCTCGCCAGCGAGTCCGGCGGCATCGCGGTTGCGAACGCCCTGTTCACCGGTCTGTTCGCGAACACTCCGGACGGCAAGGCCGTTCCGGCCCTGGCCGAGTCCGCCACGCCGAACGACGACTGCAGCGAGTGGACCTTCAAGGTCAAGGGCGGCACCAAGTTCACCAACGGGGAGCCCGTCGACGCCGCCGCCTTCGCTCGCGGCTGGGCCCGTGCCTCCCACAAGGCCGCCGCGTCCGACGTCGCCTACCACTTCGCTGGCGTCAAGGGCTATGACGAGCTCCAGGCCGGCAAGGCCACGACCTTCTCCGGTGTCACCACCCCCGACGCCGGCACCATCAAGGTCGCGCTGAACGCTCCGGACTGCGAGTTCCAGCTCAAGACCGCGCACAACGCCTACAGCCCGATGCCCAAGGTCGCCAAGGTCGGTGTCGAGGACAAGGCGTTCGGCGAGGCCCCGATCGGCAACGGCCCGTTCAAGCTCTCCGGCAAGTGGGAGCACAACAAGCAGATCGTCCTCGTCCGCAACGACGACTACGGTCTGGAGAAGGCGAAGCTCGACAAGGTCGAGATCAAGCTCCTGAGTGACGCCAACGGCCAGCAGCTCGAGTACGAGGGCTTCCAGGCGGGCGAGTTCGACTACGCCCACATCCCCACCCCGCAGCTGAAGGCGGCCGAGGCCACCTTCAAGCCGCAGGGAAAGTGGTTCGAGAAGGACACCAACGGCCTGAACTACATCCTGCCGATCGGTGACACCGCGCCGCTGAACTCGAAGGAGGCGCGTATCGCGATCTCCTACGCGATCGACCGCGACGCCGTTGCCAAGGGTGTCTTCCAGGGCTTCCAGACCCCGGCCAGCGCCATCGTGCCCCCGGCGTTCCCGAACGCCTACCAGAAGGGTCTGTGCGGCTCCTGCCTGAAGTCGGACCCGGCCAAGGCCAAGGAGTACGCGGCCAAGGCGGGCCTGAAGCCGGGCACCACCGTGAAGTTCACCTTCAACACCGGCGCGGGCCACGAGGAGTACATCCAGGCATTCGCCAAGCAGATCGAGAACGTCCTCGGCCTGAAGGTCGTTCTCAACGGCAAGGACTTCCCGGGCATGCTCAAGGAGCAGCAGGCCAAGGGCGCGAACGGTCTGTACCGCTTCGCCTGGGGCGCGGACTACCCGACCCCGGACAACTTCCTGTACCCGCTGCTGCACACCAAGTCGATGGGCAAGGACGACAAGGGTGACGTGCTCGGTGACAACCGTGTCCGTTACAGCAACCCGACCTTCGACAAGCTGATCGACCAGGCCCGCGCCACCAAGGACGAGGGCGCCCGCATCAAGCTCTACCAGCAGGCCGAGAAGATCGCCATGGACGACATGGCGCTCATCCCGACGTTCAACCGGACCCAGTTCCGTCTGATGGCGACCGACAAGTTCAACGGCTTGGACGACATCAACTTCAACGAGGACCCGATCTTCGAGGAGATCTCTCTCAAGAAGTAAGGCGCGTCCGGCGGAGCAACCGTCAGATGAGAGTCGGGGGGGGCCGGAGGTGGCGGGGGCCGGAAACCCCCACGACGACACGCCTTTTTCTCCCCCCCCCCCCCCCCTCTCCCCCCCCCCCCCCCCACCCCCCCTC
>NZ_JBHZCF010000001.1:248769-253266 GCF_042755225.1 Streptomyces sp. NPDC059169 | reverse complement strand
CCGTGCTGGTCCCGGTGTGGGGGAGAGGCGCACACCCGGTGTCAGGGGTGGGGGGGGGGGCGGGCGGGGGGGGGGGGGGGGGTGTCCTCCCCCCCCCCCCCCCCCCCCCCCCCCCCCCCCGACCCCACGCCAAGGCCGTTCTTCGGCACCCCTCACACTCGGCGGGTCACACCCCGCACGCCGTATAGCCGGCCCTTGTCCTGGGCCGGGCGGTCGCTGCACCCAGAAGCGGCCAGGTAGAGAGGCAAAACATGGGAAGGTACGTCGCCCGTCGCCTCGGGCAGATGGTCATCGTCCTGCTCGGCGCGAGCATGGTCCTGTTCGCGTGTCTGTTCGTTCTCCCCGGTGACCCCGTGGGTTCGATGGTGGGCAGCGACAAGGCCCGAGATCCCGCGGTCGTCAAGGAACTCCGGGAGAGGTACGGGCTAAACGACCCACTGCCGGTTCAGTACGTCAACTACGTGAAGAAGGTCGCGACCGGCGACCTCGGCACGGACTACCAGCAGAACCGTCCGGTCCGCGAGATCCTCGGGCCGAAGCTGGTCAACACCGCCAAGTTGGCCGTGATGGCGACCGTGATCGTCACATTCCTCGGCATGCTGGTGGGCATCGTCGCGGCGCTGTTCAGATACAGCGTCTGGGATATGGCGACGACACTGATCACCACGGCGGCCGTCGGCTTCCCGACCTTTGTCATCGGCTTCCTGCTGAAGTCCGTCTTCGTCATCAAGCTCGAGTGGTTCTCGCTCTTCGGCGAGCAGAACTTCCAGATGATGATCCTTCCCGCGTTCACCCTGGCCATCGTCGACGTCGCCTTCGTCGCCCGTCTGACCCGCGGCACCATGCTCGAAGTCCTGCGCGCGGACTACGTGAAGACCGCCGTCGCCAAGGGACTCCCGCGCCGCCAGGTGTTGTTGAAGCACGTGCTGCGCAACTCCACCATCCCGGTGGTGACGTATCTCGGTATCTCCTTCGGATCCCTGCTCGGCGGTGCTCTGATCACGGAGGCGATCTACAACTACGACGGGATCGGCAACGCGCTCGTCAAGGCGGTCCAGCAGCAGAACAATCCGATCGTGGTCGGTGTGGTCACGTACAGCGTCGGAATCTTCGTCCTGCTGAGCCTGCTCGTTGACCTGCTGTACGCGGTCCTCGACCCGCGCATCCGCCTCAACTGACCGTCCCCTAGGAGGTATCTCTCATGTCTGAGCTCGTGGAGAGCCCTGCGGGGACCCAGGCGCCCGCGGCCGACACGCCGAACGCCGAACCCGCCATCAAGCAGATCACCCAGTGGGGCGAGATCCGTCACCGCTTCCTCCAGAACAAGCTGGCCGTCGTCGGCCTGACCATCGTCGTCCTGCTGTTTCTGACCGCGGCCTTCGGCGAGATGTTCGCGCCGTACGACCCGATGGCGCAGGACCTCAACAACACGCTCGCCGATCCGGGCACCGCGCACTGGCTGGGCACCGACGCCCTGGGTCGTGACCAGTTCTCGCGTCTGCTCGTCGGCGCCCGCACCGCTGTGCTCGTCGGCCTGGCCTCGATCTTCTTCGCCGTCCTGATCGGTGTCGTCATGGGTGCCGTCGCCGGCTACTTCGGCAAGGCCGTCGACAACGTGATCATGCGCGTCGTCGACGTCTTCCTCGCCTTCCCGCTGCTCATCGGCGCCATCGTCATCATCTTGGTGGTCGGCCGCGGCATCCTGCCAGTGATTATTTCGCTTGCCATCTTCTCCTGGGCCACCGTCGCCCGACTCCTGCGCGGCTCGATCCTCCAAGTGCGCGAGATGGACTACGTCCACGCCGCCCAGGCGCTTGGCGCGAGCAAGCTCCGCATCATCCGCAAGCACATCCTGCCCAACTCGCTGACCGCGGTCATGGTGTACGCGGCCTTCAACGTCGGTACCACCATCGTCGGTGTCGCGGCCCTCTCCTTCCTCGGTGTGGGTGTCCCCGTCGACGTCCCGGAGTGGGGCAACATGCTCGCCGCCGGCCAGGCATTCGTCGGTGTCAAGGACTTCCTGTGGCTCGGCCCCAGCATGTTCGTCGTCGTCACCGTCCTCGGCTTCGCCTTCGTCGGTGACGGCCTGCGTGACGCGCTCGACCCGAAGCTGCGGTGACCTCGATGCCCCAGGACAAGACCAGCAAGCAGGATGAAGGTGGCGGCGTGACGACGTCCGAGATTGTGAGCGAGGCGGGCACGGACTCTTCGGCTCCGCTTCTGGAGGTCGACAACCTCCATGTCGAGTTCAAGACCCGCGACGGAGTCGCCAAGGCCGTCAACGGTGTGAGTTACAGCGTCGACGCCGGCGAGACCCTCGCCGTACTCGGCGAGTCCGGCTCAGGCAAGTCCGTGACAGCCCAGGCGGTCATGGGCATCCTGGACAGCCCTCCCGGAAAGGTCACCCAGGGCGAGGTCCGTTTTCACGGCCAGGACATCCTCAAGATGTCCGCCGAGGAGCGCCGCAGGCTCCGGGGCGCCAAGATGGCGATGATCTTCCAGGACGCACTCTCCTCGCTGAACCCGGTCTACTCGGTCGGCAACCAGCTCGGCGAGATGTTCCGGGTGCACCAGGGAATGTCCAAGAGGGACGCCAAGAAGAAGGCGATCGAGCTGATGGACCGGGTGAAGATCCCGGCCGCGGCGGCGCGCGTCGACGACTACCCGCACCAGTTCTCCGGCGGTATGCGCCAGCGCATCATGATCGCCATGGCGCTGGCCCTGGAGCCGGATCTGATCATCGCCGACGAGCCCACCACCGCGCTCGACGTGACCGTCCAGGCTCAGGTCATGGACCTGCTGGCGGAACTCCAGCGCGAGTACCAGATGGGCCTGATCCTGATCACCCACGACCTCGGCGTGGTCGCCGACGTCGCGGACAAGATCGCTGTGATGTACGCGGGCCGCATCGTCGAACAGGGCTCGATCCACGAGATCTACAAGCGCCCCGCGCACCCCTATACCCGCGGTCTGCTCGACTCGATCCCGCGCCTGGACCAGAAGGGCCAGGAGCTGTACGCGATCAAGGGTCTGCCGCCCAACCTGCTGCGCATCCCCTCGGGTTGCGCATTCAACCCGCGCTGCACCAAAGCGCAGGACATCTGCCGTACCGACATCCCGGCTCTGCACCAGGTGACCGAGCAGGACGGCACCGAGCTCGCCGGCCGCGGCAGCGCGTGCCACCTCTGGAAGGAGACGATCCATGGCTGAGTCGGACAAGAAGGGCGAGGCCGTGGACGCCACTCCGAACGTCGCCGGTGTCGAGGCCGTCGAGGTGTCTTCCGAGGCCCGGGTCGTCGAGGCGCTGGACGCCCCGGTCGACCGGGGTGAGCCGATCCTCCAGGTGCGCAACCTGGTCAAGCACTTCCCGTTGACCCATGGCATCCTCTTCAGGAAGCAGGTCGGTGCGGTCAAGGCCGTGGACGGGGTCTCCTTCGACCTCTACCAGGGCGAGACGCTCGGGATCGTCGGTGAGTCCGGTTGTGGCAAGTCGACGGTCGCCAAGCTGCTGATGCTGCTGGAGACGGCGACGGCCGGCGAGATCTTCTACAAGGGCCAGGACATCACCAAGCTGTCCGGCCGTGCGATGAAGGCCGTTCGCCGCAACATCCAGATGGTGTTCCAGGACCCGTACACCTCGCTGAATCCGCGGATGACGGTCGGTGACATCATCGGTGAGCCCTTCGAGATCCACCCCGAGGCGGCGCCGAAGGGCGACCGGCGCCGCAAGGTGCAGGAGCTGCTTGACGTCGTCGGCCTCAACCCGGAGTACATCAACCGGTACCCGCACCAGTTCTCCGGCGGCCAGCGCCAGCGCATCGGCATCGCCCGGGGCCTGGCGCTCAACCCCGAGGTCATCATCTGCGACGAGCCGGTGTCGGCCCTCGACGTGTCCGTCCAGGCGCAGGTGATCAACCTGATGGAGAGGTTGCAGGACGAGTTCAACCTGTCCTACATCTTCATCGCGCACGACCTGTCGATCGTCCGTCACATCTCCGACCGGGTCGGCGTGATGTACCTCGGCAAGATGGCCGAGATCGGCACCGACGCGCAGATCTACGATCATCCGACGCACCCCTACACCCAGGCGCTGCTGTCGGCCGTCCCGGTGCCGGACCCGGAGGCCCGCGAGGGCCGCGAGCGGATCATCCTCACCGGTGACGTCCCGTCGCCGGCGAACCCGCCGTCCGGCTGCCGCTTCCGCACCCGTTGCTGGAAGGCCCAGGACAAGTGCGCCACCGAGGTGCCGCTGCTGGCGATCCCCGAGCGTTTCCAGGGCACGGACTCCCCGGCCGCGCACGAGTCGGCATGCCACTTCGCCGAGGAGAAGGACGTCGTCCACGCGGGGTGATGCGTACGAGGTGACGGCCGGGGGGGGGGGGGGGGGAGGAAACGCAAACCCCACCCCCCCCCCCCCCCCCCCCCCCCCCCCCCCCAAGGAACCCCCCCCCCCCCCCCCCCCCCCCCCCCCCCCCCCCCCACCCCCCCAAACCGGCA
>NZ_JBHZCF010000001.1:190758-248759 GCF_042755225.1 Streptomyces sp. NPDC059169 | reverse complement strand
CTTAGGGGGTCCGCCCCCCCCCCCGGGGGGGGGGGGAGCCCCCGACGGGGGGGTGGAGTGGGGGTGTTGGGTTTCCGTTGCCGGCCTGTCCCCCCCCCCCCCCCCCCCCGGCCGTTCCGTATCTGCCCCGGTCGGCGACCTGTGGACGGGAGGCCCGGTGGCGGGTGCCGCGACAGCTTCGGGCGAGTCGGTGTGGGGCGGGGGTCGGGGAGGGTCCCGGTGGAGGTTCCGGTGATCGGGGGACCGTCGGACGACTGCGACACCTCCTCCCGTGCGGTACGCCGGCCGCTCGGGCGTTGCGCATGTCTGTTTTAGTGCTTACGTGGTGATATTGGTGTCTACGGGAATCGGGACCCTGGAGGCACTCCATGCGCGGAGCCACTCACGCCGTACGCGCCGCCTGTGCGGTCGCCGTCGCGATCGCGGCCACCGCCTGTGGCGGTGGCGCCAGCGGTGCCGGTGGAGCCGACGGGATCGTGAGATCCTCCTGGGGCGATCCGCAGAACCCGCTGGAGCCGGCGAACACCAACGAGGTCCAGGGCGGCAAGGTCCTCGACATGATCTTCCGCGGCCTCGTGCGCTACGACCCGAAGTCCGGAGAGGCCGAGAACATGCTCGCCGAGAGCATCGACACCGCCGACTCCACCGTCTTCACCATCACCCTCAAGGACGGCTGGACCTTCTCGAACGGGGAACCGGTCACCGCCAAGTCCTTCGTGGACGCCTGGAACTACGGCGCCGACGTCAGGAACAACCAGCGGAACGCCTACTTCTTCGGCTACATCGAGGGCTACGAGCAGGTCCACCCCGAGTCCGGCGAGCCGACCGCCACCACCATGTCGGGCCTCGAGGTCGTGGACGACCGCACGTTCACCGTGAAGCTCACCCAGAAGTTCTCCACCTGGCCCGAGACCCTCGGCTACGCGGCGTTCGCCCCGCTGCCGTCCACCTTCTTCAGCGACCACTCCTCCTGGCTGGCGAAACCGATCGGCAACGGCCCCTACACGGTGGACTCGTACACCAGGGGCTCGCAGATGTCCCTGCGCCGCTGGGACGGCTACCCGGGGGAGGACAAGGCGCGCAACGGCGGCGTGGACCTCAAGGTCTACACGGACAACAACACCGCCTACACCGATCTGACGGCGGGGAACCTCGACCTCGTCGACGACGTCCCGGCGTCCCAGCTCAAGAACGTCAAGGCCGATCTGGGGGACCGTTACATCAACACTCCCGCCGGCATCATCCAGACCCTGGCCTTCCCCTACTACGACCCCGCCTGGAACAAGCCCGGCCAGGAGAAGGTCCGCAAGGGGCTGTCCATGGCCATCGACCGTGAGCAGATCACCGACACGATCTTCCAGAAGACCCGCACCCCGGCGAAGGACTGGACGTCACCGGTGCTCGGCGAGGACGGCGGCTACGACCCGACGCTCTGCGGTGACGCCTGCACGTACGACCCGGCCGAGGCGAAGAAGCTCATCGCCGCGGGCGGGGGCATCCCGGGTGGCCAGGTGAGGATCACGTACAACGCGGACACGGGTTCCCACCGGGAGTGGATCGACGCCGTCTGCAACTCCATCAACCATGCCCTCGGCAACACCAGGGCCTGCGTCGGCAACCCCGTCGGAACCTTCGCCGACTTCCGCAACCAGATCACCCAGCGCAAGCTGACCGGCCCCTTCCGAGCCGGCTGGCAGATGGACTACCCGCTCATCCAGAACTTCCTCCAGCCCCTCTACTACACCAACGCCTCCTCCAACGACGGCAAGTGGAGCAGCGGGGAGTTCGACGCACTCGTCGACCAGGCCAACGCCGAGACCGACACGGCGAAGGCCGTGGACACCTTCCAGCAGGCGGAGAGGGCCGTACGGGACCAGATGGCGGCCATTCCCCTCTGGTACCAGAACGGCAGCGCCGGCTACTCGGACCGGATCTCCAACGTTGCGCTGAACCCCTTCAGCGTCCCCGTCTACAACGAGATCACGGTCGGCTGACGCAACTGCCCGCACCCCCAGGAGCCCTTCGTGGGACGTTATGTGATCCGGCGCCTGCTGCAGATGGTCCCCGTCTTCGTCGGCGCCACCCTGCTGATCTTCCTGATGGTGAACGTCATGGGCGATCCCGTCGCAGGCCTGTGCGGCGAGCGGGAGTGCGACCCCGCGACCGCTGCCCAACTGCGCAAGGAGTTCGGCCTGGACCACCCCGTCTGGCAGCAGTACCTGACCTACATGGGCCACCTCTTCACCGGGGACTTCGGCACCGCCTTCAACGGCCAGCCGGTCACCGAGCTGATGGCCGATTCCTTCCCCGTCACCGTCCGGCTCACTCTGGTCGCGATCGTCTTCGAGATCGTCATCGGCGTCAGCCTGGGCGTGCTCACCGGGCTCCGGCGCGGCAAGCCCGTCGACACCGGCGTGCTGCTGCTGACGCTGGTCGTCATCGCCGTGCCGACCTTCGTCACCGGTCTGCTGCTCCAACTGCTGCTCGGGGTGGAATGGGGTTGGATCCGACCGTCCGTGTCCTCGGAAGCACCGCTCGACGAGCTGATCGTGCCGGGTCTCGTCCTCGCATCCGTCTCCCTCGCCTACGTCACGCGGCTGACGCGGACCTCCATCGCCGAGAACCGGCGAGCCGACTACGTCCGTACGGCCATCGCCAAGGGCCTGCCCCGCCGCCGCGTCGTCGGACGCCACCTGCTGCGCAACTCGCTGATCCCGGTGGTCACCTTCATCGGAGCGGACATCGGCGCCCTCATGGGCGGCGCCATCGTCACCGAGCGGATCTTCAACATCCATGGCGTCGGCTACCAGCTCTACCAGGGCATCCTGCGCCAGAACACCCAGACCGTGGTCGGCTTCGTCACGGTGCTGGTGCTGGTGTTCCTGGTGGTGAACCTGTTGGTCGACCTGCTGTACGCCGTACTCGACCCGAGGATCCGCTATGCCTGAGCCGCAGTACGACGACGGGGGTGCCATCGCTTCGACCGGGGCGGGCGGCACGATGGACCTGGCCACCGGCGAGGGGGTAACGCTCGAAAAGCTCCCGGGCGGTCCCGCGGGGCCCGGTCCTTCCGGGTTCGGTGAGCCTCCCGTCCCCGGCAGGCCCCGCAGCCTCTGGTCCGACGCCTGGCACGACCTGCGCCGCAACCCGGTCTTCATCGTCTCCGCAGTGGTGATCCTCTTCCTCGTGGTCATCTCCGTCTGGCCCTCGCTGATCACCTCGGGCGACCCGCTCGACTGCAACCTCGCCAAGGCCCAGCAGGGCCCCCAGCCCGGCCACCCCTTCGGATTCGACGGGCAGGGTTGCGACGTCTACACCAGGACCGTCCACGGCGCGCGTACCTCCATGACCGTGGGTGTCTGCGCCACCCTCGGGGTGGCGCTCCTCGGCTCCGTCCTCGGCGGGCTCGCCGGGTTCTCCGGACGGGCGTCGGATGCGCTGCTGTCACGGCTCACCGACGTCTTCTTCGCCATCCCGGTCGTCCTCGGCGGACTGGTGCTGTTGTCCGTCGTCACCAGCAACACGGTCTGGCCGGTGATCGGATTCATGGTGCTGCTGGGCTGGCCGCAGATCTCCCGCATCGCCCGCGGCTCGGTGATCACCGCCAAGCAGAACGACTACGTCCAGGCCGCCCGGGCCCTCGGAGCATCGCCGGCGCGGCTCCTCCTGCGGCACATCGCGCCGAACGCGGTGGCGCCCGTGATCGTCGTGGCGACCATCGCGCTCGGCACGTACATCTCCCTGGAGGCCACCCTCTCCTACCTCGGGGTCGGGCTGCGTCCGCCGTCGGTGTCCTGGGGCATCGACATCTCCGCCGCGTCCCCGTACATCCGAAACGCCCCGCACATGTTGCTCTGGCCGGCCGGTGCGCTGGCCGTCACCGTGCTCGCGTTCATCATGCTCGGCGACGCGGTCCGCGACGCCCTCGACCCCAAGCTGCGCTGAGGAGCCGCCGGCATGCTGCTCGAAGTACGTGACCTGCACGTGGAGTTCCGCACCCGTGACGGGGTCGCCAAGGCCGTCAACGGCGTCTCGTACTCCGTCGACGTGGGCGAGACCCTCGCGGTGCTCGGCGAGTCGGGCTCGGGGAAGTCCGTCACCGCCCAGGCCGTCATGGGCATCCTGGACGTCCCCCCGGGCCGGATCACCGGCGGCGAGGTTCTCTTCAAGGGCCAGGACCTGCTGAAACTCAAGGAGAACCAGCGGCGGAAGGTCCGCGGGTCCGGGATGGCGATGATCTTCCAGGACGCGTTGTCCTCGCTCAACCCCGTCCTGACCGTCGGGGAACAGCTGGGCGAGATGTTCACCGTGCACCGGGGCATGTCACGGAAGGACGCCCGCGCGAAGGCCGTCGAACTGATGGACCGGGTGCGCATCCCGGCCGCAGGCCAGCGGGTGGGGCAGTACCCGCACCAGTTCTCGGGGGGCATGCGTCAGCGCATCATGATCGCCATGGCGCTGGCGCTCGAACCGGACCTGGTCATCGCGGACGAGCCCACGACTGCCCTGGACGTGACGGTCCAGGCGCAGGTGATGGACCTCCTCGCCGAGCTCAGGCGCGAACTGGGCATGGGCCTCGTCCTCATCACCCACGACCTCGGCGTGGTCGCCGACGTCGCCGACCGGATCGCCGTTATGTACGCGGGGCGCGTCGTGGAGAGCGCACCCGTCCACGACATCTACAAGGCGCCGGCGCACCCCTACACCCGCGGTCTGCTCGACTCCATCCCGAGGCTGGACCAGAAGGGCCGGGACCTGTACGCGATCAAGGGCCTGCCGCCGAACCTGACGGCCGTCCCCTCCGGCTGCGCCTTCCACCCGCGCTGTCCGATGGCGAGGGACGTGTGCACGACCGAGGTGCCGGAGCCGCTCGAGGTGGACGAGCAGCGGAGGAGCGCCTGCTTCTTCTGGAGGGAGTGCCTGCGTGGCTGAGCCGATCATCGAAGTGCGCGGGTTGTACCAGCACTATCCGCTCACCCGCGGCATCCTCTTCAGGAAGCAGGTGGGCGAGGTCAAGGCCGTCGACGGGGTCGACCTCGACCTGTTCCCCGGCGAGACCCTCGGGATCGTGGGCGAGTCAGGCTGCGGGAAGTCCACCCTGGCAAGGCTGTTGGTCAATCTGGAGCGGCCGACGGCCGGAGCGATCCGCTTCAAGGGCGAGGACATCACCAAGCTGTCCGGCCGTGCGATGAAGGCCGTTCGCCGCAACATCCAGATGGTGTTCCAGGACCCGTACACCTCGCTGAATCCGCGGATGACGGTCGGTGACATCATCGGTGAGCCCTTCGAGATCCACCCCGAGGCGGCGCCGAAGGGCGACCGGCGCCGCAAGGTGCAGGAGCTGCTGGACGTCGTCGGCCTCAACCCGGAGTACATCAACCGGTACCCGCACCAGTTCTCCGGCGGCCAGCGCCAGCGCATCGGCATCGCCCGCGGGCTCGCGCTGCGACCGGAGGTCATCGTCGCGGACGAGCCCGTTTCCGCGCTCGACGTCTCCGTCCAGGCGCAGGTCGTCAACCTGATGGACCGGCTGCAGCAGGAGTTCGGCCTCGCCTACGTGTTCATCGCGCACGACCTGTCGATCGTCCGTCACATCTCCGACCGGGTCGGCGTGATGTACCTGGGGCGGATCGTGGAGATCGGCGGAGAGGCCGAGATCTATGACCATCCGACGCACCCCTACACCCAGGCGCTGCTGTCGGCCGTCCCGGTGCCGGACCCGGAGGCCCGCGAGCACCGGGAGCGGATCGTCCTGCCCGGAGACGTGCCTTCTCCGGCGGACGTCCCGTCGGGCTGCCGGTTCCGCACCCGCTGCTGGAAGGCGCAGGAGCGGTGCGCGCTCGAGGTGCCCGAGCTGGCGGTTCCGGCGGAGTTCCGGCTCACCGCAGGTCCGGTGAAGCACGATTCGGCGTGCCATTTCGCGGAGGAGAGACACGTGGTGCCGAACGGACCGGGCGGGGGCGGCCCCGCCCGGTCCGCCACCGGCTAGCTCGCTTCGCCCGGCTTCCGGTGGAGGAAGGCCAGCCGAGCCTTCTTCTCCGCCAGGAACACCTCCGGCAGGTCGACCTCCGGCAGGACGACCTCGGGCCCCAGCTCGAAGCCCGTCCTGGCCAGCCGTTCGACCGCTTTCGCATTGCGGACGTCCGGCTCGGCGACCACCCGGCGCACCGCCGGGTCGGCCAGGAGGAAGTCGACGAGGACGGAGAGCATGGCGCCGGTGAAGCCCGGCCGGGGCGTGCCGCCCGGGGGACCGGTCATCAGGTGGACCCCGATGTCGCCGGGTTGGACGTCGTAGCACTCGCTCACCCGGTCGGCCCGGGGTTCGTACGTCTGGAAGAGCATCGCGGGCCGGTCCCCGACGAGGATGAGGAACGCGTGGTGGGTGGTGAGGGAGTCCAGGTGCTCGTAGATTTCCCGGACCTGGGCGGGACTCGCGTCGCCCATGCCCCAGAAACGGGCCCGTTCCTCGGTCACCCAGGAGTGGACGACGCCGGTGTCGTGCTGCGGGACCAGGCGCCGGATCCACACCCGCCCGATGCCGTCGACGGTCTGTTCGTGCAGGACCTCCGCACGCTCGGTGGATTCAGCGGTCATGTCGCTCCTCTGTGCGGTGTTCGGGGGTGAGTCGGTCGAAGTCGGTGATGACGGGGACGAATCCGCCACGCAGCCACAGCGGCAGCTGGTCGCGGTGGTGGGGGTCGCCGGGGATCCCCCGCGCGCCCAGCGGTACGACCCACAGACTGTCCTCGCGCCGGGCGAGGTCCCACACGTAGCGGGCCGCGGGCCCCCGCGCGCTGTGGTCCGTGACGCCGGGCACGCTGGAGGTGGCCAGCACGCAGTCGTGGTCGCCGGACAGCCCCGGCCACTCCTCGTCCGTGCCGGCCAGCGCCTGCCAGGGGGCGAGTCGGTGGAGTTCGCCCCAGGTGCGCTGTGGGTCGTCGGCGCGCGCGACCTCTTCGAGGGCCGCGCGGACGACGTCTGCGCGGTCGATGCCCGTCAGGCGGCGGGTGGTCAGCAGGGTTTCCAGCGCGTAGGCGACCTTCACGGGCAGGTACAGCCAGGGGAGGAACACGTCGGGGTGGTCGAACGGTCCTTGGAGCGGGGCCAGCTCGGGGTGGGAAGCCAGTCGGCGCACCACCGCGGAACGCACGGCCGCGAAGCGGGCGGCAACCGTGCTGTCCGCCGCCATCCGTCGGTCCCAGGAGAGGAGTTCCCCGCGCAGCAGTCCAGCGCGGGCCGAGAGGCCGTCCAGCCCGGCGGCCAGTGCGAGGAGCGGCTCCGCGGAAGCCAGGTACGTGTCGGTGTGCACGGCGGCCATCCGGGGCGCGGTCCACACCGCGGACGCCTCCAGCAGTTCGGCGATGCGCTCGGCCCGGTGGGGCGGTGCGAACTCGACGCCGAGCGGTGTGGCGATGCCGCGGGCGTTCGCCATGACGGCGAGGTCGCCGACCTCTGCCCGGGGCATTTCGTGCCACCCTCGCCACGCGTGTTCGCGCTTCCACGCGGGCACCACCCGGAGCCGGTTGTCCCCGTGCCGTACGGGGACCCGTCCGGCGACCCGGTGCAGCAGACCGCCCTCGGTGTCCGCCGCGTGGACCACGTTGACCGGCTCGACCCAGGAGTCGAGAGCTCGGTCCACGTCCCCGGTGGTGCGGGCCCGTAGGAGGGCGGGCAGGGCCTCGAACCCCGCCTCGCCGGTCACCCGCGGCGGGTAGCGCAGGCTGACGGCACCAGCCGGATCGTCGGCACCGCCGATGACCACCGGGCCGCGGTCGGTCTCGACCACCTCGATCTCGACCGGTTCGCCGCCCGCCACCTCGATGGTCTCGTGGTGGAGCGCGACGGGGCGCCAGCCGTCCGGGCCGAGCGCCTCGACCGCGTCGCCGGTGCGCCGCAGCCGCTCGCGGTACAGGTCCTGGTAGTCGGCCATGGCGTTGGTGATGGCCCAGGCGACCGAGCCGGTGTGGCCGAAGTGGGCGAGGCCGGGAACGCCGGGTACGGCGAGGCCGACGACGTCGAAGTCCGGGCAGACCAGGTGGACCTGCTGGTAGACGCCGGGATCCTCGATGAAGCGGTGCGGGTCGCCCGCGATGAGCGGCGCCCCCGTGGCGGTGCGACCGCCGCCCACGAGCCAGCCGTTGCTGCCCGCCGTGCCCGGGCCGTCGGTGGCGAAGAGGGCGACCTCCTCGCTGCCGAGCCGGGTGGCCACCTCCTCACGCCAGAGCTTGGTGGGGAACCCGGCGAACAGGATGTGGGTGGAGAGCCAGATCCCCAGGGGGACCCACGGCTCCCAATGACCGGCCGTGAGCCCGGTCGCGGTGAACTCGGGGGCCGCGCCGCCGCCGTCCGCGAGCCCGGCGCCCACCCCGTCCGCGTAGGCCCGCACCCACTGGGCCGTGTCCGGGTCGAGTGCGTCGTAGCAGCGCCGGGCGGTGTCGGCCAGCCGGGCCTGCCGTGCGAAGCGGTCCCAGGCCGTGGCCTGCGCACCCAGGAAGGCTGCGGTGGTGCCCTGCACGCGGTGGCGTTCGACCTCGATCTGCCAGCCCCGGTCGACGGCGGCGTTGTGCCCCTGGGCGTAGGCCAGTTCCCGTGCACTGGAGGCACGCAGATGAGGGATGCCCCAGGCGTCCCGGTAGACCTCGGTCGTCACTGTCGTTCCCACTCCCCTGCGCATACTTCTTTAGGTTAGGCTGTCCTAACTTTAGCGGGTGTACGGGGAAGGGGCAGCGGTGGGGCACGGCTGGGAGGGCGTCGTCCTCACCTTGATGCGGGGCAAGGACTTCACCTTCACCGTGACGGCTGTGGAGCAGGTGACCGAGCGGTTCCGCCGGGTGCGCCTCACCGACGGGGGCATGCTCGGCGTCACCGGGGTGCACCCCACCATGTGGGTGCGGCTCTGGTTCGACGACGCGGGCAAGCCGCACCAACGTGCCTACACCCTGGTCGACCCCGACCCCGTGGCCGGTACCTTCGGTCTGGAGTTCGCCCTGCACGACGGTTGCGCCAGCGACTGGGCGCGTACGGCCGTGCCGGGCGACACCATCGACGCCACCGTCCAGGGCACCGGCTTCGCCACCCCCGACCCGCTGCCGTCGCGGCTGTTCGTGATCGGCGACCCCGCCTCGCTGCCCGCCGTCAACTCCCTGCTGGAAGCGCTGCCCGCCGTTCCCGCCATCATCTGGTTGGAGACCCCGCACGCGTCGGACGCGGACCTTCCCGTACGAGCCGGTGCAGCGCACCACGACCTGCGCAGGGTGCCACGGACCGACGGCGGCGCGCGGCTCGTCGAGGAGGTGCGGGCGGCGCTGCCCGGGCTGCTCGGCGAGGACCGGGCGGGGGTCTTCGTCTGGATCGCCTGCGACACGGGGACGACACGGACCCTTGCCGCGTACGTGCGCAGGGAGCTCGGCATCCCGAAGGGGCGGGTCAGTGCACGTGGCTACTGGCGCCCCGACACTGCCAAAACCCGCTAAGTGCACATCAACTTCATTAACTTCCAGGCAACTTGGCCGAAGCGTCACCGATATACGAACGCGTCACGCTGAACCGCGTACGGCCGTGCGGGTGCCGTAGACCGGCCGGAGGGCGCCATGCGCTCCGGCCGGTCGCTCCCGGGCCCCACCCCCGCCTTGTCCCGGTGGCGGGTGCAGGTGGAGGATCACCCGCGTGCATCTCACACGGGGAGCGAGGGGCGCCGGTGCCGGTTTCTGCGCCGTCCTCGCGGCGTTGACCGCGGCGTGGATCGTCAGGGACCTCCTGACCGTCGAACAGCCCCTGGACCTGTGGTGGTTCTGGACCGGCGACGGCCGCACGACGGGCGGCACACACCGCCTCGCGACCAGCCTCCAGGATCCCGTCCTGGCCGTCGGGTACGCCGTCACGGCCGCCACCGCCCTGCGCTCCGGGCACGCGGCCGCCGCGCTCGCCGCCGCCGGGGTCGTCACTCTCGCCCTGCGGCTGCCCGGTCTCTGGTTGCTCAGCGCGCAGTGGGAGGCCCCCGGGGGCGCCGGAGGGCTCCGCACGCCGGCACTGGTCACCGTCGTGGCGACGTTGGCTCTCGCCGTGGGGCTCGTCCTGGTGGCGGCGGGACGTCCTCCGTACGGTTCCGTGCCCGGCAGCTCCCCGCCGTCCTCCCCGTCCGGGCCCGCCTCCGTGACCGTGTCCCTCCTGCTCGCCGCCGCTGCGGCGGTCCGGACGGCCTGGGAGGCGCACTGGGCCACGCAGATCCCGGCGGACTCCTACGCGGACCGTTTCACCGGCGGCGCCGGCACGGCGCTCCCCCTGCTGGGCATACCGCCCGGCTGGCTCGATGCGGTGATGGTGCTGGTGTTGCTGACCGCCGCCGGTGGGCTGCTCCTGCGCACCGCAAGCGGACGGCCGTACGCGCTGATCGCTGCGGGACTGCTGGCCGCGAGCGGCATCGCCGGATGCGCCCTGGCGGCCCGATACGCCCTGGTGAGCGGTTTTGCCTCGTCGCCCCTGCGCGACCAGCTCGCCGTCACCAGCTGGTTGTTCGACCTCGTGGCCGGAGCGGTGGTGCTGGTGCTGACGGGGCGAGGAGTCGCGGGCGAAACGGCGGGCGCGACGTTGACGGAACGGGGACAGGACGGCGGTGGCGACGCCCCGGACCTCGGTCTCCCACCGCCACCGGCTACCTCCCCGCCGCCGGGCGGGTAGACCTTCCGGGAGCCGCCACCCGTTCGGCCGCCCCGCCGCTCGACCGGTCCGGTCGCACCACCGCCCGTTCGGCTCCGCGTCCGCGGTCCGTCCGCGGTCCGTCCGCCGCCTGTTGCCGTCCCCTGCGCGCCCAGTCCGCCGCCGGCCGCCACCGTGCCGACCGCGCTCAGCGACCCGTCGAGGGCAACCCGTTCCCCGCGTTCCCGGCCAGCGAGCGCCTCAGGAAGTCCACCTGGAGGAGTAGGAGGTTCTCCGCGATCTGCTCCTGCGGGGTCATGTGGGTGACGCCGGTCAACGGCAACACCTCGTGGGGGCGACCCTCGGCCAGCAAGGCCGATGACAGCCGGAGGCTGTGGGCCACCACCACGTTGTCGTCCGCGAGGCCGTGGATGAGGAGCAGGGGCCTCGCCGGCTCCGCCGGGTCGACCAGCCCGTCCCCGGTGGCGAGCGAGTTCGCGGCGTACACCTCGGGGCGTTCACCGGGGTCGCCCAAGTAGCGCTCGGTGTAGTGGGTGTCGTACAGCCGCCAGTCCGTGACGGGGGCCCCGGCGACAGCCGCGTGGAACACGTCGGGTCGGCGCAGCACCGCGAGCGCCGCGAGGTAGCCGCCGTACGACCAGCCGCGGACGGCCACCCGCCCGAGGTCCAGCGGGAAGCGGTCGGCTAGGGCGTGCAGGGCGTCGATCTGGTCGTCGAGCGAGACCAGCAGGTTGTCCTTGATCGCCTTCTCCCAGGCGGGGGAGCGACCCGGGGATCCGCGACCGTCCGCGACCACGACCGCGAAGCCCTGATCGGCGAACCACTGGGACGTGAGGTGTGCCTGGCAAGAGGCGACCACGCGCTGTCCGTGCGGTCCCCCGTACGGGTCAAGTAGGACGGGGAGCGGACCGTCGGACTCCCGGTAGGCGTTCGGAAGCAGCACGGCGCACGGGATGCGTCGTGCGCCCCCTTCGGTGAGGCGTACCCGGCAGGAGAGCGACGGTTCCTGGGCGAAGGAGGTGATCGTGGCGAACGGTTTGCCGCCCCGGAGCACCTGCACCAGCGTGCCTGCGGCCTCAGGACGGGCGGTCACGAGCACCGTCACCTCCCCCGAGCGCACCGCTGAGTGCACCCCTGCGCCCTCGGAAACGCGCTCCACACCCAGTTCGTTGACCCGGTACACGTGGATCTCGCCGGTCTCCGGCCGCGCGGCCCCCTCGCCCGCCGACGCCGAGACCAGCACGTCAGAAGGGCCGACGTCCAGCACGGCCCGCACCTGCAAGGCGGTTCCCGTCAACGGCCGGTCCCCGACGGCCAGCACGCGTGCCCCACCCTCGTCGGCGACCCGCACCAGCCGTCCGTCCGGAGCCCATGCGGGTACCCCGGCCACCAGCTCGGTCCACACCGGGTCCTCGTCGACGTGGACCGTGCGTGTCGCACCACTCCCCGGGTCCACCGCGAGGTACACGAGCGTGCGCTGGTCGCGCGACTGGACCAGCAGCAGCGGGGCCCCCGCGGACGACCAGTGCACCCGCGCCAGGTACGGATACCGCTCGCGGTCCCAGACGACCTCGGTGCGCGACCCGTCCAGACCCGTCAGCGCCAGCCCGACGACGGCGTTCGCGGTGCCGGCCGCCGGGTACGCCACCTCGGCAGGGGGCTGTTCCGGGTGGGCCGGATCCGCGATCCACCAGCGCCGCACGGGGGAGTCGTCGACCCGCGCCACCAGCAGCCGGTCCGACGCCGGGGACCACCAGAAGCCGCGCGAGCGCCCCATCTCCTCGGCCGCCACGAACTCCGCGACGCCGTACGCCACGTGCTCGTCCTCCGGCTCGGCCAGAGCGCGGTCGCCGTCCCCCTCCGCCCCGATCACCCGCAGGGCGCCGTGCGACGCGTAGGCGACGAAGCGTCCGTCGGGCGACGGACGGGGGTCGATCACCGGCCCGGCGGCGGGTAGTTCACGGGCCGTCCCGGCCCGCAGCTCAGCCGTGAACAAGCGCCCGGAGAGCGCGAACGCCGCCAGTTCCGCCTCTTGGTCCACGGCGTACCCGACGATGCCGCCCGATCCCTCCCGGCTGCGCTCCCGGCGCGCCCGCTCCTCGGCGGGCAGCTCTTCCGCAGCGCCGCCCAGCAGCACTTCCGGATCGGCGGCCAGTCGCTCGCGGGCGCCGTCGGCGAGGTCCAGCACCCAGAGCCGGTGCGCCCGTTCCGTTCCCGAGGAGGTCCTGAGGAACACCACACGTGAGCCGTCCGGAGACACCGTGAACGCGCGGGGGACGCCGAGGGTGAAGCGCTGGGTCCTGGCGTACTGGCGAGGGAAGGAGAGCTGCTGGCGCTTGGTCATGCGACCGAACCTAGCCGAGTGACCGCCTCGTTTCCCCGGCGCCGGACCCTCTCGCCGTCCGGTGTGCGCCCCCGTGTGCTGCCGTGCACCGATCGATGCGTGGGTACGGATAGTTATGATCCGTAGCGCAAGGTGGGTATGCACTCCCTGGCACATGCACGCTGCCCGTTCCGACCGAACTTCTGTGGAGGTGAACCGCCGTGGCACTCTCGATTTCGGCGGTGGTGCTGCTGGCGATCGTCGTCTTCCTGCTGGTCCGGAAATCCGGACTCAAAGCCGGACACGCGGCGGTTTGCATGCTCCTCGGGTTCTACCTCGCCAGCTCGTCCATCGCGCCCACGATCACCGAGTTGACCACGAACGTGGCAGGCATGATCGGGGGCCTCAAGTTCTGACCCCGGGCCTCGTAGGCTGGGGTCATGACGGATCTCCCTGCCCGTCGTCTGCTCCTGGTGCACGCGCACCCCGACGACGAGTCGATCAACAATGGCGCCACCATGGCCCGGTACGCCGCGGAGGGTGCCCGGGTCACCCTGGTGACCTGCACCCTCGGCGAGGAGGGGGAGGTCATCCCGCCCGAGCTGGCGCACCTGGCCGCCGACCGCGAGGACGGCCTCGGTGCGCACCGCCTCGGTGAACTGGCTGCCGCGATGGCGGAGCTGGGGGTCGGTGACCACCGCTTCCTCGGCGGCCCCGGGCGCTTCCGCGACTCGGGGATGATGGGCGTTCCGCAGAACCACCGCCCCGGCGCCTTCTGGAATGCGGACGTGGACGAGGCCGCTCCGTACCTCGTCGAGGTGATCCGTTCGGTGCGGCCGCAGGTCCTCGTGACCTACGACCCGAACGGCGGCTACGGCCACCCCGACCACATCCAGGCGCACCGCGTCGCCATGCGCGCCGTCGGCCTCGCCGCGGAGTCTGCGTTCCGTCGCGATCTGGGGGCCCCGCACGCCATCGCCAAGGTCTACTGGAACAGGGTGCCGCGCTCGGTCGCCGAGCAGGGATTCGCCCGTCTGCGCGCCGCGGGCGTCGACTTCCCCGGCATCGCGGATATCGACGACATCCCCGGCGTGGTGGACGACACGGAGATCACCGCGGAGATCGACGGCACCGCCTATGCGGCGCGCAAGGCGGCCGCGATGCGGGCGCATGCCACCCAAATCGCCGTGGACGGTGCGTTCTTCGCACTCTCCAACGATCTCGGGCAGCCGCTGTTCAGCACCGAGTACTACCAGTTGGTGCGTGGCCGCACGGGCGCGCCCGAAGGCGAGCGCGAGCACGACCTGTTCGCCGGAACGACCCAGGAGGCAGTGAGATGAGCGAGCCAGGAGCCTGGCTGGCAAGGCCCCCGAAGCCGGGGCGCGTCGCCGCCTACGCCGGCCTCGTCGTCCTCGGGTTCCCCGTGGGGGCGGCCGGCTCACTGGTCCAAGCCGCCTGGTTCCCTGCCGGGTTGCTGCTCGCGCTGCTCGGTACGGCAGGCCTGTTCTACGGCGGGTTGCGCGCCACGGGGACCCAGCTCGGCGTCGTGGCACCGGCCGTCGGCTGGCTCGCCGCGGTGCTCCTGCTCAGTGCCGGGCGCCCGGAGGGCGACGGACTCTTCGCCGGCGGGCTCGGTGAGATCGTGTTCCTGCTCGGAGGGGTGGTTGTGGCTGTGATGTGTGCCACCATGGCGCGGCTGCCGCAACCGGGTGGGCCCTCCGGTCGACTTGGTACGTGACGTGTCCCATCTGAGGGCGAAATGCCCACGCTCGTCGGAGCGGCCGGGGAGCCTCGCATCCCGTGGTCGCCGGATGCGTCTCGGCGGGGGCCAGTATGGTGGTGCGCGCCGCCGAGCCGCCCGCAGCAGTGAGAAGCCAGTAAGAACGGGCGGCGGAGCCAACCGGGAGAACCTGCTTTGAGCCGTGAAACTGACAGTTCGTCCTCCGGCCCCCAGGGGGGCGGCGGAGCCGCGTACCCTTCGGGGACACCGCCGTACGGATCCCGCCAGTATCCGTCGCTGCACCCGACGCAGGACGCTCCGGAGGAACGGACCGAACCTGCGCAGACGCCGGACGAGCCCAAGACCGAGACGACGCTGACGACCCGGATCCGCATCAACATCCCGGGGTCCCGGCCCATCCCGCCCGTCGTCATGCGGACGCCGTTGGGCGACGTCGACAAGAAGACGACGGGTGAGAGCGCCGCCGAGCGCACCGGGAGCACGCCCCGTCCGCCGGTGGCGCCCCAGCGCACCTCCGCGGGCGCCGGACGGGAAGCGGCCCACCAGACGGAGGCGACCGAGAAGCCGGCCGAGGAGAAGACCAGCGACTGGTTCGCTCCCCGCAAACCGGTGGCGTCCACACCCTCGCCGTCAGCGACGCCACCCTCCGGCTCCCCGCCGTCTCCGGGCCGGGGGCACCTGCCCGGCCAGACGACGGGCTCCGACGACACGGGGGCGCACCGCGTTCCCGGCATCGGCGACACGGGGACGCATCCCATGCCCGCTGCTGCCGGGAGCCCCCAGGCGCCCGGCGCCCCGCGCTTCACGGATCCGTCCGCCGGTCCGGGGCACCGCCCCCGCAGTGGGCTCGATGACCTCGCGTCGGACGCGGCCGCCCCGGGGCGGGCCACGCCTCCGTCCGGGCCGAGTGCCCCGGGCGAGACCGCACCCACCGGCCCCACCGCCGGGCCGGTCACCGGCGGCTCGCCGTTCGCCCCGGGCGCCGGCGGCGCTCCGCGGATGAGTGACGACACCGCCGTGCTCACCCCACAGCCGCCCGCTCCCGAGCCCGGCCCGGCCGGTCCTCCCGGTCCCATCGGAAACGTTTCCGGTGACACCCTGAACAGCGGCATCCCCGTCGTGCCGCCGCAGCAGCGTTCGCCGTTCGCGCCGGCCGGTCCCGACGCCACGGGCACGCCCTGGCCGGCCGGTCCCGCGGGCGCCGACTTCTCCGATCCGGACTTCCCCGTCCCCGGCCCGGCCACGTCACGGCGTACGACACCGAGTTCCTCCGCGTCCGCCCCGGCCGACTCCGCCGCTCCGGCGGCCTCGGCGGCGCCCTCCTCGGGGCCGGTGAAGAAGGGCCGCTCCAAGCTCGTCCTCGCTGCGGCGGGCGTGCTCGTCCTGCTCGGTGTCGCGTACGGCGCCGGGCTGCTGCTCAACCACTCCGACGTGCCCAAGGGCACCACCGTGCTCGGTGTCGACATCGGCGGCGGCACCAAGGAGGAGGCCGTGTCCAAGCTGGATGCCGCCCTCGGCAAGCGTGCCCACGCCCCCCTGCAGCTGACGATCGGGGGACAGAAGACGCAACTCGCGCCGGACAAGGCGGGCCTCTCGCTGGACAGCCAGGCGACCGTGCGTGCCGCCGCGGGCAGTGACTACAACCCGGTTTCGGTGATCGGTTCGCTCCTGGGCGGCGAGCGCGTCGCCCAGCCGGTCATCCCCGTCGACGAGGAGAAGCTGGGTGTCGCCCTGAGCGACTTGGCCGGTGCTTCCGGTTCGGCCAGTGAGGGCACGATCAGGTTCGAGCCGGGCAAGGCCGTGCCCGTTCCGGGTAAGTCGGGCAAGGCGTTGGACGTCCAGCAGTCGATGATCTCCGTCCGGGACGCCTACCGAGCCCAGGTCGAGACCGGCCGGATCAACAACGTCGAACTGCCCGTAGCCACCCGCGAGCCGACGATCACCCAGACCGAGCTGGACCGGGCGATGAAGGAGTTCGCCGAGCCCGCCATGTCCGGTCTGATCACGATCAAGGCAGGCAGCAAGGAGATCCAGTTCGGCCCTTCACGGTCCCTTCCGAAGATTCTTTCGATGAAGGCGATCAACGGGCGGCTGGTCGAGGTCTACGACAAGAAGGCCATCGACGAACTCCTGGACGGCGTCTTCGACGGCATCATGATCACCAAGGGTGACGGGGCGAAGCACGAGGTGTCCGCGGACGACGTCGCCTCGGCGATGCAGAAGGCGCTGCTCGGCAAGACCCCCACCGAGCGAACCGAGACGATCGCGCTCGACCCGCAGGGCTGATCCCGCCCTGCTCCTGCTCCCGGGAGCCCCGGTCCTCGTCGCGGACCGGGGCTCCCGGGGATTCTGCCCAAGGGGTGACCGGCAGCCGCGGGCCGACTGAGGGTGGCGTCCACGGGAACGCTCATCCCATGACCACCACGATGCACGCCGTACGCGCCCACACCCGGGGCGGCCCGGACCACCTCGCCTACGAGTCGGCACCCCGCCCTGAACCATCGGACGGCGAGGTGCTCGTGGCGGTGCGCGCCGCGTCCGTCACCGCAGGCGAGCTCGATTGGGACGCGACCTGGACCGACAGCTTCGACGGGACCGGGCGCGACCGCACGCCCACCGTCCCCGCGCACGAAGTGTCGGGCGTGGTGGCGGCCGTCGGCAGCGGGGTGAGCGATCTCGATGTCGGCGACGAGGTCTACGGCCTGATCCCGTTCACCCGCGACGGTGCAGCCGCCGAATACGTCACGGTGCCCGCGGACGTGCTCGCCGCCAAGCCCGCCGGACTGGACCACGAGCGAACGGCGGCCGTCCCGCTCGCCGCGCTCACGGCCTGGCAGGCGCTCATGCGGCACGCGGCCCTCCAGCCCGGACAGCACATCCTGATCCAGGGCGGCGCGGGGGGCGTCGGCACCTTCGCGGTACAACTCGCCGCGGCGCTGGGCGCACGGGTCACGGCCACCGCATCGGCGCGCGACAAGGACTTCCTCACCGGGCTCGGGGCGCACACGGTCATCGACTACCGCACCGAACGGTTCGAGGACCAGGTGCACGACGTCGACGTGGTCCTCGACCTGGTCGGCGGTGACACCCTGGACCGCTCATGGGCGACGCTGCGCCCGGGAGGACTCCTGATCAGCGTCGTGCGGCCACCGGACCCGGAGATGGCCGCGAAGCGAGGGGTGCGGGCCCTCTTCTTCATCGTGGAGCCCGACCGGGCGGGCCTCGTGGCGATCAACGAGCTGATCGAGGGGGGCAGCCTGACGCCGGTCGTGGACCGCGTGGTGCCGCTCGCCGAGGCGCGGGCCGCCTACGAGGCACTGGCGACGGACCACCCGCGCGGCAAGGTCGTCCTGCGCGTGTGGCCGAGCGGATGAAGCCGCCCCGCGCGGCCGTCGGGGGCCCGTGACGCCGTCGCGCGGTTCCGCGGCGGGCGTGGTGCCGACGGGCGGTGCGCGGCGCCTGCCCCTCGAGCCCCGGGGCGACGGAGTCGGGTGGTGGAGCCGACCCGGCTCCGTGCGGCCCCTCAGGCTCAGCTCCCCAGCCCTTCGCCACTGCTCAGTTCAGCATCGAACGGGCGGCGTGCGCCCGGCGCCGGACGGAGGCTGCCGTCGCCGGCTCCACCGCCGAGACGACGTCCGCGTACGCGTCCAACTCCGCTGCGCCCGCGAGGAAGTCGCCGCGTTGGACGAGGAGTTGGGCGTGCTCGTAGCGCAGGCGGGCCGGGTGTGAGGGAAGGAGGAGGGAGAGCTCCACCGCCCAGAGGGCGACGTCCGTGCGTTCGGGGCGGGCCGCGGACCAGGCGCGGATGTTGTTGAGGATGCGCAGGACGATCTCCAACGGGTTCGCCGGGACGAGCATCGAGGGGTCGAGCGGTGAGCCCGTCGCCCCGGCGACCAGGAGTTCCGCGTCCGCCCCCGTCAACAGACGGCCTCCCCCGAAGGGGTCCGCCAGGACGGGGCCCTCCCCGGCGGCCACGTCGCCGAAGCCGACGACGAAATGGCCGGGCAGGGCGACGCCGTAGACCGGGGCACCGGCCCGGCGGGCCACCTCGATCCAGATGACCGAGAGCAGGATGGGCAGCCCCCTGCGCCGGCGCAGCACCTCGTGCAGCAGCGAGGACTCGAGCCGCTGGTAGCAGCCGGGGGTGCCGTGGAATCCGCAGCGCTCGCCGAGGAGTCCCGACAGGGCGGCCACCCAGTTGTACGGGCCGGTGAGCCCGTACGGCAGCAGCCCCGCCAGCCGGTCCAGCTCGATCTGGGCGGCGTCCAGCCCCGCCTCGTCCAGTTGGGGATCGGCCTCCGCGCCGACCAGCAGGCACAGCGTCGCGAGGTCCGGCCGCTCGGAGCGGGCCTCCTCGGCGAAGCGCTGCCGCCGGCGCATGGCCTCGGGGTGTGGCGGTTGCATATGCGTCTCGTACCCGCTCAGGAAGATCGGGAGTATCGGAAGTGGTGGTAGAGGTGATGGGGCGCGAACCCCATGCCCTCGTACAGGGTCCGGGCGCCGCCGTTGCCGGATTCGACCTGTAGCCACGCCGCCGAGGCGCCCTCCTCCAGGGCGCGCCGGGCGAGCGCGGTCATCACGGCCGTCGCCAGTCCCTGCCTGCGGTGCGCGGGACCCACCTCCACCGCCATGAAACCGGCCCAGCGCCCGTCGACCACGCAGCGCCCGATCGCCGCCGGAATCCCGGGGCCGCCGGGGTCGTCCGACGCCCCGGACTCGGCCGGTACCGTCGCGAACCACACCGACGGGCCGCTGCTCAGGACCTCCACCACATGGGGGCCCGGCACCCCGGACCGCCGGTAGCGCCCGAGCCACGCCTCGTCGACCGAGCGCCCCAGGTGCACCTGCGCAACGTCCGCGTCCAGGTCGGCGACCGCCGCGAGCCCGCCGATCCGCAGCTCCGCCGACACCTCGCGCTCCCAGCCGCGCCGCTCCAATTCCGCGCAGAGCACTTCCTGGGTGCCTTCGGCCCCGGTCGCGGTCTGCACGTAGGCCGGCAGACCGCGCTGCGCGTACCAGGACCTGATCCGTGCCAGCGCCTCGTCCAGTGGCATTCCGGGGTCGCCCACCGCCAGCACCGAATTCGCCCGTCGGGTGAAGCCCGACGAGGCTCGCAGCACCCAGTCCCCGAGCGGTTCGCTCTCCACCGGTTGCCAGGCACGGGCGGCCACCCGGGCGAGCTCCTCGAACGACGCCGCGGGACCCCGCCGGCGCGCCGGTGCGGCCGGTACGACCTTGCCCGCGACCAGCGAGGCTTCCGGGATGTGGACGACCTCCCCCGTCCTTCGTGTGATGATCAGCACAGCGTGGTCCCATGATGTGAGAACGCCGACCGTGTCCGTGAACGCTCCCGTGCCGGCCCCCGGCTCGGCGCGCCGCCGCACGGATACGCGTTTTCCCACGTCAGAAGGGGTGATGCGGACCTCCAGGCGTCCGCCCGCGGCGAATTCCACAGCTCAGTGCTCCCCTCCTGTTCGGATCATCCCCCGGAACGGAGATACTAGGTGCGGGCATCGACGACGCCGCGCTCCCGCGCAGCCCCGCGGCGAGCCGCAGATCGGACGCCGCGCCCTACGGAGGAGGAACGACAGCGTGACCTACGTCATCGCGCAGCCTTGTGTCGACGTCAAGGACAAGGCGTGCATCGAGGAGTGCCCCGTCGACTGCATCTACGAGGGCCAGCGGTCCTTGTACATCCACCCGGACGAATGCGTCGACTGTGGTGCCTGTGAGCCGGTCTGCCCGGTCGAGGCGATCTTCTACGAGGACGACACCCCCGAGGAGTGGAAGGACTACTACAAGGCGAACGTCGAGTTCTTCGACGAGCTCGGTTCGCCCGGCGGCGCCTCCAAGCTGGGCCTGATCGAGCGCGACCATCCCTTCATCGCCGCACTGCCGCCGCAGAACGGCTGATCGAGCGACTCCGGTCCCGTACGGTGCGTCCGCCGTACGGGACCGTGGCGTTTCGTCCGCACGAGAAAGTGAGCACCGTGTCCGCAGTCTCTGCTCGTCTCCCCGTCTTCCCCTGGGACAAGCTGGAGCCGTACAAGGCGACCGCCGCCGCCCACCCGGACGGCATCGTCGACCTCTCCGTCGGTACACCGGTCGACCCCGTTCCCCCGCTGATCCAGCAGGCGCTGGTGGCGGCCGCGGACTCTCCCGGCTATCCGACGGTGTGGGGGACGTCCGCCCTGCGCGACGCGCTGGTCGGCTGGTGCGAGCGGCGGCTCGGCGCGGTGTCGTTCACGCACACCCACGTCCTTCCCGTGGTGGGGTCCAAGGAACTGGTGGCCTGGCTACCGACCCAGTTGGGCCTGGGGGCCGGCGACCGGGTCGCGTACCCACGGCTCGCCTACCCCACCTATGAGGTCGGGGCCCGCCTGTGCGGTGCGACGCCCGTGGTGTACGACGACCCGACCCAGCTCGACCCCTCCGGTCTGAAGCTCCTCTGGCTGAACTCGCCGTCCAACCCGACCGGCCAGGTCCTCGCCAAGGAGGAGCTGGTCCGCATCGTCTCCTGGGCGCGGCGGCACGGCGTGCTGGTGTTCAGCGACGAGTGCTACCTGGAGCTGGGCTGGGAGGCCGAGCCGGTCTCCGTGCTGCACCCCGACGTCTGCGGCGGATCGTACGAAGGAATCGTCGCGGTCCACTCGCTGTCCAAGCGCTCCAACCTGGCCGGCTACCGTGCCGCGTTCGTCGCGGGTGACCCTGCCGTACTCGGCGAACTGCTCCGGATCCGCAAGCACGGCGGGATGATGACGCCCGCACCGGTCCAGGCAGCCACGGTCGCCGCCCTCGGCGACGACGCGCACGTGGCGGAGCAACGGTCCCGGTATGCGGCACGGCGCGCGGCGCTGCGGGACGCGTTGCTGGCGCACGGCTTCCGGATCGAGCACAGCGAGGCGAGCCTGTACCTGTGGGCGACCCGCGACGAACCCTGCTGGGACACCGTGGCGTACCTGGCGGAGCGGGGCGTCCTGGTCGCCCCGGGGGACTTCTACGGCGAGGCGGGTGCACGGTTCGTGCGGGTGGCCTTCACCGCGACCGACGAGCGGGTGCAAGCGGCGGTGAAGCGGCTCGCCTGAGGCCCTGGTCGGCGGCGGCTGCCTCCGGACTTCGGAGCGCGCGAGGGCCCCGGGAAACCACAGGCGGCTTCCCGGAGCCCTTTCCGTGCGCGGGTCAGGCCGGCAGGCCGTGCGCGGGCAGGTCCGTCACCGGGAGGATGTGCATCGGAGCCGTGAGCGAAGGCATGTCCGTGGCGGGCAGGGGGGCCGCCGGCACCGTGGTCGGCGGCAGGGAAGTCGCCGGCAGCGTGGTGGCCGGGACCTGTCCGGTGGGCAGCGTGTCGGTCGGGAGTGATCCGGCGGGCAGGGTGGCGCCCGCGTCATGGACCTCGCCGGCCAAGGCCTCGGCGGAGGGCAGGCCCTGCGAGGCCGCGGTCTGCGTCGTCCGGCCGAGGGCGTGCGCGGCGTTCCCCGCGGCCTGTCCGCCCATCTGCTGCGCGGTCGGTGCACCCGTCCTCGCGGCCTGGCCGAGGGGTGCGGCGGCCGGGAGTGTCGTGCCGACCACCCTGCCGCCGGTCTCGTTCGCCAGACCGGCCGCCTGGTGCGCGGTTCCGTCCGTGGCGTCGCCGACCGCGACGCCGTCGACCGTGCTCAGGCTGCCGCCCAGGTCCTGGGTGGGGCCGAGCTCTACGGCGTTGGCGGAGCCGGCCGCACCGACCACGGGAGCTGCACCCGCTGCGACGAGCAGCGCGGCACGGGCGATCCTGCGGGTCAGGGGGAGGGACATGGTGCTCCTTCGACGAGATGACGTTGGGGGTGGCTGTGTTGACCATCCGGTGACCGGACGCCATGACAACCGCTGCTGGGCCCGGGAAGGTTGCGGTGTACCGAGGTAAAGAGTTCGCAATGCATCGCATAATCAGCCACGGACAAAAACGGGCGAACAATGCGGGCACGGACAGTGTGCTGAACCGTCACTTCCCTTTTGACGCAACGGAATTGATGGAAGTCGTCGAACGGGTGCGAACAAGCCGGGGAAACATCGCCGTGAGCGCGTCGGGTAACTCGGAGGAATGACGCACCGGACTATTGCGCGACGGTAAATTCGAGCGCGGCTTGCGGCGCCTTGACCCCAACGGGTCGTGCGGGACGCGTCCCGCACGTGACCTAGCGGGCGAGACGGATCCGTACAGCCTCCGAGTCCGCGTCGGACGCCCGCCAGCCCTCGTCGGCCTCGTCCACGCTCCACACCCTGCCACCGTACGAGACTTCGATGATCCGCAGCTCTGCTGCCTTGGCCACTGCCCAGTGCGCCAGCTCCCAGCCCCGGCGGTCCCCGTCGCCGGACCCCGCAGCGCTGGTCGCCGTCACCGGAACCGTCAATTCCGCCGACTGGGGCGCGCCCGTGCGACCCGTGCTGCGGGCCGGGGGCAGCACCCCGGACCCGAAGGAGCGCACCAGCTCGGCCCGCACCTTCGCAGGATCGCCCGGACGCCCCTTCACCTGGCGCGCGGTGCACGTCAAGGAGGCCGAAGCCCGACCGGTCAGGGCCGCGGACAGCAGCGAGGCGTCCGGCTCGTGCTTCGCGTACGCCTGCGGGAAGCCGCTTCGCTGGACGCGCTGGGCCGCCACGGTCAACGGGAGCCGCGAGTAGCCGGGCACCTTGGCCAGGTGGTCGTAGAACTTGCCCGCTGCGAAAACGGGATCGAGGATCTCCTGCGTGGTGCCCCACCCCTGCGAGGGGCGCTGCTGGAAGAGCCCGATCGAGTCCCGGTCACCGTGGTTGATGTTGCGGAGGGCCGACTCCTGCAGGGCAGTCGCCAGGGCGATGGTCACGGCGCGCTCCGGCATCCCGCGGGTGGTCCCCACCGCCGAGATCGTGGCGGCATTGGCGGCCATCTCCGGGCTGAGCTCGAAGGACGTGCCCGAACCGGAAGCACTGCCCGCGTCCGCACCGTCGACCGAGCGCACCACGCAACGCGGTGCGTCGCTCCCGCTCACGTACTGCACGACCACGTACGCGACCAGCGCCAGGAGCACGGCGAACGCCGCCGCGGTACGGAGGAGGCGGCCGCGACGGACGGTGGGGACGGTCTCGGTCACGCGCCCACGGTACTGGAGCGCCAGATCGCCCCGGTCCGACCCCTCCACCCCGCAGGCCCCCGGTACCGGGTGTTCATCCCCTGGCACCGGGAGCACCGCGCCACGGGCGCTAGGGTCGGAGCCATGTCGGAAACCGCGCTTGACCTCACCCTGGACGCCCCGGCGCTCACCGCACGACTGGTCGACTTCCCGTCGGTCAGCGGCGACGAGAAGCCCCTCGCCGACGCGATCGAGCAGGCGCTGCGCGCCCTCCCGCACCTCACCGTGGACCGGCACGGCAACAACGTCGTCGCCCGTACCCGGCTGGGCCGTGCCGAGCGGGTCATCCTGGCGGGCCACATCGACACCGTCCCGATCGCCGACAACGTCCCCTCCCGGCTGGACGACGACGGCATCCTCTGGGGCTGCGGCACCTCGGACATGAAGTCCGGAGTCGCGGTCCAACTGCGGATTGCCGCCACCGTCCCCGAGCCCAACCGTGATCTCACCTTCGTCTTCTACGACAACGAAGAGGTCGCCGCACACCTCAACGGCCTCGGGCACCTGGCCGACGCCCACCCCGACTGGCTGGAGGGCGACTTCGCCGTGCTCCTGGAGCCCTCGGACGCCCAGGTCGAGGGGGGTTGCCAGGGCACGCTGCGCGTCCACCTGCGGACGACGGGAGAGCGGGCGCACTCCGCACGCAGTTGGATGGGGTCGAACGCCGTCCACGCCGTCGCACCGATCCTCGACCGGCTCGCCGCGTACGAGCCGCGCCGCCCGGTGATCGACGGACTGGAGTACCGCGAGGGCCTCAACGCCGTGGGGATCGAGGGCGGCGTCGCCACCAATGTGATCCCCGACGCGTGCACCGTGGTGATCAACTACCGGTACGCGCCGGACCGCAGCGAGGAGGAGGCGATCGCCCACGTCCGCGAGGTCTTCGCGGACTGCCCGGTCAGCGAGTTCCTCGTCGACGACCACTCGGGGGCCGCCCTGCCGGGGCTGGGCCACCCGGCCGCCGCCGCGTTCATGGCGGCAGTCGGCGGCACCCCGCAGCCCAAGTTCGGCTGGACCGACGTCTCCCGTTTCGGTTCCCTCGGCATCCCCGCGGTGAACTACGGGCCGGGCGACGCCCTGTACGCCCACAAGCGGGACGAGCACGTCGCGGTAGGGAAGATCACCCACTGTGAGCAGCGGCTTCGCGATTGGCTCACTGGCCGACCATCGTAATTTCGTCGTTCTTCACGTTCGTGGACCTACCCTGACCTGGAACGTGCACCGCAGCGGAGGGAGCAGGCCATGGACATTCCCGAGGAAGCACAGCGGCCGGAGGAGCAGCGACTGGGGCCGGTGGTGCGCCGCAGGGGCCAGATCCAGCCGGGCACGACCGATCAGCGGTTGCTGGACACAGAAGGCGATTCCGAGTGGGTGCACACCGATCCGTGGCGGGTCATGCGCATCCAGTCGGAGTTCGTCGAAGGCTTCGGGGCCCTCGCCGAACTGCCCAGTGCCGTCAGCGTCTTCGGCTCCGCCAGGACGGAACCCGGTTCGTACGAGTACGAGGTGGGCGAGCGGCTCGGCCGGGCCCTCGGCGAGGCCGGTTTCGCGGTGATCACCGGCGGGGGCCCGGGTGCGATGGAGGCCGCGAACAAGGGCGCCCGGGAGGCCAGGGGCGTTTCGGTCGGCCTCGGGATCGAGCTGCCCTTCGAGCAGGGGCTCAACCCGCACGTGGACATCGGTGTGAACTTCCGCTACTTCTTCGTCCGCAAGACGATGTTCGTGAAGTACGCGCAGGGCTTCGTGGTCATGCCCGGCGGCTTCGGCACCCTGGACGAGCTCTTCGAGGCGCTCACGCTCGTCCAGACCCGCAAGGTGACCCGCTTCCCCATCGTGCTCTTCGGCTCGGCCTACTGGTCGGGGCTGGTCGACTGGCTCAGGGACACCGTGGTCGCCCAGGGCAAGGCGTCCGCGCGGGACCTGCTGCTCTTCCACGTCACGGACGACGTGGAGGAGGCGGTCGCCCTGGTCACGAAGGAGACGGGACCGCCGGCGCCGGGCCCCTACGAGGGCTACGAGGCCTGAAGCCCGCCCGTGCGGTCCGGCCGTCAGGCCAGGCCCCGGCGGGCGACCGCCGGGGGCCGACGGCCCGCGATCGACGCGACCATGTCCAACACCTGTCGCGTTTCGACGACCTCGTGCACCCGGTAGACCCGGGCACCGAGCCAAGCCGACACGGCGGTCGTCGCGAGCGTACCGATCACCCGTTCCTTCACCGGCCGGTCGAGGGTCTCTCCGACGAAGTCCTTGTTCGACAGCGAGACCAGGACCGGCCAGCCCGTCTCGACCATCTCGCCGAGCCGTCGGGTCGCCTCCAGGGAGTGCCGGGTGTTCTTGCCGAAGTCGTGGCCGGGGTCGATGAGGATCCCGTCCCGGCGGACGCCGAGCTCCACGGCCCGCTCGGCAAGCCCGGTCGTCACCCTCAGGATGTCCTCCACCACGTCCTCGTACGCGATCCGGTGCGGACGGGTACGCGGCTCGGCGCCACCCGCGTGCGTGCACACCAGCCCCGCCCCGTAGCGGGCGGCCACCCCGGCGAGCTCGGGGTCCACCCCGCCCCAGGCATCGTTCAGGAGGTCCGCACCCGCCTCGCACACGGCGGCGCCGACGTCGTGCCGCCAGGTGTCGACGCTGATCACCACATCGGGGAAGCGCCTGCGCACCTCGGCCACGAAGCCGACCGTACGGCGCGCCTCCTCCTCGGCGGTGACCTCCTCGCCGGGGCCCGCCTTCACGCCACCGATGTCGATGATGGCCGCACCCTCCGCCACGGCGTGCTCGACGCGGGCGAGCGCAGGCTCGTCGCGGAACGTGGCGCCCTGGTCGTAGAAGGAGTCCGGGGTCCGGTTGACGATCGCCATGACCACCGGTTCGTGCGCCTCGAACTCACGCCGCCCCAGCCGCAGGGTTCCGCTGCCCATCCGGTGTTTCCTCCTCGCGATCGGGTCGCCTGCGACCTTAACCGTCAGCGGCGCATGGCACGATCGGCAGCGGACGGTTTCCTGCTCCGGGGAGAGGCGCGCTTGTGTTCTGGTTCTTGCTGATCGCGATGGTCGTGGTGGTCGCCGCGGTCACCCTCGCGGTGGTCGGCGGCGGTGACGGCGCCGTCCTGCCGGAAGCGGCCCCCGAGCAGACGGTGGACCCCCTGCCGCCGGACCGCCCGGTGGGCCGCGCCGACGTCGAGGCGGTCCGCCTCCCGGTGGTCGCCCGCGGCTACCGGATGGTGGACGTCGACGACGTGTTGGGTCGGCTCGGGGCCGAGCTCGCGGAGCGGGACGCACGGATCGCCGAGCTGGAGTCGGCGCTCGCCGGTCAGCAGGCGGCAGCGGTCAGTCCGCCCGAGCTGTTCGACGAGCCTGCCGCGGGCGGCGCGCCGCGGGCGGACCGGCCCGGGCGCGAGGGCTTCTTCGACAAGAAGCCCGAGCAGGAAGAGGAGCAGGACTGATGGGCGGTGCCGTCGCCGGCCCGGACGGGCGGTTGCGCTGCCCGTGGGGCCTGTCCACCGACGACTACGTGGCCTACCACGACGACGAGTGGGGACGACCGGTCCACGGGGACGACGCCCTGTTCGAGCGGCTGTCCCTCGAAGCGTTCCAGTCGGGGCTCTCCTGGATCACGATCCTGCGCCGTCGTGAGGGATTCCGGCGGGCCTTCGCCGGTTTCGAGATCGCGGCCGTGGCCGCCTTCACCGATGCCGACCGGGAGCGTCTCCTGGCCGACCCCGGGATCATCAGGAACCGGGCCAAGGTCGAGGCCACCCTGGCCAACGCCCGGGTGCTCGCGGAATGGCGGGACGGTGAGCTCGACTCCCTGGTCTGGTCGTACGCAACCGATCCGGCCGACCGCCCGGCACCACGCACCGTCGCCGACGTTCCCGCGATCACGGACGAGTCGACCGCGCTCTCCAAGGCGCTCAAGAAACGCGGGTTGCGGTTCATCGGCCCGACGACGGCCTACGCCCTGATGCAGGCGTGCGGTCTGGTCGACGACCACCTCGCGGACTGCGTGGCCCGCCGGGCATGACCCCCGGCGGGCTGCCGCCGAGCTGCGCTACCGGCCCAGGTACGTCGGCTTCTCCTTGGCGATGAAGGACCGGACGGCGATGGCGTGGTCCTCGGAGGCACCGGCCCTGGTCTGCAACTCGTCCTCCTTGCGCAGGGTCTCGCCCAGCGAGTGTTCGGCGCCGTACGCGAGGGATTCCTTGATCGCGGCGTACGCGAGGGTCGGCCCTTCCGCCAGGGCACGGGCCACCGAAAGTGCTTCGGCGGCCAGGTCGTCGGCCGGCACGAGCCTGTTCACGATGCCCAGGTCGTGGGCCTCCTGGGCGCTGATGGAGCGGGGGAAGAGCAGCAGGTCGGCGGCGCGGCTCGCACCGACCAGCCGGGGCAGCGTCCAGGAGACGCCGGAGTCGGCGGTGAGCGCGACGCCCGCGAAGGAGGTCGTGAACGTCGCGGACTCCGCGACCACCCGGTAGTCAGCGGCCAGGGCGAAGCCCATCCCGGCACCGGCGGCGACCCCGTTCACACCGGCCACCACCGGCTTCGGCATGCTGGTGATGGCCTCCACGATCGGGTTGTAGTGATCGCGAACGGTGCTCATCGTGTGTGTGGTGCCCGATTCCTTGTCGGACATCAGCAGGGAGACGTGCTCTTTCAGGTCCTGGCCCACGCAGAACGCACGACCGGTCGCCGTCAGCAGCACCGCCCGTACGGCCGGATCCGCGGCAGCGGAGTGCAGCGCGTCCCGGAGGGCGACCTTGGCCTCGACGTTCAGCGCGTTCATGGCCTCCGGCCGGTTCAGCGTGATCGTCGCGAGTCCGTCGCCCACCTCGTACAGCACGGTGTCGGCCATGTCAGGGTCCCCTTTGCGCATCGGCTGTGATGTCGAGCCCAGCATGGCGGAGATCGCGGAGGGGGGACATACGGCCTGGTATGTGAGCTGCGTCAAAGAACTCGGCTCCCCGAGCCGTCGGCCGGGAGCGGGGCGAGGGCGAAGTATCGCAGGCGGATCGGCGAATTGAGTGGTTTTGCGAGAGCGCGTTGCGTAAGCGATGCCGACTCATGTTGGTCATCGGGTCCCGCGATGCGGGATAATGGCTGGGAAGCAATGTGTTCGATGCCGGTGACGCGTGCCCATCCAGGGGGCCGTCGGCTGACGATGAGCTGGTTTCAGGAAGGGGAACGAGCATGGCGGCCATGAAGCCGCGGACGGGCGACGGCCCGCTCGAGGTGACCAAGGAGGGGCGGGGCATCGTCATGCGCGTTCCGCTCGAAGGCGGCGGTCGGCTTGTCGTCGAGCTGACTCCGGACGAGGCCGACGCGCTCGGCGACGCCCTCAAGAAGGTCGTCGGCTGACCCGACGTCCGCAGTTTTTCACTTTTTCACTGCCCCGGTACGACATCGTGCCGGGGCAGTGTCGTTCAGCAGGCGGTGGCGCCTCAGCCGCGGCGCACCGCGCAGAGGAGCCCGTCGCCGACCGGCAGCAGGGACGGCAGCAATTCCCGGCTCTCGCGTACCGTCCGAAGCAGCTCCCGCACCCGCAGCACCTCGCCCGGCTGCACTGCCGAATCGACCGTCCGCCCGTCGGCGAAGACCCCCTCGAAGCACACGAGGCCGCCGGGCCGCAGCAGACGCAACGATTCAGCTAGGTATTCCAACGACTCCATCCGGTCGCCGTCGCAGAAGACCAGGTCGTATCCGCCGTCCGCGAGCCGCGGCAGGACGTCGAGCGCGCGGCCGGGGATGAAGCGTGCCCGGTTCCCCGCGAAACCGGCGGCCCTGAAGGCCTGCTTGGCGAACTGCTGCCGATCCGGCTCGGGGTCCACCGTGGTCAGGACGCCGTCGGGTCGCATCCCCTGCAGCAGGTAGATCCCGGACACGCCGGTGCCGGTGCCGATCTCGGCGACCGCCTTGGCGTCCGCCGTTGCGGCCAGCAGGCGCAGCGCAGCGCCGGTAACCGGCGACACCGAGGGCAGCCCTGCTTCCCGGGACCGCTCACGGGCCCAGCGCAGTGCTTCGTCCTCGGCGACAAAGGCGTCGGTGAACGCCCAGCTCGTCTGCCGGTTGGCGGAAATGACCCTCTCCTGTCCCCGTAGTGGCGCACCCGTGACTGTATCCGCTGCGCCCGGGAACCCGCAGATGGGACCGGGCGTTGAGAAGGGGCGGGGGGAGAGGTGTGGAGGATCGACACCCGTACCCAAATTCGCGTAAAGATTCTTATCCGGAGCTAACGGGCGAGGTGGCTATGGTAGGGGCTCCACTGGACACCACCAGAGCCGACAGGGGAGGTGCGGCTGCGCCTGTGGATCGGAGAGGGGTGCTGAGGCGCCTCCTCGGGTCGGCGGGCGAGCCGAAATCCGTGACCGACACCGCTGACGCCCGTTCTCTCCAGACCGACTCCGTTCCCACCGCGACCTTCGCACCGGATGCGGAATCCCAGGTATGGACCCCTCCGTCGTGGGAGGACATCGTCAGTACGCACAGCGCACGGGTCTACCGCCTCGCCTACCGTCTGACGGGCAACCAGCACGACGCCGAGGACCTCACCCAGGAGGTCTTCGTCCGGGTCTTCCGGTCCCTCTCGACCTACACGCCGGGGACGTTCGAGGGGTGGCTGCACCGGATCACGACGAACCTGTTCCTGGACATGGTCCGGCGCAAGCAGCGCATCCGCTTCGACGCGCTCGGCGACGACGCGGCCGAGCGGCTGCCCAGCCGTGAGCCGTCCCCGCAGCAGGTCTTCCACGACACCCACTTCGACGCCGACGTCCAGCAGGCGCTGGACACCCTCGCGCCGGAGTTCCGCGCCGCCGTCGTGCTGTGCGACATCGAGGGTCTGTCCTACGAGGAGATCGCGGCCACGCTCGGCGTCAAGCTCGGCACGGTCCGCAGCCGCATCCACCGCGGTCGTTCCCACCTGCGCAAGTCCCTGCAGCACCGTTCGCCCGAGGCGAGGGCGGAGCAGCGTGCGCTCGCAGGCGTGACCGGGGAGGGCGGGACGGCGTGAGCAGCACGAGTCCGACGCCCGCTGAGCAGCACCTGGGGGACCGGCTTGCGGCTCTGGTGGACGGCGAGCTGAAACACGACGCGCGCGAGCGCGTCCTGGCACATCTGGCCACCTGTCCCAAGTGCAAGGCCGAGGCCGACGCCCAGCGCCGACTGAAGAGCGTCTTCGCCACGGTCGCCCCGCCGCCGCCGTCCGAGGGCCTGCTCGCGCGGCTGCAGGGGCTGCCGGGCGGCCCGCCCGGAGGTGATGACGACCCGCGGGGAGGTCCCTTCGGCCGGGGGCCGCTCACGGACGGTGTCTTCGACATGACCCCGGAAGGTGTGGGCTACGCCCCGGGTGGCCACGGACTCCCCGGTGGATCGGGCTCCGGCTTCCGTATCCATGACGTGGGGCGCCAGGAAGCCGAGCGGTCACCGTGGCGGGGTCGCAGGTTCGCGTTCGCCGCCGCAAGCGCGGTGTCGTTCGCGGCGATCGCCCTCGGCGGGAGCGTGCCGGTGGCCACCACCGGCGATGTCTCGGCCCGCGGGGACGGTCGCAGCAACAACGTCACGCCCGTCCGCAGCGTTCCCGCGGGCAGTGCTGCGGAGACCGCCCGTCGCCGTGGCGGGACGACGGCCCTCCCCACGGCCCAGAGCGCCCTGTCGGTGACACCGCAGAACCTGGTGCAGGCGCCTTCCCACCAGTACCTGGTGCCGACCCTGCTCAGCGCCCGGTCCGCCGCACCGCTGATACGCCCCACCTCCGGGCCTACGGGGCCTGCTCGCCGGATCGCCTCGGCGCCGGACCCGGGCGCGTCCGTGTCGGCCTTCCCGCTGTCCCACAGGTCCCCGGCTCCCGGCCGGCGCTGAGCCTTCGGGGCGCGACGCCCAGCCGACCGTGCCCGTGCACCTGCCGGGCCCGGTGGGCGTCCCGTCCCGGTCCCCGAGGCGAGGGCGACGGTGGCCGGGCAACCTATGGGACGCCACTCGTAAACCTGGTTGAATCCAGGGGAGGTGTGCCCGGCGGGGGCGCAAGGACCGGCCAGTTGCGGGGAGAGCATGGAGAACGGGAAGCCGACGGGCCCGAAGCCGAAGTGGTGGAGCCGGCCGGGCCGTGCGACGCCGTCGGAGCCCGACGTGCTCGCGGCGGAGGCGCCGGTGGACGGGACGGTGGAGCCGGCACCCGCCGCAGCCGTCGACGACCGGCCCGAGTACCCCCTGGCGGCCCCCGCCATCCCCTCCAGCCCGTCGAGCGGCCGCCCCGACGGCCCGGAGGGCGAGGAGCGGCGGAGTGCCGGCATCCCGGCGGCGCGGTCCGGCGATGCGCCGACGGACGACGGCGCCTTCCTGCGGTCGGAGGCCGGCGGCGGGGCCCAGCAGGCCGTTCCGGCGGGACCTGACCCCGGCATCCCGGCCGCCGACCGGCAGCCGGTGAGCCCGGACGGCACCGCCCCGGCGCCCGAGACGGCGGCGTTCCCGCCCCGGACCCACCCGGCGGCCCCCGGCCACGCCGCTGCCCCCGCCCCCACTGCCATGCAGCCCCTGCACCAGCCCGACGAGTTCCGGACGCCGCCGTACGGCGGCCCCGGGCCGTGGGCCCCCGCGCCGCCGGTCCAGCGGCCCGTCGGCGCCACGCCCGCGCAGGGCACCCGCGTGCCGGAGCAGCATCCGACGGCGGCCGATGGATACGCCGCCACGCCCCCGGCTGCCGCCCCGGCACCCGTTCCCGTGCAGTGGACCCAGTACGACCCGTGGAGCACTCCGGGGGCGACCGGGGCGACGCTCACCCGGTCAGGGGAGCCGCCCAGGAAGAACGGCCGTCGTGGCATGGCGCTCGCCGGTGCGCTGGCCTTCGCGCTGGTCACCGCGGTCCTCGGCGGCGCGGTCGGTGCGTACGTCGAACGCAACGGCGGGATCACCTCCGTCGAGCTGCCGCAGTCGGGTCCCGAGGACGCGGGCCGGGCCCCCGACAGCGTCGCGGGGATCGCCGCCAGCGCCTTGCCGAGCGTGGTGACCCTGCACGTCAGCGGGAGCAGCGCCCAGGGCACCGGCACCGGATTCGTCCTGGACGCCCAGGGCCACATCCTCACCAACAACCACGTCGTCTCCCCCGCCGGCAGCAACGGCGACATCTCCATCACCTTCAGTGGCGGCGAGACCGCCCGGGCCACCCTGGTGGGCAAGGACAGCGGCTACGACCTCGCCGTCGTCAAGGTCACCGGCGTCTCCGGCCTCAAGCCGCTGCCCCTCGGCAACTCCGACAACGTGCGCGTCGGTGACCCGGTCGTCGCCATCGGCGCGCCCTTCGACCTCCAGAACACCGTGACCGCGGGAATCATCAGCGCCAAGGAGCGCCCGATCACCGCCGGCGGGGAGAAGGGCGACGGCAGCGACGTCTCCTACGTCGACGCGCTGCAGACCGACGCGCCGATCAACCCGGGGAACTCCGGCGGTCCCCTGGTGGACTCGAAGGCCCGGGTCATCGGCATCAACAGTGCCATCCGCGCCGCCGACACCGGGGCCGGCCCGGAGGGCAGCTCCGGTCAGGCGGGGTCCATCGGCCTCGGCTTCGCCATCCCCATCAACCAGGGCAAGCGGGTCGCCGAGGAGCTCATCAACACCGGGAAGGCCACGCATCCGGTGATCGGCGTCAGCCTCGACATGAAGTACACGGGCGACGGCGCGCGGGTCGGGGAGAAGGGCAAGGACGGCACGCCGTCCGTGACCGTCGGCGGCCCCGCGGCCAAGGCCGGCGTCCGCGCCGGGGACGTCATCACCAAGGTCGACGGCCAGCGGGTGCACAGTGGGGAGGAACTCATCGTCAAGATCCGGGCGCACCGTCCAGCGGACCGGCTGGAGCTCACCTTGGTCCGCAACGGGAAAGAGCAGACGAAGACGCTGACGCTCGGTTCGTCCACGGGCACCTGACGGACACCCCGGCGGTACCGTCACGACGGATACCCCGGGTACCGTTGACCGGGTCCCGTGCATGCCGGTGCGACGGGCGCGGAGCACGAGAACACGAGGAGCTGCAAGGTGTTCAATGACATAGGCGCACTGGAGCTGGTGACGCTCGTGGTCCTCGCCGTGCTCGTCTTCGGCCCGGACAAGCTCCCCAAGGTCATCCAGGACGTCTCGCGTTTCATCCGCAAGATCCGGGAGTTCTCCGACAGCGCGAAGAACGACATCCGCAACGAGCTGGGACCTGAATTCAAGGACTTCGAGTTCGAGGACCTCAATCCCAAGGCGTTCATCCGCAAGCAGCTGAACGAGAACGACGACCTCAAGGAGATCCGCAGCAGCTTCGACCTCAAGAACGATCTCAACGAGGTCGCCGACGCGGTGAACGGGAAGGAGCCCGTCGGTGGGGTCCCGGCCGCCGTCGGTGGCGTCGCAGGCCACGGCAGCGGTCTGCCGGGCGGTGGTCCCGACCTGCTGAAGAAGCGCGAGAACCTCCAGCAGGGGGAGCGCCCGCCGTTCGACGCGGACGCCACCTGAGCGCAACCGAGTGCTCCCCGTCGGCGTCGACACCTGCGAGCCGCCGCGGGTAGCTATCCTCCATCTGTCCGGAATCGAGGGACGCCCGCGGGGGGCGGGCCGCTCCGGACCGTGGCGACCAAGGAGGCGGCCGGGTAGATGGAGACGACGAGTCGGGTAGGGGCGCACAGCGGGCCCACTGCCGAGGAGGTGCCCGCGGCCCGGCGTACGGTCGACGAGTACCTGCGCGCGCCGTTCCCCTGGTACGGGTTGGACGAGGCGTTCACCGGCCGGCGCTGGCTCATGCAGGTCGGCGCCGATGCGGACGGCACCGTACAGCACGGTTCCATGGGCCATGGTGACGAGCCGTCGATAAAGTCCGATGCGGGCGGCGCCGAGAAGGAGCGCTTCGCGGTGGTCGTGACGGTCGCCGCGAGCCCGGTGCGGCGCAGCGGCGACGGCACCGGCGTGATCGAGGCCACGACGGTGTCCTCGGCCGCGTGGCTCGCCGGGTCTGGACTGCTGGCGTACACCTGGCCCGCGCAACTGGACCACTCGCTCCGGGACGACTGGCTGGAGCAGCAGACCGAGACCGCCTTCGAGCTGGCCGACGACCTGTCCGGCTCAGCGTGGTCGACGCTGTCGTTGCCGGTCGACGGGGTGCCGATGCCGTTCCACTACCGCGAGTCCGAGTTCGGATGGGTACTCGCCGGGTCCGCGCCCAACGTGGTGCACATCGGTGCGTACGGTCGCGGGTTGAGCGCGTACGGCCTGGGCTTCTCGGCGGTGCGTGACCTCGGCGCGTACGCGTCCTGAAGACACCCGTGAGGGGCGTCCCCCCGGGGGGACGCCCCTCACGGGTGTCTGCGTGCCGGCGGGCGGCGCGTCTCAGAACTTGTTGCGCGGCGTGATGCCGAGCGACAGGCCCGAGAGGCCCCGCTGGCGGCCGCCGAGCTTCCCGGCGATGGCGCGCAGCGCGGAGCCCGCGGGGGAGTCGGGGTCCGTGATGACGACGGGCTTCCCCTCGTCACCACCCTCGCGGAGCCGGACGTCGATCGGGATCTGGCCCAGCACCGGCACCGTGGCGCCCGTGGTCCTCGTCAGCCCCTCGGCGACCTGCTGGCCGCCACCCGTTCCGAAGACGTCGACCATCTCGTCGCAGTGCGGACACGGCAGGCCCGACATGTTCTCGACGACACCGACGATCTTCTGATGGGTCTGGACGGCGATGGAGCCGGCCCGCTCGGCGACCTCGGCGGCCGCCTGCTGCGGGGTGGTGACCACGAGGATCTCCGCGTTCGGTACGAGCTGGGCGACGGAGATCGCGATGTCGCCGGTGCCGGGCGGGAGATCGAGCAGGAGGACGTCGAGGTCGCCCCAGTAGACGTCGGCGAGGAACTGTTGCAATGCGCGGTGGAGCATCGGACCGCGCCACACCACCGGGGCGTTGCCCGGGGTGAACATGCCGATGGAGATGACCTTCACACCATTGGCCGACGGCGGCATGATCATGTTCTCGACCTGGGTGGGCCGGCCGTCCGCACCGAGCATCCTGGGGACCGAGTGCCCGTAGATGTCGGCGTCCACGACACCCACCTTGAGACCGTCGGCGGCCATCGCAGCTGCCAGGTTCACGGTCACCGAGGACTTCCCGACTCCGCCCTTGCCGGACGCCACGGCGTACACGCGGGTCAGCGAGCCGGGCTTGGCGAACGGCACCTCGCGCTCGGCGGTGGTGCCGCGCAGCGACGCCGCGAGTTCCCGGCGTTGCTCGTCGCTCATCACGTCCAAGGACACGTCGACGCGGGTCACGCCCTCGATGCCGGAGACCGCGTCCGTCACACGCTGGGTGATGGTGTCGCGCATCGGGCACCCGGAGACGGTGAGGTAGACCGTGACGGCAACCGCGCCGTCGGATCCGATCTCCACTGACTTGACCATGCCGAGATCGGTGATCGGCTTGTTGATCTCGGGGTCGTTCACCGTCGCCAGTGCTTCGCGCACCGCGTCTTCCGTAACCATACGGACGATGGTACGGCGCTGGATCCCGCCCCGGGGGTCCCCGTCATCGGTCGCCTTCGTCACGTCCGCGTGAGTGTTCGGACGGGAATACCTGCTGCCGGGCGTGCGGCCGGTCGGCCAGCTCCTTCAGCAGGTCCTCGAACTCCGAGCGGATCCAGTCACGGGTCGCGACCTCCCCGAGGCCCATCCGCAGCGCCGCGATCTCCCGGGTCAGATACTCGGTGTCCGCGATCGAGCGCTCGTTCTGCGCCCGGTCCTGCTCCAGATTGACCCGGTCGCGGTCGTCCTGGCGGTTCTGGGCCAGCAGGATCAGCGGCGCCGCGTACGAGGCCTGCAACGACAGCGCGAGCGTCAGGAAGATGAACGGGTACTCGTCGAAGCGCAGCGGCGACGGGGCGAAGATGTTCCACAGCACCCAGACGATGATCGTCAGGGTCATCCAGACGATGAACCTGCCGGTGCCGAGGAAACGGGCAATCTTCTCGGAGAGCCGGCCGAAGGCCTCCGGGTCGTACTCCGGCAGCAGCCGCCGGCGGGGTGCGCGCGGCATGTCGAGGCGCACCCGGGGCCGTGGCCGGCTCTCCACCACACTGCGTTCCTTGCCCTCGGAGCGTTCACCGCGATCGACGGGGCCGTAGTCGCTACCCATGGGCCGAACCCGTCCCCTCGAACTCGGCCTCGCGCCAGTCGTTCGGCAGCAGGTGGTCGAGGACGTCGTCGACGGTCACCGCGCCGAGCAACGACCCGCTGTCGTCCACCACCGGCGCAGCGACCATGTTGTACGCCGCCAGGTAGCTGGTGACGGCGGGCAGCGGGGTGTCCGGCGCCAGCGGTGGCAGGTCGCTGTCGACGATCGAGCTGACCAGGGTGAACGGCGGATCCCGCAGCAGCCGCTGGAAGTGGACCGTGCCCAGGTACTTCCCGGTGGGGGTCTCGTCCGGCGGACGGCACACGTACACCTGGGCCGCGAGCGCGGGCGAGAGGTCTTGCTGCCGCACCCGGGCGAGGGCGTCCGCGACGGTCGCGTCCGGCCGCAGCACGATCGGTTCCGTGGTCATCAGCCCGCCGGCGGTGCGCTCCTCGTAGGACATCAGGCGGCGCACGTCGGCCGCGTCGTCCGGCCGCATGAGCGTCAGCAGCCGTTCCTTGTCGTCCTCCGGTAGCCCGGACAGCAGATCGGCCGCGTCATCGGGGTCCATGGCCTCCAAGACATCCGCAGCGCGCTCCTCCTTGAGCTTGCCGAGGATCTCCACCTGTTCGTCCTCGGGGAGTTCCTCCAGGACGTCGGCGAGCCGGTCGTCGTCCAGGGCGGCGGCGACCTCGGCCCGCCGCTTGGGGGAGAGGTGGTGCAGCGCGTTGGCGAGGTCGGCGGGGCGCAGCCGTTCGAAGGTGGCCACCAAGCTCTCCGCGCCCTGACCGTCCTCCTCCAGGGAGAAGCCGGTGACGGCCGACCACTCGACGGTCAGTGTCTCGCCCTTGCGCCGCAGGGCCCCGCCCTTGCCCCGGCGGACGAAAGCCTTGTCGATCTCCCAGTCGCGGCGGGCCGGCAGCTGACGCACGGACACGTCGAGGACGGTGGCCTCCTCACCGGTTTCCACGAGGCGGACGCGTCGGTCCAGCAGCTCACCGAGGACGAGCCGTTCTGTCGGCCGCTGCTCGAAACGCCTCATGTTCACCACACCCGTGGTGATGACCTGACCGGACTCGACGCCCGTGATCCGGGTCATCGGGAGGAAGATACGGCGGCGTCCGTGCACCTCGACGACCATGCCGATGAGCCGGGGCGGACGGCGGCCGACGCGGAGGATGGCCACGAGGTCGCGGACGCGGCCCACCGGGTCGCCGTTGGGGTCGAATACCGGGACGCCCGCGAGGTGCGAGACGAAGATCCGGGGGGCGCCTGCCGCCATGCTCCGCCTCCTCGATGTCGCGCGGGAACCCGCTCATGCCCGGAAATGCCGCTGTTCAACGGCTTCAGGCTAGCCCGTACCGTTCCATGGTGCTGCCGCGGGGAATCCCGGACGGCTCCCCTCAGGACCCGCCCACGGCCCCGGGTACGCTGCGGTCTTGCCACCCCCACGCGTACGAGAGGCAGTGTGCCTGTGACCGCTCTCCCCCCGGCCGCCGCCGCCCGGGCCCGTCGGGCCGCACTCCCCTTCGCCCTGTCCGCGGTGCTGGTTGCGGTCCTGGCCGGATGCGCGGAGGACCCCGACGAAGGGACGAACGGCGTGGGCAAGCTGGAGGCGCCCGCGATCGAGGCGAAGGCCAAGGCGGCGGCCGACGGGGCGGACGCCGTGCGACTCGCCGGCACGCTGGTCTCCAAGGGCGGCTCGTACAAGCTCAACATGCAGCTCAAGAAGGCCGGCGGGACCGGCTCGGTCACCTCCAAGAACTCCACGTTCGAACTGCTGCGGATCGGTGACGCGCTCTACCTCAAGGCCGACGCGCGCTTCTGGAGCCATCCGGCCCCGGACGGCAAGGGGACGTCGGCGTCGCCCGGCAAGGACGACCTCACGGCCGCCGACAAGCTCGACGACAAGTACGTGAAGGTCCCCCAGGACGACCCGTCGTACAAGCAGTTGCGTGGCTTCACCGACAAGAACGTGCTGCTGGAGGGATTGCTCGGGCTGCACGGGACGCTCAGCAAGGGCAGCCGGGACACCATCGGCGGAGTGCGCACCATCGAGATCATGGGGGGCGGTGGCGACGGCGGCACGCTCGACATCGCGCTGGAGGGGACGCCCTACCCGCTGCGGCTCGCCCGGGCGGGCGGCGCGGGCGCCCTCACCCTGACCGACTGGGGCAAGGACTTCGAGCTGGCGGCGCCGGCCAAGGAGGAGACGGTCGACTACGGTCGCCAGCTGCCCCGCGGGGATGACTGAGCGGACTGTGGAGTCCCGGCGGCGGCCGGCCGGAATCAGCTGCGCTTGCGGCCCCTTCGCAACAGCCGGGGGAGCGCTGCCGGGACCGGACGCCGCGTCGTCGCCGGGGTGGCCGCAGGGACCGCCGAGAGCGACCCCTGTGGGTGCTCCGTGGAAGCCTCGCGCGGTTCCAGCCGCAGCACCCGGCACTCCCGGGCCCAGCGCTCGGTCATCTGCTCGCCGTCCGGGGCGTTGAGCCGTTTGCCCTTCAGTTCGGCGACGGCGGACTCCCACGACTCCGATCCGGGAGCCAGCTCGGTCACCGCCGCAGTCCAGGACACCAGTCGGCCACCCTTGTCCTTGCTGCGCACGGTGACCTCGGCGGTGCCGCCGTCGACCAGTCCGGGCAGCGCCTGCTCGCCGGGACCGTCGCCGACGACGTGCAGGGCGCCCTCGTGCCACGCGTGCCACAGCGGACGGGTCCCGTCCCCGGTCGCTGCCGCCGATGCGGGACGGCGTCCCTGCGAGGGCCGGGCGGGCGCGGTGCCACGGACCCAGACCAAGCCGGACTTCTTGGTGGCCTCCTCGACGAGGGCCTGGCGGATCAGCGGGGTGTCACCGGCGGGACGAGGAGAAGCGTCGTTCATGCCCCGCAGCCTATTAGAGCCAGCCGTTGCGCTTCAGCGTGCGGTGGATCGTGAGACACATCCCCACGATTCCCGCGAGCACCATCGGATAGCCGTAACGCCAGTGGAGCTCGGGCATGTGGTCGAAGTTCATTCCGTAGATCCCGCAGACCGCCGTCGGAACGGCGATGATCGCGGCCCACGAGGTGATCTTGCGCATGTCCTCGTTCTGCGCGACCGTCGCCTGGGCCAGGTTCGCCTGGAGGATCGAGTTCAGCAGCTCGTCGAAGCCGACGACCTGTTCCTGCACCCGGGCCAGGTGGTCGGCGACGTCGCGGAAGTACTTCTGGATGTCCGGGTCGACCAGCCGCGTGGGGCGCTCGCTCAGCAGTTGCATGGGCCGCAGCAGCGGGGTCACGGCCCGCTTGAACTCGAGCACCTTGCGCTTGAGCTGGTAGATGCGGCCGGTGTCCGTGCCTCGGGTGCTGCCCTTCGCGGGGGCCGAGAAGACGTCGATCTCGATCTCGTCGATGTCGACCTGGACGGCGTCCGCGACCGCGATGTAGCCGTCGACGACGTGGTCCGCGATGGCGTGGAGGACGGCGGAAGGGCCCTTGGCGAGCAGTTCCGGTTCGTCCTGCAGCCGGTGGCGGAGGTTGCGCAGCGAGCCCTGCCCGCCGTGCCGCACGGTGATCACGAAGTCGGCCCCGGTGAAGCACATCACCTCGCCGGTCTCCACGACCTCGCTGGTGGCGGTCAGTTCGGTGTGGTCGACGTAGTGGATGGTCTTGAAGACGGTGAACAGCGTCTCGTCGTACCGCTCGAGCTTGGGCCGCTGGTGGGCGTGCACGGCGTCCTCGACCGCGAGCGGGTGCAGGCCGAATTCCGCGGCGATGCCGGAGAACTCCTCCTCGGTCGGCTCGTGCAGGCCGATCCAGGCGAAGCCACCGCCCTCGCGCACGCGCAGCATCGCCTCGCGCGGCGTGAGGCAGCCTTCCTCCTTCAGCCGGCGGCCGTCCCGGTAGACGGCGCAATCGACGACGGCGCTGGAGGCCGAAGGGTCGCGGGTCGTGTCGTACGAGCAGTAGGCGCTGTCGGTCCTGCGCAGCGACGGGCGGACGGCTTCGCGCAGGTCACGGATCATCGACATGGCAGGCTCCTTCACGGAGAGGCCGCCGGTGCGGGGCGTGGCGCAGCCCGGAATGGGGACGTTATATCGATACGTCCGCAAAGCGGGCGGCACCGCGGGACGCGGTGACGGCGTTCGCTACAGACAGTCAGGCAGAGGGATGACGTGCTCTTCCGTCATGCGCGGTGCCGTGGAACTGACGGTGTGGAGGACCCTCAGCGAACCGTAGGAAGGAGATGCGCGGAAGAGCGGTTGGTACTGCACGGTCGACTTCGATCCATCGCAGCCCCACCTCCTCCGGCCGGTCCCCCGTAGGGGATGTCGTGTCGATCGGGACCCGGGAGTGGCACCTTCAGCCGCTGCTGAGGAGCCCCGTCTCCGTGTTTTGCCCCGAACAGGCGGCCAAGCCTATCAGCCGACTGAGGGTCAATCTCTTTCTTTGCCCGCTCCTGAGGCGATCTATGCTCGCTGGATGGGAGAAATTCTTGCTCTGGTCGAGGCCCGGTTGCGTACCGCGCTCGGTGAGCCCGACGCGCGCGCCGCGGTCACCTTTCTCGGTACGGACCGGATCGAGGTGCTGCGGTTCGTCGACGGTGACGTCGTCAGGTACGCGACGCTCGGCATGTCCGCCCAGCCGATGACCGATCCCAAGGACCTGCTCGCCGACCCGGTCAAGGGGCCGCGAGCGGAGCTTCTGCTGTCGGTGCGCGCGGGGCTCGCGGACACCGACAAGGTGCTCCGCCCGCTCGCCGTTGTTGCTTCGTCCCCGCAGGTGGAGGGCGTGGTCGTGGCGCCGGGCAACTCCGTGGACCTCGGTGGGCCGCTGTGGCCGTCGGCGCCGTTCTCCTCGGTCCTGGTCGCCGAACCGGGAGGGCTGGTCGAGGACCTCGTCCTGGACGAGCCGATGGATCCGGTCCACTTCCTCCCCGTGCTCCCCATGACGCCGAACGAGGCCGCCTGGAAGCGGGTGCACGGTGCGGCCAAGCTCCAGGAGCGATGGCTGACGCACGGTACGGACCTTCGCGATCCGCTGCGCAGGTCCGTACCGCTGACGTGATGTCACCGGACGTGAAGTGACCTATCTCATGGCCGCGTTGACCGACGTCGTTCCTGCGCCGCAGGATCGAGCGCGCCGCGCGGCCTGTTCGGCGGGTCGGTGGCCGTTCGGCTGCGTCGCCTCAGTCGGCGAAGACCGCCGCCGCGTCCGGCACGGCGCGGACCGGTCCAGGCTGTGCCGCCTCGTGGGCGAGCGACGTCCGCCGCACCCAGATGACGGCCGCGCCGGCGACCGCCGCGACGCCCGCGACCACGAAGGGCATGCGGACGTCGCTCCACTCCTCGATCTTCGGCGCGAGAAAAGGGGCGGCGGCCGCGGCGAACCAGCGGACGAAGTTGTAGCCCGCACTGGCCACCGGGCGCGGGGCGTCCGAGACGCCGAGCGCGAGCTCCGTGAAGACCGTGTTGTTCACTCCGATGAAGGCTCCGGACGCCACCGTGCAGGCGACGGCGGTGACGTGGTCGCCGTAGCCGAGTACCACCACGTCCGCCGCCAGCAGCACCAGCGAGCCCCCCAGTACCACGAGCGAGCCGTACCGCCGCTGTAGCCGCGGTGCGACGAGCACCGAGAAGACCGCGAGCAGGACGCCCCAGGCGAAGAAGACCGCTCCCGATCGGTACGGCGTCATGTCCAGGACGAACGGGGTGAAGGCCAGCACGGTGAAGAACGCGTAGTTGTAGAAGAACGCCGAGGCGGCGGCGGACGCAAGTCCGCCGTGTCCGAGGGCCTTCAGCGGGTCGAGCAGCGATGTCTTCCGTACGGGCTTCGGCTGTTCGCCGAGGAAGACGGCGATGCACAGGAAGCCGACGGCCATCAGTGCTGCGGTGCCGAAGAACGGGTAGCGCCAACTGGCATCGCCGAGCAGGGCCCCCAGCAGCGGTCCGCAGGCCATGCCCAGACCGAGTGCCGATTCGTACAGCAGGATCGCCGCAGCGCTCCCGCCTGCTGCCGCGCCGACGATGACGGCGAGTGAGGTGGAGACGAAGAGCGCGTTCCCGAGGCCCCAGCCCGCCCGGAAGCCGACGAGTTCGCCGACCGAGTCGGACGCGCCGGAGAGCGCGGCGAAGACGACGACCAGGGCGAGCCCGGCGAGCAGCGTCCTACGGCCGCCGATGCGGCTCGAGACGAATCCGGTGACCAGCATCGCCACCGCGGTGATCAGGAAGTACGAGGTGAAGAGCAACGAGACCTGACTCGGCGTGGCCTCGAGGCCCCTGGCGATGGACGGCAGGATCGGGTCGACCAGTCCGATGCCCATGAAGGCCACGACGGCCGCGCCGGCCGTGGCCCAGACGGCCTTCGGCTGGCGCCCGATGCTCCCGACCGTTCCTGCCCGGCCGGTCTCCCCGTCGAACGGATCCTCTCCGCGCATGGAAGCTCCTCCCCTGCTCCGACAAGGTAGTTGTGACATGCAAAGACTAAGTTAGAGAGGCTAATGAATGCAAGATGCATCTAATTTTCCCTGGTGAGGCCGGGTGAAACCGCCGTGCCGGACACGTGATCGTCCTTGACGGGACGCCGAGCGGGTAGGACCGTTGAGCGCTATGAGGGGCGAACCCAGTTGCCCGAAGTGTGGTGGCCGGGTCAGGGCGCCCGGACTCTTCGCCGACACCTGGCAGTGCGACGTGCACGGTTCCGTGCACCCGCTGCAACCCGTGATCCCGCCGAGCGTCGAGGCCCTCAGCGTGGTCGTGGCGCGTGCCAAGGTCCCCGTCTGGATGCCCTGGCCACTCCCCGTCGGCTGGCTCTTCACCGGGGTCGCCTACGCCGGCGACGACCGCAGTGGCGGCCGTGCCACCGCGGTCGCCTGCTCGGGGCCCGGCCCGTTGGGTGGCGTGGGGGAATTGCTGCTCGTGGCCGAGGAGCTCGGGGTCGGCCTCGGCGCCCGCTACGCGGGGATCGACGGGCCCGACCCGGGGCCGCACATGACCGTCGACACGTCACCACAGGCCAAGGTCCTCGCCGCCGGGCGCCCCACACCGCTGTGGCACGTGGACGACGCCCCGGAGGACCGGGCGGTCTTCGCGGGCGAGGCGCGGGGGCTGTGGCTGTGGGCCATCGTCTGGCCCGAGTCGACGGGGCTGTTGATGTACGACGAGTTGATACTGACGGATCTGCGGGAAGCAGGCTCCGAGGTGGAACTGCTGCCGTGCGGGGCCCTGTCGCCGCGCCTGTTGTCCTGAGGCCGATCCCGTGCGGTGAGCGTGGCGTGGCGACACCGGCCGATCGCTCCGGGGCTCGCGACGGTGTGGGGCACCGTCCTGGTGGCGCGGTGCCCGGAGCCTCGCCGGTACCCGCGTTCCGCCGATCCGCCGGCGCCGCACGTGACCGCGCTCACGTGCCGCGCAGTTCCGGGCCGTAGGGCCGGCCCCGCTACGATGGAGCGTCACCCCGTCCGTCCGCGAGCCCCGGAGCCCCGTGCCGTGCGCATCGACCTGCACACCCACTCCACGGCATCCGACGGTACGGACACCCCGGCCGAGCTGGTCCGCAAGGCGGCCGATGCCGGACTGGACGTCGTCGCGCTGACCGACCACGACACCGTGGGTGGTCACGCCGAGGCGATCGCGGCCCTCCCCGACGGCCTCACCCTGGTCACCGGCGCCGAGCTCTCCTGCCGTCTGGACGGAGTGAGCCTGCACCTCCTGGCGTACCTCTTCGACCCCGAGGAATCCGAGCTCGCCCGCGAGCGCGAGCTGGTGCGGGACGACCGGGTGCCGCGCGCGCGGGCCATGGTGGCCAAGCTCCGGGAGCTGGGCGTACCGATCGAGTGGTCGCGGGTGGCGGCCATCGCGGGGGACGGATCGGTGGGTCGACCGCACGTCGCCTCCGCACTCGTCGAGCTCGGCGTGGTGCCCGACGTCTCTGCGGCCTTCACCCCCGAGTGGCTCGCGGACGGCGGTCGGGCGTACGTCGCGAAGCACGAACTCGACCCGTTCACGGCCGTCCGACTGGTCAAGGCCGCCGGCGGCGTCACGGTCTTCGCCCATCCCGCGGCGATCAAGCGGGGGAGGACCGTGCCCGAGACGGCGATAGCCGAACTCGCCGCGAGCGGCCTCGACGGCATCGAGGTCGACCACATGGACCACGACGAGCCGACCCGGGCCCGGTTGCGCGGGCTCGCCGGCGAGCTCGGCCTGCTGGCCACCGGATCCAGCGACTACCACGGCAGCCGCAAGACCTGCCGCCTCGGTCAGTTCACGACCGACCCGGAGGTCTACGGGGAGATCACCCGCCGTGCGACCGGCGCGTTCCCCGTCCCGGGCACGGGTGGAGCGCCCCGCCGCTAGCCCCGTCACACGCATTCCCCCGCGGTACGTCCCGTGCCGGACGCTCCTGTGCGCGCCGCGACGTCCGCGGCCCCGACACCCCGACACCCCGACACCCTGCAAGGCCTCACCGTGTTCGACTTCGCCGTCTTCGGCTCCCTGTTCCTCACCCTCTTTGTGATCATGGATCCCCCCGGGATCACCCCGATCTTCCTCGCCCTCACCTCGGGCCGCCCCGCCAAGGTCCAGCGCCGGATGGCCTGGCAGGCAGTCGCCGTGGCCCTCGGAGTGATCACCGTCTTCGGAATCCTCGGCCAGCAGATCCTCGCGTACCTGCACGTCTCGGTACCGGCGCTGATGATCGCCGGTGGCCTCCTGCTGCTGTTGATCGCGCTCGATCTGCTGACCGGCAAGACCGACGAGCCCAAGCAGACGAAGGACGTCAACGTGGCGCTCGTCCCGCTGGGTATGCCGCTGCTGGCCGGCCCCGGGGCGATCGTCTCGGTCATCCTGGCGGTGCAGCACGCGCAGGGAGCCGCGGCGCAGGTCGCGGTGTGGGTCGCGATCGTCGCGATGCACGTTGTCCTGTGGCTGACGATGCGCTACTCGCTCCTGATCATCCGTGTGATCAAGGACGGCGGCGTTGTCCTGGTGACCCGGCTCGCCGGCATGATGCTCTCGGCCATCGCCGTCCAGCAGATCATCAACGGCATCACGCAGGTGATCCAGGGCTCCTGACCGCCCCGGTCAACACGACGCCCCCGTACGGAGCGTTCCGTACGGGGGCGTGCTGCTTCCGCGCTCAGGCAGCGGAGGTCTCGGCCGGTCGGATGTAGATGCGCTGGCCGATCGCGGCGGCCTGTTGCACCATCCGGTTGACGGAGGCGGCGTCCACGACGGTGCTGTCCACGGCGTTGCCGTCGATGTCGTCGAGTCGCATGATCTCGAAGCGCATGAAAGGGCTCCCCTCGGTCCGGCTGGCTGTCAAGGTGTTCAACGGGATGCTCGGTACAAACATTCCCTACGCTAAGGAAATTTTTTGGATGGCTAACTACTGGCGAGTACGTCACGGCCCGCTCACAATGAGGTCGACATGAACGACTCAGAGCTCACCGAGATCAGCGCCCGTCTGGAGCGCACCAACGAGCTGCTCCGGCGCATGCTCGCCGAGGTCGCGAAGACCCCGTCCACACATGCCATCTTCGTCGACGCCGGTTACGTCTATGCTGCGGCGGGGTTGCTTGTTGCGGGCACCGAAGACCGGCGCTCCTTCGACCTCGACGCCGAAGGGCTCATCGAAGCGTTCATCGACACGGCCCGCACGATCTTCGCCGACAGCCGGCTGCTGCGGGTGTACTGGTACGACGGGGCACGGCGCCGCATCCACACCCCCGAGCAGCAGTCCATAGCAGAGCTGCCCGACGTCAAGGTGCGGCTGGGCAACCTGAACGCCAACAACCAGCAGAAGGGCGTCGACTCCCTGATCCGCTCGGACCTGGAGTCCCTGGCCCGCCACCGGGCGATCAGCGACGCGGCACTCGTCGGCGGGGACGAGGACCTCGTCCCCGCCGTGGAGGCGGCCCAGGGCTACGGCGCCCGCGTCCACCTGTGGGGGATCGAGGCGGCCGAGGGGCGCAACCAGGCCGAACCCCTGCTGTGGGAGGTCGACAGCCAGCGCACCTTCGACCTCGAGTTCTGCCGTCCCTATGTGACGCGGCGGCCCGTGACCACCTACGAGGACGACAGCCCTCCGCCGTCCCGTGAGGACGTCCGCTTCGTCGGCGCCCAGATCGCCGCCACCTGGCTGGTCGAGCGCGGCGGTGAGCAGATGCTGGAGCTGATGCCCGGCCACCCCTATCTACCGGGGTCGGTGGACCAGGACCTGCTCATCGAGGCCGAGAAGCTGCTGGGCCACTCGCTGCGCGGCTATGCCCACCTGCGCCGGGCCCTGCGGGACGGGTTCTGGCAGCACCTCCAGGGTCAGTTCTGATCCCAGAAGGCGACCAGCGCCGCAGCGGTCTCCACCGGGCGGTCGGTGTTCGGCGAGTGCTCCGCGCCGTCGACGACCGTGCGGTGCGCGCCCAGCCGCACCGCCATCTCGTCGAGCAGCGGCACCGGCCAGGTGTCGTCCCGCTCACCGGACAGCACGTGCGTGGGCAGCGGACCCAGCGCGGCGAGTTCGTCCACGCGATCCGGTTCCACGGTCAGCTGGCGGCCCGTGGCCAGCAACTGCGCCGGGTTGTGCCGTATCCAGCGGCGCCGCAGGGACTCACCGTCGTGGTCGGCCTCCTCCGGCGGGTCGAACGCTCGCATCGCCTCCCACACCTGCCCCATGTCCATCACCGCGAGGGCATCGCCCAACAGCTCGACCTTGTGCCGCTGATCCGGGGCGATCCTGGCCGGTCCGGAGGACATCAGGGTGAGCGACAGGAAGGGACGGGCATCGAGGAGCACCGCGGCGCGGGCGACCTGACCGCCCATCGAATGCCCGACGAGGTGGACCGGGCCGTCGCCGACGGCCGCCGCCTGGGCGAGCACGTCCCTCGCCAACTCGGACTGCGCGTAGGCCGCCTGGTCGTCCGGGCCGCTGCTCTCGTACTGCCCCCGCCCGTCGACCGCGACGGCCCGGAAGCCGGCCGAGGCGAGCGGTTCCAGCATCGCGATGAAGTCCTCCTTGCTGCCGGTGTACCCGGGCAGGAGCATCGCGGTTCCGCGGGGCGCGGCCCCGGAGGGGGTCGCGTCCAGAACGGCGAACTCTCCGCGGGCAGTGCGGAGCATGCGGCTCCGGGCGCAGGCTGGGGGAATGAAGGTGGGCGGCCGACTCATGGGACGAGGCTAACGGTCGCCCACGTCCGGCGGCCCGTGCGGGTGCCGTTGACGAACACAACGACTGGAGCCCGTCACCCCGGGCGGGGGTGACGGGCCCTCAGCGCAGGATCACGCCTCCGGCTGGGCGGTCTTGGCGCGGGTGCGGCGGCGGGGCTTGGTGGGCTCCTCCGTTGCGACCTCGGCTGCGGCCTCGCTCTTGGGTGCGGCGGCGCGGGTGCGGCGTCGGCGGGGCTTGGCGGGCTCGTCCTGAGCGGTGTCCTGCGGGGCCGGCTCGGTCTCGACTGCCGTCGTGGTCTCGACTGCGGTCGCGGTGTCGGCGACGCCCGCCCGGGTGCGGCGACGACGACGCGGGGCGCGCGTCTCCTCCACCGTCCCCACGGCCTGCTCGGCCGCGGTCTCGCCCTCGGCCACGGGGGCCCCACCGCGGGTGCGGCGTCGCTGGCGCGGCGTACGCGTACGGGCCGGCGGCTCCTCCGTCTTGCCGCGCGCGGACCGGGCACCACGGCCGCCCGGCTCGCCGAGGTCCTCCAGCTCCTCCGCGTCGAGGCCCGCACGGGTGCGCTCGGCACGCGGGAGGACGCCCTTGGTGCCCTCGGGGATCCCCAGCTCCTCGAAGAGGTGGGCGGACGTCGAGTAGGTCTCGACCGGGTCGTTGAAGTCCAGGTCAAGCGCCTTGTTGATCAGCTGCCAGCGCGGGATGTCGTCCCAGTCGACCAGCGTCACCGCCGTGCCGGACGCCCCTGCGCGGCCGGTACGGCCGATGCGGTGGAGGTACGTCTTCTCGTCCTCGGGCGACTGGTAGTTGATCACGTGCGTGACGCCCTCGACGTCGATGCCGCGCGCCGCGACATCGGTGCAGACGAGCACGTCCACCTTGCCGTTGCGGAACGCACGGAGCGCCTGCTCACGCGCCCCCTGGCCGAGGTCGCCGTGGACCGCGCCCGAGGCGAAGCCGCGGCGGGCGAGCTGGTCCGCGATGTCAGCGGCCGTACGCTTGGTGCGACAGAAGATCATCGCCAGACCGCGGTCCTCGGCCTGCAGCATCCTCGCGACCATCTCGGGCTTGTCCATCGAGTGCGCCCGGTACACGCGCTGGGTGATGTTCGCGACGGTCGCGCCCTGGTCGTCGGGTGCCGTCGCACGGATGTGGGTGGGCTGCGACATGTAGCGGCGGGCGAGACCGATCACCGCACCCGGCATGGTGGCCGAGAACAGCATGGTCTGGCGCCTCACCGGGAGAAGCTGGATGATCTTCTCGACGTCCGGCAGGAAGCCCAGGTCGAGCATCTCGTCCGCCTCGTCGAGGACGAGGGCCTTGACGTGGGACAGGTTCAGCTTCTTCTGGCCGGCGAGGTCCAGCAGACGGCCGGGCGTGCCCACCACGACGTCCACGCCCTTCTTGAGGGCCTCGACCTGCGGTTCGTACGCACGACCGCCGTAGATCGCGAGCACGCGGACGTTGCGCACCTTGCCGGCGGTCAGCAGGTCATTGGTGACCTGGGTGCACAGCTCGCGGGTGGGGACGACCACGAGCGCCTGCGGCGCGTCCGTCAGCTGCTCGGGCGTGGCGCGGCCGGCCTCGACGTCCGCGGGCACGGTGACGCGCTCCAGCAGCGGAAGACCGAAGCCGAGGGTCTTGCCGGTGCCGGTCTTGGCCTGGCCGATGACGTCGGTGCCGGAGAGGGCGACCGGGAGGGTCATCTCCTGGATCGGGAAGGGACTGGTGATGCCGACGGCTTCGAGGGCCTCGGCGGTCTCGGGAAGGATCCCGAGCTCTCGGAAAGTTTTGGCCTGCGTAGTCAGGGTGTTGCCTCTTCTGTGAGACGCGGCGCGAGGCGAACGCTGGGGGTCTTACCACACCTGGGTACTGGACCGGCCGTGGATTGGCCGGAAGGCGCGGGACCACTGCCGTCGCTCGAGCGCTCGTGCCGCTGAGGGCCCCTCTCGTGGCAAAGCGCACGGAGGGCTGTCGGGTCGGAGCCGATCGGGCCACCGACCGGGCATCCTCATTCAGAGGGCCCGCCGAGATATCCGGCAGGCTTAATACCACTGTACCCCGGATTCGCGCATCTGTGTTGGCCGAATTCCCGGGAACCGTGTCGCGGCAGGTGCTGACCAGGCACTTCCGCGGTGCGACCGGCGGGCTATTGTGCGCTCCATGGAGACGCCTGACAACGCCACCCCGCCCACCGCCGACGCAGCCGAAGAACTCACCGGGATCGCCGCCCAGGACTGGGCGGCGGCCTCCGCCGAACCCCAGTACCGCGCTGCCGTAGTGGACCTCCTCGGAGCCCTCGCCTACGGGGAGCTGGCCGCCTTCGAGAGGCTCGCCGAGGACGCGAAGCTGGCACCCACGCTGGCCGACAAGGCGGAGCTGGCGAAGATGGCCTCCGCCGAGTTCCACCACTTCGAGCAGCTGCGGGACCGGCTGGCCGCGATTGGCGAGGAGCCGACCAAGGCCATGGAGCCGTTCGCGGCGGCCCTGGACGAGTTCCACCGCCAGACCGCACCGTCCGACTGGCTCGAGGGCCTCGTCAAGGCCTACGTCGGCGACTCGATCGCCAGCGACTTCTACCGGGAGGTCGCGGTACGGCTGGACTCCGACACCCGTGACCTGGTGCTCTCGGTGCTCGACGACACGGGCCACGGCAACTTCGCCGTGGAGAAGGTGCGCGCCGCCATCGAGGCGGAGCCACGGGTGGGCGGTCGGCTCGCGCTCTGGGCCCGCCGGCTTATGGGGGAGGCGTTGTCCCAGGCCCAGCGGGTCGTCGCGGAGCGGGACGCACTGTCCACCATGCTCGTCGGCGGGGTCGCGGACGGCTTCGACCTCGCGGCGGTCGGTGAGATGTTCACCCGCATCACCAAGGCGCACACGAGGCGGATGGCCGCCCTGGGGCTGGCGGCGTGACGGACGGCGGGTCGGCGGGCCCGCACGGGGCTACCGGCCGGCGGTGAGCTCAGACGACGGCTGATCGGCGCAGTCGCCGGGGTGTGGGGCGGACCAGCAACGACAGCGTGACCGCTCCGACGGCGAGGGCGCCGATCAACGTGCCGAGCGCATGGCCGGGGCCGAGCGCGGCGTTCGTCAGACCGGCGCCGAAGAGGGCACCCAGCGCACCGGTCGCATACACGAGGCGGGTGGCCGGGAGGCGGTCCGGAAACCGTCGCGCGGCTGCCCAGGCCATTGCGCATCCGAGCAGGACGGAGCCGAGTGCTTCCAGGATCACCACGGATCACCTCACGGACGCCGGGCGGGCAAATCGGGTCGTAGCCCGTCCTACCCGGAGCCACCCGGGTGCAACCCTGGCCACAGCAGGTGCCGGTGGCACGGCCGTACGCACGTGGAAGGGCCCGGCAGCGCAACTCTTGCCATGCTGCCGGGCCCTTCCACGTGCGTCGTCAGACGGTGCCGAAGCCCACGCGGCGCGTGGCCGGCTCGCCGATCTCGACGTACGCGATGCGGTCCGCCGGTACCAGCACCTTGCGGCCCTTGTCGTCCGTCAGGGCGAGCAGCGCCGCCTTGCCCGCCAACGCGTCGGCAACCGCGCGCTCGACGTCCTCGGCGGTCTGGCCGCACTCCAGAACGATCTCCCGGGGCGCGTGCTGCACGCCGATCTTGACCTCCACGGCTATGTCCCTCCGAACGGTCAGCGATGCGCGGTCACCCGCGCGGTACGCAGCACACATTAGCCCGGTGAGGGGACGTCACACGGTCCCACCGTGCACGCCAGCAGCGAACACAGCGCTCAGCGGCCCTCGCCACCGCCCTCGCCCTGGCCCTCGCCCGAGTGCAGCGGGAAACCGGCGATGCCCCGCCACGCCAGCGACGTGAGCAGCTGCACCGCCTTCTCCCGCGGGATCACGGACCCGCTGGAGAGCCAGTACCTGGCCACCACCTGCGACACCCCGCCCAGCCCGACGGCGAGCAGCATGGACTCGTCGCTGGACAGCCCGGTGTCCTCCTCGATCACCTCGGAGATCGCCTCAGCGCACTGGAGGGAGACCCGCTCGACCCGCTCGCGCACCGCCGGCTCGTTCGTCAGGTCCGACTCGAAGACCAGGCGGAACGCACCACCCTCGTCCTCCACGTACGCGAAGTACGCGTCCATGGTCGCGGCGACCCTGAGCTTGTTGTCCGTCGTCGAGGCCAGCGCCGTGCGCACGGCCTGCAGCAGCGACTCGCAGTGCTGGTCCAGGAGCGCCAGGTACAGCTCCAGCTTCCCGGGGAAGTGCTGGTACAGCACCGGCTTGCTGACACCGGCGCGCTCGGCGATGTCGTCCATCGCCGCCGAGTGGTAGCCCTGCGCGACAAACACCTCTTGGGCCGCGCCCAGGAGCTGATTGCGTCGGGCACGGCGCGGCAGGCGCGTGCCCCTCGGGCGCGCCGCCTCTGTCTGCTCGATGGCTGTCACGCCGCCTCCCACGTTCGATGTCACAAGCACAGTGTTGCGTGCGCGTCCTGTGCACTCGCGCCCGCCATCGTACTTTCGGGTAACCGAGGAGTGCGCGGTGCGAGCGCAGAATTTCACGTACCGGACGCCTGCGGTAGCCGGGGGACCTGCAGATGCGAACAATTCAGCGATAGTCGTCCTCGTCGAGGGCTACCACGCGCGCCTGCTCCACCGCGTCCGCCTCGTTCGCCGCGGTCGGATTGATACGGGTGAGCGGCTCGTCGCTGCGCTGTTGCAGCTCGGTGTGCTGCTCCGCGGCGTCTGCCTCCGGAGTCTCCTCGTCGAGCTCGTCCAGTTCCTCGAGCACGATGGACCGGCCCTGGTCGTCTTCTGCGAACGTCTCCGGGTCGGTCGGGTCGACAGCCATTTTGATCCCTTCCGTGTACAGCACGGGACCTGGGGGCGACTACCCCTATGGAGAGCCTAGAAGCAAGCAGGGCCCGACGCTATGCGATCTGTGACCGCGAACACAGGAAACGTCGCGTGATCGTCTCGTAACATTGCCCCCATGTCTTCGACCGAGCTGCCGGGAACCCGCGCTGCCGCACTGGCCCCGCGGATCCGTGCCGTGCGGGTCGCCGAGGGCGAGGAGCTGCGTTCCGTCGCGCTTCCCGGTCTGACGCTCACCGTGCGTGCCCGGCCCCCGGCGAGCTCCGGACTGCCGCCGGCCCTCTTCGTCCACGGGCTCGGCGGCTCCTCGCAGAACTGGACGGCGCTGATGCGCCACCTCGAGGACACGGTGGACGGGGAAGCCGTCGACCTGCCCGGCTTCGGGGACTCGCCGCCGCCCGACGACGGCGACTACTCGGTCACCGCCCACGCGCGGGCCGTCATCAGACTGCTCGACGCGCGCGGGCGCGGCCCGGTCCACCTGATCGCGAACTCGCTGGGCGGAGCCGTCAGCACGCGCGTCGCCGCCGTGCGCCCCGACCTGGTGCGCACCCTCACCCTGGTCTCCCCGGCCCTCCCCGAGCTCCGCGCACAGCGCAGCGCCTGGCCCACCGCCGCGATGGCCCTGCCGGGTGCCGCGCCGTTGCTGCGGCGACTGACGAAGGACTGGACGCCCGAGATGCGGGTGCGCGGGGTGCTGGCCCTCTGTTACGGAGATCCGGGCCGCGTCACCGACCAGGCCTTCCTGCACGCCGTGGAAGAGATGGAGCGGCGTCTCGAGCTGCCGTACTTCTGGGACGCGATGACGCGTTCGGCGCGCGGAGTCGTCGATGCGTACACGCTCGGCGGGCAGCACGGGCTGTGGCGGCAGGCCGAGCGGGTGCTCGCGCCCACCCTGCTGGTCTACGGGGGCCGCGACCAACTCGTCGCGTACCGGATGGCGGGCAAGGCTGCCGCGGCGTTCCGCGCATCACGGTTGCTGACTCTTCCGGACGCCGGGCACGTCGCCATGATGGAGTACCCGGAGACGGTCGCCGAGGCCGTACGGGATTTGGTCGACGACATTGGCAGGAGCTGATCGGGCGCGTGGGACGACACAGCCGCAAGGGCCCCGCACCCAGGGCCTCCGATACCGGGAGCGCCACCGCCGACGCCACGGCAGCGGCCGGTCCCGGTCCGGGCACCGGTCGCCGGCGCCGCCCCGCCGCGGGCACGGACCAGCACGCGAGCGCCTCCGGGTACGGCACCCCGGCACACGGCGTTCCGCAGGTCCGCGGCGGGCATCCCGAGCAGCACGAAGCGGGCGGGGGGTGGGGCGTTCAGCGGACCACACAGCGCTACGGGGACTGGCAGGGTGCCCCGCACGGCAACGCCGCCACCACCACCGACCCGCGCCCGCCGGTTGCGCAGCCCTCGCGCCAGGGCCCGCCGATCGGTGCCGGGGCCAGGATCCCCGGTCCGCGGCGCGAGTTCGTCGAAGCCTTCGACAAGACCACCGGCGAACGGGGGCGGCGTGAGGGCGAGGACACGGAGTCCGCGCCGTCAGGCGAAGCCTCCGGAAGGACGGGCAAGGGCCGTACGATCACCGGGATCGCGGCCGCCGCCGTGACCACCGTGCTCGCGGTGGTCGTGGCCGGGCAGGTCACCGGCACCGATACCGATGCACCCGCCGAGCAAGCCGCGGGCGAGGCGGACCGGGGAACCGACGGCGGCACCGCGTCACGTTCCGACCAGCGGGGCGTCCCGCCCCGGCCGGCTCCGGCCGCGCCACTCACGTACGCCCAGTTGATGACCCGGCAGTTCCCCTTGAACCCCAAGCTCAAAGGTCCCGGCACGTTCGACGCCGTTGCGGGTTTCGACAAGGCTCCCGGTAAGGGCAGGAAAGTCCGCTACCGGGTGGACGTGGAGCAGGGCCTCGGCCTGGACGGGAAGCTGTTCGCGCAGGCCGTTCAGCAGACGCTCAACGACGAGCGGAGCTGGGCGCACGGCGGCGCGATGACCTTCGAACGGATCTCCTCGGGAGAGCCCGAGTTCGTGATCACCCTGGCCAGTCCCGCGACCACCCACATCTGGTGCGCGAAGTCCGAACTGGACACCAGCGTCGACAACGTGTCCTGTAACTCCGCCGACACCGAGCGCGTGATGATCAACGCGTACCGCTGGGCGCAGGGAGCGGCGAGCTACGGGGCCAAGCAGATGCTCCCGTACCGCCAGATGCTCATCAACCACGAGGTCGGACACCGTCTCGGGCACGGCCACGTGAACTGCAGGACGGCCGGCGCGCTCGCCCCCGTGATGCAGCAGCAGACCAAGTCGCTCAACATCGACGGCATCAAGTGCCGCATCAATCCGTGGGCGCACCCCGGCGATTGAGTCGTGACCACCTCGGTGGGCGGGGCCGTCTCCCGACCGGCCGAGCGTTGGGTCTGCGGTGCGTACGGCTCCGGCAGTCGCCCGCGGCGGGGAGGGACGCGACCCGCCGGCGCCGGGGCGCCTTCCGCGCTGCGGCAGGGGTTCCTGCCCTGCACGATCCTGGGGGTTTTCGTGCATCCGACGTCGGCTTTCTACGCTCTTATTAGAGTGACTGTGCCGATGACCGGCGATCAACGGACCAAGTGAGGTAATCGCGAACCATGCCGACAGAAACGTTTGAGTTCCAGGTAGAGGCCCGTCAGCTGCTCCAGTTGATGATCCACTCGATCTACTCGAACAAGGACGTCTTCCTCCGTGAGCTCGTCTCCAATGCCTCCGACGCGCTGGACAAGCTGCGTCTTGCCGCACTGCGGGACGACTCACTCGACGCCGACGTCTCCGACCTGCACGTCGAGATCGAGATCGATGAGGACGCCCGCACGCTCACGGTGCGAGACAACGGCATCGGGATGTCGTACGACGAGGTCGGGCAGCTCATCGGCACCATCGCCAACTCGGGTACGGCGGAATTCCTCCGTGAGTTGCGGGAGGCGAAGGACGCGGCCGGTGCAGAGGGACTGATCGGTCAGTTCGGCGTCGGCTTCTACTCCGGCTTCATGGTGGCGGACGAGGTCACCCTCGTGACGCGGCGCGCGGGCGAGGGGAAGGGCACCCGCTGGACGTCCCGAGGCGAGGGCACGTACACCCTGGAGGAGGTCGACGGCGCGCCGCAGGGCACCTCGGTCACGCTGCACCTCAAGCCGGCCGATGCCGACGACCAGATGCACGACTACACCTCGCCCTGGAAGATCAAGGAGATCGTCAAGCGTTACTCGGACTTCATCACCTGGCCGGTCAGGCTGGTCGGCCAGCCGGGGAACGAGGGGGAAGCGGCGGCCGAACCCGAGACGCTGAACTCGATGAAGGCGCTGTGGGCCCGTTCCCGCAGCGAGGTGTCCGAGGACGAGTACCACGAGCTGTACAAGCACATCAGCCACGACTGGCGCGACCCGCTGGAGACCGTCCAGCTGCAGGCCGAGGGGACCTTCGAGTACCAGGCCCTGCTGTTCATCCCGTCGCACGCCCCGCACGACCTGTTCACGCAGGACTTCAAGCGCGGGGTGCAGCTCTACGTGAAGCGCGTGTTCATCATGGACGACTGCGAAGAGCTGCTGCCGCCCTACCTCCGCTTCGTCAAGGGAGTGGTGGACGCGCAGGACCTCTCGCTGAACGTGTCCCGGGAGATCCTCCAGCAGGACCGGCACATCCGCATGATGCAGCGACGGCTGACGAAGAAGGTGCTGTCGTCGGTCAAGGGCATGTTGGCCGACGACGCCGAGCGCTACGCCACGTTCTGGCGGGAGTTCGGCGCGGTGGTGAAGGAGGGGCTGGTCACCGACGCCGACAACCGCGACGCCGTTCTCGCGGTGTCGTCGTTCGCGACCACGCACGACGAGGACGGCACGGTCACGCTGAAGCAGTACGTGGAGCGGATGCGCGACGGGCAGGAGGACATCTACTACATCACCGGCGAGTCCCGGCAGAGCATCGACAACTCCCCGCACATGGAGGCGTTCCGGGAGCGGGGCATCGAGGTCCTGCTGCTCACGGACCCCGTCGACGAGGTGTGGGTCGACGCGGTGGGCGAGTTCGAGGGCAAGCGGCTGCAGTCCATCGCCAAGGGCGAGATCGATCTCGGTGCGCACGAGGACGGGAAGTCCGAGGGCGAACGGGAGAAGCAGGCGGAGGAGTACGCGGGCCTGCTCGGTTGGATGAAGGAGCAGCTCGACGAGGACGTCAAGGAAGTACGCCTGTCGTCCCGCCTGACGGTGTCGCCGGCCTGCGTCGTCGCGGACGCCCACGACCTGACGCCCGCGTTGGAGAACATGTACCGGGCCATGGGGCAGGAGGTGCCGCGCAACAAGCGGATCCTCGAACTCAACCCCGACCACCAACTGGTGAAGGGACTGAACCAGGCGTACGGGGAGCGCGAGGACCGGTCCGGCCTCACCGAGACCGCCGAACTGCTCTACTCCCTGGCCCTGCTGGCCGAGGGTGGCAGGCCCGCCGACCCGGCGCGCTTCGTGAAGGTCGTGGCGGATCGCCTGGAGCGCACCCTCTGAGCCCCTCCGGCCCCGCGGCGCAGGAGTGACCCCCGGCCCGGGGCAGCTCCGGCACGCCCCGGGTCACGAGCCGCGCACGGTCGCGGGCGCCGGCACCGGGGTGGGGTCGGCGCCCTTCGGGGGGACGCGTGCGGGCAGGTGACCCGACCCCGCCGCAGGCGTCGCCGGCACCGGGCCGATGCGGCGCGGGCCGGGAGGCGTGCGCCCGCTCGCGCCGTCCCGTGGACCCCGCTGCACGGGGTGTGTCCCTCGCGCACGTGACGCGCCGGGGGCGTGCGAGCAGGCTCACGAGCCGCGGGTCGGAACCTCCCGCGGCTTGACGGAACGTAAGGGAACCCGCTTGTAGCGCGACCGAACGCTACGAGAGCGCGAAAGTTACGTGCATTCACCCCTTCCGGTGGGGGGGGGGGGGAACAACCACCACCCCCCCCCCCCCTCCCCCCCCGTCCCTTCCCCCCCCCCCCCCCCCACCCCCGAGGCACCTCCCCCCCCCCAAAAACCCGAGG
>NZ_JBHZCF010000001.1:123777-190748 GCF_042755225.1 Streptomyces sp. NPDC059169 | reverse complement strand
GCGCGGGAGTCTCCCTTCCTCCTCCCTTGCTGTGGGGCACGACCACCCCTCCCCCCCCCTCCCCACCGGCATGTCCGCATAGCGTCTTCCCGCTGCAGGCCGCCGGATCGAGGGCGGCCTTCCCAACACAGGAGATCGGGGGTGCGCTCGTGCGGATCGGACTGCTCACGGAGGGTGGTTATCCGTTCGCGACCGGTGAGTCCAGGCTCTGGTGCGACCGGCTCGTGCGGGGCCTCGTGCAGCACGAGTTCGACATCTACGCGCTCAGCCGAAGTGCCGAGCAGGAGGACGGCGGCTGGATCGAGCTTCCGCCCCAGGTGCAACGGGTCCGCACCGCGCCGTTGTGGGCATCCGAGGAACCGCTCGGCAGGAGCGGTCCGAGGCGCCTGTGCAGGCGTGTGGTCGCGGGCGGCGGCTGGACGTACGGCCGCCGCGAGCGGCAGCGGTTCGCACACCACCTCATGGAACTGGCCGCCGCCGTCACCTCCGCATCCGGTGCGGAAGGGTTCGCCGACGGCCTGTACGGACTCGCCGAACTCGCCCGGGAGCACGGCGGACTGCCCGTCGCGCTCCGCTCGGAACTCGCCGTCCGTACCCTCGAGTCCGCCTGCCGCGCCCCGGGCGCACTCCGCGCCGCGCACGCCGCCACCGTCCCGGACTACCTCGTCCTCACCGACCAGCTGGAGCGCGCGCTCCGCCCGCTGTCGCTCGACTGGTACGCGGACGACTCGCTCGGGGCGGTCGACCTCTGCCACGCGGCGTCCGGCGGCACCGCCGCGCTGCCCGGCCTCCTGGCCAAACGCTTCTTCGGTACCCCGCTGCTGGTCACCGAATACGGCGTCCAGTTGCGTGCGCACTACCTCGCGGCAGCCGACGGGACGCTCGGTGCCCCCGTACGCGCCCTGCTCGGGGGCTTCCACCGGTGCCTGGCACAGGAGGTCTACCGGATGGCGTCCGTCATCACCCCGGGGAACCTCCACGCGCGGAGCTGGCAGGAGAAGTGCGGCGCAGACCGGGACCGCCTCCGCACGGTATACCCCGGCATGGAGGCCGACAGGTTCAGCTCCGTGGGGGAGGGCGGAGACGCCGGCGACCCGGACACCCTGGTCTGGGTCGGCAGGGTCGAGCCGGCCAAGGACCTGATCGCGCTGCTGCACGCCTTCGCGGAGGTGCGCAAGGAGGAGCGCGAGGCCAGGCTGCGGATCATCAGCGCGCCGGTACAGGGGCAGGACGCGCGCACCTACCTTGCCCACTGCAAGGCCCTCGCGGCGCAGCTCTTCCCCGACGAGGCGGTCGACGCACACGCGGTCGGCGACAATCCGGTCGCCTTCGAGGAGATCGGCGGACCCGAAGCCCCGCACGTCGCCGACGCCTACGCCGCCGGAGCGGTCGTCGTCCTGTCCAGCGTCGTCGAAGGCTTCCCCATAAGCCTCGTCGAGGCCATGTTCTGCGGCCGTGCCACGGTGTCGACCGACGTCGGCGCCGTCGTCGAAGTCATCGGCGGTACGGGCCTGGTGGTGCCCCCGCGCAACCCACGGGCACTCGCCGACGCCTGCCTCGCACTGCTCCGGGATCCGGAGCGCCGAGGACGACTGGGCGCCGCTGCCCGGGCCCGGGCACTCGAACTCTTCACCGTCGAGCAGAACCTCGCGGCGTTCCGCGACATCTACCTGGAGCTCATCTCCCGCAGCCCGGTCCGGCGCGAGGCGGAAGCCGTAGACGCCCACGGTGCCCCGCTGCCCTTCGCCCTGCCCGCGGAAGCCCACGTGCCCGGCCACTGGACCGGCGGCCGCACACTCCCCCGCTGGGCGGACCCCGCCCCGATGGCCACTGCAGCCGCCCCAGGAGCCAGCGATGCCTGACCCCCGTGCAACACCGCCCCCGGATTCCGCCGAGCAGCCCCCCGAGCCGTCATCGGACACCGAGCAGCGCTCGGTCGCCCTGGCCGACGCGTTCCCGGACGCCCGACCCCACAAGCCCGCGGCGACCGGCAGCCCCGGAGCGGGGGGTACCCATTCCCGGGAGTCCCGGGGCGGGGAGCCCGCCGGCGTGGCGAACGCGGGCTCCCGCAGCACGCCGGTCCGCCGCGGGCCCGCGGACCCGGTGAAGACACTGATGCACCGCCATCGCGAGCTGTGTGAACGGGCCGTCGACCCGCTGGAGATCGCCGCCGGGCTGGAGGCGCACGGCGTGACCGACCGCACGGCCGCCCGCTTCCGGCACCGTGACGTCTTCTCGCTCGCCGAAGAGCTCTACGCCCGAGTGCCGCGCGGCGACGCCGGGCCACAGCCCGTGGCGGGCGAACCTCCCCGTGCCGTCGTCGGGCGCACCGCTCCGGCGCTGCTGCCGGGCGCCGTCGCGGTCATCTCCGTCGTGGCGCTGCGGCTCACCGACGGCGGCGCCCGGCTCGTCACCGGCGCGGTGTGCATGAGCGGTCTCGCCGTCGCCGTGGTGTGGAGCCTGCGGCACGGCCCCCTCCGGGTGGCGGGCCGCACCGTGCACGCCACCCGCCTGCTGGTGTGCTGGCTCGCCGCGTACACGCTGTTCGGTGACGCGTTGACGGACCGGCTCGCGGGCGCCGGGCCGGCCGCGCCTGTGTCACCGGCGGGCAGTCCCTTGCTGCTCACCCCCGGCCCGCTCGTGGGGCTGGCCCTCGCCGTGGCCCCCGCTGCCTGGTCCGCCCGGCTGTTCTCCGGGCAGGCCAGGCGCCGGCTCGGGGACAGTCGCGGACTGAAGGAGTTCGCCGCCGGCACGCGTCCCCTGCTGCTCGCGACCGTTGCGCTCTACGCCGGGGCACTCACCGGGCTGCTCGTCCTGGTCTCCCTGCTGCTGCCCGTGGCGCTCGTCCCGGTTGTCGCCCTCGGCCTGCTGCTGTACCTCGCGCGGCTGCTCACCGTGCACGGCTTCGCGGAGTCCGCGGCCACCGGGCTCGCCGTGGCCTGCGCCGGCGAGGCGCTCGCCCTGGCCTGCCTCCTCGGCGGACGCCTGGTGCCCGGAAGCGGCCTGGCCCGGCCCGTCGAGGCGGTCGTCGACGCCTGCGGTACGGGGGCCGTACCGGCCCTCGCGTGCGGCACGGCCGCCGTCGGGCTGCTGGTCCACGCGACGGCCGTGCTCTCCCGGGCCTCCGCGCACACCACCTGAACCCGACCCCGTCCGCACCACGACCTGGACCGTCCGCACCACGACCTGACCACCGCATTCCCGCGGAGCCGACGCCGCGGGCGTACACCCATCACCGTCCACCCCTGAGGAGAAGAACGACCATGACCTTGCACGACCCAGTTCCGGCCCGTCGGCCCCGGGGAGCCGCGCTATGAGGGTGCTGCTGCTCGGAGCCAATGGTTTCCTCGGCCGGTTCGTCGCCGACCGGCTGCTCGCCGACCCGGCCGTGCACCTGACCGCGCTGGGCCGCGGGGACGACGCCGACGTGAGGTTCGACCTCGCGGGCGGCAGCCCGGGGGCGCTCACCCGCTTCCTGGACGCCGTCCACCCGGGCGTCGTGATCAACTGCGCGGGCGCCACCCGCGGCGGTGCCCGCGAGCTCACCCGGCACAACACCGTGTCCGTCGCCACCGTCTGCGAAGCCCTGCGCCGCAGCGGATGCGGTGCCCGGCTCGTCCAGCTCGGCTGCGCATCCGAGTACGGCCCCTCGCAGCCCGGCTCGTCGACCGCCGAGGACGCCGTGCCGCGCCCCGGCGGTCCGTACGGCGTCTCCAAGCTCGCCGCCACGGAGCTCGTGCTGGGCTCGGGCTTGGACGCGGTCGTGCTCCGCGTCTTCTCCCCGGTGGGCCCGGGCACCCCGGCCGGATCTCCCCTCGGCCGGCTCGCCGAAGCCATGCGCCGCGCCATGCAGGCCGGTGACGGTGAGCTGAAGCTCAGCGGTCTCGGTGTCCAGCGCGACTTCGTCGACGTAAGGGACGTGGCGCGCGCCGTGCACGCCGCCTCCCTGTCCGCCGCCCAGGGCGTCGTCAACATCGGCACCGGCCGGGCGGTCCGGCTGCGCGACGCCGCGGCCGTGCTCGCCCGAGTCGCGGGCTACGCGGGGGCGCTCCACGAGCTCGACGCCCCCCACGGCCGCCCGGGACACCCGGGACACCCGGTCATCGTGCCCCCGCGCGGCCCGGAGTCCGTAACCGAGCAGCTGGGCACCGCGCCGTTCCCGTACCCCGACGGCTGCGGCAGCTGGCAGCAGGCGGACGTACGGACCGCCCGCGATCGCCTGGGATGGCGCCCCCGCATCAACCTGGAGGAGTCCCTCGCGGACATCTGGATGGAGGCGGCATGCCGCATCTGACCACGGACGCCACGCTCTCGGCCACGGGCGCCGATCGGCTCGGCTTCGGTGTCCCCGGGTATGCCCATCCGCTCGTCGCCCCGGTCGAATGGGCCGAGCTGACCCGGCCGGGCACCCCCCTGCACTGGGCGGTCCTCAACGTCGCGGAAGGGCCCGGCTGCCGGCCCGACCCGCACTGTCTGGAGGCCGCGGGCAAGCTGCGCAACGCGGGCATCAAGGTGCTCGGGCACCTCGACCTCCAGCACGGTGCCCGGTCCTTCGCCGAGATCGTTTCCGATGCCCACCGCTACCTCGAGTGGTACCGGGTCGGCGGCTTCCTGCTGGACCGGTGTCCGACCGATCGCGCCGACCTGCACCAGGTGCGGCGCACCACCGCCACCCTGGAAACGGTGCTGGACGGTGGGCACCTCGTCCTGGGGCACGGCATCCACCCGCATCCGGGGTACGCCGAGGTGGCCGACCAGATCGTCACGTTCTCCGGGGCGTGGTCCGACTACCGCTGGTCACAGGCGCCCCAGTGGACGGCGAGCCACCCGCCCGAGCGATTCGCGCACTTCGTGCACGGGGTGCCGCGGACCCATTTGGAAGAGGCCACGCGGATCGCCCGCTGGCAGGGGGCGGGCACGATCTTCTTCACCGACCGGAGGGGAAGAGGTCCGGGACACACCGGGGCATTCGACGCGCTGCCCGGCTACTGGGACGAAATCGTCTCGCGGATCGGACCGGGTGTCTCGGAATGAGAAGAGGCGTGGCACTGTTACAGCCAGAACAACCGTACTGACAACGACCAGCTGTATTGATGAGGTCTCCGTGTCGCTGCCACCCCTGGTCGAGCCGGCTGCCGAGCTCACCGTAGACGAGGTCCGCAGGTACTCCCGCCACCTGATCATCCCGGATGTCGGGATGGACGGGCAGAAGCGGCTGAAGAACGCCAAGGTGCTGTGTGTGGGCGCCGGCGGGCTCGGCTCGCCCGCGCTGATGTACCTGGCGGCGGCCGGAGTCGGCACGCTTGGCATCGTGGAGTTCGACGAGGTCGACGAGTCGAACCTGCAGCGCCAGATCATCCACAGTCAGTCGGACATCGGCCGGTCCAAGGCCGAGTCCGCGCGGGACAGCGTCACGGGCATCAACCCGTACGTCGACGTGGTCCTTCACGAAGAGCGGCTCGAAGCCGAGAACGTGATGGAGATCTTCGATCAGTACGACCTGATCGTCGACGGCACGGACAACTTCGCCACCCGGTACCTGGTGAACGACGCCTGCGTGCTGCTCAACAAGCCGTACGTGTGGGGTTCGATCTACCGCTTCGACGGCCAGGCTTCCGTCTTCTGGTCCGAGCACGGCCCCTGCTACCGCTGCCTGTACCCGGAGCCCCCGCCGCCGGGCATGGTTCCCTCCTGCGCTGAGGGCGGCGTGCTGGGCGTGCTCTGCGCGTCCATCGGGTCGATCCAGGTCAACGAGGCCATCAAGCTCCTCGCGGGCATCGGCGAGCCGCTGGTCGGCCGTCTGATGATCTACGACGCCCTGGAGATGCAGTACCGCCAGGTCAAGGTCCGCAAGGATCCGGACTGCGCGGTTTGCGGTGAGAACCCCACCGTCACCGAGCTCATCGACTACGAGGCGTTCTGTGGCGTCGTGTCGGAGGAGGCCCAGGAGGCGGCCGTCGGCTCGACGATCACCCCCAAGCAGCTCAAGGAGTGGATCGACGAGGGCGAGGAGATCGACATCATCGACGTCCGTGAGCCCAACGAGTACGAGATCGTCTCCATCCCGGGTGCGCGGCTGATCCCGAAGAACGAGTTCTTGATGGGCAACGCCCTGCAGGGTCTCCCGCAGGACAAGAAGATCGTCCTGCATTGCAAGACGGGTGTCCGCAGTGCGGAAGTCCTGGCGGTCCTGAAGTCGGCTGGCTTTGCGGACGCGGTACACGTCGGTGGCGGCGTGATCGGCTGGGTCAACCAGATCGAGCCGGAGAAGCCGATCTACTAGACGCTGTTCCGGTAGATGGCGTTCCGGCCCGGAGGGGCCAGTCCCTGCAGGGGCTGGCCCCTCCGGCGCTCCGGGCGGGAGGAACTAGCCGCAGGTCCTGCCGCTTTCCGGCACCTTGCCGTCCAGCAGGTAACCGTCGACGATGCCCGTCACGCACGGGTTCGAGGGGCTGTACCCCCCGTGGCCGTCACCCTTGTTGGTGACCAGCACACCGACACCCTTGCCCAGTTTGTCCGCCATCCGGCGAGCACCCTCGTACGGCGTCGCCGGGTCGCCCGTCGTACCGACGACCAGCACCGGGCCGGCACCCTCGGCGCGGACGTCGAGCGACTCCCGCTCACCGGGAACCGGCCACTTCGCGCACCAGCCGGCCGTGTCCCACGCCAGGAACGCGCCGAACACCGGGGATATCTTCTCGAACTCCGGCAGCAGTGCCTTCGCCTGTGCCGGAGTGGGGCGCTGCTTGGAGTCCACACAGGAGATGGCCCGCTGGGAGTGGCTCTGCGTGCCGTAGTGACCGTTCTCATCGCGGTCGTTGTACCGGTCCGCGAGCGTCAGCAGCTTGGTGCCGCGGCCCGTCCGATCGGCCTCCTGCAGTCCCGCGGTGAGCTCCGGCCACATGCTCTTCGCGTAGAGCGACATGACGATGCCGGTGAGTGCGAGGCTTTCGGTCAGCTTGCGGCCGCCGTCGGCCGGCAGCGGGCGCTCGTCGATCCGCTTCAGCAGGGACGCGATGCGCGCCGAGCCTGCCTTGGCGTCCTCACCGTTGCTCGTCAGATAGCGGTCCAGGGCCCGCTGGAAGCCGATCGTCTGGTTGCGGGCGTGGCCCGTCCCGTCGGCGGTCGGGTCCACCACGGCGTCCAGGACGGTACGCCCCACGTTCCCGGGGAAGAGGTGGGCGTAGTTGGCACCGAGCTCCGTGCCGTAGGAGATGCCGAAGTAGTTGAGCTTGCGGTCGCCCAGCACCTGGCGGATGAGGTCCATGTCGCGGGCGGCGTTGGCGGTGCCGACGTGGGCGAGCACCGTGCCCGCGCGGCTGGCACAGCCCGCCCCGAAGGCCTCGGCGTCCTTGAAGTAGGCGGCTTCCTCCGCGGGGGTGTCGGGGGTGAGGTCGACGCGCGACGCGGATGCTTCCGTCTCTTCGTCGCTGCGGCACACGACCCCTGAGCTGGCCGCTACCCCGCGGGGATCGAAACCCACCAGGTCGTAACGCGCGTTGAGCTTCTCGTACTCCACGGCCGCCAGCGGCATCAGCTGGACGCCGGAAGCACCCGGACCGCCGAAGTTGAAGAGCAGGGAGCCGAGCCGCCCGTGCTTGTCCCGCGCCTCGCGCCGGATCAGCGCGATCGTGATCGTCGGGCCGTCCGGGGCCGCGTAGTCGAGCGGGACCTTCACCTTCGCGCAGGTCCAGCCGTCGTCTTCGCACGGCTTCCACTTGGGGCGCTGCTCGGTGAGCGCGGCGGGCAACGCGGGCGCCGCATGGTCCTCCTGCGCCGACGGTGAGACGGCCGGGGAGGACGCTGCGGGGCCCTTGGCGTCCGCAGCGCCGTTGCCGCCGGGACCGCACGCGGCCAGCGACCCTGCGCCAAGCACCAGCGTGACGGCCGCCGCCACCGTCCTCGTACGCAACGACATCCAAACCCCCCGTGGAAACACCAGCTCGATATGACTGGTGCGCCATCTTAGGCGGCGGCACCGACAGTCGCGCCGGAGGTCAGCGGCACACGGTCCCGGCAGCGGGGACCTTCCCGTCCAGCAGGTACTGGTCCACGGCCTTCTGCACGCAGGCGTTGCCGCTGTTGTACGAGCCGTGCCCCTCTCCCTCGTACGTCAGCTCGATGCCGACGCCCTTGCCGAGTTCGCCCACCATGGCCTTGGCGCCCTCGTAGGGCGTCGCCGGGTCACCGGTGTTGCCGATGACGAGGATCGGGGCCGCTCCCGGGGCGCTGACGTCGGGCGTCTCCCACTGCCCCGGCACCGGCCACTGGGTGCAGCCCATCAGGCCCCAGCCGAGGTAGTCGCCGAACACGGGCGACGTCTTGCGGAACTCCGGGAGCTTGGCCTTGGTCTGCTCCAGCGAATAGCGCGACTTGTAGTCCACGCAGTTGATCGCCGCGTTCGCCGCCTGGAGGTTGCTGTAGGTGCCGTCCTTGCTGCGGCCGTTCATCGCGTCGGACAGGGCGAGCAGGAGCGCTCCGTTGCCGCCGTCCGCCTCGTCGAGCCCCTGTTCCAGCAGCGGCCAGAACTCCTTCGAGTACAGGGCCTGCGCGATGCCGTTGGTGGCCTGCGTCTGGGTGAGCTGGCGGTCGCCGATGCCCTCGATGGGCTTCTTCTCCAGCCGGGCGAGGAGATCCACGATGAAGCCCTGGATCTCGGCGGGCGTCGTACCGGGCAGACGGCACGCGTCGCCGCGTGCGACGCAGTCCTTCGCGAAGTTGGTGAGGGCGAGCTGGAAGCCGGCGGCCTGACCGAGCGAGGCCTGTTCCGCGGTGTTGGTGGGGTCGACGACCGCGTCGAACACGGCCCGCCCGACGTTCTTGGGGAACAGGTGGGCGTACACGCCGCCGAGTTCGGTGCCGTACGAGATGCCGAAGTAGTGGAGCGTGTCGTCGCCGAGGACCTGGCGCATCAGGTCCATGTCGCGGGCGGCGTTGGAGGTGCCGACGTACGGCAGGTCCTCGCCGGAGTGCTTCTCGCACCCGTCGTCGTAGGCGCGGAGGTTGTCGACCAGGGCCTGCTCCTCGGCGGCGTCGTCCGGGATGAAGTCCTGCGCGTAGTACTCGTCGAGTTGCTTGTCGTCGGCGCACTCGACGGCTTGGCTGCGGCCGACCCCGCGGGGGTCGAAGCTCACCAGGTCGTAGCGGGAGCGCAGCCTCTCGAATTCCGGTGCGGCGGCCGGCAGGGTGCTGACCCCGGAGCCCCCGGGGCCGCCGAAGTTGAAGATCAGTGATCCGATCCGCTTCGACTGGTCGCGTGCCTTGGCGCGGATGAGGGCCAGCTCGATGGTCTCGCCCTGGGGATCGGACCAGTCGCGCGGCACCTCGATGAAAGAGCATTCCCACGGCGCGCCGCCGGGCAGCGGTGAAGGGGCGGGACCACCGCCCTCGGCCTCCGAGGGCGCCGGGCACGGCTGCCAATCCGGCTGCTGGGCCGTGAGGTCCCGGCCCTCTTCCCCGCCCGCACCGCTGCTTTTGCTTTCGGAGCAGCCGGCGGTGACGAGGAGGAGGGCGGCTGACGCTGCTGCGAGGACCGTGCCGGCACGACGTGCGGCCCCGCCACGCCGCGCGGCACCGACGGGGCCGGCGGCAGCTTCGCACCTGTCCTGGTGCGGGCCGCGGCCCGCGGCGCCGGGAGGACCGTGGCCGGTGCTGTCGCCGTAGGGGTCGCTGGGGGAGGTCGGCATGACCCCATCCTGCGGCGAGGCACGCCGGGCCGCCTGTCGGCGGCGGGCCGGGGAACGGCTGCGGGGAACCGTCCCCGCCGCCGTCTCCCCGGCGCGTGCCGCCTCGGGGTCGCTTCGGAACGGACCGTCAGAGAGAGCCCTGACGGGTGAGCTGGTTGAAGGACACCCACCCCGGAAGCACCGGAAGCCACAGGGTCAACAGGCGGTAGAGCAGCACGGCCGGCGCCGCGACCTCGGGCGGCAGACCCACCGCGATGAGTCCCAGGGTGAGCGCGCCCTCCACCGCGCCCACGCCGCCCGGCGTCGGCGCCGCGGAGCCCAGTGCGTTGCCGGCGAGGAAGACCACGGCGATGCTGGCGTAGCTCAGCTGCTGGTTGCCGTTGTCGAAGGCCCGGATCGATGCGTCCAGGCACATCACGAAGGCGCCGGTCAGCATCAGCATTCCGCCGATGCCGGTGACGAGCTTCATGGGCCGCTGGAGCACGTCCAGCATGCGGGGGACGACGCCGGCGAAGAGTGACCTCAGCCGTGTGGAGACGAACTTCCGCAGGAACGGGATCGCCGTCACGACCAGTACCAGCACCGCAACCGTCAGCAGGCCGGCGATGACGGTACGCGAAGGAGTGAACGACGAGGTCTTCTCCGTGCCCGTCAGGTAGCCGAAGGCGAGCAGCAGCAGGATGTGCGCGCCGAGCCCGAAGAGCTGGGACGCGCCGACGCTCGCCACGGCCAGTCCGGGACGTACGCCGGAGCGCTGGAGGAAGCGGGTGTTGAGCGCGACGCCGCCGACGGCAGCGGGAGCGACGATCTTCACGAACGAGCCCGCGACCTGGGCGACGACGGTCCGCAGGAACGGGACCCGCTCGGGCACGAAGCCCAGCAGGCTCATCGCGGCGGCGACGTAGCTCAGCGCCGAGAAGAGGACCGCGGCGGCCACCCACCCCCAGTGCGCCTGGCTGACCACCGTGAGGTCGGTCCGGGTCAGCTGCGACAGCAGGAAGTACGCGGCGATGGCTCCGGCGATCAGACTCACCAGCGTGCGCGGGCGGATCCGTTCCAGACGGGCCGGTTCGACCGGCGCCTGGGGTCGGATCAGCAGTACCTGGTGGCGGATCTGGGCCAGCAGGTCCTCCTCGCGGGCTTCGTCCAGCGCTTCGTCCATGGCCCGCTTCTCGGCCTGTTTCTCCGCGCGGAGCGACTTGCGGGCGGCCTTCTTGCCGTCCTTGTCACCGCTCTCGGCCGCGGCGGCTGCCTCCTGGGCCCGTGCCGCCTTCGCCGCCTCCGACGCCGCGAGCACCGCCTCGCGTTCGCGCTGCGAGCGCTCCCGGGCGAGCCTGCGCAGCGTCGCCCTGGTGGAGCGGCTCAGGGCGATCGGCTGCAGCAGCGGCAGGCAGTCCGCGACCGCATCCGGGCCCAGTGCCCCGACCGCGGCGGTCACCGCCCGCTCCGCTCCCACCCGCAGGCCCAGCGTGGCCAGCAGCTGGGCGATGTCCATGCGGAGCACGACGTCGCCCGCCGCGATCTCGCCTCCGCGCAGGTCCGTCAGCACGACCTTGCCGGAACGATCCACCAGAATCGCGTCACCCGTGAGCCTGCGGTGGGCGATGCGCCGCGACTGTAGCGCCTTCACCTGCCGGAAGGCGTCGTGCACGACGTCGTCGGTGATCTCCTCGTCCGCCATGGAGTCCAGCGAGTGGCCGCCGAGGTGCTCGTAGACCAGCATCACGGCGTCAGGACCGAGCTCGGAGGTGGCGATCAGCCTGGGCGCGTTGGCTCCGGCGGCGATGGCGGCGTACGCGAGCAGTGCCTCCTGCTCCAGCGCCTGCCGCAGTGACTGGATGGAGCGTCCGGTGGTGATGCCGCGCAGGGTCAGCCGCCGCCACACCCGGTAGAAGTAGCCCTGGGCCTGCTGTTCGCGGTCCACCACGGTCACGTCCAGCGGCGGGCCGTCCTCCAGGGTGACCAGGTAGCGGCGGCCCCGGTCACCCTGGTCGGCCGCGTCCGGCAAGTCCTCGGCGCGCATCGCGGTGACGGGGCGGAAACCGACGCGGCGCAGCCCCGCCAGCAGGGTCTGCCCGGTGGGACGCACGTTCGGGGAGCCGACGGCATAGAGGGTGCCGTAGGCGACGGTCCAGCCGATCAGCACGGTCAGGATGATCGAGAAGGGCGTCGTGTACCCGGCGACCAGCATGGCGAAGGCATCGAGCAGCAGCACGCCCCACAGCGCGACGCGCCATCGCGGCCGTCTCGCCATGCCGACCGCGGTCATGTAGGCGATGACGGGCGCCAGGTAGCCGTGGACGGGGTCGGTCAGCCCGCCGCCCGAGGCCGGCTGGGTCAGGGCGTCCTGGATCTGAGAGGGTGCGGCCCTGGCGACCCACAGATCGGTGGCGAGCGTCACCCCGTGGGCGAGCACGGCGGCGAGGACGCCGTCCGCGATGCGGAGGCCGTCGCGCTTGATCAGCCGCTCGATCGCGAAGGCGACCGGGACGAGCAGCACGGCGATGCTGGACATCAGCCCGGCGAGCTTGACCAGGAGGTCCGGTGCCTGCCCGGTGCCCTTGGAGATGTCCTGCTCGAGTCCGGACGTGGTGCCGTGGGCGAAAGCCGCGACGCCCAGGACGACGGCGATCGCCAGGATGCCGGTGAGCAGCCGTGTCAGGTCGGAGGGTCGGTGGACGCGCGCGGGCAGGAGAGGTTCGTCCCCCGAGACGCGGTCCACGTGGTCCACGTCGTCGGATCCGCCGTCGGCGCTGCCGGGCGCCGGGGCGTCGTCGGAGGCCGGTTCGGGGCCAAACGGGTGCTCGCGTACGCCGGGGCGTCGTTCTGCTGTGTCCGGTGCGGGTGCGGGTGCGTCTGCCGCGCCGGCCTCCGGGCGCCGGTCAGCGTCTTCCGGGCGTGACGGGGAACCAGAGGTGCTCGCCGCCGCAGGCTGCACGCCCTGCCCCTTCGTCGTGTCCGTCTCTTCTTGATCTCGTATCACCAGTCACCGCCCGGAAGATGGTGGCACGGCACACCGACAGACGGGGGCATCAGGGTGCAATGCGGGGACGTGCTGTGCGTGAGATACGCCCCTTTGCCGCTGTATGTGCGGTGCGTGACGGCGTCGGTGCACTGTCGGCGCCATGGTGCAGGATGGGTCGGATGAGTGATGAGGTGCCGGAACTGCCGGAGTACGCGGAGCGGGTGCTCGACGTCGCCGAGCACATCCCGCAGGGCCGCGTGATGACGTACGGGGATGTCGCCGAGTGGCTCGGTGAGGGCGGCCCCCGGCAGGTCGGCCGGGTCATGGCGCTCTACGGGGGAGCCGTTCCGTGGTGGCGCGTGGTCCGGTCGGACGGCGTCCTGCTCCCCGGTAACGAACTGAGCGCCCTCCAGCACTACCGCACCGAAGGCACCCCGCTCAGGGAAGCCCCGCGGGGCGCGGAGGACCACATACCCCGCCTGGACATGAGGCGGGCGCGCTGGGACGGCGGCGCGGGCACCGCGGACACAGGAGCTCACAACTGACAGCTTCCGCCATTCAGCGGTGCGATGGGTCCCCCAGTGCCCGTACGGAGTACCCGGAGCCCTCCGGACCCGACCTGCTGCGGCCCGCCCGCCCCCTGGGCTAGCGTCTGCACGACCGCCGACGGCGCGGTGGCTCCGGCCGGCACCGTCAGCAGCCCCGCCCACCGGCCGTCCGCGCCTGCGTTCCGGCCCCTTCACCTCAGCACACCCACCAGGACCGGCGATCCACGTGAGTTCCTCCTCCTCCACCGGGCGTACACCGCACCGTCGGGTACGGCAGGGGGTTCCCCCGCGCCCGCAGGGGCACAGAGGGACGGTCCCGGGTGCGTATCGGCTGGTGCGTACCCCGCCGGCCCCGGTGGACCCCCCTCTCCTGGACGCTTCCCAGCGCGCTGTGGTTGACCATGGGCGGGGACCGCTCCTCGTGCTCGCCGGGCCCGGCACCGGCAAGACCACGACGCTCGTCGAAGCGGTCGCGGCCCGGATCGAACGGGGCGCGGACCCCGAGCGCTTGCTCGTCCTCACCTTCAGCCGCAAGGCGGCGGTCGAACTGCGCGACCGGATGACGGCGCGCATCGAAGGGGGCGGGCGCGGGGTCTCCTCCCCGGGACGCCAGGTGCAGGCTGCCCGGGCGCCGCAGGCCACCACCTTCCACTCGTTCTGCTACGCGCTGGTCCGCGCCCACCAGGACGCCGACCTGTTCAGCGAACCCCTGCGCCTGCTCTCAGGCCCCGAGCAGGACGTGGCCGTGCGCGAGCTGCTCGCAGGACAGCTCGAGCTGGAACGCGAAGGGCGTGCAGTGGCGCACTGGCCGGCCGAACTGCGGGCCTGCCTCACCACCCGGGGATTCGCCGACGAGGTGCGTGCCGTACTGGCCCGGAGCCGGGAGCTCGGCCTCGGTCCGGACGCCCTCGCGGAGTTCGCCCGGCGCACGGGGCGGCCGGACTGGGGTGCCGCTGCCGCGTTCCTCGCCGAGTACCTGGACGTCCTGGAAATGCAAGGAGTCCTCGACTACGCGGAACTGGTCCACCGCGCAGCGCTCCTCGCCGAACTCGACGGAACCGGCGGGCGGCTCGCCGACCGGTACGACGCCGTCTTCGTCGACGAGTACCAGGACACCGACCCCGCCCAGGCCCGGCTGCTGCGCGCGCTCGCCGGTGACGGCCGCACCCTGGTGGCGTTCGGCGATCCCGACCAGTCGATCTACACCTTCCGCGGCGCAGACGTGAACGGCATCCTCGACTTCCCCGCCGTCTTCCGCCGCACGGACGGCCGTCCGGCACCGGTCGCGGTGCTCACAACATCACGTCGCTCGGGCGCCGCACTGCTGTCCGCGACCCGATTGCTCGCCCAGCGGATGCCGCTCACCCGGCTCCCGTCCGCCACGGTCCGCGCCCACCGCGACCTCACGGCGGCGCGGCCGGGCGGACGCACCGAGGCGTACACCTACCCCACTGCGTCCGCGGAACTCGACAACGTCGCCGACATCCTCCGCCGCGCACACCTGGAAGACGGCGTCCCGTGGGACGAGATGGCCGTTCTCGTCCGGGCCGGCGGCCGCACCCTGCCCTCCGTCCGCCGCGTCCTCACCTCCGCCGGTGTACCGGTCGAAACGGACGGCGGCGACATCCCGCTGCGGCACGAGCCAGCCATCGCGCCGCTGCTCGCCGCACTGCGCGCGGCAGCCACGCCCGTTCCGCCCGTCCCGGCCGCTCCCCGGGACGTGGCAGGCATGGCCGGGGACGCCGGGGACGGCCCGGGCGGCAGGGGCGGCGGCGGTGCCGGAGCGCCCCTCCGGCGCGGGTCCGCCCCGGACCACGACACCGCCCCCGCCACGGCCGAGCAGGGGCGCGCCGACTCCGAGGACGGCGTGATCCCCGGGGGCTGCTGGATCGACCCGGAGACCGCGGCCGCGCTCCTCACCTCCCCCCTCGGCGGGATGGACACCGCCGACCTCCGCCGCCTCGGCCGTGCCCTGCGCGACGAGGCCCGCGCTGCGGGCCGGCGCGTGCCACCCCCCTCCGACGTCCTCATCGCCCAGGCCGTCGCCGAGCCCGAGCGGCTCACCGCCCACGATCCCGCCTACGCCCGCGGCGCCCAGCGCCTGGGCACGCTCCTGCGCAAGGCGCGCGAACTCCTGGACGGCGGCGGAACCGCCGAGGAAGCCCTGTGGGAGCTCTGGACCGGGACCCCCTGGCCACAGCGTCTGGAGCGGACGGTCCTGCGCGGCGGCGCGGCCGGCCGCAACGCCGACCGTGACCTGGACGCCGTGTGCGCCCTCTTCGAGACCGCCGCACGCGCTGAAGAGCGCACCGGCGGACGGGGCGCCCTCAACTTCCTGGGCGAGCTGGAGGCTCAGGACATCGCCGCCGACACCCTCACGCAGAGGAGCGTCCGGCCCGCCGCCGTGCGCATCATGACCGCCCACCGCGCCAAGGGGCTCGAATGGGGCCTCGTCGTGGTCGCCGGGGTGCAGGAGGGTCTCTGGCCCGACCTGCGCCGTCGCGGTTCCCTCCTGGAAGCCGACCGCATCGGCCGCGACGGCCTGGCCGAACCCCTCACCCCCGGGGCACTCCTCGCCGAAGAACGCCGTCTGTTCTACGTCGCCGCCACGCGTGCCCGCGACCGGCTCGTCGTCACCGCCGTCAAGGCGGCCGCCGAGGACGGGGACCAGCCCTCCCGCTTCCTGACCGAACTCGGTACCGAACCGAAGGACGTCACCGGCCGTCCCCGCCGGCCCCTCGCCGTGGCACCACTCGTCGCCGAGCTCCGCGCCACCACTGTCGACCCCCAGGCGAGCCCCGCGCTGCGCGACGCCGCCGCCCGACGGCTCGCCCGGCTCGCCGCGCTGACCGACGACGAGGGCCAGCCGCTCGTCCCCGCCGCCCACCCGTACCGCTGGTGGGGACTGGCCGAACCGACCCGAAGCAGCGTCCCGCTGCGCGACCGCGACCGCCCCGTCGCGCTGTCCGGCAGCGCCCTCGACCAACTCGCCAACACCTGCCCCCTGCAGTGGTTCCTGGGCCGCGAAGTGCGGGCGGACGCCCCCGCCACCGCGGCGCAGGGCTTCGGGAACGTCGTTCACGTGCTCGCCGACGAGGTCGCCTCCGGTCGCACGCCGGCGGACCTGTCCGTCCTCATGGAACGTCTCGACTCGGTCTGGGACGCCCTCGCTTTCGACGCACCCTGGAAGTCGCAGCAGGAGAAGGAGCAGGCACGCCTGGCGCTGGAGCGCTTCCTGCGGTGGCACGTCATGGACCGCGGCGGCCGCGCACCCGTCGCGACCGAACATGACTTTGACGTGACCCTCGAGGCGGGCGCCTACGAAGTGCGCATCCGGGGTTCCATGGACCGCGTCGAGCAGGACGAACACGGCCGCGCGTACGTCGTCGACTTCAAGACCGGCAAACAAGCGCCGACCAAGGACGAAGTCGCCCACCACCCCCAGCTCGCCGTCTACCAGCTCGCCGTGCGCGAGGGGGCCGTCGACGAGGTCTTCGACGGCCGTCGACCCGAGCCCGGCGGTGCCGAACTCGTACAGCTGCGCCAGCCGGCACCCAAGAAGGAGGGGGGGGACGCCCTCCCGCGCGTCCAGGCCCAGGAGCCCCTCGCCGGCGCGTGGGTCGGCGACCTGCTCGCCTCCGCGGCCGGCCGCGTCCTGGACGAGCGGTTCACCCCCAGCACCGGTACCCACTGCGAACACTGCTCCTTCCGCGCCTCGTGCAGCGCCCGGCCCGAGGGGCGCCACATCGTCGAGTGAGGGACGAGGGGCGGGGCCGGGCCGTTTGCGCCACGGCGCGACCGCGGCGGACGGCCGGAAAGCCTGCCCCCGCGCGGCACCGGGCCGGCCGCTCGGGACCGCCCGGCCCGCTGCGTGGACGCCGGGGCCCGGGTGTGCTCCGGGGGCGACGGGCACCGTCAGCATCGATGTCAGTGGCCCCCGATAGCCTCTCCGGTGTGTCCGCACGCATCACCGATCCCGAGCAGCTCAAGGAGCTCCTCGGGATCCCGTTCACCCCGGAGCAGACGGCCTGCATCACCGCGCCGCCCGCCCCGCAGGTCATCGTGGCCGGAGCCGGCTCGGGGAAGACGACGGTGATGGCGGCACGTGTGGTGTGGCTCGTGGGCACCGGTCGGGTCGCCCCCGAGCAGGTCCTCGGCCTGACCTTCACGAACAAGGCCGCGGGGGAGTTCGCCGAGCGCGTCCGTACGGCACTGGTCCGGGCCGGTATCACCGATCCGGACCCCGTCGCCCCCGCTGCCGCGTCCCCCGGTGACCCCCCGTCCGGCGAGCCCCGGATCTCCACCTACCACGCCTTCGCCGGGCAGTTCCTCACCGATCACGGTCTGCGCATAGGCCTCGAACCGACCGCACGGCTCCTCGCGGACGCCACCCGTTTCCAGCTCGCCGCGCGCGTGCTGCGCGAGGCGCCCGGGCCCTACCCCGCGCTGACCAAGTCCTTCTCCTCTCTGGTCAGTGATCTGCTCGCGCTCGACGCGGAGCTCTCGGAACACCTCGTACGACCCGAGCAGTTGCGTCGACACGACGCCGCACTGCTCGAAGCCCTGGAGTCCGTGAGACTGACCAACGCCGAGCTGCGCAAGGTCCCCGAAGCGGCCGCAGCCCGACTCGAGCTGCTGGAGCTCACCGAGCAGTACCGCGCTGCGAAGCGGGCCCGCGACCTCCTCGACTTCGGCGACCAGATCGCCCTCTCCGCGGAACTCGCCCGTACCCGCCCGGAAGCGGGCCGCATCCTGCGCGACGAGTTCCGGGTGGTCCTGCTCGACGAGTACCAGGACACCTCCGTGGCGCAGCGGCTGCTGCTCTCCGCGTTGTTCGGGTCCGGCACCGGCCACCCCGTCACCGCCGTGGGCGACCCCTGTCAGGCGATCTACGGCTGGCGCGGCGCTTCCGTCGCCAACCTGGACGACTTCCCGTCCCACTTCCCGTACGCGGACGGGAGCCCCGCCACTCGGTTCTCCCTCAGCGAGAACCGACGTAGCGGCGGTCGTCTCCTCGACCTCGCCAACGGCCTCGCCGAGCCGCTGCGCGCCCGCCACCACGGCGTCGAGGCGCTGCGTCCCGCCCCCGGGGCGGAGCGGGACGGCGTCGTGCGCATCGGCCTGCTGCCCACCCACGCCGAGGAGATCGCGTGGCTGGCCGACTCGATCACCCACCTCGTCCGCACCGGCAAGGAGCCCGGGGAGATCGCCGTCCTGTGCCGTACCGCCGGGGACTTCGCCGCGATCCAGGGTGAACTCGTCGCCCGGGACGTCCCGGTCGAAGTCGTCGGGCTGTCCGGGCTGCTGCACCTCCCGGAAGTCGCCGACCTGGTCGCCGTCTGCGAGGTCCTGCAGGACCCCGGTGCCAACGCGTCGCTCGTCCGGCTGCTCACCGGACCCCGTTGGCGCATCGGTCCCCGGGACCTGGCGCTGCTCGGGCGCCGTGCCAGGCTCCTCGTCCACCGCTCGGGAGACGGCGCCGAGGGCCCCGACGAGCGGCTCGCCGCAGCCGTCGAAGGCACCGACCCGGCCGAAGTGGTCTCGCTCGCCGACGCCCTCGACACCTTCCTGGAATCCGCCGGGCCGGACGACGGGCTGCCGTTCTCCGGCGAAGCCCGCGTCCGTTTCGCCCGCCTGGCCACCGAACTGCGCGAGCTGCGGCGCTCCCTCGCCGACCCGCTGATGGACGTCCTGCACCGGGTACTCGCCGCCACGGGACTGGATGTCGAGCTCTCCGCGTCGCCGCACGCGCTCGCCGCCCGCCGCCGCGAGACGCTCGCCAATTTCCTGGACGTCGCGGCATCCTTCGCCTCCCTGGACGGCGAGGCGACGCTGCTGGCGTTCCTGGGCTTCCTGCGCACCGCGGAGCAGTACGAGAAGGGCCTCGACAACGCCCTGCCCGGCGGGGAGAACACGGTGAAGGTGCTCACCGCCCACAAGTCCAAGGGACTGGAGTGGGACGTCGTCGCGGTGCCCGGGCTGGTGAACGACCAGTTCCCGAGCACCCGCTCCCGCGAGTCCTTCACCTCCCAGGCGAAGGTCCTGCCCCATGTGCTGCGGGGCGACGCCGACACCCTGCCGGACATCACCTCCTGGGACGCCAAGGGCCTCAAGGCGTTCAAGGAGGCGATGAAGGACCACCAGCACACGGAGGAGCTCCGGCTGGGCTACGTGACCTTCACCCGCCCCCGTTCGCTGCTGCTGGCCTCCGCCCACTGGTGGGGGCCGACCCAGAAGCGGCGGCGCGGCCCCTCCACGTTCCTGCACGCCCTCTACGACCACTGTGCGGCGGGCTTCGGCGAGATCGAGGCGTGGGCCGAGGAGCCGCCCGAAGACGCCGAGAACCCGGCACTGCGCGAGAAGACGACCGAACAGGACTGGCCACTGCCCCTGGACCCGGCCGCCGCCGCCCGCCGCCGCGCCGCCGCGGACACGGTGCTGGGGCACCTGCCCGCCTTCGTCGGTCCCGACCCCGAGCCGGCCGGGCCGACGCCGCTCGGGGAACCGGACGCCCTCCGTCAGGTGTCTCCGGCTTCCGCCGCCGCCGACGACCTCTGGCCGGAGGAGCTCACCGACCCCGAGGAAGGGCCGTGGCTCGACGACGGGGCGGCTGACCACCGGGACCTCGGGCCCTGGCCCGACCCCGACGACGGCCCTGGCGCGCCCGACCACCCTGATGGCGCCGGACGACCCGCGTCGGCGCCCACCGGTCGGTCCACGGAGAGCGGCGCCCGGGGCCGAATCAGCCTCCCCGCGCAGCGCGGCGAAGCACTCACCGCCGAAGACGCCAGGACCATCGCCTCCTGGGACCGCGACCTCGACGCGCTCACCGGTGAGCTGCGCCGGGCCCGCGCCGCGGTGCGGGACGTACCCGTCCCCACCTCGCTCTCCGCGTCCCAGCTGCTGCGGCTGGCCGCGGACCCCGACGGGTTCGCCCAGGAGCTGGCCCGGCCCATGCCTCGACCGCCGCAGCGGGGCGCACGCCGGGGCACGCGATTCCACGCCTGGGTGGAATCGCGCTTCGAAGAACTGCCGCTGCCCATGCTCGGCCCCGAAGAGCTCCCCGGCAGCGACCCGGACGACGCGGCGATCGCCGACGAACGCGAACTCACGGCGCTCAAGAAGGCATTCGAACGCACCTCCTACGCACAGCGCACTCCGTACCGGGTGGAGGCTCCCGTCCAGCTCGCCCTCGCGGGGCGCGTCATCAGGGGCCGCATCGACGCGGTCTACCGGGACGAGACGACCGGCGCGTTCGAGATCGTGGACTGGAAAACCGGCCGGCCCCGCGATGCCGACCCGCTCCAGCTCGCCGTCTACCGCCTCGCCTGGGCCGAGCAGCACGGCCTCCCACCGGACGCCGTCGCGGCGGCGTTCGTCCACGTGCGTACGGGGGAGGTCATCCGCCCCGAAGGACTGCCGGGGCGTGCAGGCCTGGAGCGCATCCTCCTGGGGGAGCCGTCCGAGCGCCTCGTGCGCGACCCCGCGCGCGTCCGTGCGCCCGGTCCGGAGCATGATCCGGTACACGACCGGGCGGGCGATCAGGCACCCGGCGCCGGATAGGCTCAAGCCCATGAGCGACACCCCGGACAACGCCGTCCGCACGTACATAGCGCAACACCGCACGGTCTTCCTCGACGACCTCGCCGCGTGGCTGCGCATCCCGTCCGTCTCCGCCCAGCCGGAGCACGACGGGGACGTGCGGCGCAGTGCGCAGTGGCTCGCGGACAAGCTCAAGGAGACCGGCTTCCCGACCGCCGAGATCTGGGAGACGGACGGTGCGCCCGCCGTGTTCGCCGAGTGGCCGTCCGGTGATCCGGACGCGCCCACGGTGCTCGTCTACGGCCACCACGACGTTCAGCCGGCCGCCCGCGAGGACGGTTGGCACACCGACCCGTTCGAGCCGGTCGTCGCGGACGGCCGGATGTACGGCCGGGGCGCGGCCGACGACAAGGGGCAGGTCTTCTTCCACACCCTCGGGGTGAGGGCACACCTCGCGGCCACCGGCCGCACCACCCCGGCGGTCCACTTGAAGCTCCTCGTCGAGGGTGAGGAGGAGTCGGGCTCCCCGCACTTCCGCGACCTCGTGGAGAGCCACGCCGACCGGCTCGCCACCGACGTGGTGATCGTCTCCGACACCGGCATGTGGTCCGAGAGGACGCCCACCGTCTGCACCGGCATGCGCGGACTCGCCGACTGCGAGATCACACTGCACGGCCCCGACCAGGACATCCACTCCGGCTCCTTCGGTGGCGCCGTGCCCAATCCGGCCACCATCGCCGCGCGGATCGTCGCCGCACTCCACGACGAGCACGAGCGGGTCGCCGTGCCCGGGTTCTACGACGGCGTCGCGGAGCTGACCGACACCGAGCGCGAGCTCTTCGCCGAGCTGCCGTTCGACGAGACGGAGTGGCTGCGGTCCGCAGCGTCGCACGGGACGCTCGGCGAGGCAGGTCACTCCACTCTGGAACGCGTCTGGGCCCGCCCGACAGCCGAGGTCAACGGCATCGGAGCCGGCTACCAGGGGCCCGGCGGCAAGACGATCATCCCGTCCTCGGCCAGGCTGAAGCTCTCCTTCCGCCTCGTCGCGGGACAGGACCCGGACCGGATCGAGGAAGCGGTCCGTACCTGGGTCGCCTCCCGGATCCCGGCCGGCGTGCGATACGAGGTCGCCTTCGGCGCGTCGACCCGCCCCTGTCTCACCCCGCTGGACCACCCCGCCCTCCAGGCGGTCGCGCGCTCCATGGGGCGGGCCTTCGACGGGCAGAAGATCCGCTTCACCCGCGAAGGCGGCTCGGGGCCGGCTGCCGACCTCCAGGACGTGCTCGGTGCGCCCGTGCTGTTCCTGGGTATCTCCGTACCGTCCGACGGATGGCACGCACCGAACGAAAAGGTCGAGCTGAACCTGCTGCTCAAGGGTGTCGAGGCCACCGCCCACCTGTGGGGCGACCTGGCCGGCGCCCTCCGATGACAGACAACCGGTCCACCCCGGGGGAGTTGGAAGTACCTGTGAGCACCTTCAACCACGTCGCCGACGACCGTCCGATCGGCCTCACTGCGCCGAGCGGCATCGACCGTGCGGCCCACCACCGGCTCGACGAGGCCTGGCTGGCTGCGGCGTGGAGCCATCCGTCGACCCGGGTGTTCGTCGTCTCCGGCGGACAGGTACTGGTCGACGACGCACCCGACGGCCGCACCGAACTGGTCATGACTCCGGCCTTCGAGGCACCGGTCACCGAGACCCACCGGTACTTCCTGGGCACGGACGAGGACGGCGTCAGCTACTTCGCACTGCAGAAGGACTCCCTGCCCGGGCGGATCGACCAGTCGGCGCGTCCGGCAGGGCTGCGCGAGGCCGGGTTGCTGCTGTCCCCGCGCGACGCCGGGCTCCTGGTGCACGCCGTCGCCCTGGAGAACTGGCAGCGGTTGCACCGCTTCTGCTCGCGTTGCGGCGAGCGCACGGTCATCGCGGCGGCCGGGCACGTCCGGCGCTGCCCGGCGTGCGGCGCCGAGCACTACCCGCGCACCGATCCCGCGGTGATCATGCTGGTGACGGACGAGGAGGACCGCGCACTGCTCGGCCGCCAGGTGCACTGGCCCGAGGGCCGCTTTTCAACGCTGGCCGGTTTCGTCGAGCCCGGCGAGTCGATCGAGCAGTCCGTGGTCCGTGAGGTGTTCGAGGAGGCGGGCGTCACCGTCGGCGACGTCGAGTACGTCGCCAGCCAGCCCTGGCCCTTCCCGTCCAGCCTGATGCTGGGTTTCATGGCCCGCGCCACGTCGTCCGAGATCGTCGTGGACGGGGAGGAGATCCACGAGGCGCGCTGGTTCTCCCGCGAGGACCTGCGGGCCGCGTTCGAGTCGGGGGAGGTGCTGCCTCCCTACGGGATCTCGATCGCGGCCCGGCTCATCGAGCTCTGGTACGGCAAGCCCCTGCCGAAGCCCGGATCGCTCGCCTGAGGCCCTCCGGACCCCGCGCCGCACGGGCGGGTTCGCCGCGCCGAGGCGGGCCCGGACCCCGCGCCGGAACGGGGTCGCGCCGTCCCTGTCGGCGACGCGGCACCGACTGTGGGCGCGGGACCGGCGCGGGGAACGCCGTCAGACGCCGATCTTCTGCTTGACCTGGGCCAGCGAGGGATTGGTCAGGGTCGAGCCGTCCGCGAAGAGCACGGTGGGGACTGTCTGGTTGCCGCCGTTGGCCTTCTCCACGAAAGCCGCCGACTGCGGGTCCTCCTCGATGTTGACCTCGACGAAGCTGATGCCTTCCCGCTCCAGCTGGCCCTTCAGCCGCCGGCAGTAGCCGCACCAGGTCGTGCTGTACATCGTCAGAGATCCCTGCATCGTCTCCGCGCTCCTCTTGCTCGTGGGCCCCGGCTGTCCACCGGGTGCCCCATGGGGGTGTCCGGGTAGTCGAACGTACGCGATCCGGTCTCCATTCCCGCATAAGTACGACTGCTCCCGCCCCGCTGTGGACAACCGTCCCGGTGTCCTCGCCGGACCTGGCAGCATGGCGGGGTGACAGCAGCAACGGACTCCACCTTGTTCCCCCAGGTCCCCGAATCGGCGGACGCGGTGCTCGACGGGCTCGACCCCGAGCAGCGCGAGGTCGCGACGGCCCTGCACGGCCCGGTGTGCGTCCTGGCGGGTGCCGGCACGGGCAAGACCCGTGCGATCACCCATCGCATCGCGTACGGGGTGCGGGCCGGCGTGCTCCAGCCCGCGAGTGTGCTGGCCGTCACCTTCACCAATCGTGCCGCGGGGGAGATGAGGGGGCGGTTGCGCCAGCTCGGCGCCGGGGGAGTGCAGGCCCGCACCTTCCACTCGGCTGCCCTCCGGCAGCTCCAGTACTTCTGGCCGAAAGTCGTCGGCGGCGAGGTGCCGAGGCTGCTGGAGCGGAAGGTCCAGCAGGTCGCCGAGGCTGCGGCGCGCTGCCGCATCCGGCTCGACCGCAATGAGCTCAGGGACGTGACCAGCGAGATCGAGTGGGCCAAGGTCACCCAGACGGTTCCCGCCGACTATCCGGCTGCCGTGGCCAAGGCGCACCGCGACGCTCCCCGCGATGCGGCGGAGATCGGCCAGATCTATGCGCTGTACGAGCAGCTGAAGCGCGACCGCTCAGTGATCGACTTCGAGGACGTCCTCCTGCTCACCGTGGGGATCCTCCAGGACCGCCACGACATCGCCGACCAGATCCGCCGCCAGTACCAGCACTTCGTGGTGGACGAGTACCAGGACGTCTCCCCGCTCCAGCAGCGGCTGCTGGAGCTGTGGCTCGGTGACCGGGACAGCCTGTGCGTCGTCGGCGACGCCAGCCAGACGATCTATTCCTTCACCGGCGCGACCCCGGACCACCTGCTGAACTTCCGCACCCGGCACCCGCACGCGACAGTCGTCAAACTGGTCCGTGACTACCGGTCCACCCCTCAGGTCGTCCACCTCGCCAACGGGTTGTTGAACCAGGCCCGTGGCCGGGCGGCCGAGCACCGGCTGGAGCTGATCTCGCAGCGCGACCCGGGACCCGAGCCCGCCTACACCGAGTACGCCGACGAACCGGCCGAGGCCGAAGGGACCGCCCGCCGCATCAGCGAACTCGTCGCCTCCGGGGTCCCCGCCGGTGAGATCGCCGTGCTGTTCCGGGTCAACGCCCAGTCCGAGGTCTACGAGCAGGCGCTCGCCGACGCCGGAGTCCCCTACCAGTTGCGTGGTGCCGAGCGCTTCTTCGAGCGGGCCGAGGTACGGGAGGCAGGAGTCGCCCTGCGCGGTGCCGCACGCGCCGGGGGCAACGACGCCCTGCTCGACGACGCCGAGGGCCTTCCCGCGCAGGTTCGCGCCGTGCTTTCCACCAAGGGCTGGACCAGCGAACCTCCGGCGGGTTCCGGCGCGGTGCGGGACCGCTGGGAGTCCCTTGCCGCCCTGGTCCGCCTCGCCGAGGACTTCGCCCGCGCCAAGCCCGAAGCGAGCCTCGCCGACCTGGTCGCGGAGCTCGACGAGCGGGCCGCCGCCCAGCACGCGCCCACCGTGCAGGGGGTCACCCTCGCCTCGCTCCACTCCGCGAAGGGCCTGGAGTGGGACGCGGTGTTCCTGGTCGGCCTCACGGAGGGAATGATGCCGATCACCTACGCCAAGACCGATGACCAGGTCGAGGAGGAGCGGCGCCTGCTGTACGTGGGCGTCACCCGGGCCCGGCTCCACCTGTCCCTGTCGTGGGCGCTGTCCCGCTCGCCCGGTGGCAGGGCTTCCCGCCGGCCCACCCGCTTCCTCAGTGGACTGCGGCCCGGCACTGTTGCGCCCGGGAGCCGCATCGCGGGCGGTGGTGGTGGCGTCGAGCGCGAGGGTTCCACCGGTCGGCGCAAGCGGCGCGGTCCGGTTCTGTGCCGGGTCTGCGGCAAGACCCTCACCGACGCGGGCGAGATGAAGCTGATGCGTTGTGAGGAGTGCCCCTCCGACATGGACGAAGCCCTGTACGAGCGGCTCCGTGAGTGGCGTTCCGAGCAGGCCAGGGAGCTGGGGCAGCCCGCGTACTGCGTCTTCACGGACAAGACCCTGATGGCCATCGCCGAGGCCGTGCCCGGCAGTGAGGGCGAGTTGGCCGGGATCTCCGGTGTCGGCGGGCGCAAGCTGCAGCGCTTCGGCACTGACGTTCTTGCCATCTGCGCAGGTCAAGAGGTTGACGGCGGTAGCGGTGGCGACTGATACAAAATCGTCGGGAAAATAGTTTGCGCGGGCCCCAGTGGTCCCCATAGGTTCTTAACCACGGGAACAGCGGCTTCTCCGAAGCCCTGTTGCCGTGCTGTACTTATCCGAATACGCGTGATCGGCCCCGGCCGGTCCCAGAGACGCCGAGAGGAGGCGATTCCAGTGATCAGCACCAACACCAGCTTCATCCGCACCGCCAAAATGACCGATCGCTCGGTCGTCTCCGCCTGCTCGCTCGGCCTCTCCGGTTCGGCGTTCATTGGCACCGGTCTGTCCGGCCTCCCGGCCGCCCTTCCGGTTTCCTTCCCTGCGGGTCTGCCCGTCCGGGAACGGGATGAGCGACCGACCAAGGCACTGGAAGCAGGAGTAGCAGCGGCAGAGGCCAAGGCCTATGTCATTGCGGCCAGTGCCGGCGGGACCCAGAAGCAGACGACGCACCACCACCTCATGTGGGCCTTCCGTGGGCTCGAACCCTGGAGTGATCCAGCCTGATCCAGGATCAGGCCGGCGCCTTCAGGGCCGCGGAACCCCACCAGGGATCCGCGGCCCTTCTGTTTTCCCCGATGAGAAAACGGAACGAAGGAGCCTCGGGACCAGCAAGACCCGGTACCAGCCAACGCCCGGCAAACAGCCGGACAGACCAGACGAGGAAAACACCACCGTGCAACTCGAAGCGCACGCCCCGTCCGTACCGCCTTCCGAAACGATCCCCCCGCCCGGCCTCACGGAGGACTCCCCCTTGACCCCCCTCACCGCGCTGACCGCGCTCGACGACGCCATCGAGAACCTCGGCGTGCCCGTCCCCTGCCGTTCCTACGACCCGGAGGTCTTCTTCGCCGAGTCGCCGGCCGACGTCGAGTACGCCAAGTCCCTCTGCCGGACCTGCCCGCTGATGGAGGCCTGCCTGGCAGGCGCCAAGGAGCGGCGTGAGCCGTGGGGTGTCTGGGGTGGGGAGCTCTTCGTCCAGGGTGTCGTCGTCGCCCGCAAGCGGCCCCGTGGTCGCCCGCGCAAGAACCCGGTCACGGCATGAACACCGTCGGCACCATCGACCGCCCCCTCACGCACGATCCCCAGAAGCAGGCCCCGATGACCTCTTCCACCAGCGAGCCGTCCGGCTCCGCCACTCCAGACGTCACCACCATCGGCGCGAACGCCTCGCGCCAGAACAGGAACCGTGAGATGCAACTCATCCCAGAAGCGCTCGCTCGTGCCCATATGCACGAGCGTCTGCGGGAGGCCGACGCGGAGCGCCAGGGTGCGCGCCTCGTCGCCGCTCGGCGGATGCAGCGGCGCGCCGAGCGCGCGTCGATGCGTGCCCGCCGTGCTCTGGCCATGGCCGTCATGCACTGACCGACGGCCGGTCAGCCGATGACATCACTGCCCTTCTGCGGGGGCCGGTCCGAAGCGACCGGCCCCCGCGGTGCGTTGCCCTGCCGTACGCCGTGCGCGGAGGTATCGTCTCCAGGTGGACCAGCAGACTCATCACCCAGCCCGACCGGGTGCCGAGAACGTCGTGTGTTCCCGGTGCGGCGCCGTCGCCGAAGGCACGCCACCGACCTGGACCTGCTCCGTTGAGAACGGCCGCCGCCACTACTTCTGTGAGGAATGCGCCCGGGAGAACATCCGGGCCATCGAGGGGCGTCTCGACTCCTCCTGGTGGTGACGGTATCCGGCTCGCCCCCCCTGCACCGGGGACACCCCGGGGGAGGGCGCAATCGCCGTCTCCCACGGGCGGGGACCGCCGCGCGTGCGTCGGCGGGACCACCGCCCACCCCTCGGGACGGGGTGTCGCCGGGGGCCCTCACGCCACCTGCGGCCGGAGCTGTGGCCGACCGGCGGCGGCGCTACCCACTGTGCGGGGATTCCCCGGTCGCGGGCCACCTCCCTCGCAGGAGGGCAGGGACACCCCGGCAACCACCCGACCCGGCTGCCAGGGGCCCTCGCCATTCGTCCGGCGGCAAGGACCGTTTCCTCGTCGAGCACGCAGTTCGCCGGCCCTGTGAGGTCGCTCACGCGCGGGGTCGCCCCGGTCCGCGGACAGTGCCTCGCACCAGGACGGCGCCCCCGGCTCGGGGCAATTCCCGCCTGCCGGGGCGTCCGGCGCGTCGGCCGGGACCCGCTTCCGTCTCGGAGGCGGTGCGCGGACGCTCAGGTTCGTGCGGCCACGCCGTCCGTCTCCGGTTCCTGCTGCACCCCCTCGACCGGAACTACGGGAGCCCCTTGCGCGTCCGGATCCACGAGTGCCTGCGCGACGGGAAGGAACCCCGGCACCCATGACTCCAGCTCGTCACGTAGCCGCACCGTCGCGTTCAACTGGCACAGCACCCCGATGGTGCTCAGCGTCACACGGTGGATGAGGAGGTACGAGGGGGGCAGATTGAGCTGCTTGCCCAACTGGTGTGCGGGGGAGCGGGGATCGGCGATGCGCGCCGCCTGGTCCCGCATCCACGATCGGGTGAAGGTGAACTCGTCCACCTCCGCCGGCTCGATGATCGGTAGGAGATACTCCAGCACTGCGTCCGGGGCGAGCTCGATCGACTCCTTGACGAAGCCCTCCTCACACAGCAGTTCGTAGACCGAGTCCGCTTCACCTTCGAGGGTCATCCGCAGCGACGCGCCGATGGTTGCGGGGAGGCCGCCGGGAAGCCGGTCGACCGTTCCGAAATCCAAGACACCGAGCCGCCACCCACCGCACTCGTCACCATCCTCCGGTGCCGTGTCCGCCGGGAGCAGCCGGAAGTTCCCCGGGTGGGGATCCGCGTGCAGCAGCCCGGTGCGCGCGGGGCCGGAGAAGAGGAAGCGGGCCAGCAACTGCCCCGCCCTGTTCCGTTGCTCCTGGTCGCCCTCGCTGATCACCTCGGCGAGCGGTATGCCGTCGATCCACTCGGTCACCAACACCTGGTCGGAATGGTGGACGACGTCGGGCACCACCACGTCCGGGTCCTCTGCGAACTCCGCCGCGTGCGCCCGCTGGGCCTCGGCCTCGAGTGCGTAGTCCAGTTCCTCCGACACCCGATCACGGAGCTCGGTGATCAGCGGCTTGATGTCCATGCCCGGGATCAGCGGCCCCAGCAGCCGGGCAAACCTGCTCAGCTGGGTGAGGTCCGAGAGCAGCGCCTCCCCGGCCCCCGGGTACTGGACCTTCACCGCCACCCCACGTCCGTCGTGCCAGACGGCGCGGTGGACCTGACCGATCGATGCCGCCGCCGCGGGTTTGTCGTCGAACTCCAGGAAGAGGTCGTGCCAGTCCTCGCCGAGCCGCTGCGCCAGCACGTCGTGGACCGTGCGTGTCGGCATGGGAGGAGCCGCTTCCTGGAGCTTGGTGAGAGCCGCTCGATAGGGTCCGGCGATCTCTTCGGGCAAGGCCGATTCGAAGACGGACAGGGCCTGCCCGAACTTCATGGCGCCGCCTTTGAGCTCGCCGAGCACCTTGAACAGCTGCTCCGCGGTGCGCTGTTGCAGCTCGCGGGCGACGATCTCCGCGGACTTGCCGCCGATCCGCTTGCCCAGCCCCCAGGTGGCGCGGCCCGCGAAGCCCAGTGGCAGAGCGGCCAGCTTTGCGGTCCGGGTGACCGCCTTCCGGGGAAGATCAGACATGCGCCCCTCCAATTCCCAGACTGCCGTGCCGCATGTGCCTTACGGCATGGTCCCGTTGACGGCGGTTGCCCCGGCCATTGTGTCCTGCCGCGCCTCCGTCCTCGGGAAGTCCTCCCCCTCAGTCTGCCCAGCAGCCCCGCACGTGCAGTCACGATGTGCCCTGATGTGCTCGAACCGCCAGTCGAGCAGCGGGAGGGAGGCCTCCCACCGCACTCCCGTGGTCGCGGGCAACTCGCCGTCCAGGAAGGACAGCGCATGGGCCGCCGCCATGCCCGCGACGGCGGTGGCGAGCGACAGGTCGCACGGGGCTGCTCCGGCGCTCCGACGGCCGGATCGCCACTGGGCCGTCATCCGGGGCCATGCCGGGTCCCGATCGGCTCGGGCCAGCCCGAGACAGCCCGCACAAGCGGTGCCGCCCGGCAGCACCAGTGGGCCCACGACGCCCGTCGCCTCGGCGACGCCCGCGAACAGATGGGGAGTCCCGGTCGCCAACCACCCCTCCGTCGTTGACGGGTCGGGAGCGTACGCGGCGAAGCCGTCCCGCGGGGCGACGATCACGAGGGACAGAGGCGGCTCCTCCTCGGTCGGGACCCCGTCGGGCGCCCTGACCCAGCGTGACGTCCCGTCCGGGGCCGAACGCCGCACCAGCTGTCGGGCCGCCGCGTCCCTGCGCCCGCCGACCGCCCCGGACGGCAGCCCGCCAGGAGCCACGTCCCACAGCTCCACGCACCCACCGTCCATGACCTGGACGTTGCCCACCCCCGAGGCCGAGAGCACCGCCGCGATCGCCGCTCCCACCCGGCCCGCACCCCTGACCTGGATCCGCACGGAACCCCTGGCCGCCAACCGCCGCATCCCGGCTCCTGGTTCCCCGTGGACGACCGAGAGCGAGGCGAGGTCAGGGCGAAGCCTGTCGAGGGCGCGGGACCGCTGCCGCAGGGCGTGGCCCGCCGGTCCGCCGCCCTGCGCGTCGTCGACGAGGCCGGAGGCCGTCAGCCGCTGAAGCAGGGCGTCCATCCGTCCATCGGGCAGCCCCATGGCCCGTGCCTCCTCACGGAGCCGTGGCAGTCCACGCGTCCCGTCGAACAGTGACAGCAGGCTTCCCGTCGCCGTATCCACGGGCCCCACCACCACGGCGTGCGCCGCGGTCGCCCCGAACTGAACATGACGCAGATCCCGCCAGGCGCGCCGCAGCGCGGGCTTCACCACCGGATGCATTGCCGTCCCCGTTCCGCCGTGTTTCGCCGTTCTTCCGATCACGATCCTCATCGGCCACCCGCGTCGATCTTTCGGGTGGATCCTTCGCCCCCTCAGAATGCACGGGCCCGGCGGAACCCGCCGAAAGTTATCCACAGGGCTGCGCATTAGTCGTTCAAATGGTGCGAGTTGCACAGTGGATCACGCTCGAGGGCTCTCGGGGGCGGGACTTCCCGTGCTGACAGCGGGTAACGTCGGGGCGTGTCCGCCGACCCACCGCGCAGCGCCGAGAACCAGCAGCGCAGCACCCGCCGAGCCGTGCCCCGCCCGTCCGCGACGAGCGCGGTCGAAGTTCGCAGGAGCGCAAGGCGCAGGAGAACGGTCTCCGCGTACCGCGAGGGCGACCGGACCATCGTCCTCATTCCGGCGCGGATGTCCGAAGCGGAGGAGCGGCGCTGGGTGACGGTGATGCTCGACAAGCTCGCCGCACAGGAGAGCAAGCGGACCCTCGGCGACGCGGAACTGTCGGAGCGCGCACGGCGGCTGTCGGAGCAGTACCTCGGCGGACGGGCCGTACCGACATCCGTCCGCTGGGTGACCAACCAGAACACCCGCTGGGGTTCGTGCACTCCCGCAGAAGGCAGCATCCGCCTGTCGCACCGACTGCAGGGGATGCCCGAGTACGTCGTCGACTACGTCCTCGTCCACGAACTCGCCCACCTCCTCGTGCCGGGCCACGGAGCGCGCTTCTGGGCGCTGCTGGAGGCCTATCCGCGCACGGAGCGCGCCCGCGGCTACCTCGAGGGCGTGGTCGCCGCGGACCGTCTCCCCCACGCACCGGCCGTGCGCGAAGAGTGACATCCGTCCGATCCTGTACCGAATGCGTACCGGCTTGGCTCTTTGTCGTTCCCAGCCGTTAGCCTGGCGCGACGCATTCACCTTTCGTCGGGATGGGGGACGGTCGTTACGCATGGCCAGGGAATTCCAACGCGGCCACAAGGCCAAGATCAGCGATCTGACGCCGGGAACGGATCTGTACGTGGGCGTGCAAATCGCCGCACCCGGACTGACCTTCGACATCAGTTGCTTCGGCCTCGACGCCAATGAGCAGTTGTCGGACGACCGGTATTTCATCTTCTTCAACCAGCCGAAGTCTCCCGAGGAGTCCGTTCAGCTGCTGGGGGCGCAGGCCGGTGACACGGAGTCATTCCGGGTGACGCTCGACCGCATCCCGGCGCACATCCGGAAGCTGTCGTTCACCGCGACCGTCGACGGCGCCGGCCAGATGTCACAGATCGGTCCCGGGTACATCCGGATCGTCGCGGGCGGCGAAGAGGTCGTGCGGTACGCCTTCACGGGTTCGGAGTTCTCCACCGAACGCGCCGTGATGCTGGGCGATTTCTACCTCAAGGACGTATGGCGGTTCGCGGCCGTCGGCCAGGGTTTCGACGGCGGCCTCGAGGCGCTCCTGAAGAACTTCGGCGGTGAGGTCGCCGAGGAGGAGCCCGCCCCGCAGACGGCGCAGCAGGCCGCGCCCGGGTTCGCCCCTCCGGCTCAGGCGGCGCCCGCCCCGGCGTTCGGCGTCCCCGCGGGACCCGCAGCTCCCCAGGCTCCCCAGGTCCCGCGAGCTCCCCAAGCCCCACAGCCCGCACCGCCGTTCGGTGCTCCCGCCGCCCCGGCTCCGGCACCGGCTGCCGCGCCGGTCAACCCCCAGGTGCACTCGGCGCCGACGATCGCCGCCCCGTTCACGCCCACCGCCGGTGCGGTGCCCCCGCCGCCCCCGCCGGCCCCGTACGGACAGCCGCAGCAACCGCAGTTCGGCCATGTCCCGGGCCAGGCGGCCGGCCATGTCCCGGGGGCTCCAGCCCCCTACGGTCAGCATCCCGCTCCCTACGGTCAGCCGGGCGGCGTCCCCCAGGGCGGCGCAGGGCTCCAGGCGGCTCTCCAGGCGTACAAGGAGCTGCCCACCGGCCAGCGCTGGACCCCGCAGAACCAGCAGCTCATGAGGGTCGACCTCGGGATGGGAGGCACGCCCGTGCTCGCCCGCCAGGGCAGCATGGTCATGTACCAGGGCAAGGTGGACTTCAGCTACAAGGGTGCCGGATTCGCCGGCCGCATCGTCGGCAACGCCACCGGCCAGGAGATGCAGCTGATGCGTTGCACCGGGCGCGGGCAGGTCTTCCTCGCCGAGAGCGGCGCGCACCTCCACCCCATCGAGCTCCAGGGCGACGGGATCTGCGTCTCCGCGGAGAACGTCCTCGCCTTCGACGAGTCGCTGCAGCACGAGGTCCGGCGCATCGAGGGCCACGGCATCCCCGGCGGCGCACTGTTCACCATGCAGTTCCACGGCACCGGAACGGTCATCGTGAAGACGCACGGTGTTCCGGTCGTCCTGCCGGTCACGCCCACCACGTTCGCCGATTCCAACGCCGTCGTGGCCTGGTCGTCCGCGTCCCAGGTGATCCTTTCCAGCCAGGTGCGGCTGCGCCGAAACGCGTACCCGGGCCACAGCGGAGAGACCGTCAACCTGCAGTTCCGGGGAGCCCCCGGCAACTTCATCGTCGTCCAGCCGTACGAGGTCTGAGGGAGCCCGACACATGAACCAGCAACTCGCGGGCTACGCCCCGACCCCCGTGGCGGCTCGTATGGAGAACCACGGCAGCACGATGCTCAAGGTCGCCATGTCCTCCGGGCAGGACCTGTTCGCACGAGCCGGCTCGATGGTCGCCTACGAGGGCTTCATCCAGTACGAGCCCAACCCCCCGGCCGTCCGCCAGGTCGCCTCCCAGTGGATGACCGGCGAGGGCGCGCCCATCATGAGGTGCAGCGGCGACGGGCTGCTCTACCTCGCCGACTACGGCGCCGACGTCGTCGTCGTCAACCTCAACAACGACGCGATCTCGGTCAACGGCACCAACCTTCTCGCGTTCGACGCACACCTCCAGTGGGGTGTCGAACGGGTCAAGGGCCTGGCCAAGTTCGCCGGACAGGGGCTGTGGAACGTGTCGGTGGCGGGGACCGGCTGGGTCGCCCTCACCTCGCGCGGCACTCCGATCGTCGTCGACTGCGGACGCGGTGACGACGAGACGTACGTGGACCCGGACGCCCTCGTCGCCTGGTCCCCGAACCTCAAGGTGAAGGGCAAGCGCAGCTTCAAGGCCTCCTCCCTGATCGGGCGGGGCAGCGGGGAGGCGTACCAGATGGCCTTCTCCGGGCAGGGCATCGTCGTCGTACAGCCGAGCGAGGACAGTACCGACCGCCTGCGGGCCCGGGGCTGAGGGGGAGCGAGAACACACCATGCAGAGCCCGCTTTTCAACCACGCGGAACAGCAGTCCCAGGAGCGGTACGTCGTACAGAATCCGCAGCTCCTGCGGGTCTCCCTCACCGGGCACGACGACGTCCTCGCCCGCAAGGGGGCGATGGTCGCCTACCAAGGCCTGATCGACTTCGACGGTGAGTACCAGTCGAACAGCCAGCGGCGCGCCCGTGCGAACACCGGCGAGGGACTGGACCTGATGCGCTGCTCGGGACAGGGCACCGTCTACTTCGCCAATCTGGCGCAGTACATCCACGTCGTGGACGTCGACCAGGACGGCCTTACCGTGGACAGCGCCTACGTCCTGGCTCTGGACTCCACCCTGCACACCGAAGTCATCGCCGTGGACAGCCAGTACGGGATCTCCGGCTCGGGCAAGTACCAGCTCAACGTCTCCGGTCAGGGCAAGATCGCTCTGATGACCTCGGGACAGCCGCTGATGATGCAGGTCACGCCGGACAAGTACGTCAACGCGGACGCCGACGCGATCGTGGCCTGGTCGTCCTCGCTCCGGGTCCAGATGCAGGCCCAGACCCACTCGTCCGGGGTCTGGCGGCGCCGCGGCAGCACCGGGGAGGGCTGGGAGCTGAGCTTCCTCGGCCAGGGTTTCGCCCTCGTCCAGCCCAGCGAGCTCCTCCCGCCGCAGAACGCCCAGATCGGCCAGGGCGTCCGGGCGCAGTACGGCATGGGGCAGCACGGTTCCCACGCACAGAACCAGGGCAACGTCTGGAGCTGAACACGCCGGCGCGAGGGGCGGACCGCATCCGGCGGCCCTCCCCTCGTCCCGCGGGCGCCCCGCTACAACCGCGCGCGGGCGCGCTCCAGCAACCGCACCACGGAGCCGTCGGCGACCGACGCCACCTCGTCGTATCCGAACCAGCGCAGGTCCAGCGACTCGTCACTGATCGCCGCCGTGGCGTTCGACGGGGCGAGCGCCACGTACTGCACGTCGAGGTGCCAGTGGCAGGGCGCGGGAATCGAATGCCGGTCCAGCTGCACAGGACCGCCCTCCAGCAGCGTCAGACCCGGGATCCCCGACTCCTCCGTGGCCTCGCGCAGGGCCGCCGCCGCCACGCTGTCGTCACCGGGCTCGCAGTGCCCACCCATCTGCAGCCACATGCCCAGCTTCTTGTGCAGGGTGAGCAGCACCCGGTCGTGCGACGGGTCCACGACCAGGGCGCTGGCCGTCAGGTGCCCGGCCCCGCAGGCCTTCCACATCCCGTCGGGGTGGTCGGCCAGGTGGTCCAGGTAGACCTGGCGCAGCTCCTCCTGCCCCGCGTACTCCTTCAGCACGCGAGCCGCGTCGTCGTGGAGGCTCACTTGTCGGTGTCGTCCTTGCCGTCGTCCTCGTCGCCTTCGGTACGGCCCGTGGTGTCGCCCGGACCCTTGGCGGCCTCCCCGAGCATCTTGTCCAGCTCGGAGAAGTCGAGCTGTTCGCGGTGCACGAAGCCGTCCGGGTCATCGAGGTCGGAGGCGGTGGGCAGCATGTCCGGGTGCGCCCACAGGGCGTCGCGGCCGTCGAGACCGCGCGCGTCGGTGAGCGAGGCCCAGAGCCTGGAGGCGTCGCGCAGGCGTCGCGGACGCAGCTGGAGACCGATCAGCGTGGCGAACGTCTGCTCCGCGGGGCCGCCCGAAGCACGGCGGCGGCGCAGCGTCTCGCGCAGTGCGTTCGCCGACGTCAGCCTGTTCTTCGCGGCGTCGTGCACGACGGCGTCCACCCAGCCCTCGACCAGGGCGAGGGCCGTTTCGAGGCGAGCCAGGGCGGCCTTCTGCTCGGCGGTCTCCTCCGGCTGGAACATGCCCTGCTGGAGCGCTTCCTGCAACTGCTCCGGGTGGGACGGGTCGAACTGGCCGACCACGTCCTCCAGCTTGCTGGTGTCCACCTTGATGCCGCGTGCATAGCCCTCGACCGCCCCGTACAGGTGGGAACGCAGCCAGGGAACGTGGGCGAAGAGCCGCTGGTGGGCCGCCTCGCGCAGCGCCAGGTAGAGCGTGATCTCGTCTTGCGCGATTCCCAGGTCCTTGCCGAACGCGGCGATGTTGAGGGGGAGCAGCGCCGCCTTGCCCGCGGGGCCGAGCGGCAGCCCGATGTCCGTCGAGCCGACGACCTCGCCGGCCAGCACGCCGATGGCCTGCCCGATCTGCTGGCCGAACATGGCGCCGCCCATCGAGCGCATCATCCCGATCAGCGGGCCGGCCATGGCCTGCATCTCCTCGGGCAGTACGTCGCCCATGGCCAGTCCTACGCGCTCGGCGACCGGGTCGACGAGCTTCTGCCACGCAGGGAGGGTCGCCTCGACCCACTCGGCGCGGCTCCACGCCACCGCGGTGCTCGCTCCGGACGGCAGCGAGGTCGCGCCGTCCAGCCACAGGTCGGCGAGGCGCACCGACTCCTCGACCGCGGAACGCTCGGCCGGACCGACGCTCGTGTCCTTCGTGCCGTCCTGTGTGCCCTGGGAGACCGTCTGGCGGGCGATCTGCTTGGCCATGTCCCAGTTCACCGGGCCGCCCTCGTAGCTCAGCATCTGGCCGAGCTGTTGGAAGGCCGCGCCCAGGTCGGTGGGGTTCAGCGAGCCGAACATCGCGGCGAACGGATTCTCCCCGCCGCCCGGGCCGCCCGCTCCGGCGCCCGGGAACCCGAAGGGGTTGGCGGGGCCACCACCGGAACCCTGCCCACCTCCGGCGGGGTCCTTCTTCTTGCCCTCGTCGCCGTTCTCCGGCTCCTCCGGCGGAAGGCCGAATCCGAATGGGGTGTCACTCACGGGTTTCCTCGGCTCGTAGGGCCGCCGGCTTCCCGCCGGCGGCGACTGCCCGACAACACCACCAGCCTAGACATCCGGGCCCGACGAGGGCTCGGTGCTCCGCCGACTCGCGGCCTGCGGCAGGATGGACGCCACCTGGTCCGTACGCGCCTTTCACGTACGTACTGAAGACAACCGCTGGAGACGCCTGGTGAGTTCCCCAGATCCGCAGGTTCGCGCAGCGCGAAACCACTCGACCCCGGCCACGGGGCGCGGCCCCGTGGTCGCGGTGACCGGCGCCGCCTCCGGCGTCGGCGACCTGCTGACCCGACGCCTCGTCGCGTCCGATGAGATCAAGCAGGTCATCGCCGTCGACGAGCGCCGGGGCGACGTCCCCGAGGCGCACTGGCACATCCTGGACGTCCGCGATCCGGCGATCGCGGAGAAGCTGCGCGGCGCGGACGTCGTCGTCCACCTCGCGCTCGACCTGGACCTGGAGACGGATTCGGCGGCGCGCACCGCCTACAACGTGCGGGGCACGCAGACGGTGCTCACCGCGGCCGCCGCGGCGGGGGTCCACCGGGTCGTCCTGTGCACCTCGGCGATGGTCTACGGAGCGCTGCCCGACAACGACGTTCCGCTCTCCGAGGACGCGGAGCTGCGGGCCACGGCCGAGGCCACCGGGGTGGGTGACCTGCTGGAGATCGAGCGCCTCGGTCGCCGGGCGCCCCGCGCGCACCCCGGACTCAACGTCACGGTGGTGCGACCCGCGGTCCTCGTGGGCGGCGTCGACACGGCGCTGACGCGCTACTTCGAGTCGCCACGCCTGCTCGTCGTCGCCGGTTCCCGTCCGACGTGGCAGTTCTGCCACGTCGAGGACCTGGTGAGCGCTCTGGAGTACGCCGCTCTGGAGAAGGTGGACGGGGAGTTGGCGGTCGGCTGCGACGGCTGGCTCGAGCAGGAGGAGGTCGAGGCGCTCAGCGGCATCCGTCGCATGGAACTGCCGTCCGCGGTGGCGCTCGGTGCTGCGGCCAGGCTGCACCGGATCGGGCTCACCCCGTCCCCCGCCGGCGACCTGGCGTACACCATGCACCCGTGGGTGGTGAGCGTCGGACGGTTGCACGACGCCGGCTGGCGCCCGCAGTGGACGAACGAAGAGGTGCTGGGCGCGCTCCTGGAGGAGGTCGAGGGCCGCCATACGGTCGCCGGACGCCGACTGGGGCGCAAGGACGCGACCGCGGCCGCAGGCGCTGCCGGTGCGACCGTCGCCCTGCTCGGTACGGCCGCGCTGGTGCGCCGCGCCCGCAGGCGCAGGGGGCTGTAGGGCTCGCCGCCCGGCCCGGGGCGCCGAAGGCCTGCGAGGACGCGGCAAGGACCGGCCGCGGCGACCCGCGGCAGCACGTGGCGGCAAGGACCGGGCGGCACCGTCTGTAGGAGGCTCCAATACGGGACGGCCGTCCGCCGGGCGAAACCGCTATTCCGCGGTGCCGGCGCGGTGCGGCACGATGGGCGCATGGCACCCGTGAACGACCACCCCGGAGAGCAGGCGGCCGCGGACCCCGTCCGTCTGCTGGCGATCCGCGACACCCCGCTCTCCGTCGACGAGGTATTCCGCGCCGTCGGGGACGCGGCGGCCGGCGGCACGGCGCTCTTCGTGGGCACCGTGCGGAACCACGACGGTGGTGAGGACGTCGATGCGCTCGGCTATTCGTGCCACCCGACGGCCGAAGCGGAGATGCGCCGCGTCGCGGAGAAGGTGGTCGCGGAATACCCTGTGCGCGCCCTGGCCGCCGTCCACCGGGTGGGCGACCTGGAGGTCGGGGACCTGGCCGTGGTCGTCGCCGTGTCGTGCCCGCACCGCGGAGAGGCGTTCGACGCTTGTCGCAAGCTCATCGACGACCTCAAGCACGAGGTTCCCATCTGGAAGCACCAGCAGTTCTCGGACGGCACCGAGGAGTGGGTGGGCGCATGACCGCGTGAGCGCCGCTCGCGGGGTGGAGTGCGGCGCGCGGTGGTCCGGGTGCAGTCCTGTCCGCCCCGGGCCGGCGGAGTCCACTCGTGGCCGAGCGGGTGGCGGGCCGGCGTGTGCGTGGTCGAGTGCCCAACGGGTACCCGTATGGCCGGTACCCTGCCCGATTTGCGTAACCACCCCCCCGGCACCAGCGTTGAAGCGGCGGATGGTTAATCTGCTGATCGGTCAGCAGCTCACGCGGTTGCTCCAGCTCACGGGGTCGGGAGGTCGGAATGGCAGCACTTGCCTGGTTGCTGATTCCGCTCATCGCTGCCATCGGCGCGGCGATATGGGGAGGCTGGGCTTCGAGGAACCGGACCACCGGGGACGTTGCCGAGCTCGCGGGTTACGCGCGCTTCCGCGACGCGATGGAGAAGTCCCATTCCGGTTCGGACGCTGTCTGACACCACTGCCCTCCTGCCGCCCCCTCCGCCGAGCCCGGTGCCCCGGCCACCCCTCGGGACCGGCCCGGCAGGTGCACCCACGGGCGAGTCCCGTACTGTCGTTCCATGCCACGCCGCACCGCGACGATGCTCGCTTCCACTCTCGTCCTCATCGTGCTGCTCTGCGTGGGTGTGTTCCCGTTCCTGACACCCCCCTACTCCGAGATGACGCCGGGCCCGACGGTGAACACACTGGGCGACTCGGGTGGGGAGCCGGTCCTGCAGATCTCCGGTCGCAAGACCTTCCCGACCACCGGGCACCTCAACATGACCACGGTCCGGGTCACCGGAGCGAACTACCGGATGAATCTGGCCGAGGTCGTCTACGGCTGGCTGGCTCATGACAACATCGTGGTTCCGCACGAGACCCTGTACCCGGACGGCAAGACGGAAGAGCAGTCCAACCAGGAGAACGCGGAGGAGTTCAGCCAGTCCCAGGAGAGCGCCAAGGTCGCGGCCCTCCGGGAGCTGAAGATCCCGGTGAAGTCCCGAGTCGTGGTCTCGTCCGTCCGCAAGGACAGCCCGGCGCAGGGAACACTGCACGCGGGTGATGTGATCAACGCGGTGGACGGTGTGCCGGTCAAGCGACCCGACGACGTCTCCAAGGTCGTCGTCAAGCACAAGCCCGGGGAGAAGGTGACCTTCTCGATCGTGCCCGCCAAGGCGGCGGCTGCGGCCGAGAAGGCCGGCAAGGAGCCGTCGGGCGCGCAGAACGTGCAGGTCAACACCGTGAAGTCGGCGGAGGTCGACCGAACCATCGTGGGAATCACGGCCGGTACGGACCACACGTTCCCGTTCACCGTCGACATCAAGCTCGCCGACGTGGGCGGACCGAGCGCCGGGCTGATGTTCGCGCTCGGCATCGTCGACAAGCTGACCCCGTCCGATCTGACCGGGGGCAAGTTCGTCGCCGGCACCGGCACGATCGACGACCAAGGCACGGTCGGCCCCATCGGCGGCATCGAGATGAAGCTTGTGGGCGCGCGCAATGCCGGCGCGGAGTACTTCCTGACGCCCAGCGACAACTGCGCTGCCGCGGCCTCCGACACCCCGCAGGGACTCACCCTGGTCAGGGTCAAGACCATCAACGACGCGATGAAGGCACTGGAGAAGATCCGCAGCGGGAACACGGCCGGACTGCCCAGCTGTTCCAAGGGCTGATACCGGCGCGTACTGCAGGGGCGCGCCCCGGGCCGGGCGCGCCCCTTTTCGCCCGAGTGCTCCCGGGGCGTTCCGGGCCTGCGGCCTACGGGGCGGTGGACGTTGGTGGCGGAGCTCCCGGCGCTACACCTCGAACGTGGCCGAGAGGGCGTCGGCCAGTCCGGGCACGAGGTCCGCTCCGGTGAGCACCTCGCTGGGGGAGTCCTTCTCACGCAGCCGCAGCGCGGACTCGCGGGCACCGTCACGCAGGACCGCCACCGTCATCCGGACCTCCTGGCGGTCCGGATGGGCCGCGACCCACTTCGCCAGGCCGGCCTCGTCCAGTCCGTCGGGGACGGCCGCCTCGGCCGACGGCGGCAGCATCAGCCGCTCGACCGTCAGCGCGCAGCCCGCTACCGCATCGGGCCAGGCGATGGTGGCCAGGAACTCGTCGAGGGCGGAGTCGGCGGGGATCTCGTCCTGTTCGACGGGAGTGAGCGGCGCGGAGTCGTCACCGTCGTCGAGCCCGAGCTGTGCCGCCAGCCCGGGCTCCTGGGTGCGCAGCTGGGCGGTGTCGACGAGGGCGAAGAGTCGGGCGGGCTGGTCCCAGCCGAGGCCGGACGCGTACTCGTCGATCTCGAGCACCGCTCGTGTGAGCGGGCTCGCGGCCATCGGGGGGCCGCTGGGGGAAACGTTGGACATGGCCAATATCCTGCCTCCTCCGGCCCCGGAGTCGGGAACTAGGTAAAGCTTCAGTAAGTTGCATGAGTGGGCTCTACGATCGCGTGGGCCTACCGCACACGCACGAGACGCTTGCATGATGCTTACACGACCGCGAACTTCGAGGGGCGCACGTTGGCTTTCCAGATGCCGGACCGCGGCGGAGGCCCGACCGGGCCACGGATCAGAGTTGGCCGGCCGTCCCGGCGTGCCCGGACCCTGCTGTTGACACTGGGCGTGTTGGCCGTGCTGGCCATGGCGTTCGTCATGTTCGCCGGGTTCTGGACCGACTGGCTGTGGTACCGGTCGGTGAAGTACTCGTCGGTGTTCACCACCACGCTGTGGACCAAGATCGGACTCTTCCTGGTCTTCGGTCTGCTGATGGCCGCCGCAGTCGGGGTGAACATCTGGCTGGCGCACCGGTTGCGTCCGCCGCTGAGCGCGATGTCGGTCGAGCAGCAGAGCCTCGACCGGTACCGGATGGGCATCGCCCCGTACAAGAAGTGGGTGCTCCTCGGGATCACCGCGCTCGTCGGTCTCATCGCGGGGGCGTCGGCCTCTTCCCAGTGGCGCACGTGGCTGATGTGGACCAACGGCGTGCCGTTCGGGCAGAAGGACCCGCAGTTCCACATGGACGTGGCCTTCTACGCGTTCGACCTGCCCTGGTACCGCTTCCTGCTCGGCTTCGGGTTCGCCGCCGCCGTTCTGTCGCTGATCGCCGCCGCGCTCACCCACTACCTCTACGGCGGGCTGCGCATCACCAGCCCGGGCGGGCGGGCGACCGCCGCCGCCACGGGCCACCTCTCGGTGCTGCTCGGCATCTTCGTCGCGCTGAAGGCCGTGGCCTACTGGCTGGACCGGTACGGCCTCGCCGTCAAGTCCAGCGACTTCAAGGCCACCGGTAACTGGACGGGCCTCCGGTTCGTCGACGCCAACGCGTACCTCCCGGCCAAGACGATCCTCTTCTGCATCGCTGTCATCTGCGCCGTGCTGTTCTTCGCGACGCTGTGGCGCCGGACCTGGCAGCTGCCGATGATCGGCTTCGGCCTGATGGTGTTGTCGGCGATCCTGATCGGCGGCCTCTACCCGGCGATCGTGCAGAAGTTCCAGGTCCAGCCCAACGAGCAGGCCAAGGAAGCGCCGTACATCCAGAAGAACATCGAGGCGACGCGCAAGGCGTACGGCATCGACGCGGCGAAGGCCGAGGACTACTCGGGCCGGGGCGACCCGAAGCGCAAGGCGCAGCAGCGTGAGGAGTCGGCGTCGGCCGCCAGCTACCGCCTGGTCGACTCCAACGTGGTCTCGCCCGCCTTCCAGCAGCTCCAGCAGGAGCGCAAGTACTACCAGTTCCCGGCCACGCTGGACGTCGACCGGTACACCGGACCCGACGGGAAGCCGCAGGACACGGTGATCGGTCTGCGCGAGCTCAACATCAAGGGCATCCCCAAGCGCAACTGGATCAACGACCACTTCACGTACACGCACGGCTACGGTGCGATCGCGGCCAAGGGGACGAACACCGTCACCGACCCCGACAAGGGAACGGTCGGCGCGCCCGACTTCACCGAGTCCGGACTGCCGACGACGGGCCAGCTCGGCAAGTACGAGCAGCGGATCTACTACGGCGAGAAGACTGAGCAGTACTCGATCGTGGGCGGCCCGCAGAAGGAGCTCGACTACGAGAAGAACGGCGAGGAGACGACCAGCTACCAGGGCAAGAGCGGGGTCGACCTCTCCGGTGCGTTCAACCGCGCCGCCTACGCGGTGGCGTTCAGCGAGCCGCAGATCCTCTACTCGGGTGCGATCGGCGACGGTTCGCGGATCCTGTACAACCGCACGCCCAAGGAGCGCGTCGAGGCGGTGGCACCCTGGCTCACCATCGACGGTGACGCGTATCCGGCCGTGGTCGACGGCCGCATCAAGTGGATCGTCGATGCCTACACCACCACGAACGGCTACCCCTACGCGTCCCGGACGACGCTCGGGGACACCACGGCCGACTCGCTGACCGACAGCCAGCGGGCCGTCGTCGCCCAGCAGAACCAGGTCAACTACATCCGCAACTCGGTGAAGGCGACCGTCGACGCGTACGACGGCACGGTCGACCTCTACCAGTGGGACACTCAGGACCCGGTCCTCAAGACGTGGATGAAGGCCTTCCCCGACACGGTGAAGCCGAAGGGCGACATCAAGCCGGCGCTGATGGCGCACCTGCGCTATCCGCAGGACATGTTCAAGGTCCAGCGCGAGCTGCTCACCCGGTACCACGTGACCGACCCCGACCAGTTCTACAGCGGTAGTGACGCCTGGCAGGTGCCGGGTGACCCGACGAACAAGGACGGCAGTGCGGTCCCGCCGTACTACCTGAGCCTCAAGATGCCGGGGGAGAAGGCCCAGAAGTTCTCGCTGACCACGACGTTCACGCCGAACGGGCGCCCCAACCTGGGTGCGTTCATGGCGATCGACGCCGATGCGACCAGCAAGGACTACGGCAAGATAAGGCTGTTGAGGGTCACTTCGACGGTCCAGGGCCCCTCGCAGGTGCAGAGCGAACTCAACAGCGTCCCGGAGGTCGCGACCTTCGTCCGTGACCTGCGGGGCACCGACTCCGAGATCGACTACGGCAACCTGCTCACCGTGCCCCTCGACGGAGGGTTCCTCTACGTCGAGCCCGTGTACGCACGTGGTGGGGCGGCGAACTACCCGCTGCTGAAGAAGGTCGCGGTGTCCTACGGCGGCAAGCCGGTCTTCAAGGACAGTCTCGGCGAGGCGCTGAACGCCGTGTTCGGCGTGGAGGGCACCGAACAGCCACCCACCACCACGCCGCCGACCCAGCCGGGTGACACGACCAAGCCCCCGGTCACGGGCAGCGCGGCTCTGAAGCAGGCGATCGCCGACGCCCAGAAGGCGTACGACGAGGGCCAGGCTGCGCTGCAGAAGAACGACTGGGCGGCCTACGGCAAGGCTCAGGAGGAGCTGCAGGCGGCGCTCGAACGAGCGGCAGCAGCCCAGTCGACGTCGACCGCGCCCGCTACGCCACCCTCCCCGGCACCGTCGCCGAGCGGCTGAGCAGGGCCCGCCGAGCAGGGTCCACCCCGCGTCGTGGTACGGTTGGTCCACAACGACGCGGGGTGGAGCAGCTCGGTAGCTCGCTGGGCTCATAACCCAGAGGTCGCAGGTTCAAATCCTGTCCCCGCTACTGAAGTCGAGGGCCCGGATCCATCAGGATCCGGGCCCTCGGCGCGTGTTATGTGCTGTTCATCCGAAGTAGTGGCCGAACACGGTGAGTTGGGTGCGCCGGGTTGGCCCGGGACGTGTTTGACTTGTCTCTCTGTGGGCATGTCGACAAAACGCCGAAGTGACCTCACTGGCTGCGGTATACCAGGTGTACGCGGGTTGCAGGTGGTGCGACGATGGAATTCATGGGGGACAGGGCAACTCTGTTGGAGACAGGGCGGTTTGTGCAGGAGCGTGCCGGGACCGCAGACCACGCGGTGGGCGTGGTCGATGCGATGGACTCTGACGTGGTGGAGCCGCTCGACTCCCTTGCCCCCGCCGAGTCCCTCGGTGCCGCGGACTCCGAGACCGAGGCCCGGCACCGCCGCGCCGCGGTCGCCGGCGACGTGGCGGCGATGAGCGTCCTCGGGGCCATGCTGCTCCGCCGGGGCGATCTCGACGGCGCCGAGCCCCATCTGAGGGCGGCGACCGCCGAGGGGGACCGGGCGGCGGCGAACAACTTGGGAGTGCTCCTCCACCAGCGCGGCTACGCCGACGAGGCTGCGGGCTGGTGGCGGGTCGCCGCCGTCGCGGGCTCGGCAGCCGCCGCCCACGCGCTGGGCCGGCACTTCCGTGAGCGCGGCGACGAGCCCGCCGCCGAGTACTGGCTGCGTCAGTCCGCGGAGCAGGGCCATGCGCTCGGCGCCTACGCGCTGGCCGACCTTTTGGAGCACCGCAGCGAGCCGGGCGTCGAACGGTGGCTGCGCGCCGCGGCGGAGCAGGGTCACCGCGAGGCGGCCTACCGCCTAGCCCGGGCGCTGGAAGGCGACGGCGCGGCACCGGAGCTCCCCGAGGGCGGCGCGGGCGTGCTGGGCCCGGGAGAGGCAGCCGCCGGCCAGGAGGCCCGGCGCGAGGCGGAGCAGTGGTACCGGCAGGCGGCAGCACGCGGTCACCTGCGCGCGGCGCTGCACCTGGGGAGCATCCTCGAGCGGCGCGGTGAGCTGAAAGAGGCCGGGCGCTGGTACCTGACGGCCGCGAAGGACGGTGAGGCTCGCGCCGCGTGCGCGCTCGGCTTCCTGCTCAGGGACGCCGGGGACGAAGAGAGTGCTGCGGTGTGGTGGCTCCGGGCCGCCCAGGAAGGCGATGGCAACGCTGCCAATGCGCTCGGTGCACTGCACGCCGCGCGCGGTGAGCAGCAGACCGCCGAGCGCTGGTACCGGGCCGCCATGGACGCGGGCGACGTGAACGGTGCGTACAACCTGGGACTGCTCTGTGCCGCCCAGGACCGCACGCCCCAGGCCGAGCAGTGGTACCGGCGGGCCGCCTACGCCGGGCACCGGGAGGCCGCGAACGCACTCGCCGTGCTGCTCCTCCAAGCAGGCGACCCGACCGGTGCCGAGCCCTGGTTCTCCAAGGCGGCCGAGGCGGGCAGCGTCGACGCTGCGTTCAACCTGGGCATCCTCTATGCGGGGCGGGACGACGACCCCACGGCCCTGCGCTGGTACGAGCGCGCAGCCGCGGCCGGGCACACCGAAGCCGCGCTCCAGGTGGGCATGGCGTACCTGCGCGACGGCGCGGAGCAGCAGGCCGAACGCCATCTGCGGTGTGCCGCGGGCGGTGGCAGCGCCGAAGCGGCCTTCCGTCTCGCGACGGTGCTCGATGCGCGCCAGCCCGTATCCGGGCCGGTCGCGCTCGGCGAGCCCGTGAGCGAGAAGAGCGAGTGCGAGGAGTGGTACGAGCGTGCGGCCGAGCAGGGCCACCGGCGTGCCCAGGTGCGCGTCGGCATGCTCGCCGCGGCGCGCGGCGACAACGGGGAGGCCGCCCGCTGGTACCGCGAGGCAGCCGAGGCGGGCAGTCGCAACGGTGCGTTCAACCTCGGGCTCCTGCTCGCCCGCGAGGGCAACGAGCGCGAAGCGGGTCTGTGGTGGGCGCGGGCGGCGAACGCCGGGCACGGGCGTGCCGCGCTCCGGCTCGCGCTGCTCGCCGCGCGCCGGGGCGAGCTTGCCGAAGGAGAGCGCTGGTGTGCCCGCGCGGAAGAGCTCGGTCCCGCGGAGGTCGCGGAGCGGGCCGCGGCGCTGCGTGACGCGCTCCACCAGGAGCTCACTGCCTGATGCATCTCGCGGGGGCGGGCGGACGGTGTCCCGGGCCGGTCGAAACGGGCAGGGGGTGACGTCGGTCGTCGCCGGCTCCTTCCGTTCGAACGGGCGGTGCCCAGCACCCGCGCAGGCGGGGCGGGGAGAGCTCGGTGACCGGTGTCGTCGCCGGAGCGAGGAGCGACCCGCGGCGGGACCCGAGGAGGGCGAGGCGCGGCGTCGACGGCCTGGCGCCCTCCATCCCGGGTGCTCGGGCGGGCCGGGCGCGCTCTCGCCGGTGAAGCCGCCGGCTTCGGTCACGGCGCGTTCCCGCCCTCCCGCCCAGCGCGGCGGGACAGGGTGGGACCGCTGACACCCGGATGCGAGCAAGAGTGCGACGAACGGGTGAACGGTTACTGATTTGCTCTGGTCCCCGGGGTGACGTACTGTTGTGCTCACCGACGCGGGGTGGAGCAGCTCGGTAGCTCGCTGGGCTCATAACCCAGAGGTCGCAGGTTCAAATCCTGTCCCCGCTACTTGAAACCGGAGCCCGGGATCCTCGAGGATCCCGGGCTCCGGTGTTCTCTGCCCGCATGGGCTTGTCGTCCGGGCTCTCGTCACGGGACCGGCCGTGGTTTACGCCCGGGCGCCCGGCTGCCGCCGAGGGGTGTGGCCCGCGGCGGCAGGTCCGCCGCAGCCACTGATTACGCCGTCGTCGGACTACGCCGTCGTCGCGCAGGTGGGGCAGACGCCCCGGTAGGTCACCTCGACGTCGGAGATCGTGAAGCCGTAACGCTCCGCGTCCGGCAGATCCGCCAGTGGGTTCCCCGACGGGTGGACGTCGCGGATCGCGCCGCACCGGGCGCACACCAGGTGCTGGTGCGGTGTGTGTGCATTCGGGTCGTACCGCTTGGCACGGCCGTCCGTGGCGACTTCGAGCACCTCGCCCAACGAGACCAGCTCGCCCAGCGTGTTGTAGACGGTCGCCCGGGAGATCTCGGGGAGCCGTTCGACGGCGCGGGCGTGTACCTCGTCGGCGGTCAGGTGTACGTGGTCGCCGTCGAGGACCTCGGCCACGACGCGACGCTGCGCGGTCATTCGCCAACCGCGTCCGCGCAGCCGTTCCAACAGGTCACTCATAGGACCAGCCTAACAGTCGAGGACGCCCACCTCCGAACGGGTTCGATTTTGGATTTTCCCTCAAGTTAGACAGAATCTATTCTGAGATTAGAACGGGTACTCGACGAGGGACGGGATTCATGGGCATGAAGCAGCAGGCGGACGTGATGCACGGGCCGCTCACCACGGAGGCCGGCGCACCGGTGGCCGACAACCAGAACAGCGAGACCGCGGGTCCCGGTGGCCCCGTCCTGGTGCAGGACCAGTTGCTGCTCGAGAAGCTCGCGCACTTCAACCGCGAGCGCATCCCGGAGCGAGTCGTGCACGCGCGGGGGGCCGGCGCGTACGGCACGTTCACGGTGACGGCGGACGTCACGCCGTACACGCGGGCGGCGTTCCTGTCCGAGGTCGGCAAGCAGACCGAGACGTTCCTGCGCTTCTCCACGGTCGCGGGAAACCTCGGTGCGCCCGACGCGGTCCGTGACCCGCGGGGCTTCGCGCTGAAGTTCTACACCGAGGAGGGTAACTACGACCTCGTCGGCAACAACACCCCGGTGTTCTTCATCAAGGACGCCATCAAGTTCCCCGACTTCATCCACACCCAGAAGCGCGACCCGTACACGGGTAGCCAGGAGGCGGACAACGTCTGGGACTTCTGGGGCCTGTCGCCCGAGTCCACTCACCAGGTGACGTGGCTGTTCGGCGACCGCGGCATCCCCGCCTCGTACCGTCACATGAACGGTTACGGATCCCACACCTTCCAGTGGACCAACGACGCCGGGGACGTCTTCTGGGTCAAGTACCACTTCACGACCGACCAGGGCATCGCGAACCTCACACAGGCGGAGGCCAACAGGCTCGCGGGCGAGGACCCCGACAGTCACCAGCGCGATCTGCGGGAGGCCATCGAGCGCGGTGACTTCCCGAGCTGGACGGTGCAGGTGCAGATCATGCCCGCGGCCGAGGCGGCGACCTACCGCTTCAATCCGTTCGACCTCACCAAGGTGTGGCCGCATGCGGACTACCCGCTGATGGAGATCGGCAAGCTGGAGCTCAACCGCAATCCGGAGAACGTCTTCGCGGAGGTCGAGCAGTCCGTCTTCAGCCCCGCCCACTTCGTGCCGGGTATCGGCCCGTCGCCGGACAAGATGCTCCAGGGGCGCCTCTTCGCCTACGGGGACGCGCACCGCTACCGCGTTGGCGCCAACGCCGACCACCTGCCGGTGAACCGCCCGCGCGCCACCGAAGCCCGCACCCACGCCCGGGACGGCCTGCTGTACGACGGTCGCCACGGGGGTGCCAAGAACTACGAGCCGAACAGCTTCGGCGGTCCCTTCCAGACGGACCGCCCCCTGTGGCGGTCGACGCCCGTGTCCGGTGGCACGGGCCACCACGTGGCTCCGTCCCACTCCGAGGACGACGACTTCGTGCAGGCGGGTGACCTCTACCGCCTGATGTCCGAGGATGAGAAGGGGCGGCTGGTCGAGAACCTGGCCGGCTTCCTCGCCAAGGTCTCCCGCGACGACATCGTCGAACGGGCGGTCGGCAACTTCCGTCGCGCGGACGGAGACCTCGGGAAGCGACTGGAGGCCGCGGTCCAGGCCCTTCGCGGCTGACAGCAGGACGGTCGCTTCGCCGATGGGGAGGGGGCCGGACGCCCGCCATGGGACCAACAGGGTCCCTGCCGGGGGTCCGGCCCCCTCCGTGCGGCCGGGAGGGGGCCGGACCGCATGGGTGTGGTCGCTACCCGGTCAGCGTGGCCGCTGATGCGCGGTACCGCGCAGGTGCCCAGCAGCGGATGATGTCGCGTACCGAGACGATGCCGACGGGCCCGTCGGAGTCGAGCACGATCAGATGGCGGAAGCCGCCGTGGGCCATGGCCTCCCCGGCCTCCTCCAGGGTCCAGGAGGGTGCGGCGAAGACGACGTCGGTGGTGGTGTGGGCTCCGGCGGTTTCGTGATCGGGGTCCAGGCCCGCGCCGATCGCATTCAGGATGTCGCGCTCGGTGAGGATGCCGAGCCCGCAGGTGTCGGGGTCGAGGACGACGGCCGCCCCGACGCGGCGCCCGGCCATCAGTCGGGCGGCCTGCCGGAGGGTGTGTGTGGGGCCGATGGTGAGGATCACCGTGTTCATGGCGTCACGGACGAGCATGGACCGAGCCACCTCCTTGATGAACCCTTCAACGAGAAGGGATTCACAAGTTCACAAACGGGGGGACTTTCAGAGTCGCAGTGTTTCGCGGAGTCAACAAGGGGGAGCGTGTGGTCCGCAGGGGGCGCCCGAGGCGTTACGGCTCAGTAGCGCTGGTTCAGGTAGCCCAGCAGTTCCTCGTGCAGGAGTCCGTTCGACGCCGCCGCGTTGCTGCCGTGCGGGCCGGGAGTGCCGTCGAGGGCGGTGAAGGTGCCGCCCGACTCCTGCACGATGATCGCGTTCGCAGCCATGTCCCACAGCGACAGCTCCGGCTCCGCACACATGTCCACCGACCCCTCGGCGACCATCATGTACGGCCAGAAGTCCCCGTACGCGCGCGTGCGCCAGACCTGCCGGCTGAGGTCGAGGAAGCCGTCCAAGCGCCCCTGCTCCTCCCAGCCGCTGAGCGACGAGTACGCGAACGAGGCGTCGGAGAGCTCCACGACCTTCGACACGTGCATGCGGGTGGCGGCCGAAAGACTGCGCCCCGTGTAGGCGCCCGTTCCCTTCGCGGCCCACCAGCGTCGACCGAGAGCGGGTGCGGACACCACTCCGACGACCGGCTGGTAGCCGCCTTCGCCGGCCTCCATCAAGGAGATCAGCGTCGCCCATACAGGGACGCCGCGGACGTAGTTCTTCGTCCCGTCGATCGGGTCGATCACCCAGCGCCGCGGGCCCGTGCCCTCGATGCCGAACTCCTCGCCCAGGATCGCGTCGCGCGGTCTGGCCCGCTGGAGCTGGGAGCGGACCAACTCCTCCGCCGCCTTGTCGGCCTCGCTCACCGGGGTCATGTCCGGCTTGGTCTCCACCTTGAGGTCGAGGGCCCGGAACCGGTCCATCGTCGCGGCGTCCGCAGCGTCCGCGAGAACATGGGCGAGGCGCAGATCATCGTGGTAGTCGGCCATGACCGGCACTCTATCGCCGTGCTCCCGGGCCTCGGAGGGGCCGCCCTCCGAGGCGGGAAACCGCCTGACGGCCCGCAGGCGGCCTTGACGCGCAGCGGCCGTCCGTCAACTCTGGGCGCAGTGCCGCCGGGGTCGGGAGGCCATGATGCCCACAGCGCGAGAAGCACTGCTGACCGCCGCTCACGCCGCCCTGTGCGGCCTCCCCTGGTCCGGGATCCGGATGGTCGACGTCGCCTCGTCCGCCGGAGTCTCGCGGCAGACCCTGTACAACGAGTTCGGCAGCAAGGACGGTCTGGCGAGAGCGCTCGTGCGGCGAGAGGTCGACTCCTATCTCCGCGGGGTTGACCGTGTGCTGGCCGATCGCACGGGCAGGGCGGAGCGCCTGGTGTCCCTGGCGGAGTGGACCGTCGGCGAGGCGCACGCCAGGCCCCTGCTGCGTGCACTGCTCACCGGATGCTGGGGCGAGTGGCTGCCGGTTCCGCGGCCGGCACGTGGCGCCGTGCGCGCGGGGGCGCCGGCCCAGCGTCGCGCGGACGCAGGGCACCCGGCCCCCGCCGAGTTGGCGTCCGCCGTGCGGGACCGGTCGCTGGCCGCGCTGGAGCACGGTGGTCACGGCCGTGCCGGAGAGGAGGGCCCGGAGCTCGCCGTGGTCTGTGAGCTGGTCGTACGGCTCGCTCTGTCCTGTCTCGTCGCCCCCGCGGCCGACGGGGTGGGGCCGCTGGTCCGCGCGGTCGTCAGTGCGAGGAACCCGAGAGTTGCAGGCCGATGACGCCGGCGATCACCAGTGAGATTGAAACGATCTTCAGGACCGAGGCCATCTCGTCGAGGAAGATCATCCCGTAGATGGCGGTGCCCGAAGCGCCGATGCCCGTCCAGACGGCGTACGCCGGACCGACGTCGAGCTTCTTCAGGGCGAGCGTCAGCAGTCCGAAACTGCTGATGGCGAAGATGGCGAACGCGATGGTCGGCCAGAGCCGGGTGAATCCGTGGGACAGCTTCAGGCAGACCGCGAAGCCCGTTTCCAGGAGTCCGGCGACCACCACGAGCAGCCACGCCATCGTCAGTGCCTCCCGCGTTGGTGACCGCTTCGCCTCACTCGGTGCGATTATGCACTTACCAGTCGTCGCCACCCGCAAACGTGCGCGAAGGATCGCCTGCGCGTGGCGGTGGGGGAGCCGCCCGTCGACACCGGTTCCGCCGCCACCCGCACCGACCCTCCGCCGCGAGCGCCCGCCACGGCGCGCGGACGGGACTTGGACCGCGCGGCCCGGGTCGGGACCGGCTCAGTCGCCCTCGCGCCGCTCCCGCGCGGCCAGCAGGCGGCGAAGCGAGTACAGGCGCGCGGGGTCGGCATGCCCCTGGGCCACCCACTCGTCCAGTCCGCAGTCCGGTTCGTCGTGCGAACAGGCCCGCGGGCAGGCCTCGGTCCCCGGTTCCAGGTCCGGGAAGGCGTGGATCACCCGCGAGGGGTCCACGTGGTGCAGCCCGAACGACCGCACGCCCGGGGTGTCGATCACCCAGCCGCCGGCACCTGCGAGCGGCAGGGCCAGCGCGGAGGTCGTGGTGTGCCGCCCGCGTCCGGTCACCGCGTTGACACGGCCCGTCGTCCGGCGCCGGTCCTCCGGCACGAGCGCGTTCACCAGGGTCGTCTTGCCGACGCCCGAGTGGCCGACGAAGGCGGTGATCCTGCCGCCGATGTGCTCGTGCACCCGGTCTGCCGCATCGCCGCCGTACAGCTCCTCGCGGGACGTCACGACGTACGGGATGTCCAACGCGCCGTACAGCTCCAGCAGCTTCTCCGGCGGAGCGAGGTCCGACTTGGTCAGCACCAGCAGCGGTTCCAGACCACCGTCGTACGCCGCGACCAGGCACCGGTCGATCAGACGGGGGCGCGGCTCGGGGTCGGCGAGCGCCGTCACGATCGCGAGCTGGTCGGCGTTGGCCACGACGACCCGCTCGTACGGGTCGTCGTCGTCGGCGGTCCGCCGGAGGACGGAGGCGCGTGCCTCGATACGGACGATGCGGGCGAGGGTGTCCTTTGCGCCGGACAGGTCGCCGACGAGCCCGACCCGGTCGCCGACGACCGCTGCCTTGCGGCCCAGTTCCCGTGCCTTCATCGCCATGACCGTCCGGTCGTCGACGAGGCAGGTGAGGCGCCCTCGGTCCACGGTCAGGACCATGCCCTCCGCTGCGTCCTCGTGCTTCGGGCGGATGTTCGTACGGGGCCGGTTGCCCTTCCGGTTGGGCCGGACCCTGACGTCGTCCTCGTCGGTGTGCTTGCCGTAACGGCGCATGTGCTGCCGTCCCCGCTCAGTTGCCCGCGAGCATGTCGGTCCACATCCTCGGGAAGTCGGGAAGGGTCTTGGCCGTCGTCGCCACGTTCTCGATCTCCACGCCGGGGACCGCGAGACCGATGATCGAGCCCGCGGTGGCCATCCGGTGGTCGTCGTAGGTGTGGAACACACCGCCGTGCAGCGGGCGGGGCCGGATGTGCAACCCGTCCTCGGTCTCCGTGACGTCGCCGCCGAGTTCGTTGATCTCCTTGGTGAGGGCGGCCAACCGGTCCGTCTCGTGCAGGCGCAGGTGCGCGACCCCGCGCAGCGTCGACGGGGAGTCGGCGAGGGCGGCGACGGCGGCGATGCCCGGCGTCAGCTCGCCTACCTCGCCGAGGTCGACGTCGATGCCGTGGATCCTGCCCGTACCGGTGAACGTCAGCCCGGCATCGGTGAGCTCGCAGGATCCACCCATTTCGGTGAAGATCTGGCGCAGCGCATCACCCGGCTGAGTGGTGCGCTCGGGCCAGTCGGGAATGGTTACCCGGCCGCCCGTCACCAGTGCCGCGGCCAGGAACGGTTGGGCGTTGGACAGGTCCGGCTCGATCGTCAGGTCCCGGCCGAGCAGGGCGCCGCTGCGTACCCGCCAGACGTTCGGTTCACCGCCGGTCTCCGGCTCGTCGACCTGTGCTCCCACGGCACGGAGCATGTCCACGGTCATCCGGATATGCGGCATGGACGGTAGCCGGGAGCCCACGTGCCGCACTTCCACCCCCTGGTTGAAGCGGGGTGCCGACAGCAGTAGGGCGGAAACGAACTGCGAGGAGGAAGAGGCGTCGATCTCGACCGTGCCGCCGTCCAGCGCCCCGCCGCCGTGCACGGTCATCGGGAGTGCCCCGCGGCCGTCGTCGTCGATCCTGGCGCCCAGGGAGCGCAGCGCGTCGATCACCCCACCCAGCGGTCGTTCGTAGGACCGGGGGTCGCCGTCGAAGCGGATGGGCCCGTCGGCGAGGGTGGCGACCGGAGGCAGGAAGCGCATCACCGTACCGGCGTTGCCGACGTCGACCGTGGCGGGCCCGTGCAGTCCTGCGGGGATGATGCGCCATGCTTCGCCGCTGTCCGCACCGCCGGCAGAGGTCGAGCTGGAGGAGACGGTCTCCTCGATGCCGACGCCCAGGGCCCGGAGGGCTTCGGCCATCAGGAGCGTGTCGCGGGAGCGCAGCGGCCGACGCAGCCAGCCCGGCTCGGCGGCAAGCGACGCCAGAACCAGCGCCCGGTTGGTGACCGATTTCGATCCGGGCACGGTGACCGTCGCATTGACGGGTCCGCTCGAGAGAGGGGCGGGCCAAAGGGCGGGGTGCACGGAGCTCTCGGTCATGGCCCTCACTTTAGTGGGCCCGGGGAACCACAGCCGTTCCCGGACCGGTCCCCACCACGCCGCTGATCGGTCACAGACCGAGCAGCCAGCGACCGCCACCGATCAGTGAGCAGATCGAGACGGCGTGGAACAGGAAGAGCCACAGGGCGGGCGGGACGTGCGTCAGCCGACCCAGCTGGTCGGCGTCCGAGTCGGGTGCCCCTCCGTGGCGCCGCTTCGCCTGCAGCTCGAAGGCCGGCCGAACGCCGCCGAGCAGCAGGAACCACACCGCGGTGTAGGCGAAGGCGGCTTGCACGGTCGATGTGGTCAACCAGGACACCAGCAGGAAGGCGGCCCCGGTGAGGATCACGGTGAGCGCACCGTACGCGTTACGGATCATCACCAGCATCGCGATCAACAGTCCCGTGGCGAGCCACAGCAACAGCGTGATGTGGTGCGCTGCGAGCAGCCACGCGCCCCCGAGGCCGAGCAGCGGCGGCGCCGTGTAGCCGGCGGCCGCCGTGAGGATCATGCCGATGCCGGTCGGCTTGCCCCGGCTGACGGTCAGGCCGCTGGTGTCGGAATGGAGGCGGATGCCGTCGAGCCGGCGTCCGGTCGCCAGGGCGATCAGTCCGTGGCCGCCCTCGTGGGCGATGGTGATCGCATTGCGGGACAGCCGCCACAAGGCGTGCGGGACGATCGCGACGAGGGCGAGGGCGGCCGTGCCTATGACGAGCCAGCGCTCGGGTGCGGGTTGGGTGCCGAAGAGTTCGGTGATGGCCATTTCCGGGGTGGCTCCTCAGGATGCTCGGGGTCGTGGCAGTGTGGCACTCATGTGCGGACGGTATGCAGCGAGTCGCAGGCCCGAGGACCTCACGGGACTCTTCCGGATCGAGAAGTGGGAACCGGAGGAGACCCTGGCCCCCGACTGGAACGTGGCCCCGACCAAAGAGGTGTACGCGGTACTCGAGCGCCCTTTGAAGGACGCGGACGACTGCCGTCCGGTTCGCCAGCTGCGCCGGCTCAAGTGGGGACTCGTCCCGTCCTTCGCCAAGAACCCCGAGGGCGCCGCCCGGATGATCAATGCCCGCGCGGAGACCGTCCACGAGAAGCCCTCGTTCCGCAGGCCGTTCCTGGCCAGGCGCTGCATCCTGCCCGCCGACGGCTACTACGAGTGGGTCACCGGGGTCGAGGAGCGCGAGCTGGAGGTCCAGGGCAGGAAGAAGCGCCCGCGTAAGCAGCCGTACTTCGTCACCCCGGCCGACGGTTCGGTGTTCGCGATGGCGGGGCTGTACGAGTTCTGGCGCGACCGCACGCTCCCCGACGACCATCCGCAGTCCTGGTGGGTGACCTGCTCGGTGATCACGACGGAGGCCGAGGCCGGCCCGCTGGCCGTCGCTCCGGCCGACGGGCCGCGCTCGCTGTCGGACATCCACCCGCGGATGCCGCTGATGCTCACCGAGGACCGCTGGGACGCCTGGCTCGACCCCGCCCGCACCGACGTCGACGACCTGCGCGCCCTGCTGGCCCCACCGCCGCAGGGGCTGATGCGCGCCTATCCCGTCGCCACCGCCGTCTCGAACGTCCGCAACAACGGACCGGAGCTGCTGGAGGAGCTGGCGGCACCCGAGGTGGGCACGCTGTTCTGAGTTCTGACGCTTCGTACGCGTTTGACGTGGCCGACGCGCCCCCGGGGGCCGGGCCGGTGGACGGAGCGGGGCCCGAGGGCTGCCGGGCCACGGACGGCGCCGCCACCCTCCGCGTCCTGGGATTTCGCGGCCGCAGGATGTGAGACTGCTCACCGTGACGCAGAGCGAGATCGTCGAGACGCCCGCGGGTGACGCCCGCATCACCTGGCACCCTGCCCCCACTGGCCGGGCCCGGATCGTCCTGGCCGTCAGCCACGGCGCGGGCGGCGGCATCGAGGCCCGCGACCTGCAGGCGCTCGCCTCCGCGCTGCCGGGCGCCGGCGTGAGCGTGGCCCTGGTGGAGCAGCCCTGGCGGGTGGCGGGCAAGAAGGTGGCACCGGCGCCCACGACCCTGGACACCGGCTGGCGTGGCCTCTGGCCGGCCCTCCAGGAACCAGGGCTGCCGATCGTCGCGGGCGGGCGTAGTGCTGGTGCCCGCGTGGCCTGTCGCACAGCACGCGAACTGGGCGCACGCGCCGTGCTGGCCCTCAGTTTCCCCCTGCACCCGCCGGGACGGCCGGAGAAGTCCCGGGCCGAGGAACTGCTCGGCGCCGGGGTACCGGTCCTGGTCGTCCAAGGGGGGAACGACCCGTTCGGGAAGCCGGAGGAGTTCCCCGCGGGCCCGTACGACCTGATCGAGGTGGATTCCGCGGACCACGGCCTCGCCGTGCCCAAGAAGGCGGCCCGGACCCAGGAGGAGGCGCTGGACGCGGTCGTCACCGGCGTGCGGAAGTGGATCGCCCCCCTGGTCTGAAACCGGGCCCGCGGACGGTCCGGACCCGAGCCGGGGCGCGCGGCGGTCGTAGCGGGGGGCGCCGGGAATGCGGAGCGTGCGACCGCTGTTGTGCCCCACGTCGGTACAGGAGCAGTCGAGAGGGAGTCCTTCGCATGGGTTCGACCATCTGCCCGAACCGGTCGCAGGCCGCTGACCTGGACTGGACGATGCTGCCCGCACCCAAGGCAGCTCCCATTCGGGCGGCGGGCGGAGCGGTTGGTCGTCTATCCTCCGATTCGAGCGGGTCCGGCCTCGGGTTCGCCACGGCGTTGGAGGAGGTGGGTCCGGTCACTGGGACCGACGACGGCCGCACGGAAGAGTCGGCCGCCGAGCGCAACGCACGATTCGAGCGGGACGCCCTCGGCTACCTCGACCAGATGTACTCGGCCGCCCTGCGTATGACGCGGAATCCGGCTGACGCGGAGGATCTCGTCCAGGAGACGTACGCGAAGGCCTACGGGTCCTTCCACCAGTTCCGTGAGGGCACGAACCTCAAGGCCTGGCTGTACCGCATCCTCACGAACACCTTCATCAACTCGTACCGCAAGAAGCAGCGCGAGCCGCAGCGCAGCGCCGCCGAGGAGATCGAGGACTGGCAGCTCGCGCGCGCGGAGTCGCACATGTCGACGGGGCTGCGCTCCGCGGAGTCCCAGGCGCTCGACCACCTGCCCGACTCCGACGTCAAGGAAGCGCTGCAGGCGATCCCCGAGGAGTTCCGCATCGCCGTCTACCTCGCGGACGTCGAGGGCTTTGCGTACAAGGAGATCGCGGACATCATGGGGACACCCATCGGTACGGTGATGTCCCGACTGCACCGTGGCCGCCGCCAGCTGCGCGGCATGCTCGAGGACTACGCCCGTGATCGCGGGCTCGTTCCCGCGGGCGCCGGGGAGTCGACGAACGATCGGAAAGGCTCGGGCTCATGAGCTGCGGAGAGCCGCACGAGACTGATTGCGCAGAGGTACTCGACCACCTGTACGAGTTCCTCGACCGCGAGATGCCCGACAGCGACTGCACCAAGTTCGAGGTGCACTTCGAGGAGTGCTCCCCGTGCCTGGAGAAGTACGGCCTGGAACAGGCGGTGAAGAAGCTCGTCAAGCGTTGTTGCGGGCACGATGACGTGCCGGTGGACCTGCGGGCCAAGGTCATGGGGCGCATCGAGCTGATCCGGGCCGGCGAGGCCGTGCCCGACCACGATGTGACGGCTGCCCCGGAGGCGCCGAGCGCCGCGGAGTAGAGCCGTCCGCGCACGTCACTGAAGGGGGCGCACCGAGTCGGTGCGCCCCCTTCAGCACGACCGGACGGACCGGGAATCCCCCCTCCCTCCTATCACTCGATGGTGCTAATCGCCCCCTGCTTCCCGCCGTGGCGGCCCGTTCAACTCGCTAGCCTGGCCCTCTATTTGGGGGTGGCCTGGGAGGCTGAGGACGGGTGGCTGGCATGTCCGGAGCAGCGCGCGCGTATGTTGCATGCGCTGTCGCGGGCGCCGGAGCGTGTGCGCTCCCGGCGCTGCGCCCCGCAGCCGGCACGCCGTGGGGAACGGTGGCTCTGCTCGCCGTTCTGTACGTCCTCTGTGAGCTGCCGTCGCGCTGTCCGCTCCTCGGGCGCGTCTCGGGGCGGGTCGTGCCCATCGGTGCCGGATCGTTCTTCCCCGTGCTGCTCGCTGCCGCGTTGCTGCTGCCCCCGGCCGCCGCGGCACTGGTCGCGGTGCCCGGGGCGCTCCTCGCCCGGGTCGAGCAGCGTTCGGGCGGTCTACGGCGTGCGTGGCGGGCGGCGGAACTCGCCCTGGCGGCATCGGCGGCCTCCTCGACGGCCGCGCTGTGCGGCGGTCCGTCCGCCCTGGCCGCCTCCGACTTCCCGTTCGTCATGGTCCCCGGGTCGATGTCGGCCTTGACCTTCTGCCTGGTCATGGGCGCGCTGGACGGCGGGATCCGGGCCACCGCCGAGCGGGTGTCCCTGCGCACCGCGTGGCGCGGGCTGCTGTCGGGCTCCCTGGGGCCGTACGCGGTGCACGGCCTGGCCGGGCTGATGATGGCGGTGCTGTGGGGCAGTCCCTACGGCCCCTGCGCGGCCCTCTTCGTGCTGCTGCCGATGTACGTCTCCTGCTGGGTGTTCGCGCAGTACCACCGCGAACAGGGAGCCCACCGCTCCACCATCCGCGCCCTGGTGCAGGCGGTGGACATCAAGGACGCGTACACACGGGGGCACAGCGAGCGGGTGGGTCGGGCGTCGGCCATGATCGCGCGCGAGCTGGGCATGCCGGACGATCGCCTGGAAATGCTCCGCTTCGCCGGGATCCTGCACGACGTCGGCAAGCTGGGCGTGCCCACCCGCGTGCTGCGCAAGGACGGGCCGCTCACGCCGGAGGAACGGCGGGTGATCGAACTGCACCCGGAGTACGGCCACGAAATGGTCCGGGGGATCGGTTTCCTCGGCGAGGCCCGCTCGGCGATCCTGCACCACCACGAGCGGCTGGACGGCAGTGGGTACCCGTACGGTCTCGCCGGCCGCCAGATCCCCGAATTCGCCCGGGTGGTCGCCGTCGCCGACGCCTTCGACGCGATGACCTCGACCCGCTCGTACAGCAGGGCGCGCCCGGTCAGCACCGCGGTCGAGGAGTTGAAGCGCTGTGCCGGCACCCACTTCGACCCCCGGATGGTCCGGGCGCTCGTCCGCGCCCTCGACCGGCACGGCTGGCAGGCGGACGTCACTGCCGACGAGCCGTCCGCCGCGCCGCCGCCGCCGCGCGAGGCGCCCGCAGCCCCCTCCTCCGGCGCTGCGGCCGCACGGTCGGCGGGAGACGGGCGGGGCGTCGGGTGAGTCGGCGCCCCTGCGTCACCGTTCCCGCCTTCCACGGCGCCGCCGCCGTGCTGGGTGGGGCGGCGCTCGGCTGGACCGGGTGGCACGGTGTCGAGGATCCGGGCATCGCACTCGCCTTCGGGGTGCTCATCGCGGTGGGGGAGTTCGCGCGCTGGGGCTCCGTGCGCGACCGGGAAGTGCGCCCGGCCGGACCGGGAGGGCCACCGCCCGCGCTCGAAGGGCCACCCGGCCGGGAGCCCTCGCCGCTCGGAGCCGCGGCGGCGCTCGGGTACGCGCTCCTCGGTGGGAGCGCCGGGCGGCCTACGACCCACGGGGTCCTGCAAGTCGTCGCGGTGGTCCTGGCGGGAGTGCTCGCCGGGTCGGTACCGAACATCGCCCGCGGCTGCGGTCGTGTGCTCGACCACGTGGTGCGTCGGGTGCTGACCGTCGCGTTCGCCGCGGTGTGCTTCCAACCCCTCTACGCCACCGGTGTGTTGACCGGCCTGGTGGGGAAGGGGCCGTACTACGCCCTGTACCTGCTGCTCCTGCTGCTGCTCACGGCGCTCTGTGACGCCGTGCTCGCCGCACTGATGCTCCGGGCCCGCACCGGATATCCCTTCGGCCCGCTGCTGCGCGACGAACTGCGGGCGCTTGCCGGCATCCGTTCCGCGGTGTGCGCGACCGGTGCCGTCATGTCCCTCGGCGTGGCCGTCGCCGGGCTGTGGGCAGTGCCCCTGTTCTCGGTACCGCTGCTGCTCACGCAGTTGTCGTTCCGGCGGTACGAGGCGGTGCGCACCACGTACCGGCAGACCATCGCCTCCCTCTCCCGTGCGACCGAGATAGCGGGCTACACGCCCAGGGGGCACGCACGCAGGGTCGCGTCGCTGAGCACGGCCGTCGGGCGGGAGCTGGGGCTGTCGGGACCCGAGCTGACCGTTCTGGAGTACGCGGCGCTGATGCACGACATCGGGCAGCTCTCCCTCGTGGACCCCGTTCCGGAGGGTGCCACCGCTTTGCTGTCGGTCGCGGAGCAGCGGCGGATCGCCTCGCTCGGTGGTGCCGTCATCCGGCAGACGGGTGTTCCCGCGGCCGTCGCCGTGGTGGTGGAGTGCCAGGCCGACCCGTACCGGGACCAGCCCCTGCCGGCGCGGATCGTCCGTACCGTCAACGCGTACGACGATCTCACCGGTGACAGTGCGGGGGATGCGCTGACGGCGCTGGAACGTCTCCGCCTCGGCACCGCCCACGACTACCAACCGGAGGTCGTGGAGTCCCTGGCCCGCGTCCTGGCCCGTGGAGAGCACGGTCCACCTGCCCCCGGCCGGGCGTGACGACCGGGGAAGGGCCGTGCGGCGGGCGCCTTAGGGCGTCACGGCAATGGGTAACCCATGGGTAATGAGCGAGCGTCCGACCGGGCATGGTTGGATGCGAAAGAAGGACCACTGAGAGACACGCGTACACAGGCACGTCAGACACGTGTCCGGGGGCAATGACCCGAGCGACCGGCAGGCGGGAATCGTGAGGATCTTCGGGAAGGTACGGCATCGGCCGTCCGCCTCTTGGCGGCAGGCCACGGACCGCGCGTTCACGCTGATCGGGGACGGCCGGTACGAGGACGCGGGCGCGTTGTTGACGCGCGCGGCGGACTTGGAGCCCTGGCTCTCCGAGTCCTGGTTCAACCTGGCCCTGCTGCACAAGTTCCGGCACGACTGGGAGCAGGCGCGCGCCGCGGGCCTGCGGGCCGTCGCGCTGCTGGACAAGGAGACCGGCGCCCCCGACTGGTGGAACGTCGGCATCGCGGCCACGGCCCTCCAGGACTGGCCGCTGGCCCGCCGCGCCTGGCAGGCCTACGGGCTGAAGGTGCCCGGTGGCCCCTCCTGGGCCGGTGCGGGCGGCCCCGCGGCGGCCGCCGCCGAGCCCGTGGGCATGGAGCTCGGCAGCGCTGCCGTACGGCTGTCGCCCGAGGGCGAGGCCGAGGTGGTGTGGGGCCGCCGGCTCGACCCGGCCCGGATAGAAGTGCTGTCCATCCCGCTGCCCTCGTCCGGCCGCCGCTGGGGCGAGGTCGTCCTGCACGACGGGGTGCCGCACGGCGAGCGCACGACCGCTGCAGGCCACAGCTTCCCCGTCTTCGACGAGATCGAGCTCTGGGCGCCCTCGCCCGTCCCCACCTGGGTGGTGCTGCTGGAAGCCGCCACCGAGGACGACCGGGACGCGCTGGAACAACTCGCGGCGGACGCGGGGTTCGCCGCCGAGGACTGGTCCTCGTCGGTGCGGCTGCTGTGCCGTGCCTGCAGTGAGAGCCGCATGCCGAGCGCCGAGGGCGACGGCGAGCACCTCGACCCGCACGACCACAGTGAACCCGGTCACCCCGGCCCGCTGGGCCACCGCACGCCCGGTGAGCTCTGGGTGCCGGAACGCGAATGCGGTATCGCGGCTCCCTCCGCCCTGGTGCGCGGGTTGCTGGACGGCTGGGTCGCGGACAGCCCGGACAGCCGTGAATGGCGGGATCTCGAAGAGGTCTGCTGACGCCGCCCCGTAGGCTGTACGGAACAGCAGACGGGTCACCGAGGAAGGCTTACGGCGGACAATGGCGCAGCAGGAGACGGACCAGCACCAGGACCAGCAGGTCAACGATGGTTTCGTCGTGGACACCGAGGACTGTGAGGAGCGCGAGCGGTCCTACCGCGAGCGCGGTACGTCCCGACCCATCACCGTCGTCGGCAACCCGGTGCTCCACCAGGAGTGCAAGGACGTCACAGAGTTCGACGACAAGCTCGCGGCGCTGATCGACGACATGTTCGCCAGCCAGCGGACCGCGGAGGGCGTGGGCCTGGCCGCCAACCAGATCGGCGTGGACCTGAAGGTCTTCGTCTACGACTGCCCCGATGACGAGGGCGTGCGCCACGTCGGTGTGGTGTGCAACCCGGTGCTGCAGGAGCTGCCGCCCGAGCGCCGGGTCCTCGACGACTCCAACGAGGGCTGCCTGTCGGTCCCGACGGCGTACGCCTCCCTCGCCCGCCCCGACTACGCGGAGGTGCACGGCCAGGACGCCGAGGGCAAGCCGATCAAGGTGCGGGGCACCGGCTACTTCGCGCGCTGCCTGCAGCACGAGACGGACCACCTGTACGGGAGGCTGTACATCGACCGGCTGTCCAAGCGGGAGCGCAAGGACGCGCTGCGGCAGATGGCCGAGGGCACGCCGCGCTACCAGGTCGTCCCCAACGACTGAGCCGACAGGACGCCCGTCGCCGCGCACCTGGGTTCCAGGTACGCGGCGACGCGTTCGTGCCGGGCGTCCATCTGGGGCTTCCGTACGACGCGTTCACACGATCCGTCGTGCGACGGGTCCGGTGCGGCGGTCCTCACGGCCGGAGCCGGCCGTGAGGACCGGCCGTCAGAAGTCCTCGTCCAGGTCGACCGAGCCTTCGACGGCGACCTGGTAGGCGGACGGGCGGCGCTCGAAGAAGTTCGTCAGCTCCTGGACGCCCTGGAGCTCCATGAACGAGAACGGGTTCTGGGAGCCGTACACCGGGGCGAAGCCCAGCCGGGTGAGCCGCTGGTCGGCGACGCACTCCAGGTACTCCCGCATCGACTCCGTGTTCATGCCGGGCAGGCCGTCGCCGCACAGGTCGCGGGCGAACTGCAGCTCCGCCGCCACGGCTTCCTTCAGCATGTCGGTGACCTGCTGCTCCAGCAGGTCGTCGAAGAGGTCGGGCTCTTCCTTGCGGACCGTGTCCACGACCTCGAACGCGAAGTTCATGTGCATCGTCTCGTCACGGAACACCCAGTTGGTGCCCGTGGCCAGCCCGTGCAGCAGACCGCGCGAACGGAACCAGTAGACGTACGCGAAGGCGCCGTAGAAGAACAGCCCCTCGATGCAGGCCGCGAAGCAGATCAGGTTCAGCAGGAAGCGTCGGCGGTCGGCCTTGGTCTCCAGCCGCTCGACCTTCTCGACTCCCCCTTCCCCGTCGAGGGCGGCCATCCACTTGAAGCAGAACTCCGCCTTCTCACGGATCGACGGGATGTTCTCCACCGCGGCGAACGCGGCGGCACGGTCGTCCGGATCGGGCAGGTAGGTGTCCAGCAGGGTCAGATAGAACTGGACGTGCACGGCTTCCTCGAAGAGCTGCCGCGACAGGTACAGCCGCGCCTCCGGGGAGTTGATGTGCTTGTACAGCGTCAGCACCAGGTTGTTCGCGACGATCGAGTCGCCGGTCGCGAAGAACGCGACCAGGCGGCCGATCATGTGCTGCTCACCGGGGGACAGTTTGTCGAGGTCGGCGACGTCCGAGTGGAGGTCGACCTCTTCGACGGTCCAGGTGTTCTTGATGGCGTCCCGGTAGCGGTCGTAGAAGTCCGGGTAGCGCATCGGGCGCAGGGTCAGTTCGAAGCCGGGGTCGAGCAGGTTCTTGTCGGTGGTCATAGCAGTCGGCGCACGAGCGCCGTCCTCCGGGTGGTGATGGTCGGGTGGCGGGCGGGAACTACTGGCAGGCTTCGCAGGACTCGGGGTTCTCGAGGGAGCAGGCGATCGCTTCGGCGTCCGGGGCGGCTTGCTGGACGGGAATCGGGGTGGCGGCCGTGCCGGACGCCGCTCGTGCGATCCGTGTCGCCGGCCGGGAACGCAGGTAGTACGTCGTCTTCAGGCCCTGCTTCCAGGCGTACGCGTACATCGAGCTGAGCTTGCCGATGGTCGGCGTCTCCATGAAGAGGTTCAGCGACTGCGACTGGTCGAGGAAGGGGGTGCGTGCGGCGGCCATGTCGATCAGGCCACGCTGCGGGATCTCCCACGCCGTGCGGTACAGCTCCCGTACGTCGGCGGGGATCCAGTTCAGGCCCTGCACGGATCCGCCCGAGTCGCGCAACGCCTCCCGGGTCTGCGCGTCCCACACGCCGAGCTTCTTCAGGTCGTCGACGAGGTAGGAGTTGACCTGCAGGAACTCACCGGAGAGGGTCTCGCGCTTGAACAGGTTGGAGACCTGGGGCTCGATGCACTCGTAGACGCCGGCGATCGAGGCGATCGTCGCCGTCGGGGCGATGGCGAGGAGGAGGGAGTTGCGCATGCCGGTCGCGGCGATCCGCTCGCGCAGCGCGGCCCAGCGCTCCGGCCAGCTCAGCTCGGCGTCGTAGTGGTCCGGGTGCAGTACGCCGCGGGCTGCCCGGGTCGCGGACCAGGCGGGCAGCGGGCCGTGGCGTTCCGCCAGGTCGCAGGACGCCTCGTACGCCGCCAGCATGATCCGCTCGGCGATCCGCGTCGAAAGCGCTGTGGCCTCGGCCGAGTCGAACGGCAAGCGCAGTCTGAAGAAGACGTCCTGGAGGCCCATGGCGCCCAGCCCCACCGGGCGCCACTTGGCGTTGGAACGCTTGGCCTGCTCGGTCGGGTAGAAGTTGATGTCGACCACGCGGTCGAGGAAGGTCACGGCGGTGCGGACGGTCTCGTCCAGCCGCTCCCAGTCGATCCGCGCGCCGTCTGCGCCCTCCTCGACGAACGCGCCCAGGTTGACCGAACCGAGGTTGCAGACGGCGGTCTCGCCGTCGTTGGTGACCTCGATGATCTCCGTGCACAGGTTGGACGAATGGACCACGGTGCCCGGTTCTGCGGTCTGGTTCGCGGTGCGGTTGGAGGCGTCCTTGAACGTCATCCAGCCGTTGCCCGTCTGCGCGAGCGTCCGCATCATCCGGCCGTAGAGGTCACGTGCCGGGATCGTCTTGCGGGCGAGCCCGGCGGCCTCGGCCTTGCGGTACGCGGCGTCGAACGCGTCGCCCCACAGGTCGACCAGCTCGGGCACGTCCGCCGGGGAGAACAGCGACCAGTCGCCGTCCTCCTGGACCCGGCGCATGAACTCGTCGGGGATCCAGTGCGCGAGGTTGAGGTTGTGCGTGCGGCGCGCCTCCTCGCCCGTGTTGTCGCGCAGCTCCAGGAACTCCTCGATGTCCGCGTGCCAGGTCTCCAGGTAGACGCAGGCCGCCCCCTTGCGGCGACCGCCCTGGTTGACGGCGGCGACCGACGAGTCCAGCGTGCGCAGGAACGGGACGATGCCGTTGGAATGGCCGTTGGTGCCGCGGATCAGCGAACCGCGGGAGCGGATGCGGGAGTACGACAGGCCGATGCCGCCCGCGTGCTTCGACAGCCGCGCGACCTGGTGGTAGCGGTCGTAGATGGAGTCCAGCTCGTCCTGTGGGGAGTCCAGCAGGTAGCAGGACGACATCTGGGGGTGGCGGGTGCCGGAGTTGAACAGGGTGGGGGAGGACGGCAGGTAGTCCAGCCTGCTCATCAGCCCGTACAGCGCCGCGACTTCGTCGAGGGCCCGGACCGAGTCGTCCTCAGCCAGGCCGCAGGCGACGCGCAGCATGAACTGCTGCGGGGTCTCGATGACCTTGCGGGTGATCGGGTGCCGCAGCAGGTAGCGGCTGTAGAGGGTGCGCAGGCCGAAGTAGCCGAACCGGTCGTCGGCGGAGGCGTCGACGAGCAGGTCGAGGTGCTCGGCGTGCATCTGCACGAACGTGGCGGTGCGGTCCGCGATCAGGCCCTCGCGGTGGCCGACGCCTACCGAGGCGGAGAAGCCCGTCGCGCCCTGGGAGGCGGCCTCCTCCGCGATGGTGAGGGTGAGCAGTCGCGCTGCGAGCCGGGAGTACGCCGGGTCCTCGGAGATCAGGCCGGCAGCCGCCTCGGTGGCCAGCACGCGCAGTTCGGCCTCGTCCGAGCCCGCCTGACGGCCCCGCAGCGCAGCGGCGGCGACGCGGCCCGGGTCGCTGTCGGGGAGGTCGGCGGTGAGGTCGGTCAGGGTCCGCAGCAGGGCGGTGCCTGGCCCGTCGTTGAGCTGCGCTGAAGCAGGATCGGGCGGCGCGATGGTCACGGAGGTGCTCTCCCTCGCTCGGCGGTGGGCCAGCGGGGGCATGGCGGCACGGGCACGTGCCTCATCGGCTGGTGCGCCGCGTCCACCGGCCTTTTCCGCGAGGCCCGGACGTCGTCGGCACCCGGGCCGGACGGTCCGGGTGCGCCGTCGGCAGGTCGTCGGACTCACCAGGTACGCAAAGGCATGCCTAATACACCGTTGCGGGACAGTTCCGGATTTCCACCGGATTCCCCTGCGGCGACAGCGAGGACGAGCATACATGTGGGGTGCGCCCGATGGAGAACCCCCCACATGTTGTGTCGTGGTGGGTGGTTGAGGTTCCAGGGAGGGATCTGATCGAACTGCTGGTCGATGACGGGGCGGTGCCCTCGGTGCACCCCTGCGGCCCTTCCACCGGCCGTCGGCCGGTGCCGCTCGCGGCGCCTGGCGCTGAGGGGACGTCATGACGGAAGCCCGCCTTCCGTGTACCCCGGGGCGCGCAGACGCACCGAGCCCCCATCGCCCCCGGCTTCCGTGCTCATGCGTCGCCGCCGGCGGGGCGCCTGGCGGTGGTGTCCCTGGCGTCCAGTCCCGCGGGGGAATGACGGCGGGGGAATGACGGCGGGGCCGGGGGGGGGACCAAAAAGGAGAAAGGACCAGGAAAAATCAGATTAGCGGGGTGTCAC
>NZ_JBHZCF010000001.1:90404-123767 GCF_042755225.1 Streptomyces sp. NPDC059169 | reverse complement strand
CTCCCCCGCTGTTGGTGTTCTGGGTGTTTTCTCTTTTTTTTGCTGCGGAGGGGGGAAAGGGCGGGGGGAGCCCCAACCCCCCCCCCCCCCCCCCAAACCCCCCCCCCCGGGCCCGGAGCACCGCGGGTCAGTGGGTGGCCGCCCCCACCTTCGGGAGCTCGGGGTCGACTCCCGGGTCGCCGGCGTCGGCCGTGTAGTCCGCCGGGGAGGTCTCGTCGACGCCGTCCGGAGCCTTGACCGCCCGCAGCGCGAAGGTCAGCACCACGGTGACGGCGGCGTTCAGGACGAAGGCCGTCAGCCCGATGTAGCCGATCTCCCCGATGCCGGGGATCTCCGCCGACGAGCCGCCGAAGTGCTTCTGCGTCGGACTGGCGACGCCGTAGGCCGCGACCGTGCCGTAGACCATCCCGACCGCCCAGCCGGCGAGCAGCGCCCAGCGGTGGAACCAGCGGGTGAAGAGGCCGCCCACCAGGGCCGGGAAGGTCTGGAGGATCCAGATGCCGCCCAGCAGCTGGAAGTTGATGGCAACCGTCTTGTCCATCGTCAGCACGAAGGCCAGGGCCCCCACCTTCACCAGCAGCGACACCAGCTTGGAGACCTTCGTCTCCTGCTCCGCCGTGGCGTCCGGCTTCAGGAAGTCCTTGTAGATGTTGCGGGTGAACAGGTTCGCCGCGGCGATGGACATGATCGCCGCCGGCACCAGGGCGCCGATGCCGATGGCGGCGAAGGCCACGCCCGCGAACCAGTCCGGGAACATGTCCTCGAACAGCTGCGGGATGGCGAGCTGCCCGTTCCGCACCTTGACGCCGGCCGCGATCGCCATGAAGCCGAGGAGGGCGAGGAGCCCCAGCATCAGCGAATACAGGGGCAGGATGGTGGTGTTGCGCCGGATCACCTCACGGCTGCGCGAGGACAGCGTCGCCGTCACGGAGTGCGGGTACATGAACAGGGCGAGCGCCGAGCCGAGCGCCAGCGTGGCGTAGCCCCACTGGCCGGCTTCGGCGGGCACCAACGCCCCGCGTGGCTTGTCCGTCAGCGGGTTGGTCTGGGCGAACGCGTCCCCCGCCTTCGCGAAGATGTCGTCGAAGCCGCCCAGCTTGACGGGGATGTAGATGATCGCGACCGCGATCACGATGTAGATCAGCGTGTCCTTGACGAAGGCGATGAGCGCGGGGGCACGCAGTCCGGACGAGTAGGTGTACGCCGCCAGTACACCGAAGGCGATCAGCAGCGGAAGGTCCTTGACGAACCAGTTCGTGCTCTCGCCGCCGCCGACCCCCATCACGTCCAGCACGGCCTGGATGCCGACGAGTTGCAGTGCGATGTAGGGCATCGTGGCCAGGATGCCGGTGACCGCGACCGCGAGCGACAGCCCCTTGGAACCGAAGCGGCCGCGGACGAAGTCGGACGTGGTGACGTAGCCGTGCCTGTGCGACACCGACCAGAGCCGCGGCAGGAAGGTGAAGATGAGTGGGTAGACGAGGATCGTGTACGGCACGGCGAAGAAGCCGGCCGCCCCCGCCGCGTAGATGGCCGCTGGGACGGCCACGAACGTGTACGCCGTGTACAGGTCGCCGCCGAGCAGGAACCAGGTCACCCACGTACCGAAGGAGCGCCCGCCGAGCCCCCATTCGTCGAGGCTGTTCTCGTTCTCGGCTTTGCGCCAGCGTGCGGCCATGAAGCCCATGACCGTGACGGCCAGGAAGAAGAAGACGAAGACGCCGAGCGCGACTCCGTTCACACCGTCCTTCACTTCGACGCCCCTTCCTTGCGGGCGCGCTGGTCGCGCTGCCAGAGCTTGTACGCGATCATCGTCAGCGCGGTCGAGACGACGACCCAGAGCATCTGGTACCAGTAGAAGAACGGGATCCCGGCGACGGCGGGATCGGCTTTCGCGTACGAACCGACCCAGAGCATCGCGGCGAACGGCGCGACGAGGCAGAGGGCCACCACGACCCGCACCGGGGTGATGGCCGGTTTTCTCTCTTCGGGTGCATCGGGCATGAGTGGCTCCGTCCCCTCGGTGATCAGGTGCGTGACGCCGAGGAAATCTAGGCGACCGCCCAGCCGGGTGGAACCCCCCGCCGGATAACGAACCCGGCCAATCGCCCAACGGCCGCGAGACCGCTCACCTGCCGGAACGGACCGTTCGGCGGTCCGTTCCGACCACTTGGCGCTCGCGGGGGTCCGGTCGGTTCACCCGTTCGGAGGACGGTCCGGAGCCTCGCAGATCAGCTCGCCGCGGGACGCTGGAGCCGCGCGACGAACTTGTAGCGGTCGCCCCGGTACACCGAGCGGACCCACTCGACCGGCTCGCCCTGCGCGTCGAGCGAGTGGCGGGACAGCATCAGCATCGGCAGGCCCACGTCCGTCCCGAGCAGACCCGCCTCCCGCGGCGTGGCCAGCGAGGTCTCGATCGTCTCCTCCGCCTCGGCGAGATGGACGTCGTACACCTCCGCCAGCGCGGTGTACAGCGAGGTGTACTTGACGAGCGACCTGCGCAGGGCCGGGAAGCGCTTCGCCGACAGATGGGTCGTCTCGATCGCCATGGGCTCGCCGCTGGCGAGACGGAGCCGCTCGATCCGCAACACCCGCCCGCCGGGGGAGATGTCCAGCAGCCCGGCCAGCCGGTCGTCGGCGGTGACGTAGCCGATGTCGAGCAACTGGGAGGTGGGCTCCAGGCCCTGCGCCTTCATGTCCTCGGTGTACGAGGTCAGTTGGAGGGCCTGTGACACCTTCGGCTTCGCGACGAACGTGCCCTTGCCCTGGATCCGCTCGAGCCGGCCCTCCACGACCAGTTCCTGTAGGGCCTGGCGCACGGTCGTGCGCGAGGTGTCGAACTCCGCGGCGAGGGTGCGCTCGGGGGGGACGGGTGTGCCGGGCGGCATCGTCTCCGTCATGTCGAGCAGGTGTCGCTTGAGCCGGTAGTACTTGGGCACGCGTGCGGTTCGGGCCGTGGTCCCGTTCTCCGCCTCGGTGCTGCCCCCGTCCGTGGCCATGGCCTGCCTTCCCGACTCGTGTGCTGCTGCCGTCACCGGCTCCTCCGTCTGTTGCGGCTCACATGGTGGCACGGTCCGGTCGCGGGGCGTCGCCCTCCCTCAGGTGTCGGTCCGATAACGGACCTGACAGCCCTTCTTATACACCCTTGACACCCCTAAAGGTCTAGGCCAAGCTCCCGGTACTGGTCTAAACCATTTAAGGCCATGTCCCGGTCCCACGAGCAGTACTCGGCGTATGCCCTGACGTAGGTCACGCGGTGGGCGGGGGGTTGCAGGCGTCCTGAGGAGGGTGGCGTGAAGCGCAAGCTCATCGTGGCGGTCGGCGTCGCGGGCATGATGGTCGGCCTCGCGGCCTGTGGTGGCGGTTCGGACGACGGCGGGGGCGCTGCTAGTCCCGCCAAGGAGCTCACCGTCTGGCTGACGGTGGACGCCCAGAAGAACTGGCCCGAGTTGGTCAAGGCGGCCGACGACGCCGTCACCGAGAAGCACCCCGGCCTCACGATCAAGCACGAGTACTACGGCTGGCCGGACAAGAACACCAAGCTCGACGCCGTACTCGCCACCGACAAGGCACCCGACGTGGTCGAGATGGGCAATACGGAGATGCTCGGCTACATGGTCAAGGGCGCCTTCGCCGAGATCGACCCGAAGCAGTTCGACCGGTCGGACGCCTGGCTCGACGGGCTCGAGGCGTCGGTGCAGTACGAGGGCAAGACCTACGGGGTGCCCTACTACGCGGGCGGCCGGGTCGGCACGTGGCGCAAGGACATCGCCGCCGAGGTCGGGGTGGACGCCCCGCCGAAGACGTACGCCGAGCTGATCGGCGCCCTGGACCGGATCCAGGCCAAGAAGGGGGACAAGTTCAGCGCCTGGTACCAGCCGTCGCCCGACTGGTACGCCGCCATGTCCTTCGTCTACGACGCGGGTGGCTCCATAGCCACGAAGGACGGCGACCAGTGGAAGGCGAACCTCTCCTCACCCGAGTCCCTCAAGGGCCTCGGCGCGTACAAGTCGATCCTCGACACGTACATGCACGGTGACAAGACCAAGGACGAGGCGGACCGGCCGGTCGTCTTCGGCCAGGGCAAGTCCGCCACCATCTTCAGCGCGGCCTGGGAGGGCGGCACGGCCGCGACTCCCGAGAACGACAAGGTGGGCAAGCTCGCCGACAAGATCGAGAGCTTCGTCATGCCCGGCCCTTCGGGCAAGCCGCTGCCCGTCTTCCTCGGCGGTTCCGACCTCGCGGTGCCGGTGAAGTCGCGGGTGCAGGGCCTCGCCGCCGAGTGGATCAACGCCTTCACCGGCAGCAAGGGGCAGAAGGGCCTCCTCGCCAAGGGCAACCTGCCCAACAACAAGACGGACCTGGCGACGTTGAAGGGCGACCCGAAGACGGTCGTCCCGGCCACCGCCGCCGAGTCCAACTGGTTCGTCCCCATGGCACCGGGCTGGGGCCAGGTCGAGAAGGCCCAGATCCTCAAGACCATGCTCCAGGAGATCGGCACCGGAAAGAAGCCGGTCGAGGCCGCCGCGAAGGACGCGGACGCGGCGATCGACAAGGTCATCAACACCAAGTGACCTTCCGGCAGGGCCCCGTCGGGTGACGGCGGGGCCCTGCTCCCGTACGAGGATGGGACCGCTGAGGAGCGCCCGATGAGTGCCGCAGACACGACCACTGCCAAGGTGCCGCCGACGCGGCCGCCGACGTCCCGGGACGTCGGGACCGGTACGAGGAGGAAGGGGAGGCCCGGAGGGTCGGCCGACCGGCCGCGGGCCGGGCACGGGGCCGCAGTCCCGTGGGCTCTGCTCGCGCCCTGCCTCCTCGTCCTCCTGCTGGTCCTCGGCTACCCGCTGGTGCGGCTGGTCACCCTGTCCTTCCAGAGGTTCGGGCAACCGCAGCTGTGGGGTTTCCAGGAGCCCGAGCCGGTCGGCTTCGCCAACTTCACGAGCATCCTGGGCGACGCCGAGTTCTGGACGGTCGTGGTGCGCACGGTCGCCTTCGCGGGCGGGGCGGTCGTCCTGACGATGGTGCTCGGCATGCTGATCGCCCTGTTGCTGCAGCGCGTGTCCGGCTGGGTGAAGACCCTCGTGAACGTCGCGCTGGTGGCGAGTTGGGGTATGCCGATCATCGTCGCCACCGCCATCTTCAAGTGGCTCTTCGACACCGACTACGGCGTGCTGAACTGGCTGCTGTCCCAGCTGCCCGGGGTCGAGATGGTCGGTCACAACTGGTTCGCCAGCGGCCCGCAGGGCCTGGGCGTCATCATGTTGCTCGTCGTCTGGGGCGCGGTGCCGTTCGTCGTCATCACGCTCAGCGCCGGACTCACCCAGGTGCCCAGGGAGCTGGAGGAGGCCGCCCGCCTCGACGGCGCCGGCTCGTGGGGCGTCTTCCGCTACGTGACCCTGCCGGTCCTCAAGCCGATCGTCGTGATGCTCACGACGCTCTCGGTGATCTGGGACATGGGGGTCTTCCCCCAGGTCTTCGTCATGCGCGGCGGACACCCCGAAGCGGAGTTCCAACTGCTGACGACGTACTCGTACGACAAGGCCTTCGTGGTCAACGACTACGGCACCGGTTCGGCGATCGCGCTGGTGACCGTTGTCCTGCTGCTCGGCGTGGTCGCCGTCTACATGCGTCAGATGCTCACGATCGGAGAAGTCGAGTGAGCGCGCATGCACAACGTACCGTCCGGCGCCCCGACCCGACGGGATCACAGGTGAAGCCCGCCGGCGGCAGGCTCGGCTGGAACCTCCTGGGTCTGCTCGTCTTCGTCACCGCGGGTTTCCCCGTCTACTGGATGCTCAACACGGCACTCAAGCCGGCGAAGGACGCCATCGACCCCAGTCCGCACTTCTTCCCGCGGACGTTCACAATGGAGAACTTCGCACGAGCCTTCGACGTCGCGGACTTCTGGGGGCCCATCGGGCGGAGCCTGGTCGTCTCGCTCGTGGTGGTCTCCATCGGCATCGTGGTCGGGATGCTGGCCGCGCTCGCCATCTCGCGATTCGCCTTCCGGGGGCGCAAGCTCGTGATCGTCGGCATCCTGGCCGTCCAGATGATCCCGCTGGTCGCGATGATCATCCCCGTCTTCCTGTTGCTGAACGACCTCGGCCAGTACGACAGGCTGAGCGGCCTCGTGATCACGTACCTGACCTTCGTCCTCCCCTTCACGGTGTGGACCCTGCGCGGCTTCATCGTCAACATCCCCAAGGAACTGGAGGAGGCGGCGATGGTGGACGGCTGTACTCGCACGGGGGCCTTCCTGCGCGTGGTCTTCCCGTTGCTCGCCCCCGGAATGGTCGCCACCTCCGTGTACGGATTCATCCAGGCGTGGAACGAGTACCTCTACGCACTGATGCTGATGAGCCAGCAGAACCAGACGGCCACCGTCTGGCTCGGCAACTTCACGACGAAACACGGCACCGAGTACGCACCGATGATGGCCGGGGCCACGATGATGGCCGTTCCCGTCGTGATCCTCTTCCTCCTCGTCCAGCGCAAGATGGCCGCAGGTCTGACGGCCGGCGCAGTGAAGGGATGACGCCCTGATGACGATCCTCGTAGATCGCACCGACACCCTCACGCGGGACGCCCTCGCCGTCCTGCAACCCGGCTTCGTGGGCACGACCGCGCCCGATTGGCTGCTCCGCAGGATCGGCGAAGGACTCTGTTCGGTCGGTCTGTTCGGCCGGAACATCGTCACACCTGGGCAACTCACCTCCCTCACCGCACGGTTGCGCGCCGAACGGGACGGCGTCCTCGTCGCCGTCGACGAGGAGGGCGGGGACGTGACTCGGCTGGAGGTCCGCACCGGGTCCTCCTTCCCCGGCAACTTCGCCCTGGGCTCGATCGACGACGTGGACCTCACCCGGGCGGTGGCCCGTGAGCTCGGCCGTCGGCTGGCCGACTGCGGGGTCGATCTGAACTGGGCCCCCTCCGCCGACGTCAATTCAAATGTGAACAATCCGGTCATCGGGGTGCGTTCCTTCGGCGCCGACCCGGAACTGGTGGCCCGGCACACCTGCGCCTACGTCCAGGGGCTGCAGTCCGCAGGAGTCGCTGCATGCACCAAGCACTTCCCGGGGCACGGGGACACGGCCGTCGATTCGCACCACGCCCTGCCCCGGATCGATGTGGAGTTGGCCACGTTGCACGCCCGTGAGCTGGTGCCTTTCCGCGCGGCCGTGACAGCGGGTTCCAAGTCGGTCATGAGCGCGCATATCCTGCTACCCGCGCTCGACCCGGACCGCCCGGCGACCCTGAGCCCGCAGATCCTCACCGGTCTGCTGCGCCAGGAGCTGGGCTACGACGGCCTGATCATCACCGACGGCATGGAGATGAAGGCCATCGCCGCACGCTACGGAATCGAGCGCGGCAGTGTCCTCGCGATCGCCGCCGGTGCCGACGCGATCTGCGTCGGCGGCGGCCTGGCCGACGAGGACACCGTGCTGCGGCTGCGCGACGCACTCGTCACCGCGGTGCGCAAGGGCGAGCTGCCCGAGGGACGACTGGCCGACGCGGCCGCGCGCGTGCGTGCGCTCGCGGACTGGACCAGGGGGGCGGCATCGGGGCCGGGCGCGGCTTCACAGGAGGGGACCGCGCCCGGCACCGAGATCGGACTGACCGCCGCGCGGCGGGCGCTGCGCATCACTCCTGGAGAGCAGCCCTGGGAGCCGCTCACCTCGGCACCGTACGTCGCCGCGTTCACGCCCGTGGCCAACATCGCCGTCGGTGACGAAACCCCGTGGGGCGTCGCGGCGGAACTGGCCCGTCTCCTGCCGGGCACGGAGACGGGCACGTACGGTCAGGACGACGACGTCGAGGAAGCCCTCGCGACCGCAGCGGGGCGCCGCATCGTCGCCGTCGTCCGCGACGTCCACCGCCATGCATGGATGGCACGGTCGCTCGACGCGCTCCTCGCGGTCAGGCCGGACACGATCGTCGTCGAGATGGGCCTCAACCAGGCTCCGCCCCGCGGCGCCCTCCACATCGCCACCTGCGGCGCGGCCCGCGTCTGCGGACTGGCGGCCGCGGAAGCCGTCACGCGGCGCGAGTGACACCCCTTCTCCCGCGGACGGCCCACGGTCCGGGCCGTGGGCCGGTGGCGGGCCGCCGCCGGCCGGTACCGGGCCTGTCCGTGGGTCCGCGGGGCTGCCGTGACCGGCTCCGGAGGAGGACGGACGGCAGTGGCCGGCCGTCGGCCGGCCACGACGGACGACGATGCCGGTCTGCCCAAGCGGGGGCGGGCCGGCATCGCCTTGAGGGCGGGCCGTCGTGCCGGTCGACCCGTTCCAGCCGGGCGGCGGTCGCCGACCTACAGTCCTTGCCAGACCGGCTTGTTCGCGTACGTCTGCCGGAAGTAGTCCGCGAGCTTCAGCCCGGCGGCGGCCGCCTCGTCCACGACCACCGTCACATGGGGGTGCAACTGGAGCGCGGACGCCGGAACGAGGGCGGACACCGGGCCCTCGACGGTCTGGACGACCGCCTCCGCCTTGCCCTCGCCGGTGGCGAGCAGCACCAAGTGGCGCGCGTCCAGGATCGTGCCGATCCCCTGTGTGATGACGTGGTGCGGCACCTGTGTGACGTCGCCCCCGAAGAACCGTGCGTTGTCGATCCGGGTCTGCTCCGTCAGCGTCTTGATCCGGGTGCGCGACGCGAGGGACGAACACGGCTCGTTGAAGCCGATGTGGCCGTCCGTGCCGATGCCGAGCAACTGCAGGTCGACTCCTCCCGCCTCCGCCAGGGCCCGGTCGTACGCCTCGCACGCGGCCTGGACGTCCCTCGCCGAGCCGTCCGGACCCATGAAGGCACCCTCGTCCAATCCGAGCGGCGCGACGACCTCGCGCAGCACGACGGAGCGGTACGACTCGGGATGCCCGGCCGGCAGGCCCACGTATTCGTCGAGCTGGGCTATGCGCGCCTGCGAGGCGTCGACCTCACCGGCGCGCACCTGCTCGGCCAGGGCCTCGTAGACGGGCAGCGGGGTCGATCCGGTGGCCACACCGAGCAGTGCACCGGGCTTGCGACGGAGAAGGTCCGCGATGCCCCGGGCGATGAGTTCTCCGCCTGCCTTGGCGTCCGCGACGATGACGACTTCCACGCTGGGCCTGCCGATCCCTTGAAGGTCAATGTGGTATAGACCAATTTAGCAGAGGCGGTGTGCAGGGTGTGGTGGGTTCCGGCCGGCGGGACGCGCTCCCGTGCGGTCGACCGGGCCGGTGGCGCGGGCCCGGACCTCCCGCCGCGGTGCCCGCCCTGCTCCTTCCACTCCAGCACGGATCGGGCCGCCGGGCGACGAGGCGGTCCGGTGGGGAGTGGGGCGCGCGCCGGAAGCGTCGGCTCGACCGGAGCGGTGCGGCGGGGGAGTGGCAGGCCCCGGAAACACCCGCGGGCCGCGGCGCCAGAACGGGACCCTCAACCCGCCCGGCACCGCAGCCCGGAGTTGCTCGGCCGGCGGGAGTGCGGTTCCCGTCCGACCGTCGGAGGCAATCGGCGCAGTCAGGGCAGAGAGCGCCGGGTGCCTCGGTCCACCCTCCTGTGCGGGGAGGGTGGAGGTATGTGTTCCATCATTGTGTACGACATTCTGGACTAGACCATTCTGGTCTGTCCATCCATGCGCACGGACCGATCCAGGGTCCATCTTCCACCACGGAGCCCCGTCACGTCAGGTGCACAGCGAAGGTACGCTCGCAGCGTGCCCTCCATGAACGACCTCGTCCGCCAGCACACCGCTCTGAGTGAGTCCGACCTCGAGTGGCTCCATCTGCTGGTTTCGGAGTGGCAACTGCTCTCGGATCTCTCCTTCGCGGATCTCGTCCTCTGGGTCCCCACGCTCGACGGTACCCGTTACGTCTCCGTCGCACAGATGCGGCCGAACACCGGCCCCACCTCCTACCAGGACGACATGGTGGGCCACCTGGTTCCGCGTGGACGCCGGCCGCTCCTGGACGCTGCACTCGACGAGGGCCGCATCGTGCGCGAGGGCGACCCCGAATGGCGTGAGGAAGTGCCGGTGCGGGTCGAGTCCATCCCGGTCCGACGTGAGGGTCGCGTCCTCGGCGTGATCGCCCGCAACACCAACCTGCTGACCGTCCGCACCCCGAGCCGCCTCGAACTCACCTATCTGCAGTCTGCGTCGGACCTCGCCCAGATGATTGCTGCAGGAGCGTTTCCCTTCCCCGGCCAGCAGGTCGACATGGACGCTTCGCCCCGCGCCGGGGACGGCCTGATCCGCCTCGACGCCGACGGTGTCGTGCAGTACGCCTCGCCGAACGCCCTCTCCGCCTACCACCGACTCGGGCTCGCCGCGGACCTGGTGGGCCAGCACCTCGGACAGATCACCGCCGAACTCGCCCCGTCCCGGGGTCCGGTCGACGAGGCGCTGGTCAAACTCGCCAGCGGTTACGCGCCCCGCGAGGCCGAGGTCGAGGGCAACGGGGGTGTCATTCAACTGCGGGCCATCCCGCTCAAGCCGAAAGGCCCCCGCATCGGCTCCCTGGTCCTGCTGCGCGACGTCACCGAACTCCGGCGCCGTGAGCGCGAATTGATCACGAAGGACGCCACCATCCGGGAGATCCACCACCGGGTGAAGAACAACCTCCAGACCGTGGCGGCGCTGCTGCGGCTCCAAGCCCGCCGCATGGATTCCGTACGCGGACGGGAAGCGCTCAACGAGGCGGTCCGCCGCGTCGGTTCCATCGCCATCGTCCACGAGACCCTTTCCCAGAATCTCGATGAGCGCGTCGAATTCGACGAGATCGCCGATCGGGTCCTCGCCATGGTCGCCGAGATCTCACCAGGCAAGGTCGTCTGTCGTCGCACCGGCCGCTGCGGGATCCTCGACGCCGAGGTCGCGACCCCGCTCTCCATGGTCCTCACCGAGGTGCTGCAGAACGCGCTGGAGCACGCCTACGCACCGGGTGAGCACGGCACGGTCGAGGTCACGGCCGTACGTGGGGGACCGCTGAACGCCGAGCGGCTGCTGATCACCGTGCAGGACGACGGTCGGGGTCTGCCGGAGGGCTTCGATCCCCAGCGGGCCGGCAATCTCGGCCTCCAGATCATCCGGACCCTGGTCGTGGGGGAGCTGTGCGGCAGCTTCGACATGCGTCCGGCCCCGGGCGGCGGAACGCGCGTGGTGCTCGACATCCCCGTGCAGAGCCAGAAGTAACGGCCCACGCACGGCCGCCGGCGGTGGGGCCGGTCCGGCGCTGGTCCAGGACAGCAGTCAGGGCGTGCAGCAGCGAGCCCCGGACCGATTCGATTCGGTCCGGGGCTCGAATGCTGTGGGTTACTGCTGCGTGCTGCGGCTCGGGGGCGGTGAGTGCGTACTCGCCGTACGCGCCGCCGGGCTCTGGCTCGTAACAGGGGGCGTCAGGCGCTGGCGTTGCGCGCCCGGTTGCGAGCGGCGCGGCGCTTCATGGCGCGACGCTCGTCCTCGCTGAGGCCACCCCAGACGCCGGAGTCCTGACCGGACTCGAGCGCCCACTGCAGACACTGCTCCATGACGGGGCAGCGGCGGCAGACGGCCTTGGCTTCCTCGATCTGCAGCAGCGCAGGACCGGTGTTGCCGATGGGGAAGAACAGCTCGGGGTCTTCCTCGCGGCAAACGGCGTTGTGACGCCAGTCCATGGCTGCTACCTCTCTCGGTATAACGTGCTTGTGAATGTGAACGCTTTCACGAATCCCCCCGCAGGTGAAGGGCCAACGCCCAGGCAAGCTGGTTGTGGTCCTTGGAATGAGGAGGGGTTCTGGCTTTCGGAGGCCGATTCAGCGGGCCGTCCCGATCGCCATGTAGAGATTCGCAAACCTCGGCGGCGGATACAACCCCTTCTGGAAAGTTTTTTTTGATTCCTCGGTGTCGACTAGGTCACAGCCGTACTTCCATGGGGTGGATCCCAGCCCATACGTTCGAGATAAAGGCCGTTGGGTCCTTCCACTCACACAATCACACGCAGTGCACGGCGAACGCCTGTGAACGTCACGCTGGTCCGCACGCCGAGGTGGTCTCCGTCCAGTTGGAACGGGAGCGGGGCCTTCGAATGCAAGGTGAAGTCCGTCAGATCGTGAAAGGAGACCACGTGCTTGCCCCGAGGGCCGCGCTCGGGGGTCGAAGTGAGCAGCTGAGTGACGTAGCGGGTGACCGCGGTCGCCGAGAGTCTGGTCAGACCGAGCACGTCGAGGGCGTCGTCGAAGGACGCCTCGGGGGAGGCGTAGACCGGCCGGTTCCCCAGGTACGTCCAGGGTGTGGTGTTGCAGACTATCGACAGGGCGAGGTCCGTCACCGGGTCCGCGCCCGGGCGCTCCAGTGTGATCACGCCGCGCCTGCGGTGCGGCTCCTCGAAGAACTGGCGGAGCGCCTGACGCACGTAGAGCGCGTGCGTCGAGGTCTTGCCCCGCTCCCTCTGCTGCTCGACCCTCCCGATCACCCCGGCGTCGAAGCCGAACCCCGCGCAGAAGGTGAACCAGCGCGGCCCGATCGCCTCGTCGACCGAGCCGGGGGTCCCCGACGCCAGCCCCAGGCCGACCGTCCGCTCGCTGTGGTGGCCGAGCGCGTCCAGGATCGCGCCGGTCGCCTCCACGGCGTCATTCGGCAGCCCGAGCGCGCGGGCGAAGACATTGGTGGAGCCGCCGGGCACGACCGCGAGGCGGGGCAGCGCGTCGGGATCGGGCCCGGCGTGCAGCAGACCGTTCACCACCTCGTTCACCGTGCCGTCGCCCCCCAGTGCCACGACCAGGTCGACGTCGCCTGAATCGGCCGCGCGGCGGGCGAGATCCCGGGCGTGGCCGCGGTACTCGGTGGTCACCGCATCCAGCTTCATCTCGCTGGCGAGTGCGTGGATGAGCACGTCGCGGGTGCGGGCACTGGTGGTGGTTGCCGCCGGATTGACCACGAGGAGTGCACGCATGGGCGACAGGGTACCTACCGGGCGGTACCGGACCCAGCCCGGGTCGCTCTGCGGACCGGGGGTCGCGGGGACCTGCGACGGTGCACGGCTACCCTGCAGGGGTGAGCAGGCTTGAGCAGACCCCCGAGCGGACTTCCGGACCGCGCCCCGCCCGACTGACGGCCGCGGCGGCCCTGTGCGGGCTGGAGGCCCTGGCCCTGATCGCCGGCGGTGCGTACATGTTGGTGGCGGGCCTCACCGGTGACCCCGACAGCACGTCTCAGGCCGAGACCGGCGGGGCGACGCTGATCGCCCTGGGGCTCATCCCCCTCCTGGCGGCGCGCGGCCTGCTGCTGCGTCGTAGCTGGAGCCGAGGTCCCGCGATCATCACCCAGATCATGGCCGCGCCGGTGGCGTGGACGCTGCTGCGCTCCTCGGGGGGCTACATCCCGGCCGGCATCGCCCTCGCCGTCATCGCCGTGACGGCCCTGGTGCTGCTGGTCAACCCGGCCACCACGGAGGCGCTGGGCATCCGGGGCAGGGCCGCCGGGTCCTAGGCGGCACCGCCGCGACCGGCGGGGCGCCGCCACCTCACTCCTCCACCAGCAGCTTCTCTCGGAGCTGCGCGAGCGTACGGGCCAGGAGACGGGAGACGTGCATCTGTGAGATGCCCACCTCCTGCGCGATCTGTGACTGCGTCATGTTGCCGAAGAACCGGAGCAACAAAATCCGCTTCTCTCTGGGCGGCAGATCCTCCAGCAGCGGCTTCAGCGACTCCCGGTACTCGACGCCTTCGAGCGCCTCGTCCTCGGCGCCCAGGGTGTCCGCGACCGCGGGCGACTCGTCGTCGGTATCCGGTACGTCCAGCGACAGGGTGGAGTACGCGTTGGCCGATTCCAGGCCCTCCAGCACCTCTTCCTCGGAGATGCCGAGCCGCTCGGCCAGCTCGTGGACCGTCGGGGAGCGGCCGTGCTGCTGGGAGAGCTCCGCAGTCGCCGTGGTCAGCGAGAGACGCAGCTCCTGGAGGCGGCGCGGCACCCGGACCGCCCAGCCCTTGTCCCTGAAGTGGCGCTTGATCTCGCCGACGACCGTGGGGGTCGCGTACGTCGAGAATTCGACGCCCCGGTCCGGGTCGAACCGGTCCACCGACTTGATCAGGCCGATCGTGGCGACCTGCGTCAGGTCGTCCAGTGGTTCGCCGCGGTTGCGGAACCTGCGGGCCAGGTGCTCGACCAGGGGGAGGTGCATCCGCACCAGCCGGTTGCGGAGCTCGGCGCGCTCGGGGGACCCGTCCGGAAGTTTGCGCAGCTCGATGAACAGCGACCGCGCCTCGCTCCGGTCGTTCGGGGCGTGGTGCTCGTGCGCCGTGGAGTCCAGTTCCTGCTCGCTCATATGGGCCGCCCTCCGCTTCGCCTGGGAGGTACCCCCAGCCTGCTTCTGCTCCGCCGAGGCCGAAAGGCCGTCATGCTCGTCCACCGGGTGCGGCCTGGCCTGCTGCTCCGGGATGCCTGCCGCCGGTGCGTACGCCGGCTCCGCCGGAACGGCACGCCCGCCGTTCGCGACCCCGGGGATGCGCTCCTCGTCACGCACCGGACGGTCCTCGTCCCTCACGCCGGCCCGGGTCCCGCGCCGCGCTGTTTGTACAGACTGATGGAGACCGTGCGGTCGTCCGCCACGGAGGAGTCGACCTTGCCCGCCAGTGCCGAGAGCACCGTCCAGGCGAAGGTGTCGCGCTCCGGGGCGCGGCCGTCGGTCGTCGGAGCCGAGACGGTGACCTCCAGGGAGTCGTCGACGAGCCGGAAGACACAGCTGAGGACGGAACCCTGGACGGCCTGCTGGAGCAGGATCGCGCAGGCCTCGTCTACGGCGATCCGCAGGTCCTCGATCTCGTCGAGGGTGAAGTCCAAGCGCGCCGCGAGGCCGGCTGTGGCCGTACGCAGCACGGACAGGTAGGCACCCGCAGCGGGCAGCCGGACTTCCACGAAGTCCTGGGTCCCGGGCTCGCCTGCGATCTGGGACACCCTCACCTCCAAGGTGGCACAAGGTCGATCGAGGCTCCGGGAGGACGATCCCGGAGCCGAGGGCTACGCGTCGGTGCGCAGCCAGTACCTGGACTGGCGACGCTACCGTGATCCATGGTGCCGTGTCGCTGGCACCCCTCCCCGACTCTGTCACTCATGGTAAGCCTATGCGTACGGACAGTGGCTAGGGGTCTGCGGGTCTCAATTACGAACTACCGGCGGAGGTTTGACGTACCCACACGTCAGACGATCGAACCGTCCACGAAGCACCAGCGCCAGGTCTCACCGGGCTCCAGCGTCCGCATCACCGGATGCCCTTCCTGTTCGGAGTGCCGGGAAGCGTGCCGACCCGCCGAGGAATCACAACACCCCACGTGCCCGCAGGTCAGGCAGATCCGCAGCTGTACGGGGTGGGTCCCGTCCGCCAAACACTGGGGGCAGGTGCCGCACTGTTGTGCGGGCTCGGGGTGCGGCAGGTCGAGAACGTGCTGGCACTCGCTCATGATGGCCAGGTTACGACGTGCGGCGAGGGACGTGAGGACGCGGACATGGAAGCATTGCCAGTCGTGGCGCTGATCGCTGCGAGCGCCGCGATCGCCGGGGCCGCCCGCAGGACGCCCGTGCCGGCGCCGCTGTTGTTGGTCGCCGCCGGTCTGCTGGCCTCCTACGTGCCGGGCATCCCGGACTACGCCCTCGATCCGGAGATCGTGCTGCCGCTGATCCTCCCCCCGCTGCTGCACACGGCGGCCATCGACAGCTCGTACCTCGACCTGCGGGCGAACGTCCGGCCGATCGCCCTGCTGTCCGTGGGGTACGTGCTCTTCGCGACGGTCGTGGTCGGTTGCCTCGCGTACCTGCTGGTGCCCGATCTTCCGCTCACCGCTGCGCTCGTCCTCGGCGCCGTCGTGGCCCCGCCGGACGCCGTTGCCGCCACCGCGATCGCCCGCCGGCTCGGACTGCCGCACCGCATCACCACGATCCTCCAGGGCGAGTCGCTGGTGAACGACGCCACGGCCATCACCGCGTACCGGGTGGCGCTCGCGGCGGCGGTCGGCGAGGGCGTGAGCTGGCTCGGCGGCGTCGGGGAGTTCTTCCTCGCGGCCGCGGGGGGCATCGCCGTCGGGCTCGTGCTGATGGTGCCGATCCACTGGCTGCGCACGCACCTGAAGGAAGCCCTGCTGCAGAACACGCTCTCCCTGCTCATCCCATTCGTCGCCTACGCCGCGGCCGAGTACCTCGGCGCATCCGGCGTGCTCGCGGTCGTGGTGGTCGCCCTGTACCTCGGACACCACGCGTGGCAGGTCGACTTCGCCACCCGGCTCCAGGAGGAAGCCGTCTGGCGGATGGTCGCCTTCATCCTGGAGTCGGCGGTCTTCGCGCTGATCGGGCTGCAGCTGCCGTACGTCGTCCAGGGGCTCGGCGCGTACGGCGTCGGGGAGGCCGCCGGGTACGCCGTCGGGGTCTTCGTCGTCGTGGTCGTGGCCCGCTACGTCTGGGTGTTCCCCGCGACGTTCCTGCCCCGGAAGCTGTCACGCCGGATCCGGGAGCGGGAGCCGGGGGTCGACTGGAAGGCGCCGGTGGTCGTCGGGTGGGCCGGGATGCGCGGGGTGGTCTCGCTGGCGATCGCCTTCTCGATCCCCCTCACCGTGCCCGGCGGGGCCCCCTTCCCGGCCCGCAACCTCGTGCTGTTCCTGACCTTCACCACGGTCATCGGAACGCTCGTGGTGCAGGGGCTGACGCTTCCGCCGCTCATCCGCGCGCTCAAGTTGCCCCAGCGTGACCCGCAGTCACTCACCCTGGCCGAGGCGCAGGCGCAGAGTGAGGCGTCCAGGGCTGCGGAGGAACGCCTGGAGGAACTGCTCGTCGACGAGCGCAACGCCCTTCCCGGTCCGCTCGCCGACCGGCTCCGCACGGTCCTCGAACGACGCAAGCACTCCCCTTGGGAGCGGCTCGGCGCGGGCAATCCCGTCACCGGTGAGTCCGCCGACGACACTTACCGCCGACTCGCCCGGGACGTGATCCAGACGGAGCGGGAGGTCTTCGTGCGGTTGCGCGACGCCCGGCGCATCGACGACGAGATGATGCGCACCCTGCTGCGCAGGCTGGACCTGGAGGAGGCCGCCGCCTACCGGGAGGGTGGCTGAGGGGCCGGAGCCGTGCGGACCGTCTCCACCCGCCCGGCCACAGCTCGTGCGGGGGTCCCCGTGATCACCGCGGCCACGGCGGTTCCCGGCGCGAAGGCACCCTCGCCCACCAGGGCGACGAGGCCGTACAGCAACTTGGCGACGTAGACGCGTTCGACCGGGATCGAGTGCCGCGTTTCGAAGTCGTCCGCGAAGGACGCGAGGTCTCCGCTGGTACGGGCGTATCCGCCGAAGTGGAAGCGGTCGTCCAGCGACCAGGCGCCCGCGGGCCCACCGAAGGCCTCGTCTTGTAGTGCGCGTATCTCCCCGCCGAGGAAGCCGCCCTTGAGCACGGGTATGCCGAGGGCCCTCCTGCCGGGCGCCAACCCTGCCGCCAGACCGGCGAGGGTCCCACCGGTGCCGCAGGCGACGGCGGCCACGTCGACATCCCCCAGTTCGCGTCCGAGGTCCGTGCAGCCGCGCGCGGCGAGTGCGTTGCTGCCGCCCTCGGGCACGATGTAGCAGTCCCCGAAGCGCTCGAGCAGCGCCGCCAGCACCTGGGGTTCGGTCTTGCACCGGTAGCTCCCGCGGTCCACGAAGTGCAGGCGCATCCCGTCCGCGGCGCACGCGGCGAGCGAGGGGTTGAGCGGACGGTCCGCCAGCTCCTCGCCGCGCACCACCCCGACGGTGGGGAAGCCCAGCAGCCGCCCGGCGGCGGCGGTGGCGCGCAGATGGTTGGAGTACGCGCCCCCGAAGGTCAGGACGGTGCGCCCCGCGGCGGCGAGCAGGTTCGGCGCCAGCTTGCGCCACTTGTTGCCCGGGATGTCCGGGTGGATCAGGTCGTCGCGCTTGAGCAGCAGCCGCACGCCGTGGCGGGCGAAGCGCTCGTCGTCCACCGGCTGCAGGGGGGAGGGGAGCCGTGGGTGCAGGGCAGCGAGTCCGGACGCGTTCACCCCCCTATCTTCGCCATCCCGTCCCGGCGGTGCACGGCGCATGGCCGCGGGGCGGGAAGGGGAAGGGGGTGGGTGCGGGTGCGCCAAGCGGGTGGAAAACGATCGGCATGCCCCGCACGTCCCCGACTAGTCCCACTCATTTGTGTAATGGCGCGTCGACCCTCTGTGATGAAGGCTTATCCCCGCAGGTCAAACCATGAATGCGAAGGAGTCCCATGTCGGTTGGTTCGGTTGGTGACGAGGTGCGCGAAGACCAGGCGCCGCCGCAGCAGAGTCTCGGTACGGCAGCCGCGCGGAACCTGGCGACCACCACCAAGTCGGCCCCCCAGATGCAGGAGATCACCTCCAGGTGGCTGCTGCGCATGCTGCCCTGGGTCCAGGTCCAGGGCGGTACGTACCGGGTGAACCGTCGGCTCAGCTACTCCGTGGGCGACGGCCGGGTCACCTTCATCCAGACCGGGAGCCAGGTCGAGGTCATTCCGGCCGAGCTCGGTGAGCTGCCGCCACTGCGGGAGTTCGCCGAGGAGGGAGTGCTCGGCGAGCTGGCCCAGCGCTGCCGACAGGTGAGGTTCGCGCCCGGTGACGTACTGGCCGTGAAAGGCGAGGCGACGGACCGGGTGTTCCTCCTGGCACACGGCCGGGTGGAGCAGATCGGCACCGGCCCCTACGGGGACGAGGCGGTGCTCGGAGTCCTCGCCGACGGCTCCTATTTCGGGGACGCTGCCCTGGCCGACGGGGACGCCGTGTGGGAGTTCACGGCCCGCGCGGCCACCGCGTGCGTGGCTCTGGAGCTCACGCGGCAGGACGTCCTGATCCTCGCGGACCGCGTGGAGTCGCTCGGTGCCCACCTCCGCTCTGTGCAGTCGCTCCCCCACCAGCGGACGAACAAGTACGGGGAGGCCGCCATCGACCTCTCCGCGGGGCACGTCGGGGAAGCCGTCGTCCCGCATACGTACGTGGACTACGAGGCGGCTCCGCGCGAGTACGAACTGAGCGTTGCCCAGACCGTCCTGAAGGTCCACAGCCGTGTCGCGGACCTCTACAACCAGCCGATGAACCAGACCGAGCAGCAGTTGCGGCTCACGGTCGAGGCGCTGCGCGAGCGCCAGGAGGACGAGCTCATCAACAACAGGGAGTTCGGCCTCCTCGCCAACTGTGACTACGGGCAGCGGCTCCAGCCCCACGACGGCGTGCCGAGCCCCGACGACATGGACGAGTTGCTGTCCCGCCGGCGCGGATCAAAGCTCTTCCTCGCCCATCCGCGCGCCATCGCCGCCTTCGGCCGCGAATGCAGCAAGCGCGGGATCTACCCCGACACGGTGGACATCGGTGGCAGCCGGATCCCCGCCTGGCGCGGTGTGCCGATCTTCCCGTGCAACAAGATCCCGATCTCGGAGGCGCGGACCACTTCGATCCTCTGCATGCGCACGGGCGAGGACGACCAGGGTGTGGTCGGCTTGCAGCAGGCAGGCATTCCCGACGAGATCGAGCCCAGCCTGTCGGTCCGTTTCATGGGTATCGACGAGCAGGCGATCATCTCCTACCTCGTCACCGCCTACTACTCGGCAGCGATCCTCGTGCCGGACGCGCTGGGCGTGCTGGAGAACGTCGAGGTGAGCCGCTGGCGCTGACCGGCTGTCCGGACGGCCGGACGCCGGTGGCCGACCGTATCCACCGCTGCGGCGGGGGCAGCACCGGGCCGCCCCCGCCCACCCTCCACAGAGGAAGTGACCCGTGACCATGATCAGCACGGATGCCGCCACCGAGGGACACGAGGCTGCGGCCCTTCTGGACCGCACCCGTACCGTCGTCGACCCCCGGCTGCGTGACACGGTGGAGTCCCTTCCCGGTTCGATACGTCGTGTCGCCATGTACCACTTCGGTTGGGAGCACGCCGACGGCAGTCCGGCGGCGGAGTCGGCGGGCAAGGCGATCCGGCCCGCACTGGTGCTCGCCGCTGCCCGGGCGCTCGGCGGCGACCCGCAGCGCGCCGTACGCGCCGCGGCCGCCGTGGAACTGGCACACAACTTCACGCTGCTGCACGACGACGTCATCGACGAGGATCCGACCCGCAGGCACCGACCCACCGCCTGGACGGTGTTCGGCACCCCGGATGCCATCGTTGCGGGGGACGCCATGCTGGCCCTGGCGCTCCGGCTGCTCGCGGAAGACCGACATCCGGCCTCCGCTGCGGCCTCGGCGCGGCTCGCGGCCTGTGTGATCGAGCTGTGTGCCGGCCAGCAGGCCGACTGTGCCTTCGAGCAGCTCGGCCCGCACGAGGTGTCCCTCGACGAGTGCCTCGCCATGGCGACGGCCAAGACCGGAGCGCTACTGGGCTGCGCCTGTGCTCTCGGTGCGCTGTACGCGGACGCCGGTGACGAGGAGATCGCCGCCATGGACGCCTTCGGGCGCGAGGCCGGTCTCGCCTTCCAGCTCATCGACGACCTGATCGGTATCTGGGGTGATCCCGAGCGCACCGGCAAGCCGGCGGGTGCCGATCTGGTCGCCCACAAGAAGTCGCTGCCGGTGGTGGCGGCCCTGAGTTCGGGCACCGCGGCGGGCGCGGAGCTGGCAGGGCTCTACGGACGGCCGATGGACGAGCGGTCGGTCCGGCTGGCCGCCGACGCGGTGGACCGGGCCGGCGGCAGGGACTGGGCGCAGTTGGAGGCCGCCGACCGCATGGCGCGTGCGGTCCAGCAGTTGTCCCGGGCGGTGCCGGACCTCAGGGCTGCGGGGGATCTGCTGTCCCTGGCGGAGTTCGTCACGCGCCGCAGACGCTGAGGTCGGCCGCGTCACCCGCGAGGGCGGCCTGACTCTATGATCACCCCAACTCATATGAAATGCAGGCTAGTTGACGAGGAAGAGATTCGGTCGTGGACGTTCGGATACGGCAGGCAGGGAAGCGCGACCGGGCTGCCGTGGTGCAGCTGCTCGACGAGGCGTTCATGGACGATCCGGTGAGCGGATGGGTGTTTCCCGATGAGACCCACCGCCGCGCGGTGCACGGAACCTTCCTCGGGGTGTTCCTGGACATCGCGCTGGAGGGCGGCCGGGTGGACATGACCGAGGACGGGGCGGCCGCGGCGCTCTGGCTCCGGATGCCGGCGGAGCCGTCCGAGGAGAAGGACGACACCCCGGCCCGGATGCGCGAGATCGCCGATCCCGACAACGAGCGCGCCGAGCTCGTCGGCCGGCTCACGGGGGAGGTCCACCCGCACGGGAGGGTGCACGAGTACCTCATGCTGATCGCGGTCGCCCCGCACCGCCAGCGCCAGGGGCTCGGGACCGCGCTGCTCGCTCCCGCCCTGGAGCGTTGTGACCGCCACGGGGTGCCCGCCTATCTGGAGGCGAGCAGCGCCCGCAGCAGCAGGCTCTACGAGCGGCTCGGATTCGCCTTCATGGACCGCACGGTCGACCTGCCCGACGGACCCCGGATGTGGCCGATGTGGCGGGAGCCCATGGCCGGAAGGGGAGTGGCGCCGGCCGCCCGGTGACGCAGACGTCCGCGTCCGCGGCCGACGTGTTCCCGGGCGCGCCTCACTCCTCCGGGACGATGTGTGTCACGACGGCCTCCACCAATGTGTCGAGGTCCCGGTGGGCGAGTACCTGGGGCAGGGTGAAGTGCTCGAGCATCAGGCCCGTCATGGCGAGATAGAGGGTGAGGAAGGTGTCCGTGTCGCCGGGTAGCCCGGACTCGACGTGGAACCGGTGGTTCTCTTCCAGTACCGCGCGGATCGCCTGGTTCAGCTCGGCCTGCAGCGCCGGGCGACGTGTGGCTTCCAGCCGCAGCTCGAGCATGGCGAGGTAGCCGGTGCGCTCCTCGGTCATCCGCCGGACGAGCCAGCGCATCAGCTCGACGTACAGCTTGCGGGTGGGGGCAGGGCGCATCGCCTCCTCGACTTGCTCCGGCTCGGGGGTCATCCGCACGTGGATGCGGGCGCCGGCCTGGGTGAGCAGGTCGTCGCGGTTGGCGAAGTAGTTGGAGGCCGTTCCGGCGGGGACGCCGGCCTGGGTGTCCACTGCGCGGAAGGTGAGGCCGCGGGCGCCCTCGCGGGCGAGCACCTCGATGGCGGCGTCGACGAGCGTCGTCCTGCGTTCCGGGTTCCTGGCCACCTGCGGCCACCTCCTCGACATGCCTTCGGGAAAAGCTGTTGTTCAACCACTACACATGGAGCACTATATGTGGAGTGGTTCGACCTCGCCCTGCGAGGCCGGCCGCTGGACCCTACCCGCAAAGAGACAGAGGACCGGTTTGCGCAAGCTCACCTATTTCATTGCCTGCTCGATCGACGGCTTCATCGGCGACCCGAACGGCGACGCATCGTCCATGTTCAGTTATGTGGACGAGGAGTTCCTGGACTTCCTGAGGGCCGAGTATCCGGAGACCATCTCGGCCGAAGGTCGGAAGCTGCTCAACCTGGAGCTCGCCGAGAACAGGCACTTCGACACGGTCATCCAGGGCCGTGGGAGCTACCGGTTGGCCCTGGACGCCGGAGTGACCAGCCCCTACGGGCATCTGCGCGAATTCGTGGCCTCGCGCACCCTCGACGGGTCGCCCGACCCGAACGTCGAGATCGTGTCCGGCGACGTGGTCGCACGGATCCGCGAACTCAAGACGGAGGAGAGCGGGTTCGACATCTGGCTCTGCGGGGGCTCGCAGCTGGCCGGTGAGCTGATCGGCGAGGTCGACGAGCTCGTGATCAAGACCTACCCGGAAGTGTACGGCTCGGGCATGCCGATGTTCGGCGCCGGATTCGCCGTCACGAAGTTCGCGCTGGACTCGGTGCGAGCCTTCGACAATGGGGCACTCGTGCGGAAGTACAGCAGGAAGCGGTAGCGGGCGGACGTGGGCGGGCAGCACCACCGTGCGTCCCGGGCGCACCGTCCTATCCTGGAGGTATGGGCAGCGAAGGGCGCCGAACCGCCCGTCGCCCGCACGACGAGTTCGTGTGCCCGTTCTGCGGACGGCCCGTCGGTTCCGTGATCAGACGACGCAAGGTCCTCGGGGTGTTCGTCCCCCAGTGGACTGCCGCCCCCTGCCGCGACCCCCGCTGCGCGCAAGGCGGTGACCGTGCGTCGGGCGCCCGAGAATCGGAACGGATGCAGCGCCCCGAACGGGCGGACGGCGAGCCCGCCGCAGGTTCCCCCGCCTAGCCCCGGACGCGACCAGACCGTTCGAGAAGCGACCGGTCGTACGCCGGGCCCGGTCGTACCGCTACAGTCCGCGCCATGTCATCGGAGTCGACGGAAGTGCGGACCGGCTGGTACCGGGACCGCCGGGGTGCGGAATCGATCGTGATCGCCGTCTCGATCGTGGCGAGCGGGCGTGAAATACGCACCCGTATCAGGGGAGTTGAGTACGAGGGTCCGGGTTTTGCCGCGCTGAAGGGGGTGGACTCGGGGGAATCCCTCTTCGGCTGCGTACTGGAGTGGGACATGCCGCTGTCCGTCGCCATCGGCGGGGAGTCCCAGCAGGCCACGCTGAGTTGTCTGCTGACGCTCGGGGAGCGCGGGCCACACGGCGATCCCGACCGGGTGGACCTGAACCTGACGCTGCACTTCGGGGGTGCGGCCTACGGGTCGGGGATCGCCGGAGGCGACTTCGACGGGGCGCTGGAGCGCATCCGTCGGCAGCTGCCGACGGACGCGAGGTTCGGGCGGGGGCTGTTGGAGACCGCCTGACCGGACGGCGGACCGGGCGGCGGGTGTCGCCCGGACCCGTTGTTCGGCGTCGCACCCCCGCCGATCGCCGGGACGGCCCGGCGGAGCCGCCGAAGACGACCCTGCGGCAGGGCGGGGCGCGGCCCGAAGGGGTTCTCGCCGTCGCGGTATGCCGCCGAGGCGGCCTCGTCCCGCCCGTGCCGACCGCCGGCGAGGTCGGGAGGGGCGAGGCGTGCGCAGGCGTGGTGGGACCTTCCGCCCGGCCCCGCCCATGGCGACGGCCCCGGCCACGGCCGGGGGTGGACCTGCCCCCGCCCGACGACGCACGTGCCCCGTGACCGGGAACGCGGACCCGGTCACGGGGCACCTGGCGGCGGTGGGGCTAGGAGACGCGGGCGATGGCCGCGGCGAGGCCGTTCGCCCAGAGCTGGTTCACGCGGGTGCGCTCGGCCGCGTTGGGATAGGCGTTCTGGCAGGAGGTGCCGGGACCGCCGCCCGACATCAGCTCGCTGCAGGGCCCGGAGTAGTGGTCGGGGAGCCCGAGCACGTGCCCGGTCTCGTGGGCGGTGACCCGGGTGGAGTTGTACTGCTGGTTCTGCCGGTAGTCGAGGAAGATGTAGCCGCTGCCGTGGCCGTCGGTGCTGGCGTACGAGCCGCGCGGGTCATTGCCCTCGTAGTACCGGAAGTCGGGGTTGCTGCCCTCCTGCAGCTGTACGTTGGTGACGGAGCTGTTCCATATCCGGGTGCTGCTCGCTATCTGCGAGCGGAAGCTGGGCGCGTAGCTCGCGCTGTAGACCACGGTGACGGTGCGGACGCCCGGGTTCGCGGCCCGCTTCTCGGCGACCGACCTGACGACGGCGTCGAAGAACGCCTTGGTGGCCCTGGTGTCCTCCGTAGAACCCTGGTAAGCCACGGTCGTTGCGGTGTTGCCGGTGGGGACGGCGGCCGCAGCGGCTGTGGTGGTGACGGGGATGGCGGCGGTCAGCGCAGCGGCAAGACCGAGGGCGGCTGACAGTAATGCCCTCGGGCGGTGCCGTACGGGATGTCTCATGGGGGGCTCCTACTCGTCTCGTCCGAGAACGGTTCGGTACGGGAGAGTGTCGGGGAGCACTGCCGCCGGGCGGATGATGTCAATCGGCGATAGCACGAGCGCATCACCAGGCGCCCGCCGCCTACAACTCCCCCTGAAATAGGGGAGTTTGATGCAGCACATGCGTCTGGTGTGACGGAAGGTGCGGTCCTACCCTCACATCATGGAGCTGGAGGTGAGGCATCTGCGCGTGCTCTGCGCGATCGCCGACGCAGGCAGTCTGCACAAGGCCGCGCGACTGCTGGGAATGAGTCAGCCCGCCCTGACGACCCAGTTGCAGCGCATCGAGAACGCGCTCGGCGGGACGCTGTTCGTCAGGGAGCGCACCGGTTGTCGCCCCACTCCGCTGGGCCGATCGGTGCTGAGCCGCGCCCGGCCCCTGGTCGCCGAGATGTCCGCGCTGGTCCTGGAGACCAAGGCGGCCGCCGCGCAGACGGACGGGCGGCGCCTGCGTGTCGGTTCGACCGCGAGCCGAGCCCTCGCGGGCTGGCTGCGCCGGCTGAGGGGGCGATTGCTCGACGGCGCCGACCTCTCCCTCCACATGAACGTCTCGGCGAACGCGCTCCTGCGGATGCTCGCCGCCGGCCAGCTCGACGTGGCGTTCGTGCACGAGGTGGAGGGGTGCCCGCTGCTCGTCCCCGCGGGGCTGGAACGGCGGGTACTCGTCGAACGGGAGCCCCAGTTCATCTCCCTGGCCCGGGACCATCCGGCCGCCGCCTCGCCGGTCGTGGACCTTGCCGATCTGGCCGAGGACCGGTGGTTGGTCGACCCCACGGTCGACGGGGAATGGGACGGCCTGCGCCGCGTGCTGCACGCCGCCGGCATCAACCCGCCGGTGCTCCACGCGGATTACCACACCGCGGCCTCCCTGATCGTCGTGGGCGAAGCCGTCGCACCGTGCCAACCCACGTCAAGGCCGCGCGAGGACATGGCGATCCGCCCGCTGCTCGACGACCCGCTCGCCGTACGGTTGCTCCTGTACTGGCGCCCCGCCCGCGGCTCGTCTCCGGGCACCACCTCGGAGACCTACGACGGGATCTACGCGGATCTCGTGGCCGCCTACCGGGAGGCGGCTCTGCGCGCGACGCCGTACCGGCAGTGGCTGCTCCGGAACAAGAGCCCGCTGCTCCACACCCCCGCGGCGTGATCCCATGGAGCCGGAGCCGGAGCCGGAGCCGGAGCCGGGCCAAGGCCATCGCGGCGCGGGTCAGCTCGTCTTCGGAGACGTCGCGACCGGCTCCCGGGAGGAACCGCGCGGGAGCCGCTGGCCAACGGCCCGCCGAGCACGTCCGGGGCAAATCCGGGGCGTCGCCCACCCGACGACGGATCCCGGGTGACCCGTCGTCCGATCCGCGCCCACGAACCCAGGTCGAACTCCATCAGTGCTGCCGCTGCCCGTCCGCGGATCCGCGACCACCTGCGGCCGGGAGGAGGAAGCGGAAAAAGAAGACCGCACCCGGTCCGACGTGGACGCCGTGCTCGGCGGACCGTGGACCGGGTGCGGACAGAGACCGTGCGACCGGGAGGACCGCAGGTCGAAGGGGCTGACCGGAGATCAGGCCTTCTTGGTCTCCCAGAAGATCTTGTCGATCTGGGCGATGTAGTCCAGCGCCTTCTGGCCCGTGGCCGGGTCCTTCGACGCCTTGGCCGCCGAGAGGGCCTTCAGGGCGTCGTTGACCAGCTGGTGCAGCTCCGGGTACTTCTCGAAGTGCGGCGGCTTGAAGTAGTCGCTCCACAGCACCGAGACGTGGTGCTTGGCGAGCTCCGCGCGCTGCTCCTTGATGACCGTGGCGCGGGCCTGGAAGTGCGGGTCGTCGTTCGCGGCCATCTTCTCCTGGACGGCCTTGACCGACTCGGCCTCGATACGGGCCTGGGCCGGGTCGTACACGCCGCAGGGGAGGTCGCAGTGCGCGCTGACCTTCACCTTGGGGGCAAACAGGCGGGAGAGCATTGAGCTGTCCTTCCTCGTGATCGTCTTCTCAGGTGGGACATTACTCCGTGGAAGACGCGTTTTCGCGAGGGCCCCCTTGGGCTTAGGACAAAAGTCCGGGGCGACGGCGGGACCGCTGGCCGAACGTACGGTGTACCCGGAGGTGGCCGATGACGGAGCTGGGGCGGGAGTCGAGAATGTCCTTCGGGATCGCAGAGGTGACCGGGCCGTCCATGTATCCGACCCTGGCGCACGGTGACCGGCTGCTGGTGCACTACTCAGCGGTGATACGGCCCGGGGACGTGGCCGTGATGCGCCATCCGCTCCAGCAGAACCTGCTGATCGTCAAGCGGCTCGTGGAGCGGCGCGACGGCGGTTGGTGGGTGCTGGGGGACAACCCGTACTCGGAAGGCGACAGCCGGGTGTTCGGTGTCGTGCCGGAGGGGCTGGTGCTCGGCCGGGCCCGGTTCCGCTACCGTCCGCGCCCGCGACGTCAACGGTCGGTGCGCGAGGTACTCGCCTGGGTGACCTCGGCGCTGCGGCCCGTGCTGCCGGACCGCTCGGTCTCCAGGCGCTTGCGGGCGCGGTAGGCGGCGACGTTGGCCCGGGTGGCGCAGCGGTCGGAGCAGTAGCGCCGCGAGCGGTTGGTGGAGGTGTCGAGGTAGGCGTTGCGGCAGGGCGCAGCCTGGCACAGGCCGAGCCGGTCGGCCCCGAACTCGGTGAGGTGGAAGGCCAGCCCCATCGCAGCGATGGCCGCGTAGCCGGCCGTCGCGTTGGAGGGGTGTTCGGCGAGGTGCATGTGCCAGCGCGGCCTGCCCTCGTCGTCGATGCGGTCGTGGCCGGAGATCTGGGGGCTGACCGGGAATTCGAGCAGCAGCGAGTTGAGCAGGTCGACGGCGTGGGTCTGGTCGCCGGAGTCTGCCGCGGTGAAGACCGCGCGCAGCCTGCTCCGCACGGAACGGAAGCGGGTGATGTCCGCTTCGGTGGCCCGGCGGGCGGCCTGGGAGGACGGGCCGAAGAGCTCGCGGACCGCCTCGACCGAGGTGAGCGAGTCCTTGTTACGAGCCGGCTCCTCGGTGTTCACGAGGCGCACGGCGTAGTCCGAGTAATAGGCCAGTTCCACTTGTAGTCCTTACGCGTGCGGTCCGGTGTCGGCGATGGACAGGGGTAACAGATGCTCCTGTATCGAGGGTATTACGAAGCGGAGGGGGTGCAATGACGGAGACGGTGGTGGGGACCGACTGGCAGGCCTGGCAGGACAGCTGGGACCGCCGGCAGGAGTGGTACATGCCCGATCGCGAGGAACGCTTCCGGGTGATGCTCGACATGGTCGAGGCCGTGGTCGGCCCCGAACCGAGGGTCCTGGACCTCGCGTGCGGTACGGGAAGCATCACGGGCCGGCTCCTCACGCGGTTCCCGAAGGCGCAGAGCGCCGGAGTGGATCTCGATCCCGCACTGCTCACGATCGCGCAGGGGTCCTTCGCCGGTGACGACCGGGTCGCGTTCGTCACCGCCGACCTCACCGACCCCGGTCGGACCGGGAAACTCCCGCACACGGCCTTCGACGCCGTGCTGACCGCCACCGCCCTGCACTGGCTGCACAGCGGTCCGCCGGCCACCCTCTACGGGCAGATCGCCCCGCTGGTGGCTGACGGGAGTCTTCGTGAACGTCGACCACATGCCCGACCCGTCCACGCCGCGCATCAACGCCGCCGAGCGCGCCCACCGCCATGCGGCCATGGACAGCGCCAAGGCCGGCGGGGCGCCGGACTGGGCGGACTGGTGGGCCCTCGCGGCCGAGGACCCGGTGCTCGCGGCCCCCACGGCCCGCCGGTTCGAGATCTACGGTGAGCACGCCGACGGCGACACCCCCTCGGTCGACCGGCGCACCACCACGCTGCGGGCCGCGGGCTTCGCCGAGGCCCGTGCGGTCTGGCCTCCCCTTCGGACGCCCTGGTCCTCGCGCTGAAGTAGTCGTGCCACGGCAGGAGCCGCATCAACGACGGCGGGCCGGGTTCCCACCGCGCGGAGCGGTGGGAACCCGGCCCGCGTCGCGGACGGTCCGGTCAGAGCACCTTCGACAGGAAGGACTTCGTCCGTTCGTGCTGCGGGTTGGTCAGGACGTCACGAGGGTGGCCCGACTCCACGACGACACCGCCGTCCATGAAGACCAGCGAGTCGCCGACCTCACGCGCGAAGCCCATCTCGTGCGTGACGACGACCATGGTCATGCCGTCCTCGGCAAGACCGCGCATGACGTCCAGGACGTCACCGACGAGCTCCGGGTCGAGCGCCGAGGTGGGCTCGTCGAAGAGCATGAGCTTCGGCTCCATCGCCAGCGCCCGCGCGATGGCGACGCGCTGCTGCTGGCCGCCGGAGAGCTGGGACGGGTAGTTGTTGGCCTTGTCGCCCAGTCCGACCCGGTCGAGCAGCTTCGCGGCGCGCTCCCGGGCGGTGGCCTTGGACTCGCCCTTGACCTGGACGGGCGCTTCCATGACGTTCTGCAGGGCGGTCAAGTGGGGGAACAGGTTGAAGCGCTGGAACACCATGCCGATGTCGCGGCGCTGCCGGGCGACCTCGCTGTCCTTGAGCTCGTAGAGCTTGTCGCCCTTCTGGCGGTAGCCGACGAGCTCGCCGTCGACGTACAGACGGCCGGCGTTGATCTTCTCGAGGTGGTTGATGCACCGCAGGAAGGTCGACTTTCCGGAGCCCGAGGGTCCGATGAGGCAGAACACCTCACCGGGGGCCACTTCGAGGTCGATGCCCTTGAGGATGTGGGCGGCGCCGTAGGACTTGTGTACGCCCTCGGCCTTCACCATGGCGGTCATGTCACACCCCCCTGGGGCTCTGGAGGGACAGCAGGTTCATCTTGACGCGCTGCCACGGCGTGGGTGGCAGAGCACGCAGCGAACCCCGGGCGTAGTACCGCTCGACGTAGTACTGACCGATGCTGAAGATGCTGGTCAGGGTGAGGTACCAGATGGAGGCGACGATCAGCATCTCCATGATGGCGAAGGACGTCGAGCCGATGTTCTGCGCGGCGCGCAGCAGATCGGTGTACTGCACGGCGGAGACCAGCGAGGAGGTCTTCAGGAGGTTGATGAACTCGTTGCCGGTGGGCGGCACGATCACCCGCATCGCCTGGGGGAGCACGATCCGGCGCATGGTCTTGCTGTTGGAGAGGCCCAGCGCGTGCGAGGCCTCGGCCTGGCCCTCGTCGACCGACTGGATGCCGGCCCGGACGATCTCGGCCATGTAGGCGCCCTCGTTCAGGCCGAGGCCCAGCAGGGCCACCATGAACGGGGTCATCACGTCGACCATCTCATCCTTGTAGAACCCGAGGTTCAGGATGGGGAAGATCAGCGCGAGGTTGAACCACAGCAGCAGCTGCACGTACACCGGGGTGCCGCGGAAGAACCAGATGTACAGCCAGGCCACGGAGCCGGTGACCGGGTTCTTCGACAGCCGCATGACCGCGAAGAGGATGCCCAGCACCAGACCGATGATCATGGAGAGGATGCTGATCAGGATGGTGTTCAGCAGGCCCTGGATGATGCGGTCGTCGAACAGGAAGTCGCCGACCGTCGCCCAGCGGATGTCACCCTGAGCGAAGGCGTAGGCGAGCATCCCGAGCAACGCGACCACGACCACGCCGGCCACCCAGCGTCCGTAGTGCCGTACCGGGATGGCCTTGATCTGCTCGGGGTGGGCCGCGACGGCGTCACCCGTGCCCGCCGACGAGCCGGCTGGCGGCTCGTCGGCAGGCGTCTTGTCGAACTTGTCAGTCACAGTGACTGCCCTTCAGTGGAACGCTTGAGGCGTGTTGCGCCAGGACTTACTTACCGGCGTTGACCGTCGCCTCGGTGACGGCGCTGTTCTTGACGTCCCACTTCTCCAGCACCTTGGCGTATTCGCCGTTCTTGATGATCGCGTCCAGGGCGTCCTTGATCGCGTCACGGAGCTGGGTGTTGTCCTTGTTGACGGCGATGCCGAACGGACCGGCGTCGGTCTGGCCGCCCGCGACCTCGAAGTCGTTGCCGCCGCCCGCGGTCTTCGCGATGTGCGCGGCGATCGGGTAGTCGTTCAGGTCGGCCACGGCACCGCCGGACTTCACGCGGGTCTGGGCCTCGGGGTCGGTGTCGAACGCCTCGATCGCGAGGGCGCCCTTGCCGGCCTTGGTGCACTTCGCGGCCTGGGCCTTGAAGGTGTCCTCGTAGATCGTGCCGCGCTGGACGGCGACCTTCTTGCCGCACAGGTCGTCGAGCGAGGTGATCTTCGACGGGTTGCCCTTCTTGACGAGCAGGGAGACGCCGGAGGTGAAGTAGTCGACGAAGTCGACGCCCTTGCCGGTCTTCTTGCCCTTGTCGTCCAGGCCCTCCTGGCGGGCCTTGGTGTCGCTCATCGAGGACATCACGATGTCCTGGCGGCCGGTGTTGAGCGACGAGATCAAGCCGTCGAAGGTGCCGCTGGTGAACTGGAACTTGACGCCGAGCTCCTTGCCCAGGGCGGCGGCGATGTCGGGGTCGACGCCGACGATCTGGCCGCCCTCCTCGTACTCCATCGGGGCGTAGGTGGCGTCGGTGCCGACCTTGATGACACCGGAGTCCTGGTACTTCTTGGGCAGCTTGGCGAAGAGCGGGGCGCTGCTGCCGGCGGCGGTCTTGCCGCTGTCCGTGCCGGTCCCCCCGTTTGTCTGGTCACCGCAGGCGGTGAGTACCAGTGCGCCGGCGACCGCGATGGCGCCGACCGCGGCGACTCGGGACCTGGCAGCGGTCGTACGACGGGTGGTGCTTGCGGTCATGGTCGGGTTCCTCCGGCGAGTGTGGGAGTTGCCTAGGTCTGGCACACACCTTCGGGTGTGGGGACCTTGTGTGATTACGGCATCTTGCCATTCGGACCGGGACATTCAGGGGGCTCCGCATGTCAAAATCGGATAACGGGTGACCCCCTGACCCCCCACGGGCCGCTACATCCGGCCCTGACCTGCCGCATCATCTGCGGCTTTACCTTCGTGAGACCGGAAAATCTTCAGATCGTCTCGGGATTTGGACAGGATTCATCACGTGTTCCACCGTATGGTCCTGACTTGTCAGCATATGACGCATGAGTCGTGTCACCGGGCCGTCACCGTGTGACCGATGCACTCGTCGTCGGTGCCGTCCGTCCGGTAAGAAGGATCCTTACACCCCTCATCCGGGGCCCAGGGCGCGTTGTGCGGCGCGCCCGCGCGTTCGTACCTCCCCCTGTCGGGGCGGGCCAACCACCCAGCACAGGGAGCGGACGCGGTGCCCGCCCACCCCTCCTTAACCAGGAGCGGCTACCCTCAACATTTGAAGACTTAAGGGGTCAAACGACAATGGCAGCGGAGATCGTCAATCCTCGCAGCGACAACGGTGCGGAGAGTGCCACCGGGGATTCCGGGGAGCCCTTCGATCCGGCCTTCGCTCTGCACCGGGGCGGGAAGATGGCCGTCCAGGCCACCGTGCCGGTGCGGGACAGGGACGACCTGTCCCTCGCGTACACGCCGGGCGTCGCCAAGGTGTGCAGCGCTATCGCCGAGCAGCCCGAACTCGTCCATGACTACACCTGGAAATCGCAGGTCGTGGCGGTCGTGACGGACGGTACCGCCGTGCTCGGCCTCGGCGACATCGGTCCGGAGGCCTCGCTCCCCGTGATGGAGGGCAAGGCGATCCTGTTCAAGCAGTTCGGCGGCGTCGACGCGGTGCCGATCGCCCTCGCGACCACGGACGCCGACGAGATCGTGGAGACCGTCGTCCGGCTCGCCCCGTCCTTCGGCGGGGTGAACCTGGAGGACATCTCGGCGCCCCGGTGCTTCGAGATCGAGCGCAAGCTCCAGGAGCGGCTGGACATCCCGGTCTTCCACGACGACCAGCACGGCACGGCCGTGGTCACCCTCGCGGCCCTGCGTAACGCGGCGAAGCTGACCGGCCGGGAGCTGGGCGACCTGCGCGCTGTCATCTCGGGCGCGGGTGCGGCCGGCGTCGCCATCGCGAAGTTCCTGCTGGAGGCCGGACTCGGGGACGCGGCAGTCGCGGACCGCAAGGGGATCGTCAGCCGGGACCGCGAGGACCTCACGCCGGTGAAGCGCGAGCTCGCGGAGATCACCAACCGTGCGGGGCTTTCCGGATCGCTGGAGACCGCCCTGGCGGGTGCCGACGTCTTCATCGGCGTCTCCGGCGGTACGGTTCCGGAGGACGCGGTCGCCTCGATGGCGCCGGGCGCGTTCGTCTTCGCCATGGCCAACCCGAACCCGGAGGTCCACCCGAACGTGGCGCACAAGTACGCCGCCGTCGTGGCCACGGGCCGGAGCGACTACCCCAACCAGATCAACAATGTGCTCGCCTTCCCCGGCATCTTCGCCGGTGCCCTCCAGGTCCGGGCGTCCCGGATCACCGAGGGCATGAAGATCGCCGCGGCGGACGCGCTGGCGGCCGTCGTGGGCGACGAACTCGCCCCCGACTACGTCATTCCGTCGCCCTTCGACGAGCGGGTAGCCCCGGCGGTCACCGCGGCCGTCGCCGCGGCGGCCCGCGCGGAGGGCGTCGCCCGCCGCTGAGCGACCACGGCGGACCGTGACGGTGACGACGGGGCGGGGGGGGGGGGGGTGTGGGGGGGTGGGGGGGGGGGGTGGTTTTTTTCTTTTTCTGTGGTTCCGTGGGGGGAGGGGAGTGGCGGGGGGT
>NZ_JBHZCF010000001.1:59548-90394 GCF_042755225.1 Streptomyces sp. NPDC059169 | reverse complement strand
CTGTTGCCGTATTTTCTCTTGTGGGGGAGGTGGGGACCCGGGGGTCACCTGAGTTCCTCTCATAGGCTTCACCTGGGAGGGGCCCCCCCCCCCTCAAGCCGTGCGACGCGGCCCGTTCGCGTTCCCGGCGCGCGGTCGCCCGGGCAGGACGGTGGCGCGGCCGACGGACGTCGACGGGTGCGTGAGCCGGGGGGTCGGGGACCGCGGGCGGCCCATCGGTGCCGCCGACCCGTCTCCGTGCTTCCCGGGACGACCCGCGGCGTCCCGCCGGACGGTGCCCATGGCCCGGGGCAGCAGGTCGCCGGGCACGGCGTGCCGGTGCCACCGCCCGTCGGAGCGGGGTCGCCCGGTCGGACGAGACGGTACCGAGCGGCACTCGCCAAAAGTGGTTGCGTGTCACACCGGTGTGCGGTTCCGCCGCGCAGCGGCCCGCCCTATCGTCAAGGTCATGTTCGCTGCCTACGCCGCCCGAATCGATCGGGACCAGCCGCTGAGCGGCCTCGAACTGGGTGAACGCCCGGCCCCCGAGGTGCGTCCCGGTTGGACCGCCATCACCGTCAAGGCTGCTTCCCTCAACCACCACGACCTGTGGTCGCTCCGCGGGGTGGGGCTGTCCGGGGACAAGCTCCCGATGATCCTCGGCTGTGACGCCGCGGGCGTCGACGCGGACGGGAACGAGGTGGTGCTCCACTCCGTCATCGGCCAAACGGGCCACGGCGTCGGGCCTGACGAGCCCCGCTCCATCCTCACTGAGCGTTACCAGGGGACGTTCGCCGAGCAGGTCGCCGTGCCGACCTGGAACGTCCTGCCCAAGCCGAAGGGTCTCTCCTTCGAAGAGGCCGCGTGCCTGCCGACGGCGTGGTTGACGGCCTACCGGATGTTGTTCACCAACGCCGGGGTGCGGCCCGGTGATGCGGTTCTCGTCCAGGGCGCCGGAGGTGGCGTCGCGACCGCGGCCATCGTGCTCGGCAAGGCCGCAGGACTGCGCGTGTACGCCACCAGCCGGGACGAGGCCAAGCGCAAGCGCGCGGTGGAGCTCGGCGCGGTGGACGCGTTCGAACCCGGGGGCCGGTTGCCGCAGCGCGTGGACGCCGTCATGGAGACGGTCGGCGCCGCCACCTGGTCCCACTCGGTGAAGTCCCTGCGTCCCGGCGGCACCCTGGTGATCTCCGGTGCCACCAGTGGCGACCGGCCCTCGCACGCCGAACTCACCCGGATCTTCTTCCTCGAGCTGAAGATCGTCGGCTCGACGATGGGCACGAAGGACGAGCTGGAGGATCTACTGGCCTTCTGCGCGGCCACCGGGGTCCGTCCGGTGATCGATGAGGTGCTCCCGTTGGACCGGGCGCGCGAGGGCTTCGAGAAGCTGGCCTCCGGCGAGCTGTTCGGGAAGATTGTCCTGACCGCTTCTTGATGGTTCGCCAGATGAGATGACGGGATCTCCGGCACTGCCGATCGGGCGGTGCCGGAGGTTGCCGTGCCGTCCGTCCACCGCCTGCTCCGCCGTCCCCGCCTACTCCGCCTGCTCCGCCGTCCTCGCCGGGCACCCGCGGCCCGCACGGACGACGCCCTCCGGGAGCGGGGTCCCGCCAGGGGGGTGGCGGGTCAGGCCCGTACGGAAGGCCGACCATCGGGGGTGCCGCGGCTGACCGACGACCAGGGGCGCGTGGTCACCCTTGCGGGGGTGGAACGTCGAGGACAAGCGTCGCCGTGGCGAACGGGTGCTGTCCGCCGTCACCGAGCGCCACGTCCGGGACCCTGCACGCCCGTGGACGGGGGCCGCTTCCGCAGGAGTGGGCCGCTCCCGCACGAGAGTGGGCCGATCCCGCGCGAACAAGGAGCAGACCGCTGCCCCGTGCGCGCCCGTGGTGGGGGCACGGTGTGCAACGAAAGTGAGAGCGGGCGGGCGGCGTCTACTACCGGCTGTCCTGCGGCGCCCGGGGTCGGTCACCGAGCTGCCCGCCGTCGGCGACGGGGTGGCGGATCACGGTGTCGGGGCACGCATGGATGGATGTGCGCACGGTGACCGCTGCGCGGCACGGGCGCGTGCGGGTCCATGCCCGGCCGGGTGTCAGGGCGAAGACCTTCGTCAACCAAGGTTGACGGTCGAAGGGTTGTCAATGTAGGTTGACAGCCATGACCGAAGCAACCGATCTCGCCGAGCGGGCGGGCGATCGCGACCCGCGGGTCGGGCTGAGGGCCGTCGCCGCGCTGCGCAGGCTCCTGGAGCAGCTCGAAGCCGTCCAGGTCAGAAGCGCCCGCAATCAGGGCTGGTCGTGGCAGGAGATCGCGGCTGAGTTGGGTGTCACCAGGCAGGCCGTGCACAAGAAGTACGGGAGGCAGTGATGTTCGAACGGTTCACCCGAGGCGCTCGCGCCGTCGTGACCGGGGCGGTCGCCCATGCGGAGCGGGCGGGTGCGGATGCGGTCGCGGAAGAACACCTCCTGTTGGCGCTGTTCGACCAGGAGGACACCAAGGCGTCCTTCGCGTTCCGCTCGCTGGGGATCGCGGACCTCCGGGACTCCGTGGAGTCGGAGCTGGCGGAGGCGAGGCGGCGGGGCGGGCTGTCGAAGGCTGACGCGGAGGCGCTCGCGGGCCTCGGCATCGATGTGACGGAGGTCGTCAGTCGAGTCGAACAGGCGCACGGTGCAGGGGTGTTGGCGGGAGACCAGAAGGGCAAGGGTTGGTGGGCGGGTCGCCGTTCGTTCACCCCTGAGGCCAAGAGCGCGTTGGAGAAGTCCTTGCGCATCGCGGTGGGCCGGCGGGACCGCGCCATCGGCGACGAGCACATCCTGCTGGCGCTGGCGGCCCGGCCGGGGGTCGTGGCGGAGGTCCTGGCGGACCACGGGGCGAGTTTCACGGCGCTGGAACGGGCGATGTTCCCCGCGGCCTGAGGAGGGAGGAGGCTCCGCTGGGCCGGGAGCGGCGTGCCTCGCCCCACCCCCACGGGGACCGCACGGAATCCCGGCGGTGACCCGGTCCGCCCCGTACCGCCCGCCGGCGGCGCCGCGGACGTCGCAGGCGCGCCGAGGGGACGGCCCCGGTGTGGTCCTAACGTGCCAGGACCACACCAGGGTCACGTCGCTACGGACCGCGGCGGTGCGGACCGGTGGTGCGGGCGGCGCGCGCCGCCCGCGGGCAGGGGCGCCCCGTCAGTCCCCACCGCGGAGGAGCGCCGTGATGTGGGTCGCCGCGGAGGAGAGGTGGCGGCGGGCCTCGGTCAACTGCCCCTGCGTCACGCCGTGGTCCCGCGCCGCATCGCGCACGTCGTCCCGGAACCGATCGAGCAGGCGTTCCAGGTCACGGGCGGGGTCACCGCTGTCAGCAGGCTCCTTGGCCCAGTCGGGGGCCGCCGCGTCCTGGGTCGGGTCGGGGTCCGCTCCGGCCGGTTCGGGCTTCACGTACGGCGGCCATGCCGTGTTCCGGTGCATGCCCCCGAGCTGTGCGGTGAGTTCGGCAAGACCTTCCCGTACGCCCGTCGGCCAGTCCCCGCGAGTGAAATGGTCCTGCACCTGGTGCTGCACCTGGCGGGCGATCCGCTGGACCTCCTCGCGGGCGTGCTCCTGGGCCTCCTTGGCCTGGCGCCGCGCGGCCCGTGCCTCCTCGCGGGCCCGACGGGACTCGTCCTTCGCCCTGCGGGTCTGTTCCTTCCACTCCTGGCGGGCCCGGCGGAGTTCCTCCTTCGCCGCGTGCCAGGCCTCCTTGTCGCCGAACGGCGGCTCGCCGAGATCAGGACCGCGGCGGCTCTCCGTCGCGGCTGCCCGCATCTCGCTGCGCAGCTTGCCCGCCGCGCCGCGCACGTCGTCCCTTATCTCCGCCGCCAGTTCGGACACGGACTCGCGGATCTCCAGTTCGAGGTCGGCGAGTTCACCGCTGCGGTCGGCCAATTCCCGCCGCCCGGCGTCGGTGATCGAGTACACCTTGCGGCCGCCCTCCGTGGTGTGGGTGACGAGCCCCTCGGCCTCCAGCTTGGCGAGTCGCGGGTACACGGTGCCGGCTGAGGGGGCGTACAGCCCCTGGAAGCGCTCCTCCAGCAGTCTGATCACCTCGTAGCCGTGTCGGGGTGCCTCGTCGAGCAGTTTCAGCAGGTACAGGCGTAGGCGGCCGTGAGCGAAGACGGGCGGCATGTCACAGGGCCTTTCCGGTCTCGTCGGACCGTCCGTCCTGTGTGGGCGGACGCCGCAGGAGCGCTACGGACCCGGAGACGGTGGTGGCCTTGAGGCTGCCCCGTCCCGTGCCGAGCGTCCCGGTGATCTTCTTCGACCCCCACATCCCGCTCACCCGGAGGTCCTCGAAGGCGTTCGACAGGGAACCGGTCGTCGTGTTCGCCTCGACGCGCGCGTCAGCGGGGTGCGGAAGTCTGATGGCGATCTCTCCGGAGACGCTGGTGGCGCGTACGTCCGTGGGCTTCCCGTCGAGGTCGATCACCATGTCGCCGCTGACGGACTCTGCCCGTACGGACGGGCCTGCGCCCTCGATCACGGTCAGATCGCCGGAGACCGAGGTGAAGCGCAGTTCGCCCGTGACCGACTGGGCTTCCAGGCTGCCGGAGACCGTCTCTGCGTGGACCGCGCCCGACAGGCCGACGAGGGTGGTGTCCCCGCTGACGCCGCGCACGTCGGTGCGCCCCCGGATCCCGGAGAGGACGGCGCCCGCGCCGATGACGCCGACCTCCACCGACGCATCGGCCGGGACCGCGAGGGACACGACGGCCTTGCGTTGCCAGCCCTTGCGGTCGAGCAGCTTGAGGAAGCCCTTCCAGGGAAGGTCCTCGTACGCGACCGTGAGCGCCGAGCCTTCGCGGGTCACGATCAGCGGTGGTCCGTCGAGCTCGGAGACCTCCAGGTGGGCGGCGGAACTCCCGTCGGTGGCGACCACGTTCACGGTTCCGTTGACGATGCGCACTTTCAGTGACGCCAAGGGCTCGTCGAAGGTGAGCTTCTGCGGCTCGGTGACCGTCCAAGTGGATGCGGACATGTGCTGACCTCCCTGGGCCTGCCTGGACGCAACATATCGCGTCTTCTGGGTAACACGATATATCGCGGCCTGCGGAAGTCAAGGGGCCTACCGGTGGGCCAAGGGGGCGCGCGCCCGCCGCGCTGTCCGGCGGATCCGCCCGCCGGTCGATGGAAAACCGGGACGAAAGGGGGGAAGTGTCCTAGCGTGTGGCGCATGAACGCGACATCCGCGGGCGTCCTGCTGCTCTGTCGAGCCGCGCCGGCCGACGTACGGCTCTCGGCACCCCTGCTGCGCGAACCCCTCCACCTCGCCCCGGCCGGCGACGGCTGGACCGTGCTCGTCCCGGAGGCCAGGACCCGGACGGGTGCCGGGGAGCCGGTCGACCGGATGGCCGCCGGTTGGGCCGCCGCACTCGCCGTGGGGGCGAACTGGCCCGTCCTGGCGCTGTGGTGGGACGCCGACCGGGCGGGGTACTCACTGGCATCGGGATTCCGTCGCACGGTCGACTACGTCTGGCTCGCGGACGGCACCCCCGCGGGAGAAGACGAGGCGATGAGCACGTTCGCGTCCCGGCTCGACCTCGATCCCGTCCTGGACGTGCAGGACCTGGAACGGCTCACCCGTCCCGCCTCCGACGCCGACGCCCACGCCCGGCTGAAGGCCGTCATCGCCGTCCTGGCGCGCACCGGCCTCGCCCTGCCGGCGAGGCTCACCCCGGGCGAACCGACGGAACGGCTCGGCAGCGCCGTCCGGCACCTCACGGGCGCGGAGCTCTTCGCGGGACCCGGCCTGCGGGATGCGGTACGAGCCGAGGCCCACGCCCTGCGGCAGGCTCCCGGGCCGCGCGCCCCGGCCGTCGCGCAGATCGCGGCCGGCCTGCCGATGACGGTCTGGGGACTGGCGCGCCGCAGCGCCGGCTGGACCGCCGCCGGTGTGGTCCTGCTCGTCCACGGCGTCCTGGGGATGGCTCGGGCACGCTCGTGAAGGGGGCCTCGGCGTGTCGGTCCTCCTCGCCCCTACGCGTCCTCGTCCTCGTCGTCGAGCCGAGCAAGCCAGGTGGCCAGCCGCTCGACCGGGACCTCGAAGTCGGGGTTGAGATCGACGAACGTGCGCAGCTGTTCGGCGAGCCACTCGAAGGTGACCTCCTCCTCGCCGCGCCGCTTCTCCAGTTCCTCGATGCCACGGTCGGTGAAGTACATGGCCACCAGCCTAATGGGCCTGCCGGCCACGCCCACCGGAAGCCGGGCGCACCGCCCGGCCCACTGCTGCGTGTGCCTCGCATCCGGCCCGTACGGGGGCTAATCTGCGGGGAGTTGGGGGAACGGGGGATGTCATGGACGACGGTGGGGCCGCCGACGGGACCCGGATCACGCGCATCGTCCTGCCGGATGGGACGCCGATCTGGGCGCGGATCTCCGGCGCGGAGGAGCTCGAGCGCCCGGTGGCGCCCAGCGGTCTCTCCTACAGCGACATCGGCTTCGCCGAACAGGTGCAGGCCAGGGTGGAGAGCCTGCAAGGCGTCGTGACCGGGGTCGCCCGCTCGCTCGCCGCGCCGCTGCGGGCGGTACGCCCCGACGAGGTGAGCGTCGAGTTCGGCATCGAGCTCACGGCCAAGGCGGGCAAGGTCGTGGGGCTCCTCGCCGACGGCGAGGCCAAGGGCGCCATCAAGGTCACGCTCACCTGGAACGGGGCGCCACCGGCCGACCCCCCGCCGCAACCGCCGGCGCCGCCCCTGCCCGCCCAGGTCGCCGCACCCCCCGCGCCGACCGCACCGCCGCCCGGCGCGTCCGCCGGCGCAGCGACGCACCCGGACGCGGCCGCGCGACCGGACGGCCACGGGTCATGACCACGGGGGCGACGAGGGGCGCAGGGGGCGTCCCCGACCACACCCGCCGTGCGCTGCTGAACCTCGTCATGGCCGCCACCGTGCGAATCCACGCGACCGGGCAGGGGTATGCCCCTGACGGACCGGGCGGCCCCTTCCTGGGCAGCGGCTTCTTCATCGCCCCGAGCTGGGTCCTCACGTGTGCGCACGTCGCGATGCAGGGGGAGGGGCGCGAGGTGACCGTGGTCTTCGAGACGGGACCGGGCAGCGGCGAGACCTCCGTGGCCGGCACGGTCGTGGCGGCCCTCCCCGACAACTGCGCCCGCGGCGGTGCGCCAACCGGTGGTTGGCCCGCCCCCGACCTGGCGCTCATCCGACTGTTGCGGCCGGCGGAGCACGCCTGCGTCTACGTCACGGAGCGCCCGACGGCCCTGCTGGAGGGCGGATCGGTCCTCTACTCGGGGTGGACGGTCGTGGACGGGCGGCCGAAACGGCTCAGCGGACGCTGTGAGGTCATGGGCACCTTCGGCGGGTGGGCCGACGCCGACGAACAGGTCCGGCTCGACGGCGACTGGCTCGTGCCGGGTGTCTCCGGCGCCCCCGCGGTGGACCTGGCACGCGGCGAGGTCGTCGGTGTGATCAAGACGCGCCTCGACGGCGCCCGGGGCGGGACCTCCGTCGGCATCGAACGGCTCCGCTCGATGCCGGTGCCCACGGCCGCGCTCACCTCCGAGACCGATGACGTCTACCACGCCGTCTTCCACGCCCACGACCGTTACCACGCCGATCGGCACACCAGCCCCGTCGGCACCGACAGCACGTGGGCGGACGTCCAGAGCGATCTGCACGCCGGGGCCGCAGGGCGTGTCCTCACCCCCCAGCAGCGCGTCGACCTGCTCGGCAAGCTCGCCGACTTCCCTCCCCCGGTGAGCACCCACAGCCTGCTCGACCTCCTGGAGCGGCTCCCCGGCATCCATCCGCGTGACCACCGTCCCGCGCCGCGCGGTTGGCGCGACGGCCTCGGCACGCTGTACGAGGCGCGGGGCGGGAACGGTGCGCTGGAGCTCGTCCTGCGGTACTGCATGAGCGTCATCGCGGCCGAGCGCCCGTACGCAGCCCCGTCCGCCGTGACGGCGGAGAAGTCCCTCTGGGACTGGGCGAAGCGGCTCGCCGACGACCGGCTGTCCAGGGACTTCCGCAATGAGATCGCCCTGCAGTGGCGCACCCACCGCGCGGACCGCGAGCACCACCGGGTGCCACCCCCGTCTCCCGCACCCGCCCGGCACCGGGAGCGCCCCTTCGTCCTGCTGGAACTGGAGGAGCGCGGTTGGGAACGGGACCGCTACGACTGGCGGGTCGGGGTCTCCCGCCACGCCGGGGACGTCCTGCCCGTCGCCGAGGACAGCCGTGGCACTGCCCTCGACGCCCTCCCGGCCAGAATCGCGGCGCCCCTCGGCGAGGCCTTCCGCCGCTGCGACGAACCGGACGACCCCGCCGTCCTCCAGGTCGCGGTGGCCCGGACGCTGCTCGGGCTGGACGTCGACGGCTGGCAGGTGCCACCGGACGGGCCCCCGCTCGGCGTCGTGCGCCCCGTCGTCGTGCGCTGCTCCGACCTCGAACCGCCCCTGACGGAGGACGAGGCGACGGAACGGCTCGCCCGGTGGAACCGCACGGCGAGCGCACTGATGCGCGCCGCGGTCGTCGACTGCGAGGGCGGATTGCGGGTACCCGTCCCGGAGGTGGTGGAACTGCGTGCCCTGGCGCATGAAACGGTCCCGGTCCTCTGCCGCTACGGCACCAGACCCGACCCGGACTCCGCCGCGGGGCTCGTGCGCGTACTCGACGGCGGCTTCGGGGTGGCGCTGTGGCGGCGCGCCGACGGAAGGTCCGACGGTGTCTGCACGGAGTTCCACCGGCGGACGGCCGACACCGTCGTCGAGGCGGGGACGGTCGGCCGCCTGCCGCACACGGTCCTCGCCCTGAGACGGGGCGTGCGGGCGGGCCGTGCGGAGACGTTCTGGTCGGACGGCGTCGCCCTGCTCTGGGACGACCCGCACCACCCCCTGCCCGGCGCCGGCCAGTTGCTGGAGGCACCGTGACCCGCCGGGCCGGTCATCCCCTTACGGGGGGTACGACGGATCGATACCGTAAGGCACGTTCGGCGGCCTCCTGCGGACGAGTGACGACGAGGAACACGCTATGAGCGAACCCAGCGAGTGGCTCATCTACCGAGGGGCCGGCGAACCGCACGAGGGCATAGAGCACCTGCCGCCCCCGCCGCCCTGGCGGGACTTCGCGAGCCGGCACCAAGCCGCCGGCGACGGTGCGCCGGGTACCCGCACGGACGGCTCGGCCGACCGCAGGCTCGGTGCCCACCGGTACGTTGCCGAACTCCACCGTCCGGGCGCCGAAGAACTGGAAATGATCAACGCCGCGCTCTATCTGCGACGTCCCCTGCTCGTCACCGGAAGCCCCGGTGCGGGCAAGAGCACCCTGGCCCACTCGGTCGCCCACGAGCTGGGCCTCGGAAGGGTGCTGCGGTGGCCGATCGTCAGCCGCTCCACCCTCCAGGACGGCCTCTACCACTACGACGCGATCGCCCGGCTGCAGGACGTCCAGATCGCCGCGCACAGCGCCGCGGCAGGAGCGACGGCGGCCGAGGACATCGGCAGCTACCTCAGGTTGGGCCCGCTGGGCACCGCGCTGCTGCCGTCGGACCGGCCCCGCGTCCTGCTCATCGACGAGCTCGACAAGAGCGACATCGACCTGCCGAACGACCTGCTCAACGTGCTGGAGGAAGGCGAGTTCGGCATTCCGGAGCTGGAGCGCATCGCCGACCGGCTGCCGGACGGCCGGGCCCAGGTCCTCACCGACGACGGAACCAGGGCGACCGTGACGGCCGGGCGGGTGCAGTGCAGGGCCTTCCCGTTCGTGGTCCTCACGAGCAACGGCGAGCGCGACTTCCCGGCCCCGCTGATGCGCCGCTGCATCCACCTGGAGCTCGGACGTCCGGACCACCAGAGGCTCGCCACGTTCGTGCGCGCCCACCTCGGCGACGAGGCGGCACGGTCGGGAGAGGACCTCATCGCCCACTTCCTCGAGCGGTCCCGCAGCGAACTGCTGGCCACCGACCAGCTGCTGAACGCCATCTACCTCACCGACGCGGCCGCACCCGCGGGCCGCGACCGCCTGGCCGACCTGCTCATCCAGCGACTCGACCGGCCGAGGTGATGCGCTGATGCCCGGGGCAGGCGCACGGCACGGGCCGGCCGGTCCGCCGGGCGGCGACCGGCCGGGCCGGCACGAACGGGAACTGCTGCCCGCTCTCGTCGCGCGGCTGCGCGCCGCGGGGCTCGACCCCGATGCCGAACAGCTCTGCGACGTGCTCTGGCTTGCCCAGTGGACCCGCGGCGCGGAGCCACCGCCGGAACGGGGTCCGGTGTCGGCGGTGCCGAGCACGGACGACCGAGGGGAAACGGACCGTCCGCCCATCGGAGGACGCCGCCCCCTGCCGTCCGCGCAGGACACCGCCGACACCGGACCCACGCCCCGCCCGGACGTCACGGGCGGTGACCGTCGCATCGCCCTCTATCCCGTACCGCGGGGCGCGGCGGCCCACGGCGAGGACGCGGTGCGCGCGGGGGCGGCGGTCCTCCCGGTGGGAGTGCCGGCCGCCCCCGCTCTCCCCGCTCCACTCGAACTACAGCGCGCCCTGAGGCCGTTGCAGCGTTACCGGCCTCCCGCGCCGCCGCTGCGCAGCTGCCTGGACGAGGCGGCGACCGCGGAGGAGAGCGCCCGGGCAGGTGGGCTGATCATCCCGGTGTTCCGCGCAGTCGAACGCGCCGACGCATTACTCCAGTTCGTCATGGACGCCTCTTCCTCGATGCGGGTGTGGCACCGGCTGTTCGGAGAGCTGCAATACGTCTTCGGACAGTTGGGGGCCTTCAGGGACGTCCAGGTGCGCTATCTGCACCAGGGGCCGGACGGCCTGCCCGCCGTCAGCCGCAGCCTCGACCCGACCGCCGCCCCGCTGCACTCCGTGGACCGGCTCAGCGATCCCACGGGACGCCACGTCACCGTCGTGCTCAGCGACTGTGCGGGGCCGCTGTGGCGCAGCGGGCACGCCCACCGCCTGCTTCACCGGCTGGCCCGCCAGGCTCCTGCCGCCGTCGTCCAGCCGCTGCCGCAGCGGATGTGGAACCGCACCCGGATGCCCGTCACCCACGGGGCGCTGTCCCGTGGCGAAGGCCCCGCCGGAGCGGCCCTGCTGAAGGTCACCGGAGGGACGACCGCCGCACGGCGACCGGTCGTGGGAGAGCTCCCGGTGCCCGTCCTCCCGCCGGTCGCCGGCGCACTCGGAGCCTGGGCCACGTTGCTGTCGGGCGCCGGCGCGGGCCGGGTGTCCGGGACCGTCGGCTGGGTGCGCGCCGACCACCCCGCGGCACCCACCGCCCGGCCCGGCCGCCGGCCGTCCTCCCTCCAACTGGTCAGCGGCTTCAGGTCGGCGGCCTCTCCGGCCGCGGGACAGCTGGCGGTCTACCTGGCGGCGGCCCCGCTGTACCTTCCGGTCATGCAGTTGGTCCAGCGCACGATGCTGCCCGACTCGGGCCCCTCCGAACTCGCCGAAGTACTGCTCAGCGGGCTGCTGTCCCGAGCCAAGGGGGACGGCCGGGACGACGGCCTGTGGTACGAGTTCGCCCCGGGTGTCCAGGAGGCACTGCTCGGTCCGCTGGCCCGGGACGAGGCCCTGCTCGTGCTCAAGCACTGTTCGGAGTACATCGAGCAGCGCTTCGGCAGGGGCGGTCCGAACTTCCCCGCCCTCGCCCTCGCCCAACTCGACGACGGCAGGCACGGCCCCCACCGGAGCGCCCACCCGGTCGACGCCGCCGTGGACGGAACGGAGCCGGGCGACGGCCGAACGCAGCGCGTCCCGCACCCCTTCGCCGAAGTCGCGGCGCGTGTCCTGGAACGCTTCATGCCGCTGCCCGAGCAGTTCGTCCCGTACGGACCGGTCGGGCCGCCCGCGGCCGGCAGGCGGCGGGACGCGGCGGTGGAGCACGCCCGCTCACTGCTCAGGCAGTTCGATTCCGACCGCATGGTGCAGTACCTGATGGATGCTGTGCAGCTGCTGCGCGGCGCCACCGAGCGGGAGCAGCGGGCCGGCTCCGACCCGGAGCTGTGGGCCGAGTTCGCCCGCTGCCTGCTGCGGTTGTGGGAGGTGCAGGGCGGCGGGGAGCTGCTGCAGGAGGCCGAGCGGGCCGCCGAACGGGCCTGTGCGCATCCGGGTGCGGTACGAGAACGCGCCGTGCTGGCCAAGGTGCTGCATGCCGCGGCCGAGGACCTGCGGCGCCGGGGCGACCGGCGCGGCGCCCTGGAGCTGCTGCGGCGCGCCGACCGTGAGTACACGGCGGCCTGTGCGGCGCCCGGCCTCGACCCGGAGGAGGCGCTGCGGCTGACCCTGGAACGGGTGCGCGCCCTGGAGGCCCAGTGGTGCCTCGGCGGGGACAGCGCCCTGCTGCAGGGAGCGGTCGGCATGCTGGAAGCGTTCGCGGACGTCTGGCCCGACCGGCAGAACCGGCCCGTCAGCCTGCCGCTCGCGCACGGCAGGACCCTGCTGCGGCTCTCCGGGGCGACCACCGACCCCGACCAGTCGCGGGTGTACGCCGGGCAGGCGGCCCGCTCGCTGCGGACGGCGTTCGCCGCCGGCGGGGGGCACACCCTGGGCACGCAGACGCGGACGCTGCTGGACCTGGTGGACGCCCTGCTGCTGTCCGGGGAGGCGGAGGAGGCCGGGGCGCTGGTCGAGCAGGCCCTGCAGACGGCTGGTGAGCCGCGGCTTCGCGCCTCGCTGCAGACGCGCGCCGGCCGGGTCGGTGTCCGCCGTTACGAGCGGTCGGGGGACCCGGACCTGCTGGTGCAGGCGGCCCACTGGTTCTCGCTCGCCGCCCGCGGAGTGCCGCGCGACTCCCAGGAGCACGCGGATCTCCTCGCCGAGTGGGGCGCCGCCCTGCTCAGGCGCGCGGAACTCCCGGACGGTTCCGCCCGTCTCGGGGCCGCCGTACGGGTGCTGCGGGACTGCAGGACGGAGACGGCGACGGGCAGTCCGCACCAGGCCCAGCGGCTGCTGATGCTGGGCCGTGCGCTGATGTTGCGGCACCGCGCCACCGATGACCGGGTGGACCTGCGGGAGGCGGAACACCTCTTCGGGCTCGCCGCCCGGGGGGCACGCGATCCGTTGACCGCGGCGGGCTGTTGGCTGGAGCTGGGCAAGTCCCATCTGGTGGCTTACGACAGCCTGGGCAGGCCGGCGCGGTTGGACGAGGCGGCGGAGGCGTTCCGCGAGGCCGCGGAGGCCGCGAGGACCGCCGGAGCGGAGTCGGACGGTCCGCAACAGCGCGAAGAGGCGACCGTTTTGCGTGCTAGGGCCAACCATTGGCGGGGTAGGACCTATGAGGAGGCCGGCCGGCCCAGGGCCGCACGCGAGGCGTACCGGGCAGCCGGCCAGGACTGGCGCCGCCTGCCGGACGGCGGCGGCGAGGAGGGCGAAGCCACCGCGGGGCGGCTGGCCGAGCTGGAGCGGTGAACGAGCGCCGGGAGTGGCCGGCGCGGCGGCTGGAGCGAACGCTTCGGCCGGGTACGCGGTCGTGCGACGGCGAACGGGAGGCATGATGGGCGAGTCAGCGGCGGAGGACACCCAGCGGCAGCACGAACTGCCGGACCTGCTGGGCCTGGACCTGGAGGGACTGCGCAGGCTCGACCACCCGGTGCTCACCGAGGTGCTGGCGGACCTGCGCGACCGGGCCGAACGGCCGCGGGAGATGCTGTGGGGCTTCACGAACGCCTTCTGACCGGCGGCCCCGAGCGCCGCGCCCGCACGTTTTTGGCCCGGGGCTCCGGGTGAACAGGACAACCTGTACCGGTCCGGGTTTGTGGGCAGGACGCACCAGGGATACTCGCCTCGGACCGGCAGCGGTGGCCGTCCCACGGGCCGTACAGCATGGGGGTGCCGGAGTGTCGCGTCGTTCCGTGCCCCGGGTGCCCTTCGGGCAGTTCATCGTCAAGGTGCACGGCCGTTGCAATCTCGCCTGCCGGTACTGCTACCTCTACGAGGGGCCGGACCGCACGTGGCGGAGCCGCCCCGCGGCCGCCGGCCCCGAGGTGCTCGACCGCACGGCCGCCCGCATCGCCGAGCACGCCGCCGCGCACGCCCTGCACGGTCTCTCGCTCGTCCTGCACGGCGGGGAACCACTCCTCGCCGGTCCCGCGCGGCTGGCGGCCTTCACCCGGCTGGTACGCGACCGGGTGCCGAGGGGCTGCACCGTCCGGGCGACGGTACAGACCAACGCGACGCTGCTCACCGATGCGAAGATCGCCGTCCTCGCCCGGCAACGCATCGGTATCGGCCTGAGCCTCGACGGTGGACTGCCCGCTCACAACGCCCTGCGCACCGACCGCGCCGGACGCCCTTCCTGGCCGGCGGCCGCGCGCGGGGCCAGGCTGCTCGCCGCGCACCACCCGGACGCGTATGCCGGGATCCTCACCGTCGTCGCCCCGCGGACCGACCCCGTCGAGACGTACGAGTCGCTCCTGGAGCTGCGGCCGCCCGCCCTGGACTTGCTGCTGCCGCATGGCAACTGGTCGAACCCCCCACCGGGCCTGGACCCGGGGAGCGGGACGACACCGTACGGAGACTGGCTCGCTGCCGTCTTCGACCGGTGGTGGGCTGCCGGCCGGCGGGAGACCCGGGTCCGGCTCTTCGAGGAGTGCCTCGCCCTCCTGCTGGGGCTCCCCGGCGCCACCGAGTCCCTCGGGCTCGACCCGGTGAGCGCCGTCGTGGTGGAGACGGACGGTGCCATCGAGCAGGTCGACTCCCTCAAGTCCGCCTACGACACGGCCGCCGCCACCGGACTCGACGTCTTCCGCCACACCTTCGACGACGCCCTCGACCACCCGGGGATCGCCGCCCGGCAGGCGGGCGCGGCCGCCCTCGGCGCCGAGTGCCGGGCCTGCCCGCTGCTCACCGTCTGCGGGGGCGGCCACTACGCCCACCGCTACCGGGAGGGCCGCGGATTCACCGACCGCTCCGTTTACTGCGCCGACCTCGACCGGCTGATCCGCCATGTCGCGGCGCGACTGGCCGAGTGCACCACGGGAGCCCCCCGGTGAGTTCCGCCACACCCGTCGTCCCCGCCGTTCCGGAGACCGCACTGCGTGAACTCGGCCGTACGGAAGGCGGTCCGCGGTCCCTCGGTCTGCTCGTCCGCGACCAGCACACGCGTCGGCTCGTCCTGCTGCGCGCGATCCTCGACGCCGCCCACGCTGCGCCGGCAGCCGTGTGCCCACCGGACCTGTTGCACCGGTTGGACGACGACTGGGCGCTGCTGGAGGCGGCGGAGCGCGCGGATCGTGCGGCCGTGCGCGAGTTGCTGATGTACCCGCTGGCCGGGCCGTGGGCCCAGCGCTGCCTTTACGGACTCGGTGCACGGTCGGCTCCTTCCCGCGAACTCCACGCGGACCTCGCCCACTTCGGGGCGCTGGCGGTGACCGGAGCGATCCGCGCCGGGCTGTCCGGGACGGCACGCCTCGGCAGCCGTGGCGACCTCCTGGTCCTCCCGACCCTGGGGACCGTCCGGACGCAGCCCGGCCGAGACGTCGACATCCGTTTCGGAGAGGGGGTGTTGACGGTACGCCCGGCCGCGGGAACGGAGTTCACCATCGCGGTGCGTCCCGAGCCGGAAGCCGTACCGGCGGGTGTCGGGGACCCGCGCTGGCGACCTGCGTTGTCCCTGCCGGCCGTCCTGCCCAACGGCCGTCCCGTGCCGCTGGACGACGTTCACCCCTACCGCACCGCGGGGAGCGGTCTGGAGCGCCACGGGCTCAGGCCCGCCGCGGGGCTCGACCACCGTCAGCGGACGGCCTGGATCCGCGCTTGGTCCGGAATCGAGCCGCTGCTCCGCATCGGCGGCGAGCACCGCACCGCCGAAGCGGCAACCCTGCTGCGGTGCCTCGTGCCGCTCGCCCCGCCGCCCGGCTCCTCGGAGAGCGCCTCGCACTGCAGCGGCACCCGACTCGAGGCCTTCGGCGCGGTGCTCAGCAGCCAGCCGTCCACGTCCGCCTACTTCGCGGCGACCCTGGTCCACGAGCTCCAGCACACCAAGCTCGCCGCCCTGAGCGAGCTCGTCCCGCTGCACCACGAGGACGCCGAACCGCGGCACTTCGCACCCTGGCGTCCCGACCCCCGTCCCTTCGACGGCCTGTTCCAGGGGGCCTACTCGCACCTCGCGCTCGCCGACTACTGGCAGCGCTTCGCCGTCGCCGCGCGGAACGTGCCGCACCGTGACATGGCATGGGCCGAGCATGCCCGTTGCCGTGCGCAGGTGGGCGCGGTGCTGCCCGTGCTGGCGGGCTCGGGAACCCTCACCGGGGAGGGGCGGACCGTGGTCAACGAAATGATCGCGCTCTTCCACCAATTGGACGAACGTCCGCCTCCTTCGGGGCACTTGGCGAGGGCGGCGGCATACGTGGACACCGCGCGCGTGATCTGGTTCCAGCGGAACGGACCGCAGCGGTGACACCGCGTACAGGTGTATGTTCGTATGGCTTATCTCGATGCAGGGAGACGGTTGAATGCCCGGAGCGCGTGAGCACGTTGGAGCAACCGGGTCGCGTACCGTCACCATCAGCTTCGCCGGCTTCAACCGCGCCTGGGCGGCCTGGGTCGGTGACCGGCTGGAGCGGCGCGGGATGCGCATCGTCTTCCAACGCTGGGACCCTCCCGTGCAGACGCCGCTCGAGGAGACGCTGCGGGACCTGATGCTCGCCCCCGGGCGCATCCTCGTCCTGCTCAGCGACTGGTACTTCCAACTCGGCCCGCGCACCCAGGAGGAGTGGAACCGGGCACTGCGCGAGGTGGTCGCCCCAGACCCCGACCGGTTCGCAGCCGTCTGCCTCACCACCGCGCCGCTGCCTGCCGCCACCGCCGTCCTCGCCGCCGCCGACCTCACCAACGTCGGTGCCGAAGAGGCGGAGCGCCGGCTCCTGGGCCGGCTCGACCTGCCCACCGAGCCGCTCGTGGAGTCGGTCGATGGGCGGCACGGTCCCCGCTACCCCGCCGACACCCCCGAGGTCTGGGGCGGGGTCCCGCGTCGCAACACCCGCTTCACGGGTCGGGAGAGGCTGCTCAACGACGCGTACCACGCGCTCCAGGAAGCCGGCCCCGGTGCCGGTGTCGTGACCCTGCACGGCATGTCCGGCGTGGGCAAGACACAGCTCGCCGCCGAGTACGTGTACCGCTTCGGGTCCGAGTACGACGTCGTGTGGTGGGTGTCAGCCGAGAAGCGGGTCACCTACCGGCAGAAGCTCGCCGAACTCGCCCCCGCCCTCGGCCTGTCGACCGGTGCCGAGTACGGCGAGCGGCTGCGCGCCGCCCGTGACGCGCTGCGCCGCGGTGAGCCGTACTCGCGCTGGCTGCTGGTGCTGGACGGTGCCGACGAGCCTGAGCAGATCTGGGACCTGGTGCCGACGGGGCCCGGCCACGTGCTCATCACCTCGCGCAATCCGGAGTGGAGCGAGCACAACAGCATCCTGCTGGAGGTGCCCGTCTACGAGCGCGAGGAGTCGGTGGCCTTCATCCGGCGCCGCGCCCCGCGCCTGACCCACACCGAGGCCGACCAGCTGGCCCAGGCACTGGAGGACCTCCCGCTGCTGCTCGACCAGACCGCGGGCTGGCTGAACGACTCGGACATGTCCGTGGAGGAGTACATCGAACTCCTCGAAGGCGGCATCGACCAGGACGTCGTCAAGGTCTCCGCCGACTTCCCGCTGGCCTTCCAGACCGCCTGGTCGATACTGCTCAACAAACTCCGGGAGACCGTCCCGGAGTCCGTCGACCTGCTGCGCCTGTGCACCTTCTTCGCACCGGGCTTCATCCCGGTGCGCCTGTTGAAGGAGATGCCGTCGGGTGCCCTGCCCGAATCGCTGTCGGGGCTCATGAACGACCCGCTGCTGTGGAACCGGGCGATCGCCCAGCTGCGGCAGTACTCCGTGGTGCGGCTTGAGTCGCACGAGTCGCTGGCGGACGAGGCATCCCTGTCCGGCGAGTCGCTCTACCTCCACCGGATGGTCCACCAGATCGTTCGCAAGGACATGCCGGAACAGCACCGCACCGAGTTCATCGAGGTGGTCCGCAGAGCCCTGGCCGCCGCGGACCCCGGCCGCCCCACCGACACCCGGTTGTGGCCGGGCTACGCCGAGATCACCCCGCACCTGAAGTGGGCCGATGCCCTCGGCAGCGCCGATCCGGCCATGCACGCGCTGGTCCTCAACTGCTTGCGCTACATGTACCTCTCCGGCGAGTACCGGGCGGGCATCGCCCTCGGCGAAAGGGCCATGGCGGCCTGGCGGGGCCTGCTCGGCGACACCCACCCCCGGATCTTCGACCTCACCTACCACTACGCCAATCTGCTGCGCGCCGTCGGCGACTACGCCGGCACCGAAGCCATCGAGCGGGCCGCGGTCGAGCACCTGAGGGGCGAACGGGGGCCGCAGGACCTGGAGCACCTCAGGGCCGCCGGTGGTCTGGCCGCGTCGCTGCGGGGGCTCGGGAGGTACGACGAAGCCCTCGAGCTGTCCACCTGGGTCCTCAGCGCGTACCGCGAACTCGTCGGCGACCAGGACTCACGCACCCTCAGTGCCCAGAACAACCGGGCGATCTCGCTGCGTCTGCTCGGCCGCTACTCCGAGGCCCTGGAGCTCAACCGGCGCACTCTGGAGGCGCGCAGGCAGCTGCTGCGCCCCCGGCACGGGTGGACCCTCTACTCGGAGATCAACTACGCCACGGACCTCAGGCTGCTGGGCCGCTACCACGAGGCCGAGTCCCTCCAGGCACAGAGTGTCCGCGTGCACCGGATCGTCATGGGCGAGGACAACCCGCAGACGCTGCGGGCCGAGCACAACCTGGCGCTGTGCCAGTACCGCATGGGCGAACGGGCCAGGGCAGAGGCCTTGTTCACCCGTGTCCTGGAGCGCAGTGAGCGGGTCCTCGGCGAGGACGACCCGCTGACCCTGATGTTCGCGGCCAGCCAGTCCGTGTTCGCCCGGGAGCACGGCGACATCGACCAGGCCCGCGCCATAAGCGACCGCGTGGTCGACGCCTACACGGCCATGCTGGGTCCCGAGCACCCCTTCGTCGCCGGCACCCGCGCCAACCACGCCCTGATCCTGCGCAACGTCGGGGACCGCGAGCAGGCGCACCACATCGTCGAGGAAGCCCTCGCGGACATGACGCACGCCGTCGGCGAGCAGCACCCCTGGACCCTGGGCTGCGCCATCAACGCCTCGGCCCTGCGCAACCTGGTGGGCGATCCGGAAGGCGCGGCCCGGCTGACCGAAGCCACCATGGTGCGGTCCACCGAGATCCTGGGACGGACGCATCCGCTCACGCTGTCGTCGAGGATCGCGCACGCGGCCGACCTGCGCGGACTGCGGGAGCGGCAGCGGGCCGACAAGATCGAGGCCGAGGCGCTCGGCGACCTCGTGGCCACGCTGGGCGCCCAGCACGTCCACACGGTGTCCGCCCGCTCCCGGAACCGCCCGTACTGGGACTTCGAACCGCAGACGGTCTGAGCGGGGCCGCCGGCACGCCGGACCGGGTGGGGCCGGCTGCGACCCGGCCCGGTACCGGCACGGCGAGGGATCCTGCCCGAAGGCTGCGGGAGCCAGCCCGGAGGCAGGACGGCGTGCCCGCCAGGACGGTGAGATGGCTCGCCCGGTCCAGCCGTCGTACGCCGGGTCTCGCCCGTTCCAGCCATTGCGCGGGAGTGGGTGCGGAACGGGGCCGGCCCCCACCGTGATCGGTGGGGGCCGGCTCGTCGCACGCTCGTGGATCAGGCCTCGAAGACCTCGTTGACCAGCTGAGCCTGCTCCTGTTCGTGGCGCTTCTTCGAGCCGACCGCCGGGCTCGACGAGTGCGGCCGCGAGATCCGCCGCAGCCGCTCGCCGTGCGGGACCTCGGCGCCGACGGCCAGGTCCAGGTGGTCGATCAGGTTGAGCGCGATGAACGGCCAGGCACCCTGGTTCGCCGGCTCCTCCTGGGCCCACAGGTACTTCTCGGCGTTCGGGAACTTGGCGATCTCCTCCTGCAGCTCGGCACCCGGCAGCGGGTACAGGCGCTCCAGTCGGATGATCGCGGTGTCGGTGAGGCCGCGCTTCTGACGTTCGGCGTCGAGGTCGTAGTAGACCTTGCCGGCGCAGAAGACGACCTTGCGGACGGCCGCGGGGTCGACGGACCCGTCGCCGATGACCGGGCGGAAGCCGCCGGTGAGGAACTCCTCCGCCTTGGACGCCGCGGCCTTGAGGCGCAGCATCGACTTCGGGGTGAAGACGATGAGCGGCTTGTGGTGCGGGTTGTGGACCTGCCAGCGCAGCAGGTGGAAGTAGTTCGACGGCAGGGTCGGCATGGCGACCGTCATGTTGTTCTGCGCGCACAGCTGGAGGAAGCGTTCCGGGCGGGCGGACGAGTGGTCCGGTCCCTGGCCCTCGTAGCCGTGCGGCAGCAACAACGTGACGCCGGAGGTCTGGCCCCACTTCTGCTCGGCCGAGGAGATGAACTCGTCGACGACGGTCTGCGCGCCGTTGACGAAGTCACCGAACTGGGCTTCCCACATCACCAGCGCGTCCGGGCGGGCCAGCGAGTAGCCGTACTCGAAGCCCATGGCCGCGTACTCGCTGAGGAGCGAGTCGTAGACGTTGTAGCGGGCCTGGTCCTCGGTCAGGTAGAGCAGCGGGGTGTAGTCCTCGCCGGTCTGCTGGTCCACCAGGACGGCATGTCGCTGGCCGAAGGTGCCGCGGCGGGAGTCCTGGCCGGCGAGGCGGACCGGGGTGCCCTCCATCAGCAGCGATCCGATGGCCAGCGTCTCGCCCATGCCCCAGTCGATCGTGCCGTCTGCCACGGAGGCGGCGCGGCGCTGCAACTGCGGCATCAGGCGCGGGTGGACGGTGACGTGGTCCGGGATGTTGACCTGGGACTCGGAGATCCGCTTGACGATCTCCTGGGAGACGGCGGTCGTCACGCCCACGGGGAACTCGGCCTGGGCGTCCGGGACGTGGGCCGGGGCCGGGTGGCTGGTGGCCTCGCGCACCTCCGCGAAGACCTTCTCCAGCTGGCCCTGGAAGTCCTGGAGGGCCTGCTCCGCCTCTTCCAGCGTGATGTCCCCGCGGCCGATGAGCGATTCGGTGTAGAGCTTGCGCACCGAACGCTTCTTGTCGATCAGGTTGTACATCTGCGGGTTGGTGAACTGCGGGTTGTCGCCCTCGTTGTGACCGCGGCGGCGGTAGCAGATGAGGTCGATCACGACGTCCTTGTTGAACGTCTGGCGGAACTCGAAGGCGAGCCGCGCCACGCGGACCACGGCCTCCGGGTCGTCGCCGTTCACGTGGAAGATCGGCGCCTCGATCATGCGGGCCACGTCGGTGGCGTACATCGACGAACGCGACGACTCGGGGGCGGCGGTGAAACCGACCTGGTTGTTGATCACGACGTGGACGGTGCCGCCGGTGCGGTAGCCGCGCAGCTGGGACATGTTGAGCGTCTCGGCCACGACGCCCTGGCCGGCGAAGGCCGCGTCACCGTGCAGGGCGATCGGCAGCACGGTGAAGTCGGTGCCGCCCTTGTTGATGATGTCCTGCTTGGCGCGGACGACGCCTTCCAGGACCGGGTCGACCGCCTCCAGGTGCGAGGGGTTGGCGACCAACGAGACCTTGATCTGCTCGCCGTCCAGGCCGGTGAAGGTGCCTTCGGCACCGAGGTGGTACTTCACGTCGCCGGAGCCGTGCATCGACTTCGGGTCGAGGTTGCCCTCGAACTCGCGGAAGATCTGGGCGTACGACTTGCCGACGATGTTCGCCAGCACGTTGAGCCGGCCGCGGTGGGCCATGCCGATGACGACCTCGTCGAGGCGCGATTCGGCCGCGGAGTCGATGACCGCGTCGAGTAGCGGGATGACCGACTCGCCGCCCTCCAGCGAGAACCGCTTCTGGCCGACGTACTTCGTCTGCAGGAAGGTCTCGAACGCCTCCGCCGCGTTGAGCCGGCGCAGGATCCGCAGCTGTTCCTCGCGCTCGGGCTTGGCGTGCGGGCGCTCGACGCGGTCCTGGATCCACTTGCGCTGCTTCGGGTCCTGGATGTGCATGAACTCGATGCCGGTGGTCCGGCAGTACGAGTCGCGCAGGACCCCGAGGATGTCGCGGAGCTTCATCATCGACTTGCCGCCGAAGCCGCCGACCGCGAACTCCCGCTCCAGGTCCCACAGGGTGAGGCCGTGCTCGGTGATGTCCAGGTCGGGGTGCTTGCGCTGGCGGTACTCCAGCGGGTCGGTGTCGGCCATGACGTGGCCGCGGACCCGGTAGGAGTGGATCAGCTCGAAGACCCGGGCGGCCTTGGTGACGTCGTCGTCGTGCGAGGCGTCGATGTCCTTCAGCCAGCGGACGGGCTCGTACGGGATGCGCAGGGCCTCGAAGACGTCGTCGAAGAAGCCTTCCCCGCCGAGGAGGAGGTTCGAGACGATCCGCAGGAACTCGCCGGAGGCGGCGCCCTGGATGACCCGGTGGTCGTACGTCGAGGTCAGCGTCATGACCTTGGAGATGCCCAGCTTGTTCAGGGTGTCCTGGGACGTGCCCTGGAACTCCGCCGGGTAGTCCATCGAGCCGACGCCCATGATCACGGACTGGCCGGGCATCAGGCGCGGCACGGAGTGGACCGTGCCGAGGCCGCCGGGGTTGGTCAGCGAGACGGTGACGCCGGTGAAGTCGTCCATCGTCAGCTTGTTGTTCCGGGCACGGCGGACGATGTCCTCGTACGCCTGCCAGAACTCGAAGAAGTTGAGCGTCTCGGCCTTCTTGATGCCGGCGACGACGAGCTGGCGCTCGCCGTTGGGCTTGACGAGGTCGATCGCGAGGCCGAAGTTGACGTGCGGCGGCTTGACCAGGACCGGCTTGCCGTCCTTCTCGCCGTACGACCAGTTCATCGACGGCATGGCCTTGATCGCCTGCACCATCGCGTACCCGATGAGGTGCGTGAAGGAGATCTTCCCGCCACGGGCGCGCTTCAGGTGGTTGTTGATGACGATCCGGTTGTCGAAGAGCAGCTTCACCGGGACGGCACGGACGGACGTGGCCGTCGGGAGTTCCAGCGAGGCGTTCATGTTCTTCGCGACGGCGGCGGAGGGGCCGCGGAGCGGCACGAGCTCGGCCTCGGCGGCCGGCTTGGCCGGCTCTGCCTTCTTGGCGGGCGCGGCGGCCGGCTTCGCCGGAGCGGCGGGCTTCACCGCGGCGGGGGCCGGAGCCGGAGCGGGCGCCGGCGCGGCCGGAGTGGCAGGCTGGGCCGGGGCCGCAGGTGCGGCGGGCGCCGGAGCCTGTGCGGTGCTCGGCGTCCGGGTGCCCGCGGCACCGGGGACCGGAGGCGCGGAGGTCGTGGGCTCCGCTGCCCCCGCGGCAGCGGCGCCGGAGGCGGCCGTGCCGCCCGGCTTGTAGTCGGCGAAGAAGTCCCACCAGGCGCGGTCGACCGAATTCGGGTCCTGGAGGTACTGCTGGTAGATCTCGTCGACGAGCCACTCATTGGCCCCGAACGCGGCAGCGGGGTTCTTCCCCTGCCCGTCCGGGTCGGTCGAAGTACTCGAGTTACTGGGGGACTGAGACGACACGGCGGCAACCGCCCTCTTCCGCTTCACAAGGTGATGGACAGCGGGAATCAAGGCTACGCCTCCGGGGCCGGGAGGTGCAGGCCGGGCATGGTCATCGTCGCCTAAGTCACACCCGGCAACCGGTTTCGGCGCAGGAAATGGCGGGAAACAAGCGTGGTTCCCCTTCGGTGTGGGTACGGCGCGGCGTGGCTGCGGCCCTGCCGACCGCACCCTGGGTGCTCCCCGGCTGCCGCTCGCCTCGGTGTCGAGCACCGGCTCCGAGGGCTCGGTGGTCGTCACCGTGCAGGGGAAGGTGACCCTCCGGTTCGCTTTTGATGCGAACTTTACGTCAACCTTGCGCCTGGGGGATTCCCGGAAGAGTGACACGTATGCGGCAGCCGCGTACCGATTCGGCCACCCCTATCCGGCCGCCGTGGAGCTCGACCGCCCAGCGCGCGATGGCCAGGCCGAGGCCCGTGCCACCATCACTCCCCGGGCCGTGCGGCGAGGGGACGCTTCCGCGGTTGAACCGCTCGAAGACCTTGTGCCACTCCGACTCCGGGATGCCCGGCCCCTCGTCCTGGACTTCCAGGTCCAGTGACTCCGCCTGCGCGCCGCGGCGGGCACGCACGGTGACCCTGCCGTGCGGAGGGGAGTGCTTGACCGCGTTGTCGATGAGGTTCGCCACCACCTGGTGGAGCCGCTCGGCGTCCGCGTGGGCGGTCAGCTCCGGGGGGGACACGTCCAGGTGCAGATGGACGTCCTTGCGGGTGTGCACACCGGAGCCGGAGGGCAGCCCGCGACGGCCCGCGGCCAGGTTGGCCTCCTTCAGCACGCCGGACAGGTACGGCCAGACCTCGAAGCGCCGGGCCCTGAGCATGACCACTCCGTTGTCGAGCCGGGACAGGTCCAGCAGGGTCTCGACCAGTCGGGACAGTCGCTCGGTCTGCTTCAGTGCGGTGCGCATCGTCTCGGGGTCGGCGGCCGACACGCCGTCCACGACGTTCTCCAGCACCGCGCGCAGGGCGGCGATCGGGGTGCGCAGCTCATGCGAAACGTTGGCGACGAGCTCCTTGCGGTGCCGGTCCACGGCCTCCAGGTCGTCGGCCATGCGGTTGATCGTGATGGCCAGGTCGCCCAGTTCGTCGCGGCGGTCCGCGCCGCTCACCCGGCGGGTGTAGTCGCCGTGCGAGATCGACTTCGCCACGGTGTTCATCTCGTCCAGCGGGGCGGTCAGCCCGTGGGCCACGAACTGCGTGATCAACAGTGTGGTGATCATCGCGAAAACCGTGATGTACCGCAGCTCGGCCCCGGTCCTGATGGCGACCAGGGCGAGCCCGGACGTGATCAGCACCGACATCACGACCAGCGCGCCGAGCTTGGTCTTGATCGAGATCTCGAAGGAACCCAGCCTGGCCCGCAGCCGGCTCACCCGGCTCATGGGGCCGGGGTCTCCAGGGCGTAGCCCACGCCGTGCACCGTGCGGATCCGCTCGGCGCCGATCTTCCGGCGCAGCGCCTTGATGTGGCTGTCGACCGTGCGCGTCCCCGAGGCGTCCGCCCAGTCCCAGACCTCGGCGAGGAGCTGTTCGCGGGAGAGCACCGCACGCGGGGTGTTCGCGAGGCAGACCAGCAGGTCGAACTCGGTCGGGGTGAGGTGCACGTCCTCACTCTTGACCCGGACCCGGCGCTGTGCGTGGTCGATCTCCAGCTCGCCGAGGCGCATCATGCCGCTGCGCGGCGTGACGGCGGCCAGCGTGGCGCGCTCCACCCGGCGCAGCAGGACGTGGACCCGAGCGGCCAGCTCCCGCATCGAGAACGGCTTCGTCATGTAGTCGTCGGCGCCGACGCCGAGCCCGACGAGCATGTCGGTCTCGTCGTCGCGGGCCGTGAGCATGAGTACCGGGACGGGCCGCTGGGCCTGGACCCTGCGGCACACCTCCAAACCGTCGAAGCCCGGCAGCATCACGTCGAGGACCATCAGGTCGGGCTGCCACGCCTCGGCCGCGTCCACGGCGGCCGGTCCGTCCGTCGCGGTCTGGACCAGGAACCCCTCCGCACGGAGTCGCGCCGAGATGGCGTCGACGATGGTGGTGTCGTCCTCGACCACCAGCACCCGGCGCTGGGCACTGGCCGTCGAGTACGACGCGGCGCCGTTGTTGCTGGTGTGTGTCTGCTCCATCGCCCCGCCCCTGTCGCGTTGCCGCGGCTGCGTGTAGATCGGTGTGTCAGGAAGGCAGCGTAAAGGCACCGGGCGTCTCCCGGCTACGCAGGGCGAACGGCGAGATGGACCACGTCAGGAACGCCTCGGGCAACGCGGATCTCTTCGGTCCTTACCCCGCTGAACCCGGCATTCCGCAATGACTCTTCGAAATCGGCCGAGGGCTGGGCCGACCACAGGGCGAGCACTCCGCCGGGAGTCAACAGCCCGGCGCAGGCGGCCAGTCCGCTCGCCGAGTACAGGCCGTCGTTGTCCTCGGTGACCGTCCAGTCCGGGCCGTTGTCGATGTCGAGGCAGAGCGCGTCGAAGGTGTCGGTGGAGGTGTGGACGTACTCCACGAGGTCCGTGTGGAGAATCACGGTCCGCGGATCGGCCAGCGCGGAGCCCGAGATCGCCGCGAGCGGTCCCGACCGGTGCCAGTCGATGATCGCCTGCTCGCGTTCGACCACCGTGATGCGGCTCCAGGCGGGCTCCGCGGCGGCACGGGCCAGGGAGAAGCCGACGCCGAGTCCGCCGATCAGCACGGAGGAACCCGGGCGTCCACCGAGCGCCCCGAGCGCGGCATCGACGAGCAGCCGCTCGGAACGGCCGTCGGAGGTGTCCATCAGGAAGCAGCCGTTGGCGATGATTTCGTGGACGGTGCCTTCGGGGCCGGCGCGTTCGCGCAGGACGACCTCGCCGTACGGTCCCTCGCGCCGTTGGATGGTCCTGGGGCCGGGACTGTCGCTGGGGAGCACCATGATCCCCAGAGTAGGGGGTGTCGTGCCGCCGGGTCGGGTTTCGGCGAGGGGGTGCGTGCGGTGCCCCCTCCGCTCCCCGTCGGTAGGGCGTGGACCGCGTCCCGGCGCCACGCCGTCGGGTGCCACGGGGTTGCTCCGGCTCCGTGCGTGTGGCGCACGCCATAGACGTGGTGCGTGATGATCGCGTTGGGTGGGAAGGGTTCGGGGGGCGTCGGAACGAAGGAGCCTCGCGCGTGCAGCGGCTTGAACCACGCGAGCCGGTCGACGATGCCGGCGGCGCCCTGCTGGGTGGTGTCCCGCCCCAACGGAGCACCCCGCGGCCCGTACCCGCTCCGCCCGACGGCCCGGCCACCGAGTCCGCCCCGTACGCCGCCGCCCCGTGGCGCCGCGCCGCCCGACTGCTCCCGGGCCCCTCGCGGACGCCCTTCACCTTCTTCTACTGCGTCCTGCTCGTCGCCACTTCCCTGTACGCCGAGTACGGCGACCCCGCCACCGTCTCCACCCTGCTGCGCGGGTCGAGCACGGACGTCGCGCACCTGGCCGAGAACCCACTGCTGGTCATGGTGGCCAGCGCACTGTGGGTCGCGGGAGGGCTCGCGTCCCCCTACGCCCTGGGACTGGTTTTCGTCCTGACGGCCCTGGAGCGGCGCGTCGGTTCGTGGCGCTCGGCCGCGGTCTTCCTGGGTGGACACACGGCGGCCACGCTGGCCACCGAGATCCCCGTCGGTCTCTCCGTGATGGCGGGGCAGCTGCCCGCGACGTCCTTGCACCGGCTGGACTACGGGATCAGTTTCGGCCTGCTGGCCAGCGTCGGTGCACTCGCCGGGCTGCTCGCGCCTGCCGTGCGGACGGTGCTCCTCACAGGGGTGTCCGCGATGCTCGTGCAGGACCTGTTGGCATTCGGGGATCCGCTGAGCAACTGGGGCCATCCCCTCGCCCTGCTGGCCGGGGTGGTGTCCTGGCCGACGGTGCGCCGCTGGGCGGAGGACCGGGGTCGCGCGGGCGCCGGGCCTGGTGGGCGGTGTGCCGGGTCATGGGTCCCTGCCCCACGGGAGACCGCGGGTGCTCTGGCCGCGGCGGCTCCGTCGGACCCCGCCGGGGCGGAGTAGGAGCCGGCCGGGGGTGATCGTCCGCCGCCCGGCCTCCTGCCGTGCCCCCGGCGTCCCCCGCCGGCTCCCCGCGCTGCCGCGGCGTTCTGCCGCCCGAGCACGGCGAGCCCCCGGCCCGTCCGCCGGTGCTCGCCGGCTGTCTCGATCCGGCCACTCGCAGACGGCGAGGACGGCGACGTCGGCGACGTCGGTGGTGTCGGCCCGTCAGGGGCTGGATGGTGCCTGCCGTGGAGGTCGTGCAGGTTTTCGGCCGTTGCGACCCGGCCGTTGCGACCCGGCCGTTGCGACCCGGCCGTTGCGACCCGGCCGTTGCGACCCGGCCGTTGCGACCCGGCCGTTGCGACCCGGCCGCGTGCGGCGCAGCAGCCGTCGTGGCGCGTCATTCGGCGCACGGGTGACCCCGCCGGCTTCTCGGGTGCGCTGTCAGCGGTCCGTGCGGTCCGTGCGGGCCGGTCGGGGCGCGCCGCGGCAGCCGACGTCCACGGTGAGGTCCCGCGGCTCGACGAGGGTCCCGGCGCGCTTCGTGCGACGTCCCGACCCGCTGCCCGGGGCTGGTCGCACCCGGGAGGCCCGCGGGGTGCGTTCGGTCGTTGCCCGGCTGGTGGCGGGGCGCCTCAGGGGTGATCGCTCTCGGCGAACACCTCCGGGGGAACATCGAAAGCCCCTTCTGCATTGAGTCCATACAGCTCAACTTGACTGCCGAAGGGGAGATCATGGCTTCCACGTCCACACCGCTCACCCTGCCTGTGCTGCCGCTCGACGACGAGGTCGTGCTGCCCGGGATGGTGGTACCGCTCGACCTGTCCGACGCCGAAGTGCGGGCCGCGGTGGAGGCCGCCCAGGCAGCCGCCCGTTCGGCATCCGGCAAGCCGAGGGTGCTGCTCGTGCCGCGCATCGACGGGACGTACGCCGCGACCGGTGTGCTCGGCACCGTCGAGCAGGTCGGACGGCTGTCCGACGGCGACCCCGGGGCGCTGATCCGCGGCCGCAGCAGGGTGCGGGTCGGTGCGGGGACGACCGGCCCCGGCGGAGCCCTGTGGATCGAGGGGACCGCCATCGAGGAGGCCATTCCCGACCCGCTGCCCGGTTCCGTCACCGACCTGGTCAAGGAGTACAAGGCTCTGGCCACCAGCTGGCTGAAGAAGCGCGGCGCCTGGCAGGTCGTCGACCGCGTCCAGCAGATCGACGACGTCTCGGCCCTCGCGGACAACTCCGGCTACTCGCCCTTCCTCACCACCGCGCAGAAGGTGGAACTGCTCGAGACCAGTGATCCCGTCACGCGCCTCAAGCTCGCCACCGATCAGCTCCGCGAGCACCTCGCCGAGCAGGACGTGGCGGAATCCATCGCCAAGGACGTCCAGGAAGGCGTCGACAAGCAGCAGCGCGAGTTCCTGCTGCGCCGCCAGCTCGAAGCCGTCCGCAAGGAATTGCGCGAGCTCAACGGAGAGTCCGAGGGCGAGGAGTCCGACGACTACCGCGCCAGGGTCGAGGCGGCCGACCTCCCCGAGAAGGTCCGCGAAGCCGCGCTCAAGGAAGTCGACAAGCTCGAACGGGCCAGCGACCAGAGCCCCGAGGGCTCCTGGATCCGCACCTGGCTCGACACCGTCCTCGAGCTGCCGTGGAACGAGCGCACCGAGGACGCCTACGACATCCAGGGCGCCAAGGCCGTGCTCGACGCCGAGCACGCCGGCCTGGACGACGTGAAGGAGCGGATCACCGAATACCTGGCGGTGCGCAAGCGTCGCTCCGACCGGGGACTGGGCGTGGTCGGCGGGCGGCGCGGGGGTGCGGTTCTCGCGCTCGTCGGGCCGCCCGGCGTCGGCAAGACCTCGCTCGGCGAGTCGGTCGCCCACGCGATGGGTCGGAAGTTCGTCCGGGTCGCCCTCGGCGGAGTACGGGACGAGGCGGAGATCCGCGGGCACCGGCGCACCTACGTCGGGGCGCTGCCCGGTCGGATCGTCCGCGCCGTCAAGGAGGCCGGGTCCATGAACCCGGTGGTGCTGCTCGACGAGATCGACAAGGTCGGTTCCGACTTCCGCGGCGACCCGGCGGCGGCGTTGCTCGAGGTCCTCGACCCGGCGCAGAACCACACCTTCCGCGACCACTACCTCGAGGTCGAACTGGACCTGTCCGACGTGGTGTTCCTCGCCACGGCGAACGTGCTGGAGGCGATCCCCGAGGCACTGCTCGACCGGATGGAACTCGTCCGGCTCGACGGCTACACCGAGGACGAGAAGGTCGTCATCGCCCGCGACCACCTGCTCCCGCGGCAGCTGGAGCGGGCCGGCCTGGACGCCGGCGAGGTGACGATCGACGAGTCCGCGGTGCGCAGGCTCGCCGGCGAGTACACCCGCGAGGCCGGTGTGCGGAACCTGGAGCGGTCGATAGCGCGGCTGCTGCGGAAGGTCGCGGCACAGCACGAACTGGGCGACCGGGAACTGCCGTTCACGGTCGGCGAGGGCGACCTGCGCCAGCTGATCGGCCGGCCGCACCACGTCCCGGAGTCCGCGCAGGACCCGGCGGAGCGCCGTACCGCGGTGCCGGGCGTGGCCACCGGTCTCGCGGTCACCGGCGCCGGCGGCGACGTCCTGTACGTCGAGGCGTCGCTGGCCGACCCCGAGACGGGGGCGGCCGGACTGACCCTGACCGGTCAGCTCGGGGAGGTCATGAAGGAGTCGGCGCAGATCGCGTTGAGCTTCCTGCGTTCGCACGGAGCGGAGCTGGAGCTGCCCGTCGCCGATCTGAAGGACCGGGGCGTGCACATCCACTTCCCGGCCGGGGCGGTCCCGAAGGACGGCCCCAGCGCCGGCATCACCATGACGACGGCGCTCGCGTCGCTGCTCTCCGGCCGTCTGGTCCGCACCGACGTCGCCATGACCGGCGAGGTCTCGCTCACCGGGCGGGTGTTGCCGATCGGCGGGCTGAAGCAGAAGCTGCTCGCCGCTCACCGGGCCGGGACCACGACCGTCGTGATCCCCAAGCGGAACGAGGCCGACCTCGACGACGTGCCCGCCGAGGTCCTGGACAAGCTGGAGGTCCACCCGGTGACCGATGTCCGCCAGGTCCTGGAGATCGCCCTGTCCCCGGCGGAGGTGCCGGTGCCGGCGGCGGCGTGACCCGGTGCTGCGGACCCGTCGGCCGTGCCGTGTCGACGTGCCTGCCGTACTGATCCGAGCGGGGCGTGCCCCGACTGACGGGTTCCGGGCCCCAAGGGCCCGCCCGGGGCGGGGCCCAGTTTCTTTCTCCTCTATGGGCGCTTCTTTCCTGGGACAGGGGGGGGGGGTTACGGTCCACCCCGACAGAGGAAGGTGCTCTCC
>NZ_JBHZCF010000001.1:45926-59538 GCF_042755225.1 Streptomyces sp. NPDC059169 | reverse complement strand
GGGCGGGGTAAGGGGTCGCTGGAAACACGTGCGATGTGCCTTGGAGGCATGCCGCCCGGACTGAGCGGAGGGGGGTGTGCCCGGATGGAGGGGGGTTGTCCTCGGCGGTCCCGCCGGGGCCGGAACCCGTTTCCGTCCTCGTGCGCGGCCGCGTCGTTCCGGGACCGGCGCGCGGTGTCCCGGTCCCGCCGTCAACGGGAAGGCTGCTGCACCGGCGTCTTCACCGCCTTGTCGTACAGGGCCCGCGCGTGGTCGTCGAAGAGGACCGCCGTCGATTCGGTGTCGGTGTCGCCGCCGCTGAGGACGCCGATCATCCGCCCGGGGCTGCCCGGGTCGACGTAGTCGGCCAGCCACGGGCTGCCGCTCGTGCCGTCCCAGAAGCCCTGGCATTCGATCCGGACCATCTCGGCCGGCTGGTCAGCGTCGTGGCGGGCGTCCGTCGTGCACGTGATGGGGCGGTTGGCGGGATTGTGGTCCGGGTTGGGGTAGCCGACCACGGTGACCCTGCGGCGCGGCCCGGACGACCAGTCGGGGGCCGCCGCGCCCACCACGTCCTGCACGTTGCGGCCCTTGGCGTCCGGTTCGAGGGTCAGGAAGGCGTAGTCGGCGACATCGTCGAGGTTCTTCCGCCAGCGGTCGTCGACCTGTACCGCGGCGATCCGCCAGCGCCCGTACGGGGACTGACCCGTGCCCGCGCCGCGGAAGGCCGGTACGAAGAAGAACCCGCTGGCGTACGTGCCGTACTCGAAGACGCAGTGTGCTGCGGTGGCCACGACGTTGCCGTGCGGACTGTCGACGACGCTCGCCGTGCACCAGTGCTCCTTGCCGTCGGTGAGCACGCCCACCGAGCGCAGCCCGTCGGACGGGAGGGCCGAGGTCTGCGGTGCGGGGGCTTGGGCGCTCGCGCGGGGCTTGGCGGCAGGTGGCGGGACGATCGACGCGTGCGTCGGTCCCACGCACGCGGAGGCAGCCGTCAGCACGGTGACGGCGGACCACAGCAACGGCCTCTTCCAGCGCATACGCCCCGAACTCTCCTGCATGCACCCCATCCTCGCTCACCTACGTGTCGAGCCACCCTCGCAGGGTCGCCCGAGCTCCTGCCTGGAACCGGGTCTCGGCTCCGAGCAACTCGAGCAGCCGGCTGATCCTCCGCCGCGCCGTGTGCACGTGCACCCCCAACCGGCGGGCGATCGCCTCGTCCTTGAGGCCGGAGGCAAGCAGCGCCAGGAGTTCCCTCTGCGCGGGGGGCAGCGGCCCGCCGCAGTCGCCCAGCGCGGTGGCCCGGTCCCACACCGTCTCGACCAGCGGTACGAGGGCGTTGCCCAGCAGCGCGTCCCCGATCACCAGCGCGGACGCCCGGGGGTCAGCCATGGCGCTCGGGGGGAGCAGGGTGACCCGCCGGTCGACGGCGATCAGCTTGGTCGGCACGGCCGGGGCGACCCTGGCCCGCAGGCCCCGCTCCACCAGTGCGGCCACCGAACGCATTCGCTCCGGGGTGCACAGGCCCTCGCGGTCGAGGACCGTGCGCACCGCCACTCCGCGGTCCAGCAGTCCCTCGATGTCGAGTCCCGGTGGCCGGGAACTTCCGTCCCCCCGCTGACCCTTGACGTAGGGCGGCCGGTCGAGGATGACCACTTCGCGTTCCGCCGAGGCCAGCAGGAGGTCGACACGTTCGCCGATGGCCCGCTGTCCGCTGACCACCTCGATGCCGTGCCCCGGCGCGACCGGGGCGCCCGCCATCAACCGCCCGGCGAGCTGGTCGGCGGTCATCCGTAATCGTTCCAGTTCGGCTGATTTCAGATGGAGTTCTGCCTGGCGACGGTGGATGAGCGTGCGGATCGCGGCCGCGGGCGCGGCGGGTCTGGGCAGTGACCCGGCTGGTCGCGAGGGCAGGGCGAGCCCGTGCTCGACGAGGCGGTCGAGGGCCGCCTCCAGTTGGTCCCGCGGCAACTCCAGCTTCCGTGCCAGCTCTTCGGCGCCTGCGGCCCCTTCCTTGAGCAGGGCCTCGTACGCGCGCTCCTCGGCCGCCCCCAGGCCGAGGGTGTACAGCTCACCCTCGATCATGCCCGGATTCTCACCTCACCTTCACGGGACACACAAGTGTGCATGTCCACTTGTCAACGCGCTTGGCTCATTGCTGCGTTGGCGCCCCACCTGTTGCATGGCCCCGACCACTCGAACCGGCTCAACAGCACGTGGGAGGGGTACGTACTGTGCGCAAGCCCAGGAACAACCAGGGAAGAGCGGGATCCGGGATACCCAGGGGGGCCGGAGTCGCCGCGCTCCTGGCGGCGGCCGGACTACTGATCACCGCAGTCCCGGCCCAGGCGGCGCCCCCGCGCCCCGCCCCGCCCGTGGAGGTCATCCCGGGCGACGACACCGCGACCCCCGCCCTCGTCGACGGACTGCGCGAGGCCGTGGACGCCAAGGCGACCCCGGCCGACGCGGCCCGGAAGCACCTCGCCGCCAAGGAGGGCCGGTACCGCATCGCCGCGCCGCAGCGCGATCTCGCCCCGGTCCAAACGCTGAAGCACGGCGCGGACGAAACCGTGCGCCTGCAGCAGAAGCACCGCGGCGTCCCGGTGCTCGGCGGCCAGTACGTCGTGCGGATGGAGACCGCCGGCGGAAAACGCGTCGTCACCGGCACCTCAGGCAAGTACTTCACGGGCCTGAAGGCCGACACCGCACCCACCGTGGCCGCGGACACGGCGGTCCGCCGCGCCGTGACCGCCACGGCCCAGCAGCTCGGCCGCGGACAGCTGACCAAGGCCGACATCGTCCGCGAGGACGGCGGGAAGTCCGCGAAGGCGCAGGCGCTCAGCGGTGCCGCCGGCGGGCTGGTGGTCATCCCGCGCGGTGAGGGCGTGCTCGCCTACCACGTGACGGTGCGCGGCACGAACCCCGCGAGCGGCGAGCCGGTGCTGCAGGAGGTGTACGTCGACGCGCGGTCCGGCTTCCCGGTGCTGCAGTACAGCGGCGTCAAGACGCTGAGCGCGCCGAAGACCGCGGCCGGGGTCGGCAGCGTGCCGAAGACGGCCTCCGCCGCAACGGCCAAGGGGAGCAGGACCGCGGCCGCGGACCCGGAGGCGACCGCCGCCAAGGGAACCGGCGTGCGCCTCAACGGCGCCAAGGTGGATCTGGACCTGTCGCTCGACGCCGCCAGCGGCCAGTACCTCATGACCGACTCCGTGCGGATGGCCGACAGCAGCAAGAACACGCTCACCACCTGGGACGCCTCCGGCCGTGACGTGTCCGAGGCATCGGGCCGGTGGCCCAGCGGCATCAAGGTGTTCGGCTCGGCGACCGCGGACTTCGGCAAGGCCGCCACCGAGGCGGGCGCGGTCGACGCCCACTGGGCGGCCGCGCAGGTCTACGACTACTACAAGAAGTCCCACGGCAGGAACGGACTCGACGGCCGCGGCTCCACCATCAACTCCCTGGTCGGCGTGACGCAGTTCGGTGGTGCGTACGTCAACGCGTTCTGGGACGGCCAGAAGATGGTGTACGGCTCGGGCGACAACGAGTTCAAGCCGCTCTCGGCCGACCTCGACGTCGTCGGCCACGAGATGACGCACGGGGTCGTCGAGAGCACTGCGAACCTCGTCTACGCCGGACAGTCCGGTGCGCTGAACGAGGCACTCGCCGACTACTTCGGCAACGCCATCGACGTCACGGCCTCCGGCCAGTCCATGGACGACCCGGCCGCGGGGCTGATTGGCGAGGACCTGTGCCGGACGAAGGCCGCCGGCGACTGCGCCTTCCGCGACCTCAACGACGGCGCCTCCACTTCCAAGAACTTCCTGGGCGTCGCCTTCGCCACGGACAACGGCGGGGTCCACCTGAACTCCACCATCTTCTCCGGCGCGCTGTGGGACATGCGCCAGGACCTCGGCGCCGAACTGGCCGACAAGATCGTGTACAAGGCGCTGTCCGAGTACATGACGCCGCTCGACGGCTTCACCGAAGGCCGCAACGCCGTGCTCGCCGCCGCCAAGGACCTGGGCCTCGGCGCACAGCAGCTGAACGTCGTGAAGCGCTCCTTCAACGCGCACGGGATCGTGCCGGGCTGGGAGGACGCCCTCGGCGTCGACACCGACCAGCTCTTCGGCAAGCTGAACATCGCCGGCACGGGCGTCCAGGCCGGCGGCGGTTGGTGGACCGTCTCCAAGTCCAACGACGACGGCTCCGAGCCCTACTCGATCTACGCCGGTCGCGCGGACGGCTCCGGCAACCCCAAGCTGATCAGCCCGAACGACGGGCGTTTCCACGTCTACCCGGCCACGGACGGCAAGACCGTCGTCTGGGCGGCGTACGGCACGTCCAGCCTCGACATCCTCTCCCGCCCGCTGGCGGGAGGGCCGATCAAGAAGCTGTACACCTCCTACAGCGACATCTCCGGGCTGCGGGTGGAGAACGGCGTGACCGTCTTCGAACGGTTCGGCATCTTCGGCGACCGGCACGTCGGCATCCTGCGGCCCGGTGACACCACACCCACCTTCGTGGACGGCGGCCGCTTCAGCCTCGCCACCGCGCTGCCGTCGATCTCGCACGGCAAGCTCGCCTACGCCAAGCTCTACCCGGGGGCCGGCGGCGCCTACCAGCTCGGCGTGGAGATCTACGACCTCAAGAGCGGTGCCACCACACTGACCGAGCAGCTCGACGAACCGCAGGGCCTCGGCCAGACCGGCATCAACAGCCGTCACGTTTTCTGGCTGACCGACCACGACCTCAACGACGACGGCCGCATGGGCATCCGTCGCGCGTCGGTCGACGGCACCGGGGCGTACGACATCAGCCCGGAGGCCAAGCCCCGGTCGCTGAACAGCATCGACCTGACGGTGTCGGAGGACGCGGTCACGGTCAGCAGCCAGGTGCCCGACTCCCAGCTGCGCAACGAGACGCTGACCAAGCTCTGGCAGCTGACCACGGATGGTGCCCGGCAGGAGCGGGTCTCCTGCAACCGCGGTGAGCAGCTCTCCCCGGCCGCGGTCTCCGGCCGGCAGGTCGTGTGGCTCGACGGCACGACCGGCTTCACCGACCTGGTGACCCGCAGCCGTCCGGCGGGCCTCTGCGGCTGAGCCCGCTCCGCACGGACATGACCGCGGACCCCCGGTGCCCGGCGCCGGGGGTCCCGCGCCTGCGGAGCCTCCCCGGCCGATGGTGGCGAAGCTACCGGGCCGGCCTCCGGGGCGTTCGTCCGCGCCGTCCCGCCCGGCGTCCCGGTCCCGCTCGCGCCGGGGAACCGGGGGGAAGCACGTGCCGCCCCGGTGGGGGTGGTCACCGGCGGGTCGGACGCCGGGAGAGCGCGGGCGGCGATGTACCGGCCGGGCGGCAGCGGCCGTCCGCCCGGCCCGTGGTGCGAGCCGGGTGCCACCGGGGCCGATCGGGCTGCTCGCGCCCGACGCACCGATGGAGCAGGGGCCGGTCCATGCCGCCGGTCCACGCCTGCGAAATACTGGACGAGCTGCGGTTACCGGCTGCCGCAGGATCGGACGTTCGTCGCCGGACAGTGCGCGGAAGGTGCAGACGTGCAGGGAAGCGGTACCGGGAGCGACGCGGAGCCGAAGGGGTGCGAAGGCGTGCACCAGGAGTTCCAGGAGTTCCTGGCCCTGGAGCGCGAGTTGGCCGTCTTCCTGCGGCGTGCCCGTGCGTCCTCCGGAGAGATGGCCCGCGAGGTCCACCCCGAACTGGAGCCCGCCGCCTACGGGCTGCTCGTACGGCTGGAGGAGTCGGGCCCACAGCGTGCCACCGAACTCGCGGCGTACTTCGGCGTCGGCAAGGCGACCATGAGCCGCCAGCTCCGTGCCCTGGAGGAGCTCGGACTCGTGGCGAAAGAACCCGACCCGGCCGACGGGCGGGCCTCGCTCGTCCGCCTCACCGACGAGGGCCTCGCCCGTTTCCGCCGGGTCCGCATCGCCCGGCGCGAGCGGTACGTACGGAAGCTGGCCGACTGGGACCGCGACGAGGTGGCCGAGCTCGCCCGGCTGCTGCACCAGCTCAACCTGCGCGCCGAGGGCTGACCGGCCCGCGGGCGCCCGGTCGTCCCCGGCCGCGCGCCCACCGGACCGCCCCCGCCGGCGGGCCGGCGTACGGCGCCCGCCGGCCCGTCGCGCACCGTCCGCAGGGCGGCTCCGAGCAGGAGACCCTCGGGGAAGGCCGGCGTCCCGCCGTCACGCACGGCGTTCTGACCGACGGCCCCGTTTCTGGCCAATGGACGGTCAGGGCTCGGCGTACACGGCCGTCGCGTCGTCGTGCCGCTTCCGGCGACGCGCCCTGCCCCGCTCGGCGTCCGCGACCTCCAGTGCGCGCACCCGGCCGATCAGCCCGTGCGGGCCCTCCGCGCGCAGCAGCGCCATGAGCTCGGCCCAGCCGCCCTCCGCGAAGAGGTCGGTCCAGCGGGACGCCCCGTCGGTGAGCGCCGCGATCGCCCGCACCCGGGCACGCGGGGTGCGGCCGGTCACGGCACGACCCGCCACGTTCGGGTCCGCGGCGGCGGTGAAGAAGCCGCCCTCGTGGTTGCGCAGGGCGTCGGTCGCGCTGACCGACCGCAGGACCTCCCGCGGGATCCGGTCCAGCCGGTCGTCCAGCACCGCCCGCACGGAACCGTCCGGTGCCTCCAGCAGCACCGTCGAGTCGGAGAGCACCAGGTGCTCGACGGACTCCGCGTCCCACCGCGCGACGACCACGGTCGCTTGGGGAGTGCGGATATGAGAAAGGTCACAGCTGTTCCGGTGTGCGTCGGCGGTGCGGCGAATGGACAGGGAGAGGATGTCCGCCAGGGGCATATCCCGTTGCGAACCGGACAGTTCGATCAGAGCCCCGCCGAGGCGGGTCGTGAACCATGGCACACCGTGCACGCATCCGTCGTCACCGGCGGGTGGTGTCACGCCGTCCAGGACGACCAGGGAACCGCCCTGGCCCGAGGCCGGGAGTGCGACGGCGGCCCAGTCCTCGTCGGGGCGTTCGGGAACGCCGGGGACCGAGGCGAGTTCGAAGCGCATGATCTCCAGTCTGCATGAGTCTCACGCTTCCTTCACGAACCCCACGGGACTCTCAAACCAGCCACGGCAACCCGGCCGACCAGCAGTTTTCGGGGCAAATGAGCGCCTGTGACGAGCTGCGGGCGCGCATCCTGCCAAAGCCTGCGCCCAAGGTCCAACCGGCGCTCCGCGGAGCCGGAAAACCCACCCGCCGATGAGTTGTTCGCCAACTCGGGAGTGATGTTCACTCGTTCGTGTGGCGGAGCGGCCGATGCACGTCCCCTTCCCGAAAGCGCTGGAATGGTCGGGTGCCGTACCAGGGGTGGGGACTCTTGAGATGACCGGCCGTCACCTCTGCTTCATGGGTGGACGAGTCGAGAATGCGAGCACCGGTGCAGAAGAAGCGGCCTCGGGGCAAGAGCGGCAAGGACGGTTCGGCGGTGTCTGCGGGGTCCTCGGCGCCTCAGACGCCCGCGACCGGTTCCGTCCCCGCGGAGCCTTCGGACGCGTCCCGTGACGCGCACGCGGCCTCAGGTGCCGCGCTCGTCCCCGGCGGGCGCCCCGTCCGCGTGCGCCGTCGGCTCGTCGCCGGGGTGGCTGCCGTCTCCCTCACCGTCGTCGTCGCAGGAGCTCCGGCGGTCCTCGCCGCCTCCGCCGACCTGACGGAGTCCCAGCGACTCGTCTCCCTGGCCGAACTCAACCGGCAGGCCGTCACCCTCGCCCACTCCCTCGCCGACGAGCGCGACGAGGTCACGGCCTACGTCGCAGCGGGCCGCGAGGGCCAGAAGGGCGACGAGAAGGGCCGTCTGCAGATCTCCGGGAGCCACAGCACACGCGTCGACCGGCAGATCGACGAGATCCGCGGGAACGTCACCGACGACCACGCCGAGCTGCGCCGCGGCCTCGCCGCCGTACCGTCCGTCCGACGTGCCGCATTGACCGGCAAGGGCACCGCCCTGGAGGCCCACCGGGCGTACAGCGAGGTCATCAGCGGGCTGCAGGCCCTCGCGGAGGAGCTCGCGGAGAAGACCCCGCCCCGTGCCGCGGACGGAACGCGGGCGCCCGCAGCCCTCGCTCTGGCCGTCGAACAGGCATCCGCCACCCGCGGACTGCTGCTCGCCGCGCTCTCCGTCCCCGCTCCCCGGAGCGACCGCCCCGCCTTCGACCCGGTCACCGGGCAACTCGTGGAAGACCAGGGTGACGGCGAGGACGACCGCGCCAGGGACGCGCTGAGCTCCGCCGCACAGCAGGCCCGTGTCCGCGAGCAGGCCGCGCTCGTCGACTTCGACCAGACGGCGAGCAGTGAGGCCCGCGATCGGGTCACGGCCACCATCACCGGTCCCGAGGTGAAGGCGGCCGAAACGTATCTCGCCCGCCTCACCGACCAGCCCCAGCTCTCCGAGAAGGACCGCAAGTCCGACCGGGAGAAGGTCGAATCCGCGCTCTCCGCCCGGATCGAGCAGATGCGCGGAGCCCAGTCCGCGCTCTCCTCCGTCCAGGTCGAGCAGCTGGGACAGCTGCGGGACGACGACGTGTCCGCGCTGGAACTGCGCGTTGCGCTGCTCGGCGGCTGTCTGCTCGTCGCCGTCGGTGTCTCCGCAGCCGTCGCCCGAACCCTCACCCGGCCGCTCGCCGTGCTGCGCATCGGCGCGGCCCGGCTCGCCGCCGCGCCCGAGGCCGAAGAGCCCATCCGCTTCACCGGCCGCAACGACGAGTTCGCCCAGGTGGTGCGGTCCCTCAACACGGTGCACGGAAAGCTGCTCGACCTCGGGTCGCGCACCCAGCGGCTCCACGTCGACCGCGGGGACCTGGCCGCTGCCCGCGAGGAGCTGACCGCGCAGCGGGGCGAACTCCAGCAGCGCACCGCCGAGGTCTCCGAAGAGCTGGAGCAGCTGCGGCACACGGTCAGCCACACCTTCGTCAACCTCGCCCTGCGCACGCTCGGTCTCGTCGAACGGCAACTCGGCGTCATCGAGAAGCTGGAGGAGCGCGAGCAGGACCCGGAGCGGCTCGCCACCTTCTTCAAACTGGACCACATGGCCACCGTCATGCGTCGCCACAGCGAGAACCTGCTGGTCCTCGCCGGAGCGGAGCACGGACAGGGACACGCAGGTCCCGTTCCACTGGTCGACGTCATGCGTGCCGCGGTCAGCGAGATCGAGCGCTACGAGCGGGTCACCATCCAGTCGCTCCCGCCGCATTCCCAGATCGCCGGGTTCGCCGCGGACGACCTGAGCCACCTCGTGGCCGAACTGCTGGAGAACGCGACGTCGTTCTCGCCTCCGGACGCCCAGGTGCAGCTCTCCGGCTGGCTGCTGGAGAGCGGCGAGGTGATGCTCTCCGTACAGGACGAGGGCATCGGGATGACCCCCGGCCGACTCGAAGAACTCAATGCGAGGCTCGCCCATGCGCAGGCCGGGCCGGAGCCGGACGGCGAGGGCCTCGGCCTGCGGGTCGCGGCCTTGCTCGCGGGGCGCCACGGCGTACAGGTCCAGCTGCGCGAGCAGAAGCAGGGCGGCATCGCGGCCGTCGTCGTCCTGCCCCAGTCGCTGCTGCCCACCGGGCCGCCGACCGCGACCCCGCAGACGGCACCCGTTCCGGGCGCGGCCCCCGTACTCAACCTGCCCGGATCGGTGGCCGAGGCCAACTCCAACCTGCTCGGGGGGCGTTCGGCGGCGATGCGCGACCCGGTGGTCTCCGCGGCGGAGATGGCCGTCGCCCGCGCGGCGGCCACCTCCGGGCCGGAGGCGCAGTTCGACGAGGGCCCACGGACCGGTGTCGCGGACGCGGCGGTTCTGCCCTCGGGGGAGGACGGGATCCGCGCGCAGCCGGCCGAGGAGCAGGAGGACGGCGACCTGCCGGCCGCTCCCGCACCGTCCCTCGCGGGGATCGATCCGGAGCCTCCGGCCGCGACCGGTGAGCCGGAGCCGGAGCCGGCGGCTCCCGCCGAACGGTGGACGGACGCCGACCCGCAACCGCAGCCGGCGGCGGGCGGTCCGGAGCCCCTGGCCGCGACGAGCCGCCCCGACGCTCCGACCGGTGCGCCCCACGATCCGGAACACCTGAGCACCCCCGACGGTGTCGGCCCGGAGTCCTTGGCCGCCGACCACGAGCCGGCGGTCGGGCCGAGCGCCTTGGCCGACGGGCCCGATGTGTCGGCCACGACCGGGCAGCCGGTGCACGACGAACCCGCTCCCGGCCCGGAGACCACGCTGCAGGTGCGCCTTCCGCACCCCCGGCCCGAGCCCGACACCCACGAACGCGTCACCGACGGCACCGCCGAGGTGACGCCGGAGCCCGTCACCGACAAGGGCCTGCCCAAGCGCACGCCCAAGAGCGTCGCACCGCCCGAGGCTCCCAGGCCCCGTGCCACGCCCGTCGACGCGGAGGAACTGCGGCGCCGCCTCGGCGGCTTCCACCAAGGCGCCAAGGACGGGCGGCGCGACGTGGAGGCCGAACTGGCCGACACCACGCGGTCCACGCACAGCAACGAACAGAAGGCAGCGAACGAAGAACCGGGGGACACCGTCGAGGAGGCACGCCATTGACTGCGACCGGCACATTCGGACTGAGCCGCGAAGCCCGTAACCTGCACTGGCTGTTGGGCAACCTCGTGGAGGAGGCACCCGGCGTCCACTCCGTGGCCGTCGTCTCGTCCGACGGCCTCCTGTTGCTGTCGTCCGACCCCGAGCAGAACGCCGCACCCGCGGTTCCCGCCCGCCCGGCCAGCCCCCGCGGCTCCAGCGCGGACCTGGCCACCATCGTCTCCGGCATCGCCAGCCTCACCATCGGTGCGGCGCGGTTGATGGAGGGGGGTGCCGTCAGGCAGACCATGGTCTCGATGGACGAGGGCAGCGTCTTCATCATGTCGATCAGCGACGGCTCGCTGCTCGGTGTCCACGCCGCCCCCGACTGCGACATGAGCGTCATCGCGTACCACATGGCGCTGTTCGTGGGGCGCGCCGGGCACGTACTCACCCCCGAGATCCGCAGCGAACTGCGCGACTCCTTGGAGGGCAGCCGGTGATGCCCGCCGCGCACCCCGCTCCCAGGCTTCCCGTGCGCGGCGAGGGCAGGCGGTCCGCGCGGGTCCGCCCCTACTCGCTCACCGGTGGCCGTACCCGCTTCGGTCACGTCCTCCTCGTCGAGACGTTCGTCGCCGCGCTCGAAGCGGGCGAGGGGCTCGGGGCGCGGGCCGGAGGCAGGGGACCCCAGGAACTGACGAACGGGAACCTGATCTCCCGCGTCATGCCCGAGATGCGGGCCATCGTCGAACTGTGCCGCCGTATGCGCACGGTCGCCGAGATCTCGGCGATGCTGCGGATCCCCCTGGGCGTCGTGCGGGTGCTGCTCAGCGACCTGGCGGACCAGGGAAAGATACGCGTGTACGGGACCGGCTACGGCACCGGTCAGCCCGACCGCGCGCTGCTCGAAAGGGTGCTGAGTGGACTCCGCCGTCTCTGACCTCCTGGCCGTCGTGGAGGACGAGGACGTACGCCCCTGGCAGAACGACCGCACCCGCGCCCCGATCGCGACCAAGATCGTGGTGGCCGGCGGTTTCGGAGTGGGCAAGACGACCTTCGTCGGGGCGGTCTCGGAGATCACGCCGCTGCAGACCGAGGCGCTGATGACCCGGGCGAGCGAGGAGACCGACGACCTCACCGCCACCCCGGACAAGCCGACCACCACCGTCGCGATGGACTTCGGACGCATCACCCTCGATGACGACCTGGTGCTGTACGTCTTCGGCACACCGGGACAGCAGCGCTTCTGGTTCATGTGGGACGACCTGGTGCGGGGCGCGATCGGTGCCGTCGTGATGGCCGACACCCGGCGGTTGAAGGACTGCTTCCCCGCTCTCGACTACGTCGAGAGCTGCGGGCTGCCGTACGTCGTCGCCGTCAATCACTTCGAGGGGACCACGGCCTACGAGGCCGAGGACGTACGGGAGGCCCTCACCATACCGTCGCACGTTCCTGTACTGATCATGGACGCGCGCCAGCGGATCACGGTGATCGAGTCGTTGCTCGCCTTGGTGGGCCACGCGCTCGACGTCGCTCCCGAATAGTCCCCACTCATGAAAGAGCCCCGCCCATGCGGAAGATCCTGATCGTCGGTGCCGGCCAGTCCGGGCTCCAGCTCGCCCTCGGCCTCCAGGCGCAGGGGTACGAAGTCACCTTGATGTCCAACCGGACCGCGGACGAGATCCGTTCGGGACGGGTCATGTCCACGCAGTGCATGTTCCACACGGCCCTCCAGCACGAGCGTGATCTCAAGATCAACTTCTGGGAGTCCCAGGCACCGAGGATCGAGGGACTCGGCGTGTCCGTGGCCGGCCCCGGGTTGCAGGACCCGGGCGCCGGTCCGGAGCGTGCCGTCGACTGGGTCGGCAGGCTCGACGGCTTCGCACAGTCCGTCGACCAGCGGGTGAAGATGTCCGGCTGGATGGAGATACTCGCCCAGCGCGGCGGTCAAGTCGTCATCCACGGTGCCGCGGTTTCCGACCTCGACTACTTCTCCCGCACCTACGACCTGGTGCTCGTCTCCGCCGGCAAGGGCGAGTTGGTGTCGATGTTCGAGCGGGACGCTTCGCGCTCCCCGTACACCGAGCCGCAGCGCGCCCTCGCCGTCTCCTACGTGCACGGTCTCGGCCCGCGGCCCGAGCACCCCGAGTTCGAAGCGGTCCGCTGCAACATCGTCCCCGGCGTCGGTGAGCTGTTCGTCATGCCGACCCTCACCACCTCCGGCCGTGCCGACATCCTCTTCTGGGAGGGGGTTCCCGGTGGCCCGCTGGACGTCTTCCAGGGGGTCAAGGACCCGGCCGAGCACCTGTCGCTCACGCTGGAGCTGATGGAGAAGTACACGCCGTGGGAGTACGCGCGCGCCACCCGGGTCGAACTGACCGATGCCGGAGGCACGCTGGCCGGACGCTACGCACCGACCGTGCGCAACCCGATCGGCCGGCTCCCGGGCGGCGGCCTCGTCCTCGGCGTCGCAGACGTCGTCGTCGCCAACGACCCGATCACCGGCCAGGGCTCCAACTCGGCCTCCAAGTGCGCTGCCGCGTACCTGGCCTCGATCGTCGAGCAGGGTGAGAAGCCCTTCGACGAGACGTGGATGCAGGCCACGTTCGACCGGTACTGGGAGACGGCCCGGCACGTGACCAAGTGGACGAACGCCATGCTCGGCGTACCGCCTGAGCACGTCCTGGGTCTCATCGGCGCGGCGGGTCAGCTGCCGCCGGTCGCGGACCGGTTCGCCAACGGCTTCAACGATCCGGGCGACTTCGAGAACTACTTCTACGAGCCGCACAAGACCGAGGCGTACCTGGCCTCGATCGCGGGGGCCTGAGCTCCGACCCGAGCCGGACCGGCCGCTTCCGCGGGCTCCGCGCCGCACCGGACGCTCCCGGCGACGGGCCGCACGGGAGCCCGGGCGTGCGGAGACAGCTGACGGCGGCGCGGCGGGCGAGGGCGGCGACTCCTGCACCCGCCACGCCGCGCGGCCGTCCCCCGCGTGGACCCCGGCGCCGGGGTCCACGCCGGGCCGCGTCTGTCTCGTGGTCCCCCCGCAGTGCGGCGGAGGTGCGGTCTCTCCACAACGCCGCGGTCCGCCCAGTCGAGAAGACTTGG
>NZ_JBHZCF010000001.1:0-45916 GCF_042755225.1 Streptomyces sp. NPDC059169 | reverse complement strand
CCTCCCCCCCCCCCTCCCCCCCCTCCCTCCCTCCCCCCCCCGGGGCAGCGTCGGTCTAGCGGCCCAACGGCAGTGCGTAGAAGGTGCGGTCGCGCCACACCACGGCGGTGCGCCCGGCCGAGACGCCTTGGTAGCCGGATGCCGGGGTGCGGTCCCCCGCGTCCTGGAACTTCCACAGCCTGCTGCCGTCCGCCGTGGCGAAGGCGGTGACTTGCGTGGAGTCCAGGACCACCGCCGTGCGGCCGTCGGAGGAGAGCAGCAGCCGCGGCTCCCCGGCGCCACCGGACTCCGTGGACTGCGTCCAGCGGGTGCCGCCGGTCGCCGTGTCCAACGCGTACACCTGGTGCGCCGCGGTCGGGACGTAGAGCGTGCCGCCGTGGACCAGCCCTTCGCCCGCCGCACCTGCGGCCCGCCACAGTCGCTTGCCGGTGTCCGTGTCGTACGCGTGGAGTTCGCGGTCCTGGACCGCGAACAGTCTGCCCGATGCCTCACCGCAGACGACGGCGTCCTGATGGACGGTGCCGAAGTACTTGCCCCACAGCCGCCTTCCCGAGGCCCGGTCGTACAGCGCGAACAGGGCCCGGCCCTTGTTGGCCTTCTGCTGCTGGGACGTCAGCGACCCGCTGTCCTGCCGTACGAGGATGCCGTCGGGGCGGACGGCGACCCCTTGGTAGCGCGGCACCGCGTCCCGGCCGCGGCCAGCCGGAACTTCGGTGCGCCACAACTCCTTGCGGGCGGCGGTGTCGTACCCGAAGAGATCGGTGCGGGCGCCCGCGGTGCCCGTGAACCAGACGACGCGACCGTCGGCCGCGGCGACGGTGCTGACGTGTGCGGGCACGGCGACCCGCGCGCGGACCGTGCCGTCCAGCGGCGAGAGCCACACGAAGTGGGTCGTGCCGATGACGAACAGCGCGTCACCCGTGACGACAGGACGGTGCGTGGTCGCGGCCGAGGGCTGCGCCCAGAGCCGGCGTCCGGTGCGCAGATCGATGCCGGTGGTCCCCTCCGCGTCGCCCAGGACGAGCACCCGGCCGCGCCACGCGGACGCCTGCACGGGCTCGTTCCCCGTGTGCCGGTAGGCCCACAGCGGCGTGGGCGGCACACCGGGCAGCGATCGCGCGGTGGGTACGGGAGCCGGTGTGGGCGCGGTGGACCGTGTGCCGCGGCCCGCCACGGCCATGCCCAGCCCGCCACCGACGACCAGGCCGGCGGCCCCGGCGACCGCCCCGACGACCAGTGCCCGCCGTTCCGCACCGGCCTTCGCGGCGAGCACCGAGGCGGTGAGGGGTGACTTGGGGACGTCGGCGCCGCCTCCCGCGGGCCCGGAGAGCCGATCGGGGAGCGTCACCGAGGGGCCTGCCGTTCCGGGGGCGCCGAGCACTGCCCGGCCCGTCGCCGACTCCGTGCGGCCGGGGAGGGGCTCGGGCAGGCCCGCCGGGGAGGCGTTCGTGCGGTCCGGTCCGGCGGGTAGCGCCCTCGGGGTCGTCTCCGCTGCCGCGGGAGCCGTGAGGGAGTCCGCTTCCGTCCCGGACCCGGGGAGGTCCGGGGATGTCGTATCCGTGGTGGTGACGGCGGCGAGGGAGAGGGTGGTGGTGCCGGGCGACCCGCCACTCAGGGCCCGTGCCGTTCCGCCGCCGACCGGGACCAGCGCCCGTACGCGGGGCGTCCCGCCCCCGGCGTCCGGGACAGCGTCCCTCTGCGAGCCCCTGGCGGCGGGTAGCAGGACGCCGGGGGAGGAGCCGCCGGGGCCGGTCGTGACCGGACCGGCTGGCCCGGTGGCGACCGCGGGCCGGACGGTACCGGTGGTGGCCGCGCGGTGCGGACCTTGCCGTCCGTCCTCCGGCGCGGTGCCGATCGCGCCGTCCTCGCCGGAGGGCGTACCGGCCGGGTCGTCGGTGCCTCCGGGTGCGCCCTTGGCCCGGGGATCACCCGCGAAGTTGGTCCCGCGCCGCAGGCGCCGCAGTGACTCCACTTCCGCCTCGGCCGCGTCGAGGGCGGTGACGAGAGGTACCGGCAGCCACCCGTCCTCTGCCAGGGCTGCGGCTCCTTCCAGGGCCAGCGCGGCCGCGACGCTGCCGGCGGTGGGACGGTCGGCGGGCGACTTGGCCAGGCAGGAGGCGACGAGCGGGCGCAACCCCACGGGCACGCCGTCGAGTCCTGGCTCCGCGTCCGCGATGGCCGTGCCGTCTGCGAACGGGGTCGTGCCCGTCGCCGCGTACGCCAGTAGCAGGCCGAGGACGAAGACGTCGGACGCGGTGCCGGGCTTCTCACCGGCGAGTTGCTCCGGGGTGAGGTAGTCGAGCCGTACGGACAGACCGCCGCCGGGGCCGGCTTCGGCGTGTGCGGCGGCACCGAGGGCCCCGAAGGCCGCGAGCCGCGGGCCGTCCGCGGCCAGGAGGACCGTCTCCGGGGCGAGGCCGTGCAGCACCGTGCCGGTGGCGTGGACGCGGGAGAGCGTCTCGGCGAGGCCCGCGCCGAGGACCCGTACCGCCCGCTCGGGCAGCGGGCCGCCGAGCGCGATCGCCTCGGCGAGTGTGAGGGAGGGGACGTAGGCGCTCGCCGTCCACAGCTCGGCTCCCTCCGTGGAGGACCTCCGGGGAGCGAGGACCCAGCCGCCGCTCAGCCGCTCCGCGATGCGTGCTTCCACCGCGAACCGGTGCCGGAACGCGGGGAGCGTCGCGAGCGCGGGCCTGGCGAGGGAGACGACGACCACGGTCCCGTCGTCGTCGGCCGCCAGGTACCGGACGGTGCTCGCGGTCCCGCGGAAGCGCGACAGCGTGACGTAGGGGCCGATGCGGCGCGGATCGTCGTCCTGCAGCGGCTGCACCGGCTCCATCGGTGGGTTCCCCCCTGTGTGCGTGGCGTTGCCGTGATCCTATTCGGCCGGCTTCGGCTTCGACCAGGGCCAGTTGAGCCGGCGCCGCTCCCGGCCGGCGGGGGCGTACTCGTACTTCCATCCGCGCGGCAGCGCCAGCCGCTTGGTATGGCCCGCCGGGACACGGCGGTACGCGTGCACCGTGGGGGGACCGCCGGCGTCATCGGGCACCGGCACCTCGTACCACAGCGGGGGATTGCCGGTGGGGCCCACCAGCACGGGCAGGACCCGCCCGTCCAGCGGCCCGCCGACGAAGGGGGTGTTCTCGCTTCTCACCCGCCCAGTCTCGCTCACTCCTGCGCAGAGAGCAGGTGCGCGGCCCCGCCGACGAGCGGGACCACCCGCCGGGCGAGCGTCCCGACCGGACCGGCGCCGCTCTCGCGGCCGACGAGCTCGCCGAGCACGGCCGCGGTCTCGGAGTCGGTGGCCGCGGTGGCGGTGAGCAGGGCCAGCAGGTGGTCGACGAGCCAGTCGCGCAGCTCTTCGACGGGCGGCTGCTTGCCCTCGTCGAGCCAGATGAGGGACGCGGCCTCGACCGCCGCGATCCACGTGCGCACCATCATCCGCAGCCGCGGCCCGGGGGCCGGCACCCCGAGGTGGACGAGGATCTGCTCCGCGGCGGCGCGACGCACCCGGTCGACGATCGCACCGGTGCGCGACGTCTCGGCGACGCTGCCGCCCTGGAGCAGCGCGCTGAACCCGGTGCCGTGCTCGTCGACGAAGACGAGGTAGCGGTCCAGCACCCGCCCGAGGCGCGCGGTGGGCGGGCCCTTCGGGGGCTCGGTGAAGCAGAGCACCAGAGCGTCCGCGGAGCTGCACAGTGCAGCCTCGTACAGCTGCTGCTTCCCTCCGGGGAAGTACCGGTACACGAGCGGCCGTGAGACTCCGGCGACTTCGGCGACGTCGTCGAGCGACACGTCCTCCGGTGCTCGGTGCGCGAACAGCGTGAGAGCAGCGCCGAGGAGCTGGCTGCGCCGCTCCTCGACGCTGAGCCGCCGGTACGCGCGGTGCGTGGCAGGAGCACTCGGGGTCATGCCCGCAGCGTAACCGCAGCCCCCGCATCCCAGGGCGCGGAATCCCGGGGTCCGGACCGGGTCCCGGGACCCGGCGCGGGCCGCTTCCGCAGCTTCGGGAGCCGTCAGGGCAGTAGGCCCGAGCTCTTCCACAGCCTGCGGCCCGCACCGCGCAGTACGCCGATGTCGTCGAGGAAGTCCGTGAGGCGCTTCGCTCCGCTCTGCATGACCTCGCGGCGGTGGCCGCTGGCCTTCACCTGGGCGACGGCTTCGCGGCGGTCCAGTCCGACGTCCTCGTACACCCGGGGGTTGACGAAGCACACGGAGAAGACGCGGGCCGCCTCACCGCAGCTGATGCGGGTCAGCTCCCGCTCCCATCGCGGGGCGGTCACCATCTGGCGGCGCAGTTCCTCGCGGGCGTAGCGCACGTGGCGCGCTTCCTCCACCACGTGGATGCGGGTGACGCCGCGTACCAGCGTCTGGATGCGCTCGTCGGGGAAGGTCAGGCGCTGCATCCAGTCGAGGATCTCCTCGCCGAGCAGGGTTGCGGCGAAGGAACCGGGCGTTGTGGAGACGGTCTTCAGCACGCGCCCCAGGTTGTGGTAGAGCCGGGGCACGGGGTACGTCGGAGCCCCGCTCTTCCCGATCAGTCTCGCGAACATCATGGAGTGCCGGCACTCGTCCGCTATCTCGGTGAGCGCGTACCGCACGTGATTGCTGGTCACGGGCTTGTCGTAGATGTGCCGCACCAGAAGCTGCATGAGGATGATCTCGAACCAGATGCCAAGCGAGGCGAGGGAGGCCGCCTCGCGGCGCGCCAGCTCCATCCTCCGTTCCTCGGGCATCCCCTTCCACAGCGGCGTGTCGTAGAGCGAGACCAGTTCCGGCGGCCAGAACCACTTGCCCTCTTCCGCCGGGGCGTCCCAGTCGAGTTCGGTGTCCGGGTCGAAGGAGTGCTTCGCCGACGACGCGAGCAGGCGCGCCGCGACCTGTTCGCGGTCCCGGAGCGGGCCGAGGGCGTCGCGGAAGGTGGTCAGATCGCGTTCGGGCGCATGGGTCATGGCTGGGCACCTCGTCTTCGCCGTTGTCGTTCAGGAGTTATGAGACTGCGCGTCAATAGTGCCGTCAATCCCTCGCGTGGCACTTGTTGACTCAACGTCTACCAACGTGTGAGCCTGCCAACGGACCGTCAGTTGAGCCGAAGGAGCCGTTCGTGCCGACACATGACCTCTACACCCAGCCGCCCCACGAGCCCGTCTGGTCCGTCCCCGCCTCCGGCTCCGCCCGGTTCAACTGGGAGTACGACGACGGGCGTGACCGTCTCCTCGCCCTCTACCAGAAGGGCAAGGACAAGCAGTGGGACGGGGCCAAGCGGATCGACTGGGATCTCGAGGTGGACCCGTACGACCCGCTCGGCACGCCCGACGAGGCGCTGAGCCTCTACGGCACGCGCCACTGGGCGAAGCTGACGGAGAAGGACAAGGGCGAGCTGCGCCGGCACTACGCCTCCTGGCAGTTCAGCCAGTTCCTCCACGGGGAGCAGGGCGCCATGGTGTGCGCCGCCCGGATCGTCGAGTCCGTACCCGACCTGGACGCGAAGTTCTACTCCGCCACCCAGACCATGGACGAGGCGCGCCATGCCGAGGTCTACGGCCGCTTCCTGCACGAGAAGATCGGGATGCTCTACCCGATCAACGACAACCTGCAGACGCTGCTCGGCGACACCCTGCGTGACTCGCGCTGGGACATGCCCTACCTCGGCATGCAGGTACTCATCGAGGGCCTGGCCCTGGCGGCGTTCGGCTTGATCCGCGACACCACCGACAAGCCGCTGCCCAAGCAGATCCTGGCCTACGTCATGCAGGACGAGGCCCGTCACGTCGCGTTCGGACGGATGGCGCTGCGCGACTACTACGGACAGCTGACGGACGCGGAACTGCGCGAGCGCGAGGAGTTCGTCATCGAGGGCTGCTACCTGATGCGCGACCGGATCCGGGGCGTCGAAGTGCTGGAGGACTTCGGCATCTCGAAGCAGGAGGCGCACGAGTACACGGAGAACTCCGAGTTCCTCCACATGTTCAGGAAGTTGCTGTTCAGCCGGATCGTGCCGTGCGTGAAGGACATCGGGCTGTGGGGCGAGCGGCTGCAGCAGGCCTATGTCGACATGGGGGTCTTCGAACTCGGCGACTCCAACCTCGATCTGCTGATGTCCCAGGACGAGGAGCTCGCCGAACAACTCGACCGGGACCGCTTCGCGGCGGAAGAGGCGGCACGCGTGTCGGAGGTGGCGGAGACCATCGCCGAGGGCCGGCCCTGACCCTGCCGGATCCCCGTGTACGAACACCGCGCGGCGCGGCAGCACGGCAGCCATGAGACAGGCAGACCTTCCTGACCGCGCCGACGGCTCCGCCCACCCGTCGGACCCCGCCCGCGCCGCTCGGGCCGCCGCCCGCCGGAGCATCGAGGGGCTCGCCCTCGGGAACGCCTTCGGGGAACGGTGGTTCCCGCTGTTCCGGGAACGGAAGCAGGCTTACGAGGAGATCCGCCGAGGACCCCGGGGCCTGCTGGGTAGGCTGCTCGTACCAGGCAGACTCCGCCGCATGGGAGCAATCATGAGCGCCGCACGCGACAACGGGCTGGACGGGGAGTACGCCTGGCCGCGCCCCCCCGCCGGTGGCTGGACGGCGGACGACCTGGACCGGCTCCCGGATCTTCCTCCGCACACGGAGCTGATCGACGGGAGTCTCGTCCTCGTGAGTCCGCAGACCCGATTCCACTCGCGCGTCATCCACTTCTTGGTGCGTGCGTTGACGCGGCAGGCACCGGAGCACCTGGAGGCCATCGGGGAAATGACGGTCAGGCTCGACGACCGGAACCGCCCCGAGCCAGACGTCCTCGTGGTCCCCGTCGATGCGGACACCGGCCCCCGGCAGACCTGGTTCAGGCCCGAGGACGTCGTCCTCGTCGTCGAGGTCGTGTCGGACGACTCGGTGGAGCGCGACCGCGAGGTCAAGCCCAGGAAGTACGCGCGCGCAGGCGTGGTGCACTACTGGCGGGTCGAGGAGGACGACGGACTCCCCGTCGTGTACGTCTACGAGCTCGATCCCGCGACGGCGTCGTACGGCCTGACCGGCATCCACCACAAGCAGCTCACGTTGGACCTGCCCTTCCCACTGGACATCGACCTGACCGCGTTGGGACGACGGGAGCAGCGCTCCTGACCGTGGTGGGGTATCGCCGCGGTGAGCCCAGGATCGCGGGGTGTGGTATTTCGGGGCATCTCGCCGCCGCGGGTGCCAGGTGCTTCCGGCGGGCAGCTCGCAGGTGGGCAGTTACGGTTCATTTCTGTGACGCGGTGGGGCGAGGCCGGGTTTGTGCGGGCCGTGTGTCCGGAGTGCGCGGGGCGGCCGTCGTGGTCGTCGCTGGGGCCGTGAGGGGTGAGGGGCCGGTCGTGAAGTGGGTTTCCGGGCCGAAGCGTTGCCGGTAGGCAGAGGGGGTGAGCCCCGTTTCGCGGCGTAACAGGGTGCGGAGGTTGGCCGGTGTGCCGAGTCCGCTGTGGCGGGCGACGGCGTCGATGCGGGTGTCTCCGCGTTCCAGGAGCCGACGGGCGAGAGCGACGCGCTGCGCGGTCAGCCATGCGAGGGGTGTTGTGCCCAGCTGGGTGCGGAAGCGCCTGTGCAGGGTGGTGGTGCTGACGGCCACCTCGGCGGCGAGGTCCGCGACGGTGAGGGGGGTGTCGAGCCGTTCCTGGGCCCAGGCCAGGAGGGGAGCGAGGGATTCGTCGGGCAGGTCGGGCATGGGGCGTTCGATGAACTGCTTCTGGCCGCCGTCGCGGTTGGCGGGGAAGACGAGACGGCGGCTGATGGTGTTGGCGGTCTCCGCGCCGTGGTCGCGGCGGATGATGTGCAGGCCGAGGTCGAGTGCGGCGGCGCTGCCGGCGGAGGTGAGGATACTGCCGTCGTCGACGAAGAGGACGTCGGGTTCGACGTGGACGTCGGGGTAGTGGGAACGCAGCAGTTCCGTGCACTGCCAGTGCGTGGTGGCCCGGCGCCCGTCGAGCACGCCGGCCTCGGCCAGGGCGAACGCGCCGGTGCAGAAGGAGACCAGTCGGGCGCCGCGCGCGTGGGCGCGGCGTATGGCGTCCAGTACGGCGGGGTGACGGGGGCGGGCGACGTCCGGCCTGCTCGGGACGACCAGGGTGTCGGCGGCGTCGGCAGCTTCGAGTCCGGCCGTCTCGGTGAGGGTGAAGAAGCGGCCGCGCATGACCGTGCGGTCGCCTGGCGTGCAGAGCGCGAACTCGTAGAGATCACGGCCGAGTTCGGGCCGGGGTAGGCCGAAGAGTTCAGTGGCGCAGCCTAGTTCGAACGGGTTGGTGTTCTCGTCCACCAGGACCGCCACGCGGCGCGGGCGGAGCCCTGCAGGGCCGTGGAAGGATTCTTGCGGCATGTGCATGTTCTAGCACTCACGTTCAGCAGCGGCGGAGCTCCAGAATGATCGTCGGGCTGGCGCGTCGCCACTGTCCCTGCGCGTGCGTGCGACGCCTGGCCAGCCTCTTCGACCGTTCACCACCCTGAGGGGGAACACACACCCATGCCATCCATTCGACGAGCATCGATCGCGGCGGGAATCGCAGCGGGGATTCTGGGGCTGACCGCATCACCGGCCGCAGCGGCGCAGAACCGTACCCTGACGTTGGAAGCCAGTGACCCGCTGGCGGCGAAAGCCCTGCAGATGTGCTATGACGCGCACAAAATCGGGCCCCTGGACCCCTACACGACCATCGACTGCAAGATCAGCTACGCCCCGACCGCCTACCGGACCGGGCCCGGGCCGGAACACCCGGTGGGCGACCGGGTCTTCAACTACGCTTCCACGACGGTCACCCACACGCTGGCCTGGTCGGACACGGTCACGAGCTCGGACAGCTTCGAGGTGAGCTCCTCGGTGAAGTCCGCCATCTGGGGCGCGGCGGAGGTCGCGGTGACCGCCAAGTACACCAAGACGTGGACACGGTCGAGCACCGTCTCGCAGACGGACAGCCTGCCTGTCCCGGCCTGCAACGTCGGCTGGTTCGGCAGAGCCGCGGAGATGGGGACCGCCACCGGGGACCTGAGGCTCGACTTCACGTCGGACACCAAGATCAGGAGCGGCACCAAGAAGAGATACCGCCACGTCGTCATCAAGAACAGCACCTTCAGTGCGCCCACCGGGAAGAACGACTCCCTCATCGCCCGATCCGTCGCGATGACGGCCGAGCAACGCACCGCCTGCGCCTCCTGACACCCACCCACCCACCCGCACCGGCCAAGTGCCCGATCCTGGGTGCCTCCCGGTGCGGGCGGGAGGTCCCGCGCGGCGCTCCGCCGGCCCCGGAGCGCCCAACGGCTTCGGATTCCGCCTGCGACTCCCCGGAGAGCACCTTCCTTGACCCCGACGACCGCGACCTCCGGGCCGCCACCGACACCGGCCCGCTGCGGCGCCCCGACCAGCACCACCGTCCTGATCGACGATCAGGCACTCGGAGAGTTCCTGGACGCGGCGATCGGTGAGTACTACCTCACCACCTGGCCAGCGTCCCGAGCTCCCCCCGCCCTTCTGAGGGCGTTGGGCCGGACGGTCCGGGTTTCGGATCATCCCCTGGCCCGTTGTCAGCACACTTCGGAGATACCTCGTGGTGGTTCGTGCCGCCCCTCAGGGTTTGGCTCCTTTCAGCGCCTCGACCATCACCGCCCGGGCGATCGGCGCCGCGTCACCACCCCCGCTGATGTCACCGCCCGCCGCCGCGGGATCCTCCACGACCACGGCGACCGCCACGGCCGGGCGGGACGCCCCCCGTGCTTGCGCCCAGGCGATGAACCAGGCGTACGGCGTACCGCTGTTGTCGACCCCGTGCTGGGCGGTGCCCGTCTTGCCGCCCACCGTCACCCCCTTGATCAGTGCGCGTCTGCCCGTGCCGTGCTCGGCCGCCTCGACCATCAGCCGTTGCATCAGCTGTGCCGTGACCGGGCTCATCGCCCGCCGGTAGAACCGCCGATGGGCCTCCCGCACCGTGTCGCCGTCCCTGGTCGTCGTGCGCTCCACCAGATACGGGTACGACAGTTCCCCTCCGTTGGCGACGGCCGCCGCGACCATCGCCATCTGCAGCGGCGTGGCAGCCGTGTCGAACTGGCCGATGGACGACAGCGCCAGCTGGTCCACGGACATCTTCCGGTCGAAGGTGGAGGGGGCCACCCGGGAGGGAATCATCAGCCCGCCGTCGTTGAAGCCGAATCCGCTCGCCGCCTTCCTCATCCCGGCGAGCCCGACCTTCACTCCCAGGTTCGCCATCACGGTGTTGCACGACCACCGGATCGCGTACACGAGCGACGCCTTGCGGCAACCGGGGACCGGGTTCGGGAGCGCGGTCACCGTTCCCGGGATCACGTACGGATCAGGGGTGTCGGTCGGAGCCCCGGGGTCCTTGACGACCCCGGTCTCCAATGCCGCCGTCGCCGTCACGATCTTGAACGCGGACCCCGGGGGATAGGTCTGCCGGATGGCACGGTTGAGCATCGGCCGGGTCGGTGCGCGGTTGAGCCGCTGCCACGCGTCGGTGACCTCAGTGCTGTTGCCCGACAGCACCCCCGGGTCGTAGGAAGGGCTGCTCACCAGCGCCAGGATCCGGCCGGTCGACGGTTCGAGTGCGGCGACCGCGCCGCGCCTGCCGTGCAGCCCGCGGTAGGCCGCCTGCTGCAGGGGGGCCCTGATGGTCGTGACGACCTTGCCGCCGGGCCGCTCGGAACGGGTGAAGTCGTTCCAGAAGGGGAGAGGGGCGAGCAGCGGGTCCGTGCCGGCCAGTACGCCGTCCTCGGCCCGCTCCAGCAGCGTCGTGCCGTACGTCTGCGAGGCGTAGCCGGTGACCGGGGCGTACAACGGTCCGTCCAGGTAGGTGCGTTCGTACCGGAGTTGCTGACGGGTGTCCTTGGAGCCGGTGATGCGCTGCGAGCCGACCACGATGTCGCCGCGGGGCTCGTCGTAGCGCGCGATGACGGGGCGGCGGTTGGCCGGGCTCGCGGTGAGGTCCTCGGCTTGGAGGACCTGTACCCGGAAGGCGTTCACGAGCAGGGCGGCCAGCAGCACCAGGCAGAGCGCTGCGGCGCGGTGGATGCACCGGGTCACTGCGCCCCCTCCCGGGCGGTCTGCGGTGCGATGACACCGGCTTCGACGGCGGCGGGCAGGGGCGTGCGGGCCGAATCGCTGAGCCGGATGAGCAGTGCCACGATGATCCAGTTGGTGACGACGGACGAACCGCCTTGCGCGAGGAACGGCATGGCCATGCCCGTCAGCGGGATCAATCCGGTCACCCCGCCCGCGATGACGAAGACCTGCACGGCGATGATGGCCGCGAGGCCGACGGCGAGCAGCCGTCCGAAGGGGTCGCGCAGCACGAGACCGGCGTGGTAGCCGCGCGCCACCAGCAACGCGTACAGCAGGAAGAGCGCGGTGAGTCCGGCGAGCCCGAGTTCTTCTCCCGCGGTCGCCAGGATGAAGTCGGACTTCGCGGCGAACCCGATGAGGGTGGAGTGTCCCGCTCCCAGTCCCGCACCGAGGACCCCTCCGGCGGCGAACGCGAACAGCGACTGGGCCAGCTGGCTCGGCCCCTGACCGGCCTCGATGGAGGCGTACGGATCGAGCCAGTCCTGGACGCGTCCGTGCACGTGCGGTTCGAGGGTGCCGACGGCGAACGCGCCGACCGCAGCGAGCAGCAGTCCCACGGCGATCCAGCCGGTCCGGTCGGTGGCGACGTAGAGCATGATCACGAAGAGGCCGAAGAACAGCAGTGAGGTGCCCAGATCCCGCTCCAGGACCAGGACGACCACGCTGATCAGCCAGATCGCGGCGATGGGGCCGAGCGCCCGGCCGGTCGGAAGCTGGAGCCTCCAGATCCTGCGACCGGTGTGGGCGAGTGCGCTCTGGTTGGCGGCGAGGTAGGTGGCGAAGAAGACCGCGAGCAGGATCTTGGCGAACTCGCCCGGCTGGAAGGAGAATCCGCCGATCCGGATCCAGATCCTCGCGCCGTTCACCGCGGGGAACAGGATCGGCACGACCATCAGGACGAGGGCCGCGGCGACCGACAGGTAGGCGTACCGCTGCAACGCGCGGTGGTCGCGCAGCAGCACGACCACCGCGGCGAACAGGGCGACACCGAGCGTGGACCAGATCAGCTGTGCGGGGGCGGCCCGGTCGTCCGGGGTCCCCAGGTCGAGCCGGTAGATCAGCACCAGGCCGATGCCGTTCAGGAGGACCGCGATGGGGAGCAGCAGCGGGTCGGCATGCGGGGCGCGGAGCCGTACCGCGCTGTGGGCGAGCAGCGCGAGCAGACCGAGCCCCGCACCGTATCCCGCGGCGTCGGGTGGCACGGCGCCGTTCCTGGCGACGCCCACGCCGACGTAGCCGTACGTGGCGATGAGGACCGCGCCGATCAGGAGGGAGAGCTCGACCCCCCGCCCCTTCGTCGGGCTGGGGGCCGACACGGGAGCGTCCGCTGGCGTGGCCGTCATGCCACGCAACGTAGCAAGCTGGGGTGTTATGTCCGGTTATCCATGGGTGTGACGCGCTCCATGTCGGTGTGCTCCGGGTCCGTGATGCCGGATGGGTCGCCGAGATGCACGTACTCGGGCAGCGTCAGTCGTGCGACCGCCCCACCGTCGGGCGCGTTGGTGAAGGCCAGCTCGGCGCCGATCACCGCGGCCTGGCCCACCGCGATGGTCAGCCCGAGACCGTGGCCCTTGCCGCCCGACTCGGTGCGGAACCGCTGGGGTCCGTGTTCCAGTAGGTACTCGGGATAGCCCGGGCCGTGGTCCCGGACCGTCACCAGCGGCCCGTCCACGGTGACCACCACCGGCTGTGCACCGTGCCGGTGCGCATTGGTGATCAGATTGCCGAGGACCCGCTCCAGTCGGCGCTTGTCGGTCTCCACGCTCGCCTCCCGGAGGACGCACAGCTCGGTCTCCGCCTCGGAGGCCCGGATCATGCGCACCACCCGACCGGCCAGCGGGGCGAGCTCGTGGACGTCCAGGTCGACCGTCTCGTCGCCCGCGTCGAGACGTGAGATCTCGAGCAGGTCTTCGGTCAGCGCCCGCATGGTCCGCACCCGGTCCTGCACGAGCTCCGCGGGACGGCCCGGCGGAAGCAGCTCGGCCGCGGCGGACAGTCCGGTCAGCGGGGTGCGCAGCTCGTGCGCGACGTCGGCGGTGAATCGCTGCTCGCTGAGCAACTTCGCCTGGAGGGTGCTGGCCATGGTGTCCAGTGCCCCCGATACCGAGGCGACCTCGTCCTCGGGCCGCGAGGGGTCCTTGGTGCGGGGGTCGTTGACGCGGGCGTCCAGATCGCCCGCGCTTATGCGACGTGCCACCAGGGCGGTCAGCCGGAGCCTGCGGGTGACCCTGCTCACGGCGAACGCCCCGAACAGCAGGGTCGCCCCGATCGCCAGCACCGACGAGCCGACGATCGCGCGGTCCAACCCCGTGATCATGCTGGCGCTGAGGCTGTAGTCGATGTTCACCGCGATGGCGCGACCGTCGGCGGGTCCGGCCGCCCACATCGTCGGCCGGCCCGCGAGGTCGGAGACCATCGTGCCGCGCCGGCCGCTCAGGGCGAGTGCCCGCAGCTCGGCCGGCAGGCCCGGGGGATCCACGGCGCCGGGCCGTCCCACCGGGTCGCCCGCCTCGTACGCCTCCGTCGCGTCCTCCAGCCGGACCAGGGCCTTGTCCCGTGCCTGGTCGACGGTCTGCTTGGTCACCGACACGTGCACCAGCACGCCGAGTAGTGCCGCGAGGGAGCAGCACATCACGGTGATGAAGACGGCGGCCTTCCAGGTCAGCGTCGCGGTCCAGGCAGGCGGTCGCAGTCGCGGCCGTGGCCTGCGCGTGGCGGGTCGACGGTTCATCGGGTGTCCGCCGAGGCTTCGGGGGTTGCGGACGTGGACGGCTTGATCCGGATGATCTCGTCACGGGCGGGGAGCATGGCCCGCTGCCGTTCGTCCCAGGACCACGCCGTCCGGTACTCGTAGCCCGGGATGCCCGCGGAGAGGGAGCGCATGATCAGGTCCCGGCCGGCCAGCGAGACGCTGACGATGGGCTCGGCGTCCTCCATGATGCGCGTCAGGCCGCCGTCCTCCGGCATGTAGACCCGAATCGACGTCTGCTTGTCGGGCAGGGTGATGCCGATGATCAGCTCGTCCTTCCCGTCGCCGGTCAGGTCGTGGTAGTGCGCCCTGAGGATCGGGCAGGCCTGAGGTTGCGCGGTGCAGTCGCGTATCCGCCGGACCGTGGCCTCGGAGAGCCCGTCCTCCCGGGCGCCCTTGGTGGGCTGGGCGGAAACGTCATCCTGGACCACCGCGGTCGGGCTCACCGCGTGCACGTCGCCGTTCGGCACCGCGATGCCGGGGACGCGTCGGGTGTCGCTCTCGCCGTAGTCGACCGGAGGCACCGATATGGGCGGCAGGTCGGGCCACAATTCGACCGGGCCCACTGCGGTCGGGGTGGAGCCGGCGCTCTCCAGGCCGCCCGCGTTGCCGCAACCGGACAGCAGCAGCACGACGGCCGTGGCCAGCGCTGCGCCGATACCGGTGCGTTTCGGGCTCACGGGGGCTCCCTGCTCCTTCTGCATCTGGGTCCTCCGCGGCCTGCGGAGCGACGAAGTCGGTGTCCTGGCGATGGTCGCCGTCGTCGAGCGTGCCACCCCGGGTGTTCGAACGGAGCTGCGACCGGCCGTTCTTCCCGTAGACCCTATGCGCAATCCAGCGGGAAGTCGTATTTGTCCATCTTGTGGATCGTGTGAATGCGGAGGGTGGTGGCGGGGAAACGTCCGGCGGCGGTGACTGCGCGCCGCCGTTCCACCGCCCCGTTGGTGGGGGTCTCCCGGCCGTACGACAGTAAATGTCCCTCATTGCGGGATTTCATCAGTTGGGTAACAGCTGTCCATAGCCGTTCACGCGGGGCCGGTGCCGCACCGCGTGCGCGCTCCGTCCGCACGGGGCGGTGCCGGGCTCCGCGGGGAGTCCCGCCCGTCCTCCCCGCCGGATGGTCACGGACGGGCCCCCGGGCGCGACGCCCCGCTCTGCGCGGACAACGCTCTGCGGCACAGGGCCAGCAGCCGCTCGTCCTGTTCGATGTCATGGCTGCCCGAACCGCCGTCGAGGACGTTGTGGCGTCGGGGTCTGGAGAGCTCCGCCCGCAGTAGCGGTGCCATGTCCGCAGCCGCACGGCCCATCTCGGCAAGACACTCGGCCACCTCGACGCGGCCGTACCGGTTCTCCTCCCAGGCTGCGCGCAGCACCGGCAGGGAGTCCCCGGCGGTGCCGGTGACCCGCCACAACGCCACGGCCGCGTCCATGCGCAGCCAGCGTTCGGGCGAGGTGAGCAGCAGGTGCAGCTCGGGGGCGGCGGTCACCGCCCGAGGGCCGATGGAACCGAGTGCGGTCGCGGCCGACCGGCGCGCGTCGGGGCCGTCCGCCGTCAGCAACTCCGTGAGCACCGGTAGCACGGCCGTGGAGTCACCGGCGATCGCCCACAGTGCCCGGGCGGCGGCCGACGCGACCGATGCGGAGGGACTGCGCAGCAGCGCCCACACATCCGGAACGGCGTCGAGTGCGGCCGGGCCGAACGCCGTGAGGGTCCGCAGGGCGGCCTCGGTGCCCCACTCGCAGCACTGCACCGGCGCCTCGTGCAGGACGCCCAGCACTTCGGGCAGCGCCTCCACGGCCCGCACCGCGGCCAACCCGCTCAGCAGGGGCGCCGCGCGGTCGCAGAGCTGTTCGTCGTGCGCCACCTCGCCGAGCCGCCGCCGCAACACGGGCGCCAGGTCTTCCGCCGCAGCACCCAGGTAGGGCACGGCGAGGGCCACGTCACGCGGTAGGTCCGGCCGCTCCAGCGCCGTGGCGAGTGCCGGGACCGCGCGTGGATCGCCGAGCCTCGCCAGCGCCACCAGGGCCCGGTGGTCGTCCGGCTCACCGTCGGCGACGCGCGCGGCGAGCGCATCGGCTGCGGGCCGCGCCAGGTCGAACAGGCTCTCCAGCAGGCTGACGGCGGCGCCGCGCAGCAATGGGTCGACGTCGAAGAGCTGTGCTCCCACGAGCTGCACGACCTCGTCGTACGAACCGCGCCAGGCCCGGATCAAGCCGTGGCACATCCACACCGCGTCCGTGCGCTGGGTCGGGTCCGTGCTGGTCAGCTGGCCGGTCAGCAGGGCGATCCGGTCGTCGACGCGGTCCCCGAGCGCCGAGTGCAGCGTCCGCAGCAGGTCGTCCGCCGACGGAGCCTCGGGGCCGCTGCCGTCCTCACCGGCCCTGCCGTCGCCGAGCCCGCCCGTGTCGGCGCCCGGGCCCGTGTCGGCGGCCCGCAGGAGTGCGGTCGCGGTCGAGGCGATGTCGTCCGGGAGCCTACCGGGGGCGCAGCGCGCCAGCTGGGTCAGCGCCGACAGCCGCAGATCGGACGGGCGGTGCGGCGCCAGCAGCGTGATCAGCCACCGGACCGCCTCCTCCCGGAGGGCGCCGTGGCGCAGGGCGATCCGTCCCACCCCCTCGACCAGAGCGAGCCGTACCTCCGTGTCCGGTTCGGAGTCCAACCGCTCCCGCAGCAGGGCCAGGACCCGCGCGGGCTCCGCGTGCAGCATCGCCAGCGCGCACGGGGCCGCGAGCCGAACCCCCGGGTCCGGGTCGCCGACCAGGCCGAGGAAGACGTCGGCGCCCGCAGCCACGGCGGCCGCCGCCATGGCGTAATTGGCCGCGTCCTCGAACTCCTCGTCCTCCGGGTCGATTTCGTCGTCGTCCAGGTCGATGCCCCCGATGCTGGTGAGCAACTCCACGATGGCGCCGCGGTCCTGGACCTCGGGGGCGGCGACGAGCTCCAGCAGGAAGGGGATGCACGCCAGTGTCGAGTCGTAGACGTCACCCTGGTGGTGGACGGTGGAGTACATCCCGTCGAGCGCGCTCTCCCGCTCCGCCGGATCCGCTGAGGCGAGCCCGCGCAGCAGTCCAGGGATGTCGTCCGCCGGACCGTACGCATGCCCCATCGAGGCCCAGTCGACCTCGTCGATCCCCGTGAACACGCTGTTCCCTCCCGCGAGCGCCAGTGCTTGGGGAGAGTGTGCACCAGGACGGCGTCGAGCACCCTGCGTGCGCAAGCCGAAGAAGCACGGTCCGGGCGGTGCGGATCCCCTGCCGGTGCCGCCCGGAGGCCGCTGCCGTGGTCGGGGGCGGTGGGGAGGGATGGACCGACGGTGCGTCACATCAGCACGTACGAACGGCCGTTCGCGGCTCCAGGCCAGCCTGCCGCGTCTCGCCGGCGGCCCGTCGCCGGACGAGCGGCTCGTGAGCTGCTCCTGGGGGCGCCCGACGGCCTGCCGGTCCACAGGCCCCGTGAGGCCGACCACCGCGGCGTCGTGGACCGATGCCCGTCGTTCTGCGGAATTCGATGTGTCTCATGAGACAGGTCGGGAGTCGGGTTCTGACAACGAGACCTGGCCTCCTGACAGTGAGATTCGGTCCCATTTGACGGTCTTTGGGGTGACGCCGAGATAAGCGCCAAACCCGCCAGGAGTCTCGGGTCAGCCGGGCGGGCTGCGACGGGTGCGCAGCGCCAGTACGAGGCAAACCGTGGTCGCGGCGATGGCGAGTGAGGCGGGCAGCCGTGCCCATGAGGTGCCCGCGACCGGCGCTTGGGCGGCGAGCAGTATCACTGCGGTCGCGGCGGCAGCGGCCAGTGCGGGTGTCGCCTGCGGGCAGTCGGGCGGGGCGGTGACACCGGCTGTCCACGCGTCGGTGACGAGCAGGTAGGCAAGCAGCAAGGCGGCGATGCAGACGACCAGCCAGACCGGCGGGCCGGTGGCCGCGGCGACGGCGATCGCCGCCGCCGGCAGTACGGTCGTCCTGCGGCGGGCCGCGACGGTCTGCCAGCGCATGGAGGTCAAGACGGGGCGGGCGTCGACCATCGGAGCGGCCCACCACGCGGCCGCCGCCACCCCCAGGACCAGCATCCTGAACAGCAATGGTGCGTGCAGGGCGGCCGGCGGGTCGCAGGCGGCGACGGCAAGGGCCGTTCCGAGCAAGCGGTCGGTGATGCGGGAGGTGAGACGTCCGATGAACAGGGCGGTTCGGCTGTGGGCTGGGCGCGGGCCTGGCCGGGCGACCCGGGGGGCGGTGGTCATCGGGTCCCCCCGTGGAGGCGGGTGCGCAGCAGCGGCGCAAGGGTGAGGTCGAGGGTCTCGCCGGGCCGGTGGGTGACGACCGCGATGCCGCGTTCCACCAAGGCGAAGCGCATGGCGTCGCGGCCAGCCTGCCACAGCCGCAGCGCGAGTTCACCTTCCGTGTCGCCGGGTTCCAGGACCGGCTCTCCGGTGGGGATCTCGACCACGACCATCGGGTTGGCCCGTCCGCGCACCTGGTGCAGGATGTCGAAAATCCGCTGGTCGGTCAGGGGCGTGATGACGTACACCAACGCTCCTTCGGGCAAGGCGGGCGGTGGGAGCAGGCTGAGTCCCTCCGTGCGGTACGCGCGGTCCTTGCGGACCTCCAGCACACTCTCGACGATGCGGTAGAAGTACCCCTGGCCGCTGCCCGGTTGCAGCCAGCGGGCAGCGCCACCAACCGATACGACGCCGACCCGGTCGTGGCTGCGCAGGTAAGAGCGGACCAGCCCGGCAGCGGCCCGGAAGGTCTCGTCGAGCGAGGACGCGCCGGTGACCGGGTCGACTACGTCGGCGAGCACATCCAGCAGCACCACGGTGTCGGCGGTGCGCTCCGCGGCGAACTGGTGAACCTGCAGGGTGCCGCGGCGGGTGGTGGCCGGCCAGTGGATCCGCCGCTGCCGTTCGCCGCGCACATACGGGTGCACGCCGGTGACCTCGATGCCCTCGCCGCGCTGCACGGCGGTGTGCTCGCCGAGCCGTTGCGGCAGCCGAACCGGGATGGGCGTGAGGCTGGCGTGTCCGGGCAGCGGGAAGACGGCGATCTCACCGAGTTCGGCCCGGACGGTGCGCCGGGTCAGCCCACCGCGGTCGTAGACGTCGACGTCGACCGTGCCGAGCGTCCAGCGGCCCCAGCGCTGTGCGGTCAGGACGAGATCGACGCGGTGCGGGCCGACCGCGAGGTGGTCGAGCCGGACCCCGTGACCGAGGGCGACGCCGGGGTCCAGGCGGCCGGTCTCCCCGTCGTAGGACACCGTGATCCGCACCGTCACCTGCTCGCCTTCGAAGCAACGCCGCGGCTCTACCTCGGCCTCGGCCGTCACCCCTTCCGGGCGCGGCCCACTTGGCAGGGCGAGGGCGAGCAGCACCAGGGGCGCGGCGGCGAGAGCAAGTACCCAGGGGCGCCCGGTGATCAGTGCGGCGGCCAGCGCGACGACGGCCAACGTGCCTAGCCGCAGGGCACGTTCACCGGCGCGCCAACCGGGCGGAGGCGGCGGCGGGGGTTGGGCGGTCACGTCGTTGCGGCCGTCCAGGGCCCGTTGAACGGCGGCGGCCGCTCTGCGGGCCGGCACGGGCTCCGTCATGACGCGATCGGCGTGCGCGGCAAGGTCTGCGGGGCGTGCACGGATTGCACGATCTCACGCATCACGTCGTCGCCGTCGATCTGCCGGACCCACAGCTCCGGCTTGAGGGTGACGCGGTGCGCGAGGGCCGGCACCGCCACGGACTTGACGTCCTCCGGGGTTACATAGTCCCGCAGGTCCAGGACGGCACGGGCGCGGGCGAGCTGCACCAGGGCCAGGCCGCCGCGTGGAGAGGCGCCGACCTGGATATGAGGGTGGGCCCGGGTGGCGCGGACCAGCGCGACGACGTACTCCAGCAGGTCGTCGTCCACCTCGACGCGTTCGACGGCGGCCCGCATGGCCAGCACCTCGTCCGGTCCGCTGAGCGTGCGCAGCACAGCCTCGGGCGCCGCCCGATCGATACGCGCGCGCAGCATGCCTGCCTCCTCGGGCGCCGCCAGATAGCCCATGCGAACCCGCAGCAAGAAGCGGTCGAGCTGGGCCTCGGGCAGGGTGTACGTGCCCTCGTACTCGATGGGGTTGGCGGTGGCGACGACCACGAAGGGCTTCGGCAGCGACCTGGTACTTCCATCGATGGACACCTGGGACTCGGCCATCGCCTCCAGCAGCGCGGCCTGGGTCTTGGGCGGCGTGCGGTTGATCTCGTCGGCGAGCAGCAGGTGGGTGAAGACCGGTCCGGGCCGGAAGACCATGTCGGCGGTCCGTTGGTCGTAGAACGGAGCTCCGGTGACGTCGGAGGGCAGCAGGTCGGGGGTGAACTGGATGCGGCGGAAGTCCAGGCCGAGAGCGGTGGCGAAGGAGCGTGCCAGCAGCGTCTTCCCGAGTCCCGGCAGATCCTCGATGAGGACGTGGCCGCCGGCGAGGATGCCAAGCATCACCAGCGCCAGCGGTTCCGCTTTGCCGACCACGGCCGTGCGGATCTCGTCGAGTACGGCCGCAGCCCGTTCTCCCGCCTGTCGGGAAGTCAGGGTGCCATGGCCGGAGGTGGGTTGTGGGCTGGTCACGGTCGGTTCCTCACGGGGCAGGGGTCGGGGTGCGCGGGCTGCGGGGTCGGCCGCAGCGCCACCGGTCACAGGGCTTCCAGGCGGTCGAGCAGGGAGCGCAGGACGGGCTCGGGGAGAGTGGGTTGCGGAGCGGTCGCCTCGGGATCGATCCACGGCCACAGCTCAGCTCCGACCAGGGCCCGGGCCTGCTGCGGGTTCCGGTACATCGCCACGCCGTGCCGTTCGGCCATCCGGGCGGCGAACAGCCGCTGCAACTGCGGCCGCAAGACGGTGTCGAAGTGTGCTTCGCCGTCGTCCGCGAAGGTGTTGGCCACGATGCGCCGCCATCCGCCGAGAGCCGGGGCCCGGCTGTCCAGCAGGCGCACCGGTTTGCGGTAGCCGCTGTCCTGCGCGGCGCCGCCCGCGGCATAGCGCCCCACGGTCAGCGCGACTGCGGTGATGAGGGCAAGGCCGGTGGCGGCCGCGGCGGCACCGTCGGCCAGGGCGAGCAGCACTGCGGTCGCGACCGCGACGATGCCCAGTACGGCCAGCGAGTGACGTACCGAACCGGGCGTTCCGAGCACGGAGTTGACGATGGCCCGTAACCGGACGGGCGCCTTCACGAGGTACCCGTCATGGCTTCGGGTCCAGACGTCCGCGAGCGCAGGCCGTCGGCGATCTCCGCGAGCGCGGTCGCGGCCCGGTCGCGATGGCTGCCGTCCATCGGGTGCGTAGAGTACCGGGCCTCGCGGAACAGAGCGGTGAGCACGGCGGCGGCCGCCCCCGTGGGCAGGCCGTCGGCGACGGCCCGCTCCAGCAGGTCCTGCGGGCTGTCCGAGGCACGCCGGGTTACGCCGGAGTCGGCGAGCGACTCCTCCATGGCGGCATAGCAGGCGATGACGGCTGCGCGGGCGTCGGTTCCGTCCAGTAGGGCACGGCGCCCGGAGTCCACGGCCTGGGCCAGGCGTTCCTGCTCGTCGTCGAGCGTCGCGTACGTCGCCGGGCCCTCGGGCGCCGGCGGCCGGGTCAGATACCGCCACAGATGCAGCCCGGCGATCACGACGACCACGACAAGCAGGGCGATGCCGAGACCGAGCAGGATGCGCGTCAGCCCGAAGTGCATGCTGTGGCCAGTGTGCCCGGCATGCTGTGCGGGCGGCGGGGTGGGCACGGGGTTTTGCCGCGGGCTGGGAAGCGGTAACGACTCGTGGCCGCCCCCGTGGCTGCTGCCGGACGAACCGAACTGGTGCAGGACCAGGACGAGCAACGGGACGACCAGCGTCGCGGCCATCAGGACGCGGCTCACGCCGTCAACCATCCGCTGTTCCACCGGGCTGAGTTCCCGGGCGGCGCCTACCTGCTCCCGGTACTTCTCGCGCAGCCCCAAGCCGCCGAGGAGCGACAGCAGGGCGAGGCCGACGACGAAGACGGGGTTGTCGCCGAGAGGCCCGCGACCCTTGGCCAACAGGCCCCTGTCGGGGTGCAGCAGGAGTGCTCCCAGCGCCGCTCCGCCCACCACCAGCACCGCCGACGCGGCCTGTACGGTGCCGATCGCGCGGTGCCACCGTCGCCCGCCCGCTGTGTGCGGCAGCTCCACCGCGACCCCCTCCCTGGTGATCGGCTAGGCCATGCGCGCCGTCCTGGTCCCCTGTCGCCGATCCCCGACTTGACGGAATCCTGACACGGCGAGGCGAGCCGCTTCATTGCCGACTTACGGCAATCCCTACGGACTTCTTCCTGCCGTCTCTCGGCTAGGGCCGGACGGGCACGCAGCGGCGGTGTCCGGCGTGAAGGCGACGCCATACCTGTGTGAGGATGTGGGCGACAGGGTTGGTCATCATGCCGAACGGGCCCGTGAAGAATGCGCACGTTGCCCACGGAGAAGGCCACCGAGTTCGCGTTGTCGTGTCGCTGATGGCTGACAAACAAGCGCGTACGACCTGTAGGGCCGGGGAGCCTTTCACTCAGAAATGACGTGGGTGCGGTCGAGGGGGATGATGACAGCTGGTTGTTTGGTGGCCTGCTGGCGAAGGGCTGTGTTCTCCGCGAGCAAGACGGCGATGACGGTAGCGGCTGCGTCGACCTGGTCCTGGAGTTGCTGGCGCTCTTGCCGGTTGTTCTTGAGGTGAATCCCAGGGCGCCTTCGAGCCAGCCGTGCAAGTGCCCGGCGACCACACGCTCGGCGTGCAGCGACCGCCGCCCGATCAGTGTCCTCAGCCGACCCGCGTGCCAGGCTGGACTTCGCGAGTCGGGCCTATGCCGGGAGGGCAGCAAACGGACCCATTCCGTCACCGCGTGATGCAGGTCCGGGTCGGTGCCCGCCAGACTCGCCCCGTGAGGCCGCGGGACGGTGGCATCGACGTGCGTGCAGAACGCCTCGATCGTCTGCCGGTAGTGCGTCGCCGAGGTCGGACCGTAGTGGGCGTCCTCCACCAACTCCACCCACTCATCAGCGCAACCGCCGGGTGCGCGCTCACGGCAGTGACCCCGCCGCGGCCGGGTCCGTCAGCGGGCCCAGCAGGTCCCCGTGCCGTTCCAGCCGTGCCGCGATGTCCCCGAGACGGAACGCCAGCGCCTCGGGGGAGTCGCAGCCCTCGACCTCCGCCCAGGTCACCGGAGCCGATACGGTCGGCTCCCGCCGGGCGCGCAGGGTGTACGGCGTGGCGGTGGTCTTCGCCGCGGCGTTCTGACTGTGGTCGACGAAGACCTTCCCGGGCCGCAGGGCGCGCTTCATCCGGTGGACCACGAGCTCGCCGAGCTCCGCCTCCGCCTCGACGGCCAGGTCCTTGGCGTATGCGGACACCTGCTGCGACGGCGTGCGCTCCAGGGGCACCAGCAGGTGCAGGCCCTTCGAACCCGAGGTCTTGGCGTAGGCGTCCAGACCGTCGGCGGCGAGCCGTTCGCGTAGCCACAGCGCCACGGCACAGCACTCCTCGACGGTGGCCGGTGCACCGGGGTCGAGGTCGAACACCATCCGATCGGCCCAACCCGGTCGGTCCACCCGCCACTGCGGCGTGTGGAACTCGACGACCAGGTTGGCCGCCCACACCAGCGATGCCAGGTCCTGTACGACGACCTGCTCGCCGCTCTCCCGCGAGGACCGCGGAACCTCCGCGACCTCCACCCAGGGCGGGGTGCCGGGTGGGGGGTTCTTGGTGAAGAACAGCTGGCCGTCGGGCCCGTCCGGATAGCGGAGGAAGGACAGCGGGCGGTTGCGGAGGTGGCTGAGCAGCGGATCAGCGACGGTGGCGTAGTAGTGCAGCACCTCGCCCTTCGTCGTTCCGGTGGCGGGGTAGAGGACTTTCTCCAGGTTGCTGAGCGTCAGCCGTCGCCCCTCCACCTCTGTGATGGGCGTCATACGATGAGAATCCCATGAATCCCCTACATATCGGATGAAAGGGATACGACGTGCGAGCCATCTGGAACGGCGCGATCTCCTTCGGGCTGGTCAGCATCCCGATCAAACTGGTGAACGCCACGGAGAGCCGCTCGATCTCCTTCCGGCAGATCCACAGCGCCGACGGCGGGCGCATCCGGTACCGCAAGGTCTGCGAGCTGGACGACCAAGAGGTGTCGCAGGCCGAGATCGGCAAGGCGTACGAGGACACCGACGGGACGATGATCCCGATCACGGACGACGACCTCGCCGCCTTGCCGTTGCCCACGGCGAAGACGATCGACATCGTCGCCTTCGTGCCCGCGTCGGAGATCGATCCGCTGCAGATGGACGCGGCGTACTACCTCTCGGCATACGGGGTGCCCGCGGCCAAGCCGTACACCCTGCTGCGGGAGGCTCTCAAACGGAGCAAGAAGGTCGCCGTCGCCAAGTACGCCCTGCGCGGGAGGGAGCGCTTGGGCATGCTCCGGGTGGTCGGTGACGTGATCGCCATGCACGGGCTGCTCTGGCCCGACGAGATCCGGCGTCCTGAAGGGGTCGCGCCGGAGATCGACGTCACGATCCGCGACGCGGAACTCGATCTCGCCGACGCCCTCATGGACACGCTCGGGGACGTCGACATGGAATCGCTGCACGACGACTACCGGACGGCGCTCGAGGAGCTGATCGCCGCCAAGTCGGAGGGCGTCGAGCTCCAACCGTCGGCAGCCCCGCCCGCCGGCGGCAAGGTCATCGACCTCATGGCCGCCCTGGAGAGCAGCGTCCGTGCGGCGAAGGAGGCGCGCGGGGAGGAGGCGGAGGCCGTCGGCGCGGAGTCGGGCGAAGTCAGGGAGCTCAAGCCGCGCAAGAAGGCGGCGGCCAAGAAGCCCGTGAAGACGTCGCCGAAGGAAGCGGGCGGCAAGAAGTCCACGTCCCCGGCGAAGAAGACGACGTCGGCCAGGGCGTCGAAGTCGGCCGACGGGACATCCGCCCCGGCGAAGTCGACGAGCGCGAAGTCCACCGCCAAGAAGCCCACCGCCAAGAAGTCCACCGCCAAGAAGCCCACCGCCAAGAAGGCGACCCCGCGCAAACGCGCGTCGGCCTGACCCGGCCCCGCCGACCGGTGCCGATCCGTGCTTGTGCCTGCCCTCGTGCCGCCACCGGTCGGACGGCGGGACGGCTCCCCAGTCGTCCGTGAAGCCCCGTCAGGCGCACTGCCCTGCCTGCACGTGCGGCCTTCATCCGCCCGCCGCGGCAGGGCGGAGAGGCGGGGCGCGCCGCCCCCTCGGACGGACGGCAGCGGGTGCGTGGCCAGGTACGGGTGGGTGCCGGCGGGCCGCGGCTTCCTGCCGGCCCGGCGGGAGCCGCGCCTCCCGGAGCGCGGGGCACCTCGTCACCCGAATGGCGGGGCTCCCGGGGTGCGGGACGGGGTCGCGTCGACGGGCGTCGCTACGCCCTTCGGCCGAAGTCCGCACCCCTCCGCGGGTGAGGGCTTGAGGGAGCATTGACAGCCCAAAACAGCCCGGTTACTTTCGGCCCAGGCCGAAAGTGTCGGGCTCTTCGCTCGTTTCCCCAGGTCCCCAGGGCTTCCGGAGGCCCCCATGAAGACAGGGTTCCAGCGCGCCACCGCTCCTCTCGCCCTCCTCACGCTCACCACCCTCACGGCCGTCGGCTGCGGCGGTGGCGGCAGTGACGACGCCTCGAAGACCGTCACCGTCTGGATGTACCCGGTGATCATGGATCCGAAGGCCAACGCGGCGTACTGGGACGGCATCGAGAAGGGCTTCGAGGCGAAGGAGAAGGGCGTCGACCTCACCATCGAGCAGCTCCCCTGGGAGAACAGGGACCAGAAGCTCGCAACGGCCTTCGGCAGCGGCAAAGGCCCCGACGTCGTCCTGCTGAACCCCGACCAGATCCCCCAGTACCAGGCGAGCGGGGCGCTGCTGCCCGTCGACAGGGCGATCGCCGACGCCAAGAGCGCATTCCGGCCCGCCGCCCTGGAGGCCATGACCCAGGACGGGAAGCTCTACGCGGCACCCATCTACCACACTGTCACCAGCACGCTCTACAACAAGAAGCTGCTGGCCAAGGCCGGTATCAGCGTGCCGCCGACGAGCTGGGACGCCATCACGGCGGCCGCCCCGCGGCTCAAGCAGACCGGTGCGACCACCCTCGACTACTCGGCCAGCAACGAGGCATCGCTCAACATGAGCTTCTACCCGCTGCTGTGGCAGGCGGGCGGACGGGTGTTCGACGACAGCGGTAAGAAGGCCGCGTTCAACGGGGCCGAGGGTGTCGAGGCGCTCAGCTTCCTCGTCGACCTCTACAAAAGCGGTGCCGTACCGAAGTCGGCGATGACCAACGCCAACCTCTTCACCGACCAGGCGCTCGGCAAGCAGCAGGTGGCCATGGGATTCACCAACACCCCGGCCGACGCGGCCCTCGCCGAGAAGGCCTGGGGCAAGGGCAACGTGATCGTCGGTCCCGCGCTCACCGGTCCGAAGAAGCAGGTCTGCTTCGGGATTCCGGGTGGGCTGGGCATCAACGCCCGCTCCCGCAACGTGGCGGGCGCCGAGAAGTTCCTCGCCTACATGATCGAGCCGGCACAGATCGAGTCCATGGGCAAGGCGGGCGGGTTCTTCTCGCCCCGCGCGGACGTCACCGTTCCGGGCGGCGGCACCTTCGCCGAGGAGTACCGGGAAGCCCTCACGCACACCTTCCCCGGCGAGCCCCATCCCGCGGCCCGCCAGCTGATGGCGCTGATCAGCCCGCAGATCCAGGCCGCGCTCACCGGGAAGAAGAGTCCCAAGGAAGCGTTGGACGCCGCCGCCGAGGAGGCCAACGACCTGCTGGCGCGTCAGCGTTGAGCAAGGTCGCCGCCGACGAGCTCGCACCGGACGAGGGCCTGCCCGACGAGGGCGGGACCGCTCGCGACGCGCCACGCACCGGCGCGCCCGGCGGAAGCGGCAGGCGCCGCAGGGCGCGGCGACGGCACGAGGCCCTCACCGGCCTCGCCTTCGTCGCACCCATGCTCGTGCTGTTCGCCGTCTTCCGCTTCGGGCCGACCCTCGGTGCCGCGTTCCTCTCGCTGACCGACTACCGGCTCAGCGGCGCATGGACCTTCATCGGCGCCGAGAACTACGTCCGCCTGCTGCACGACGACGTCTTCTGGGAGAGCCTCGGCGTCACCACCGTCTACACCGCGCTGTACGTGCCCATGACCGTCGCGCTGGCCCTCGGCACCGCCGTGCTGCTGCACCGCACCGTCTGGGCGCGCGGATTCTTCCGCGGCCTGTTCTTCCTGCCCTACGTCACCAGCGTCGTGCTGGCCGCCGTCGTCTGGAAGTGGATCTACAACGTCGAGGACGGTCTGCTCAACGCCTCCCTCGGCGTCATCGGCATCGGCCCCGTCGACTTCCTCGGCTCGGATTCCCTGGTCCTGCCGTCCATCGCCGCCGCATCGGCCTGGAAGGGTTTCGGCTACTCCATGCTCATCCTCCTCGCCGGGCTGCAGTCCATTCCGCGCGAGGTCAACGAAGCCGCCACGATCGACGGCGCGAACGGCTGGCAGCGTTTCCGCTGGGTGACCCTGCCCCTACTGCGACCGGTCCTCTTCTTCGTCCTCGTCATCGAGGCGATCCAGGCCTTCCAGGTCTTCGACGCGATGTACGTCATGACCGCTGGCGGGCCCGTGCGGGCCAGCTACTCGCTCGTGTACTTCCTCTACGACTCCGGCTTCAAGTTCTTCGACTTCGGTTACGCGAGCGCCATCGGCCTGGTCCTCTTCCTCGTCGTCCTCGTCTTCTCGCTCATCCAGCGCAGGCTCATCGGAAGGGACACCGACTGATGGCGGCGCGTTCCGCGGCCCGGCTCGGGCTTCCCGTCCTGCTGGTGCTGGTCGCGCTGGTGACCGTCACCCCCTTCGCCGTCATGGTGCTCGTGGCGTTCGCGCCCCCCGGGGGGCAGACCCTGCCGGGTGCGTTCGACATCGCCCGGGCCACGTCCGCCAACTTCTCCGACGTCCTCGCGGGCGCCGACATCACCCGCTGGGCGGTCAACTCCCTGATCTACTCGCTGGTGTCGGTGCTGCTCATCCTGCTGTTCGCCTCCATGGCCGGTTACGCGTTCGCCAAGAAGCGCTTCCCCGGTCGCGAGGTGCTCTTCTGGTCGTTCCTGGCGACGCTGATGGTGCCTTTCCAGGCGACCCTGATCCCCTACTTCATCCTGGTCTCGGAGCTCGGGGGCGTCGACACGTACTGGGGGCTGATCGTGCCCACGCTCGCGAACTCCCAGGCGGTCTTCCTGATGCGGCAGTTCATCAGGCAACTGCCCGACGAGTTGTTCGAGGCGGCGAAGATCGACGGGGCCTCCGAGTGGCGCGTCTACACGACGATCGTGGTGCCGCTGATCAGGCCCGTCCTCGCCACGCTCGGCGTCTTCGTCTTCCTCTGGCACTGGAACGACTTCCTGTGGCCGCTGGTCATCGGGCAGTCAGCGCAGATGCGCACCCTCACCGTGGGCCTCGCCACCCTGGAGGGAGACATCGTGACGATCCACCAGGTCATGGCCGGCGCCACCATCACCGTCATCCCCTGCCTGCTGGTCTTCGGACTGCTCCAGCGCTACCTCACCGACTCGATCGTCACCTCCGGCCTCGCGTCGTGACCGGTGCTGGCGCCCGTCGCCCCTGCGGGCACTCACCCGTGACCCGCGATGCAGCTCATCGTCGAGTGGCCGTCGAGGCGGTCGGCGACCGCGCCGCCCCCGAACCGCAGCCGACCGCCGTGACCGGCGCGCTCCGCCCAGGGGCGGTGCGTCAGCCGGCGAGCTCGCCGAACGCCTCGATGGCGCGCAGTGCGTCCGCCTGCGGCATGCCCGGCGGCTGCACCCGGAGGACCAGCCCGTCCGCACCCATCCGGGCGTACGCCTCGATCCGTTCCGCGCACTCCGCGCGGGAACCGATCACGGACCGCGCCACGATGTCGTCCCACTGCTGGGCGTAGCGCGCAGCGTCCGCGGAGGTGCGCTTCCAGTCGCCGTACGCGTCGTACAGGCCCCTCAGCGGTTCCTCCAGCGCGGCGCGCGCCGCCTGCGTCGTCGCGGCAGCGTAGCCCTCACGGCAGACGATGACCTCCGCGCCCAGCGAGCGCGGGCCGCGCGGGTAGGACCGGTACGCACGGATCTTGTCCGGCAGCTCCGCGTCCGTCTCGTTGAACGAGGTGGTCCAGCCGTCGCACGTCCTGGCCGTGCGCTCCAACGCGGCCGGGACGCGGCCACCGTTCCAGATCCGCGGCCGGGGCGACTGCACCGGCCGCGGCGAGAGGTAGGCGCCCTCCACGCGGGTCCAGCGCCCCTTGTACGACACGTCGTCCTCGGTCCACAGCCGGGTGAGCAGCTCCAGGCACTCCTCGAACCGCGGCACCCGCTCCTCGGGCTGCGTGCCGAACAGCGTGAACTCCTCGGGCCGGTACCCGAGCACGAAGCCGGCGGTGAGGCGCCCACCGGACAGCACGTCGACGTGGGCGAGGGTCTCGGCGAGCCACACGGGCTGGTACACGGGAGCGATGAGCCCGGCGGTCGCCAGGCCGATCCGCTCGGTGTGCGCGGCGAGGTACGTCAGGGACGTGAGCGCCTCGTGGTACCCGGGGCGGTGCAGATGGCGTTCACCGAGGACCACCCAGGAGAAACCTGCCTGCTCCGCCAGTCGGGCCTGCTCCACCGCATCGGCGAGCCGAGGCCGGTCCGCCCCGGACGCATAGAGGTTGACGTACAGGCCGAGGCGCACGGAGCGCTGTGCCATCGCAGCGATCCCTTCCTTTACGGTCCGGGCCGTAAAGGCTAGCGTAGCGGTCACGACCGCAACAGACGGGAGGGACGCCCATGCCCGCGACGGACCACCTGGTGCGCCGGCTGCGCGGAACGGTCCTTCCCGCGGTGCTGACCCCCATGGATGCGGGCGGAGTCGTCGACGTGGACGCGCTGCGCGGCTACGCCGAGCGCGTCGCCGCCGGCCCCATCGGCGGTGTCGCCGTCTGGGCGCACACCGGCCGCGGGCTGTACCTCCGCGAAGCGGACCGCCTGCGGGTCCTCGAGACGTGGCGGGCGGCCGTCGACGGACCCTTGGTGGCGGGGGCGGGCGTGCCGAGGTCGGTCCGTGCGACGGGCCTCCGCGCAGCCGTGGACGCGACCGTCGCCATGGCGGTCCAGGCGGCCGAGGGCGGCGCCGACGCCGTCATGGTCTATCCGCTCGCGCAGCTCGACGGCGACGACGAAGCGGCGGTCGCCCTGCACGAGGAGGTCGCCGCGGCGAGCGGCCTGCCCGTGCTCGGCTTCCTCCTGCACGGGGAGGCGGGCGGTTATCCGTACTCCCCGCAGCTGGTGACCCGGTTGCTCGCCCTCCCCGCGTCCGCCGGGATCAAACTCGCCACCCTCGACCGTGCCGTGGCCTGCCAGGACGCCATCCGCGCGGCGCACCCCGGCCGGAAGCTCGTCATCACCGGTGAGGACCGGATGTTCGGCCCGTCGTTGATGTGGGGCGCGGACACGGCGCTGGTGGGCATCGCCGCGGCCCGGGTGCCCCTGACGAGCGCCGTGCTCGACGCCTGGCGCGCGGAGGACCACGGCGGGTTCGTCCGCGCCTCCGCCCGGCTCGACGCCTTCGCCGCAGCCACCTTCCGCGCCCCGATCGAGGGCTATGTGCAGCGGATGCTGTGGGCCGCGGCGTGGGAGGGCCTCATCCCGGAGGAGGCGGCGCACGATCCGTACGGTCCACGGCTTCCCTCGTCCGAACGGGAAGCCGTGGTCACCTGTCTGGAAGCCCTGGCGCAGCACGCGGACGGCCCGTAGCGCGAAGCGCCTCCCATGCGCCGGGTGCCGCCCGCATTCTTTGTCCGGCGCGGAGCGCCGCCTGCCAGGACGGGGCTCGGTAAGGCCGGGGTGCCGTTCCTTGAAGTGGGCGCGGCCTACACCTCCCAGCGCTGTCCGCGCTGCGGTCACACCGAGCGGGTCGACCGGCCCGCTCGGGACCATTTCCGCTGTCGTCGGTGCGGCCTCGCTGGGCCCGCCGACGTCGTCGCCGCGGTCAACGTGCGCGACCGTGCACGCTCGGCGTGGGCATTCGTCACCATGCCCGTCCCACACCCGGTCTGACCGGAGAGGGAGATGCGACCCGTGACCGTCCTGTCGTAGAGGGCAGTCGGGAGCGCGACGAGGTGTGAACGACCGAGCCAGCAGGCTCGGCCAGGAAGTTCACGGCCGAGAAGGTGACACCGTCAGCCCGAACAGCTCCGCAGCGTTACGCCACAACACCCGGTCCAGCTCCGCCTCGGTGAACCGCGCGTCCCGGAGCACTCCGAGCGACCAACACGGGTCGATGAGCGTCGCATCCGTTCCGAACAGCATCCGTTCCACCGGAACGCCCGCCGCCCGGGCGTACGCGATCCGGCCGGCGTCCGGCGCCGTGCGGCAGTGCTCCAGATACAGCCGGTCGCAGGACGCCGCGGCATGGGCCGCTTCGCGCCACGCGTCACCGCCCGCGTGTCCCATGACGACCCGTAGCCCCGGCCGGGCCTCCACCATGGCGGGCAGCTGGGTGACCTCGCGACCCCAGGTGTGCAGCAGCAGCGGGACGCCCGCCTCGGCGACCACGTCGAACGCCTCCGCCATCTCCCGTGAACCGGGCAGCCGCCCCGGATAGTGCGTGTGGATCTTCGCTCCGACGAACCGTCCGCTGTCCAGACAGCGCCGGAGATCGGCGGCGCTCTCCTCGATCCGGTTCGGGTTCACCACCGCGTAGCCGTACAGGCGGGGTCGGCACGCCAGCTCCTTCAGCAGCGCCGCGTTGCCCGCGACCGCGTCGTACACGACCGCCTCCGACGCGGACACCAACTGCAGGTCGATGCCGTACCGGTCCATCAGCCGCAGGTTGTCGTCAGCGTCCCCGCACGTCAGGTGGAACTGCCAGCGCCCCACGTGTGCGTGTACATCGATGATCGGCATCAGGCCAGCAACTCCTCGACGTTCCCGGTGGCGATTGCGGCGCGGTCGACGTCGGAGATGTCCGCGTACCGCAGCCGCAGTGCCGGTGGCGACACGTCCATGAACGGCGCCCGCGAACCGAAGACGAGGTGGCGGGCGCCCACCGATCCGACGACCCGCTCGATCGAATCGGGCCCGGACAGCATCCGCGTGGTGATGCGGAAACCGGGCTCGTCCCTCGCCATCAGGAGGAAGTCAGCCAGCAGGTACGCGTGCAGGTCAAGGAAGACCACGTCCGCGCCGCGGTCCATGAGCGGCGGCCCGTAGCGGCGCGGATCGCCGTCGTGCAGCAGCACCATGCCCCTGGCCAGGGCGAGCGCCACGACGTGCCGGTAGCCGGGGAATCCGGGATCCGCCGCCTGCTCGACCGTGAACAACCGCACGAAGCGCACGCCGGCGCGGTCGAGTTCGTCCAGCTTCCGCTCGGCGGTCAACGCGTCCCGAACGTCCACCGTGCCCACCGGCAGCAACTCGGGGCAGTCCGCGAGGTCGCGCAGGGTCTCCGCGTTGCCTGCGCCGTCGTCGAACAGCGCCCCGCGAGTGGACAGGGCCAGCGCACCGGCGACGGGGGAGCGGGCGAGCTGCGTGCGCACCTCGGCGAGCCCGGTGTCCCGGTGGTGCCGCGGCCACGGGCCGTACAGCACGTCCACGTCCCAGCCGATGTGTTCCCGGGGGGCCGGGGTCAGCCAGTCGTACGCGCGCAGCCACTCGTGCGGGGCCGCCGTGTCCGTGCTCATCGTGCTCCCACCTCGCCCAGCGCGCGGGCGATCCGGTCCACGTCGCCTTCGGTGTACGCCTCGTTCCACTGCAGCACCAGCAGCGTACGCGCGATCAGTTCCTCGGCCCGGGGACACAGCCCCGGTGGATAGCCGGACAGTGCCGGATTGGCGTACAAGGGCCGCTCCAGATATCCGGCGAGCGCCGGGACGCCCGCGTCCTGGAGCTCCTTCGCCCAGTGCGCGTTGTCGTCGACGAGCAGCGGCACCACCCACCAGGCGTGCCCGGCGCTCAGACCGGGCATCCGGGGGCCGCCCGGCCGTCCGTCCAGCGCTGCGGCCAGTCGGGCGGCCCGTTCCCGCCGCAGCCGTACGACGTCGGCCACCCTGGTCAGCTGGACGCGCGCGACCGCCGCGACGAGCTCCGTCATCCGGTAGTTGAGGCCCATGGTGCGGTGGATGCGGCCTTCCGCACGGTCCCAGCCCTTGTCCATGAACAGCCTCATGCGGCGCGCCAGTTCGGGGTCGTCCGTGATGCTGAGACCCCCGTCGCCCGCCGTGATGTGCTTGTACTGCTGAAGGCTGAAGCAGGCGATGTCCCCCCGGGTGCCGAGCAACCGTCCCGACGGGTCCTCACCGAGCCAGGCCTGCGCGCAGTCCTCGATGAGCAGCAGCCCGTGCCGGTCGCAGATCTCCCGCAGCCGTACGACGTCCGCGGCCCCGCCGAAGAGGTGGACCGCGACGACCGCCTTCGTGCGCGGGGTGATCGCCGCCTCCACGGCGTCCGGGTCCAGGTTCCCGTCGTCGGGGCGCACGTCCGCGAACACCACCCGGGCGCCCTGCGCGAGGACCGGTGCGACGGTGCCGAAGTCGGAAACGGGGGTGGTGACGACCTCGTCCCCGGGGCCGGCGCCGGCCGCCGCGACGGCGAGGTGGAGCGCTGCCGTTCCGGAGCTGGACGAGACGGCCGCGGCACGGCCGTACAGCGCGGCCATCTCCGCCTCCAGGGCGCGGGTCTCCCGACCGAAGGCCCCGCACAGCACCGCCGAGTCGAGTACGCGCAACAGGGCCGCGCGCTCCTCCTCTCCGAAGGTCCTGCCGTGCGGATCGAGAACGGTGGGCAGTGGCATTTCCCGTTGCGGCATCGGGGGATTATCCTCTCGGCAGCACACGATTACGGCCTGGGCCGAAACTAGGACTCCGGTCATCGGCCGTCAATCGGGCGACCGGGCGTCAGTTCCGGCGGACGGTCGTCCCCCTCAGGAGAACGGAGGCCGGGCCATGCCGCTCACGGTCGGCGTGATAGGCCCCGAGGACCTGGTCCACAAGGCGGTGGCGGTGGGCGTCGCCAGCCGGTCCGGACAGGCCCGGCTGCTGGCGCTGCCCTACCGCCACGAGGATGAGACGGTGGCCGTCGTCTCCCGCGCGCGCTCCGTCGCGGACGCACTGCTCTTCACCGGAGTCGTCCCGCACAGCCTCGCCGCAGCGGCCGGCCTGCTCGACCGCCCCGCGATGTACGTCCCCTACAACGGTGCCACCCTGTTGCGCGCCCTCGTGGAGTTGCTCCGCCTGGGCCACGACGTCTCCCGCGTCTCCATCGACACCTTGCGCCGCGACGAGGTGCTGGAGACGCTCACCGAGGCCAAGTTGCCGACCGAGCACGTGCAGGTGCTGCCGTACCGGCCCGGTCTCACCTCCGAGGGCCTGGTCGACTTCCACCTCGACGCCCGCGACACCAAGGAGTCGAGGGTTGCGATCACCTGCCTCGGCTCCGCCTTCCAGGTACTGGAGCACCGGACCCACGCCGTACGGCTGGCGCCGTCACGGCACTCGGTCCTCGCCACCCTGCAGGCACTCGTGCTGGCCACCGCCGGGCAGCACAGTGGGGACGCCCAAGTCGCCCTCGGCATCATCGACCTGCCCGGCACCGACCAGCGCCTGGCGGCGGACCTCGCGGTCCTCGGCGGCAGCCTCGCCGACCTGCCGGACGGCAAGCGGCTCGTCGTCACCACCCGCGGTGTCCTCGAGCAGGTGACTGAGCGGTTCACCCGCATCCCGTTCCTCGACGACCTCGCCGCGCGGCACGGCACCGCGCACATCGGGTTCGGGCTCGGACGCACCGCCGCGGAGGCGGAGGCGCTCGCCCGCCGCGCCCTGGGCAAGGCACGGTCGGTGGGTGCCGCGGCGGGAGTCGTCTCGATGACCGACGAAGTCGACATCGTCATCGACCCCGCGACCGGCGACGCGCCGAAGGAGCCTGCCGGGCCCGAGGGCGTGGCCCTGCTCGCCCGCCGTGCGGGCATCAATCCGCAGACTCTCGACCGGCTGCGCGAACTGGCTGTGGCGGGCCCGGGGGAGGGCCTCACCGCACACGTCGTCGCCGAGCACCTGTCCGTGCAGCAGCGCACGGCCCGGCGGATACTCAAGCGGCTCGAACGGGCGGGCGTGGCCGTCCCGACCGGAAGCCGCCAGGAAGGACGGACCGGCCGGCCACCGATCGTCTACCGGGTCCGGCTGTGAACCGTTCCGCGCCGCAGGGACTCCGGTGCCGCCAAGTCCGGCGCCGCCATGGCGGGGGGAGGTTGCGGCCCGGGCCGGAACGCAGCAACCGAAGGAGCTGAACCCGGCGTGAAGATCGCCTCGTTCCACACCCGCGTCGTCCGCGCCCCCTATCTCCGCCCGTTCACGATCAGCAGCGGTACCAGTCCCGAACTCGTCAGTCTCCTCGTCGAGGTGCGCACCACGGACGGGGACTCCGGTTTCGGCGAGGCGTCCCCGATGACCGCGTACACCGGCGAGACCCTCTCCGGGTTGCAGGCCGCCGTCACCGAACACGCGGCGCCCGCCCTCGTCGGCCGCGACCCGCGGGACGTGGCCGGTGCGCATGCGGCCATGGACGCCGCCATCCGGGGGCAGCATCTCGCCAAGGCCGCCCTGGACATCGCCCTCCACGACCTCGCCGCGCGTGTCGCAGGCTGGCCCGCCCACCTGCTCCTCGGTGGCGGTGTCACCAGCCGGGTCCCCACCGCCTGGGTCGTCGGCCTCGGAACTCCTGACGAGATGGCCGCGGAAGCCGCCCGGTACGCGGGGCTCGGCTTCGGCCACATCAAGCTCAAGGGCGGTGCGGACCCTCGCCGCGACGTGGACCTCGTCGCCGCCGTGCGCCGGGCGGTACCCGATTCCGTGGAGCTCTCCCTGGACGCCAACGAGGGCTACGAGCCAGGCGGCGCAGGCCGCGTGGTCGGGCGTCTCGCCGACGCCGGACTCGACCTGATCGAGCAGCCCCTGCCCCGCTGGGACCTCGCCGGGCTCGCCGCCCTGCGGATCCACGGCGGCGTGCGCGTGATGGCCGACGAGTCGCTCCAGTCACTCCACGACGCCCTGGAGCTGGTCCGCCGGGGTGCCGCCGACGTCCTCAACATCAAGATCCTCAAGGTCGGTGGCCTGTACCGGGCTCGCCAGATCGCTGCCCTCGCGGAGGCGGCGGGCCTCGCCGTGAAGATCGGCACGATGCCGGAGCTCGGGGTGGCCACCCTCGCGGCGGCCCATCTGTCCGCGGCCCTGCCGCACGCGTCCGTTCCGCCCGACCTCGTCGGTCCGTTGCTCGTCGACGAGGAGCCGTTCGCGCCCGAAGCCTTCGCCTCCGTGGTGGGCACCGGCCACGTCCAGTTGCCGGACCGACCGGGCTTGGGACACCGGCTGACCCCATTGTGACGACGGGCCGCGCCGGACCGGCCGGGTGGCGGCCCGCGGGGGGGCGGGCCGCGCCGGGGGCTCATCCCAGCGCGCGGCGCAGGGACTCCTCGAAGGCCCCCTCGAACGACTCACGGGTCTCCGTGTCGAGCAGATCCAGCGAGAGGTACGGATTCAGGTCCTCCAATTCGACCAGCAGCAGACGCCCGTCCTCGTCCCGACAGGCGTCCACCCGCTGGATCCCGTAGTCCAGCCCGTTCCACTCGACGAACGCCCGGGCGAAGTCCAGGTCCGCCCCGTTCGTCCGGTAGCGTTCCAGCTCCCAGCGCCGGTCCGGGCGGGGGGCGTGGAGCGCGTACTGGAAGGCGCGGTCGACGAAGTAGAACGACACCTCGTAGCGGAAGCGGATCCGCGGCTGAACGAGGACGCCGTCGAGGTCGACCGCGGCCAGGCCGTCCCCCGTGATGAACTCCAGCCCGGCCGAGTCGGCGCCGAGTACGGGCTTCACCACGTACTCGGCCGCGTCCGGCAGCAGCTGGAGGTCGGCGGCGCGGTCAGCGGTGGGGATCACCGGGTATCCGGCGGCGTACAGCTCCCTCAGATAGCCCTTGCCGGCCATGTCGCCCTTGCCCGTCAGCGGGTTGTAGACCCGTGTGCCCCGGGCGGCCGCCCGGGTCCGGAACGCGTCGTGGGCTTCGCGGTAGTGCATGACGGGTCCGCTGTTGCGGACGACGACCAGGTCGAACGCGTCCATGAGGGTCGCCGCGTCCCGCGGGTGGCACAAGGCGAGCGGGAGACGCTGCCCGAGCCGGGCGGTGAGCCGGATGTCCTCGTCGCAGTAACGGCGCCCGCGTGCCGGGTAGGAGAGGTCGGTCACGTACAGCACCCGACCTTCGCCGCTGATGACATCCATTCCTGTTCCCCTTCCTCGAACGGGCGATTTTCTCGAACGTGTGTCCGCAGATCATCCCCCAGTGTGCGGATCCGGGCGACGCCGGGCCCGTCCGCCCGGCGTCGTCGTTGCCTACGCGGCGACTTCGTCCCACAAGGTGGTGCGGTACGCCCGAACGAGCGCGTCAATGCGGGCGAGGGCGTCGCCGACGGGCAGGGGATCGAGCCGGCGTCCGTCCCGCAGGCGCAGGGCTACCAAGCCGTCGGCGGCCTCCCTGGTCCCGATGACGGCCTGGTAAGGGATCCGCCGGGCGCCCCGGATCCTGGCTGCGAGGGTTCCGCGTTCGGGTCCGGCCACCTCGGCGCGCAGCCCCAGTGCGGTGCACCGGTGGGCGAGCGCCGCGGCGTCGGGCAAGTGCTCGTCCGCGACCGGGAGGACGGCCACCTGGACGGGGGCCAGCCAGGCCGGAAAGGAGCCGCCGTGCCGCTCGATGAGGTGGGCGACGGCCCGCTCCACGCTGCCGATGATGCTCCGGTGAACCATCACCGGCCGGTGTTTCGCCCCGTCCGCCCCGATGTAGCGCAGGTCGAACCGCTCGGGCTGATGGAAGTCGACCTGGACGGTGGACAGGGTGGACTCCCGGCCCGCGACGTCGGCGACCTGCACGTCGATCTTGGGGCCGTAGAAGGCGGCCTCGCCCTCCGCGGCCTCGTACACGATGCCGGAGCGCTCCAGAGCCTCGGTCAGCAGTGCGGTCGACCGCTTCCACAGGCCGGGGCCACTGACGTACTTCCCGCCGGGGCCCGGGAGCGAGAGCCGGTAGCGGGCCGGAGTGATGCCGAGTACCTCGTACGCCCGGACGATCATCTCCAACGCGGCCAGCACCTCCTCGGCGACCTGGTCCGGGGTGCAGAAGACGTGGGCGTCGTTCAGTTGGATGGCCCGCACTCGGGTCAGTCCGCCGAGGGTGCCGGAGAGCTCGGAGCGGTACATGCCGCCGAGCTCCGCCATGCGCAGGGGCAGGTCGCGGTGGCTATGGGGCCGGGAGCGGTAGATCACCGCATGGTGCGGGCAGAGGCTGGGGCGCAGGACGACCTGTTCGGAGCCGAGGTCCATCGGCGGGTACATGTCGTTGCCGTAGTGGGTCCAGTGGCCGGAGGTCTCGTACAACTCGCGCTTGCCGAGCACGGGTGAGTGGACGTGGCGGTAGCCCGCCCGCCGCTCCGCCTCGCGGACGTACTCCTCCAGGGCGTGCCGTACGGCCGCGCCGTCGGGAAGCCAGTAGGGCAGACCCGCGCCGATCAGCGGGTCGGTGTCGAACAGGTCCAGCTCACGGCCGAGCCTGCGGTGGTCGTGGGCTTCGGCGTGGTCGTGGCGCTCGGGCCGGTCGTGCACGGGGACTCCTCGCGGGGTGGGCGGGGCGAGTGGCGGCCTCCCGGCCTCCGGCCGGTGGCACCCCGTGACGAAGCCCCGGGGCACTCGCCCCAGGGCTTCGGATCAGGTCGTCGATCAGCGCGCCGGGACACTCTCCGGCGTCGTCGTCATGGCGGCGCGCTTCATGGCGGTCACGCTACAACGGGTCCGGTGGGCTTGCCGACGCATTTGTTTCGGGGGTGCCCGGGAAGGCGTCGCGGTAGCGGGCGGTGTGCCGGTCCCCGAGCCCGGTGGTCCACGTCGCTCCCGGCTCGTCGGGGAGCGCCCCTCAGATGTGATCCGACCCATAGGAGCCAGGTCACGTCCTAAGGAGGGTCGTAGTGGTCGCAACCTTGAGCAACCGAGAGGAAGCGCAAAGGAAGGTATTTTTCGGACATTGCTCCGTAGTTGGGTAGTACGTCACATCTTTGCGCTGGATTCCGGTCCCCGCTAACCATGGCTGACGTCCTCGGGCGACCGGGCCGCCACGCCTGCCGCCCGGCTTCCCTCCATGACGTCCCCACGGGAGCTCTCATCCGTATGACCGCGTACGCCAAGACCAGCACCAGCCGCATCGCCCGCCTCCGCCGACTGTCGGTGGCCGGCGTCGCCACCGCGGGTGCCGCGGCAGCGGCCCTGACGCTGGCCTCCTCGTCCGCCCACGCCGCCCAGCCGGCGGCCGTGAGTGCCACGGCGGCGAAGGCGGCTGTGGACAAGGCCGACCCCGCGAAGAAGGCCGAGAAGGCCAAGAAGTCCTACCCGGACAACCTCGACGGCTGGATCCGCGAGTCGCTGGACATTATGAAGTCCAAGGGCATCCCGGGCAGTTACGAAGGCCTGCACCGCAACATCATGCGCGAGTCCGGCGGCAATCCGAAGGCCCAGAACAACTGGGACGTCAACGCCCAGAACGGCACGCCGTCCAAGGGTCTGCTCCAGGTCATCAAGCCGACCTTCGAGGCCTACCACGTCAAGGGCACCGCGCACGAGCTGACCGACCCGGTCGCCAACATCACCGCGGCCGCCAACTACGCCGCCGACCGCTACGGTTCCATCGACAACGTCGACTCGGCCTACTGAGCCGTCGCGCAGGGAGCTCGCCGGCGCGGCACGCCACGGCGACGCAAACGCACCGTGGCGGCGCAACAGTTCAAGGGGCCCGCGACGCCCTGCCGGCCGGGTGCTCACGGTGAGTCTCCCGGCGTGCGATCTCGGGTCCCTGGGGCCACGGAAGTGTCCTCCCGCGCCTGAGGTTGCGCCCTTGTGCGGCGGTGGCTTCGCTGGTCAGGGCAGTCTTGCTGGATGGGGTTGAGATGGCCTCGGCTATCCGGGCGCGCCGGAACGCGATGATCACGTTTTCGACGGAGGTGTGAGACCCGACAGCAGGGCGCGGAGCGTGGCTTCGACATCCGCGCGGACCTTCGCCCGGTCGTTCGCGCCGACCACGACGAGCGCCGCCTCACCCACCACCGCATTCATCAGGCGCGCGGTGAGTTCGACCGAGGCGACACGGATCTCCCCGGTGTCGACGGCTCGCTGCAACTCGGCCCTGACCCGTCCGAGGCTGTACTGCTCCTCGATGCGCCGACAGCGCCGCCACCCCAGCGCGGCAGGGCCGTCCTCGATGAGGATGCGGGCCGTCTCGGGCTGGCTCACCTGGTCCAACCACGCGAGACAACCGGTAATCAGCCGCTCGCGGGACGCGCCCTCCGGCATCCCGTCAGCGGCGCGGGCGATCGCGGCTGCGGCCTCTTCCTCGTACACGGCTGCGACCAGGTCCTCGCGGGAGTCGAAGTGGTGATACATGGCGCCCCTGCTGACACCGGCCGCTCCCAGGAGTGCTTCCGTCGTCGTCGCTTCGATGCCCCGGCGGACGAACAGGTCCCGCGCCGCGTCCATGATCTTGCGTCGCGTGATCCGCCTTCGCTCTTCCTGGGTCGCCATGCCTTCACTTTACAGACCGGCTGTCGGTAATTACCATCCGGGTCGGCATTACCGACAAGCAGTCTGTAAATGGAGGAGTGCAATGAGCACTGCTGTGCCTGAGGTCTTCACCCACTACCTGGCGGCCTGGAACGAGCAGGACCCCGACCGCATTCGCGGCCACCTCGACCTCGCCGCGAGCAGGGACGTCCTCTTTGTCGATCCGGCGAACACGACCACGGGTCTCGACCAGCTCGAGGACATGATCCGCGACGCACGCGTGAAGACGCCCGGCGCCACGTACGGCAGGGTCAGCGGGATCGACGGGCACAACCGGCGGTACCGCTACCGCTGGGAGGTGCGCATCGACGGCCGGGTCGCGGTGAGCGGCATGGACGTCACGACCGTCGACGCCTCCGGGCGGATCGAACGCATCGACGGCTTCTTCGGGGACTTTCCGACTGCCGATCCGACGGAGCACTAGTGCCACCCTGTGCGGTGCCGGCTCCACCGGTCGGAACGCTGCAGGGCGATGCGCCATGAGGCTCCAGCCCTGGCAGCGCTGGACTTCGAGCCGTGTCCAGCACTGCGAGAAGGGCCGCAGTCGGCGTCGCGACAGCAGCCGTGCGCCCATCGACTGCGCCAGCTCGCGCTCGGAGACGATCTGTGCGAACCGCGGATACGTCGTCCGCTCCAGCGGCGCCACAACCACACCGCCCATCACATGACCGGCAGCACACTCCTTCGGTCACAGGGCGACTGGCACTGTCCGCAGCCGTGAACTGCGGAGAGCGACCACGTGGCGGTCTCATGCGCATCTCCTTCCAGGCCCCCGCTCGGCCACGCAGCGCGATGTGACGGCCGGCGACCCGCACGAAGCGAACCCGGGCCCGGGGCAGGTGACCCTCGGCGAGCGCCCGCAGACTCCTCGCGGCACACCGCTGCCCCGGCTGTTCCTGCTGCGCAGCCGAGGACCCCGCCCGCGGCGATCGCCGCCTTGGGTTCAAGGGGTCCTCCCGCGTCTCGTGTCCGGGCGGGGCCGGCGGTGCGTCGGCGCAGTTCGGGTTCGGGTTCCGGCTGCGCGGGTGGGGACACCTACCACCACCGCTGGGGCCGCTCCACGGGGCTATCGGGGGGTTGCCCGGGGGGAGGCGCGGGGCACGCAGCCTGCGAGTCGACGGTCGGGCCGTAGGGCCGGAGCACGTCGTCACCGTAGATGTCCTGCAGCCAGTTGACCTGGTAGATGGTGTCGAGGTACCGCTCGCCGAAGTCGGGGGCGATGGCGACCGCGGTGATGTCCCGTGTGTCGTGCTGGGCGAGCCAGCTCATCGCACCGCTGACCACGGTGCCGGTGGACCCGCCGAAGAGGAAGCCCCGTCTGGCCAGCTGGTGGCAGGCGCGGATGGTGTCCACCTCCTCTACGCGCACGACCTCGTCCACGTAGGACTCGTCGAGCAGCGGCGGGCGGATGCTCATGCCCAGGCCAGGGATCATCCGACGCCCCGGGGGACCGCCGAAGCTCACCGAACCCACGCTGTCCAGCGCGACGATGCGTACCGGCCGGTGCCACTCGCGGAACCAGCGGGCGCAGCCCATCAGGGTCCCGGTGGTGCCGGCGCCGACGAACAGCACGTCCAGCTGCGGGAACTGGCGGGCTATCTCGGGTGCCGTCCTGCGGTAGTGCGCCTTCCAGTTGCTCGGGTTGGTGTACTGGCTCAGCCATACGTATCTCCGGTCGGAGGCGCACAGCGCGCGCACGTACTCGATCCGGGCGCCCAGGAAGCTCCCGTTGGCCTCGTGTCCGGCGATGACGTGCACCTGGCTGCCCAGCGCTTCCATCATCAGCCTGGTCGACAGGTTGCAGCGCGAGTCCGTCACACAGAGGAACCGGTAGCCCTTGCTCGCGGCAATCATGGCCAGCGCCACGCCGAGGTTTCCGGACGAGGACTCGACCATGATCGATTCCGGCGTCAGGACTCCGTCCCGTTCTGCCGTCTCCACCATTTCGACCGCGGCTTTCAGCTTGATCGAGCCGGCGAAGTTGAAGCCCTCGCATTTCAGGAACAGCGGGTGCTCGAACACCGTCCGGAGGTCGATGTAGAGCTGCTCCTCGTTGAAGGCGTAGGGAACGGATATGACTGGCACGATGGCCTCCTCATCTGCAGCAGGGCGCTTGCGGAACGTCCGTCCGACCGTGGGGGCGGGCTTCACGCTCTTCGGTGCGAGTCCCTGTGTCCAACCAGGCCAGGCGGGGGAGCCCTGCGTCAGCGACCGCGTCGTCAGGTGTTCTGAACTGCGGCGTCTTGATCGGTCTTCTCTCATCGGTGGGTTGTCCTGTCCGAACCTCCGTTCGTCCGTGTCGGTCGGTGCCGCGGCGCCGGGACAGGCGGGCGGATTCCGCATCCGCTCAGCCGTGCCGGCGCAACTCGTGGAAGAAGTCCTCGACGATCTGCAGACGTTCCGAGCGGGCCGTCTCGTCGTAGACGTACTTGCCGACGGCCAGGTCGAGGACGCCGAGGCCGAAGGGGGAGAAGATCAGGGGACGGTCGGCGGGCGGCGTGGTTCTGCCCGTGATCACGTCGTTGAGGGTGCCGTGGAGGAAGTCGCGGTTGCCCGCCAGCTGTTCGGCCAGGTGGGGGGAGGTGTTGGCCTTGAGACAGTGCTCGACGTCATCGACGATGTTGGTGGCGTCGAGGAGGATTTCCGGCGCGAGGTCACGCAGGGAGATGTGGAGGACGAGCGGATTGTGGGCGAACCACGTCCGCTCGGAGACGTGGGGTTCCGGGGCGACGGTGGCGAAGACGACGAGGTCGCTCACGCGGATGAGTTCTTCGGCGCTGTCGTGGACGGTGACCCGTCCGGCGGTGCCGGATTGTTCGAGGTAGCAGCGGAATCCGGCGGCGCTGTCGGGCGAGAGGTCGTGGACTCCGATGTCGTCGAAGGACCAGCCGGTGGCGGTGAGATAGGTGTGGATGTAGCGGGCGATGAGACCGGTGCCGAAGAATCCGACACGGGTGGGGCGTCGGCGGTTGCGGCTGAGACGGTCGGCGGCGAGGGCGGCTGAAGCGGCGGTCCTGGTCGCGCTGATGATGGAGCTTTCCAGACAGGCGAAGGGGTAGCCGGTGTCGTGGTCGTTGAGGATCAGCACGGCGGAGGCGCGGGGGATTCCGGCGCCGACGTTGCGTGGGAAGCTGGAGATCCACTTGATGCCGTCGACGTGGTTGTCTCCGCCGAGCGAGGCGGGGAGGGCGATGATGCGGTCGGTCGGTCGGTCGGGGAAGCGCAGGAAGTAGGACGGTGGGTTGACGGAGCTGCCGGCGCCGTGGAGGCGGTAGGTCGCTTCGACGAGTTCCAGGACCTGCTTCTCCCGGCCGGCGAGTGCCCGTTGGACCTGGGCACCCGAGATGACGGCGAAGGACGGCACGTGCTGCGGTCGGGCCAGGGGGTGCTGCCAGGTGCTGGGCGTGGTCGTCGCGGTGCGGGTGGCTGTGGTGGGGTGGGCGGTCATCGGGGGCTCACCTCGTTGTGGTCGGTGGTGACTTCGACGGTGGGTGAGCAGTCGGTGAGGTGGACGGGGTCGGCGAGGGCGACGAGGACGGTGCGGTCGCCTTCGTAGGGTTCGCGGCTGTGGGCGGTGCGGATGTTGTCGACGAGCATGAGGTCGCCGTTCTGCCAGGGTTCGCGTCGGGTGTGGTCCTGGTAGATGCGGTTGAGCAGGTCGACGGTGTCTCGGGTGAGGGGGTCGCCGTTGCCGTACCGGGTGTTGAAGGGCAGGCCGTCGGAGCCGTAGACGTCGGTGAGGTATTCGTGGACTTCCTCGGCCATGGTCCATTCGTTGAGGAAGGCGATCTGGTTGAACCAGCAGCGTTGTCTGGTGGTGGGGTGGTGGATGACGGCGCTGCGGCGTTGTCGGGTGCGCAGGGTGGCGTCGTCCTGCCAGTGGTGGGCGATGGCGTTGGTGCGGCAGTATTCCTCGACGTGGGCGTGGTCGTCGGTGCCGAAGGCGTCGGCGATGGAGGCGCCGATCTCGTCGTTGTAGGAGCGGGTCAGTAGCCAGCCCTCGCGTTCGAAGCGCTGGACGATGTCGCTGGGCAGGGCCTCCAGGACGGCGGCTGCGTCGGCGATGGCGGTGGCTCCGCCGCTGGTGGGGGCCTGGAGGCAGGCGAACATCATCAGCCCGGGGAACTGAAGGGTGTAGCTGAGCTCGTGGTGCATGCACATCGGCTGGTTCGCCGGCCACGCGGAGGAGGAGTAGACGCCGTCGGCGTACTTCTCCCGGGCCGCGAACGCCTCCCGCTCGGTCATCAGCTCGTCGGCCAGCCGGGTGAAGACCGCCCCCGCCTGCGCCGGGTCGGACAGCCCCAGACCGCGCACGAGCACCGATCCGTGCTCCCTGACCAGAGCGCGCAACGCCTCCCGGCACTCCGCCGCCCAACTCGACGCGTCACCGGGAGTCTGCACCCGCAGCATCGGTGGCTTACCGGGCTGCAGATCCAGATCGAGCAAGGACGCCGGGGATGAGGACGACATCTCGTGTTCCTTTCGGTTGTGCTGACCGGCAAGCGGTCACGCCTCGCGAGCCGGCCGTTCGGCGGCGTGCAGCACGGCCTTGGCCGCCTCGGCCGGACGGGTACGCAGGAAGTAGTGGCCCCCGTCGGGGAGTTCGTGGAGGTGGACACGTTCGGCCAGGAGTTCCCAGTCGCCGTGCCGGTTGCGGAATTCCGCGGTGATCGGGTCGTCCGCGGCGACGACCACGGTGATGGGCACCGGCAGTCTCACCGCAGGTGGTTCTTCGAGCACGCCGACGAAGTAGCGGTGTGCGGACACGCAGTCGTGCCGGTACGCGGCGCCGACGCGCTCGGCGTGTTGTGGCTCCAGCTCCGCGAGGCCGGTGTACCCACTGTCCCCACTCAGCGCCGCGGTGATGTCGGCGTCCCCGCGCGAGGTCAATTCGCCGACCGCGGCGCGTCGTTCAGCGGCATCACCGAGGAGCTGCGCGGCGAGGAAGACGTGTTCGACGACGATCCCCTGCTCCAGCAGCTTCCTCGCCGTCGCCACCGCGGGAGCCGTGCCCGAGGAGTGGCCCCACAGCAGGACCCGGGTCAGGCCGAGCCGGGAGATTTCCGCGACGACCTCCTCCACGATCTGCTCGGTCGAGGCGAACGGTTCGCTCTCCGCGGTCACGTCGTGACCGGGCAGCTCGACGGCGTAGACCGCGGGACCGCCGGCCTGGAGCGCTTTGGCCAGGGGCTGGAAGTTGACCGCGTTGCCACCGGCGTAGGGGAAGCACACCAGCGCCGTGGTCCGGGCTTCCTCGCCCGGCTCGGACAGTGGTTGCAACAGTCCTCCGGTCTGCTGACGGGACCTGTTGTCGATGAGTTGGGCGAGGTCGGTGAGGTGGGGGTGGCGGGTGACGTCTTTGAGGGAGATGGCGCGGTCGAGGGTGATGGCGAGTTTGACGGCGG